>NZ_CP035686.1:0-681666 GCF_009665255.1 Vibrio metoecus
AGGTTAAAGTTGCGACAGGGTAGTTGCTGGCAACAATCTGCTCCTTGGCATCAAACGCGACAAAATAGATGTCATGCTGCGCCAACAGTTGATGATACATACTGCTGGTCAGACTCATGCGTTGTACTTCAAGGGAGCTCATAAACCGAAATAGTCTCTGTGGTGAGGGGGCTTGGGAAATAATACCTATCTTTTACCTAGTCAGCATCTTTCTTTTTGCGCTTTGTGATTTTCACTCTGAGTGTTCGGGGTGTGATTCCATTCATCATGCTGATGCTTCGCGCCCAAACAACAAAATGCTCAATTATTACTCAGGGTTGTGATTGTTATCACTTTGTGATCGTTGCATGTCGCGATCTTGATCGCACTAAATACCTACAAAACACCTATATTAATACTCACCTAATACCTAAGTAAGGTGAAGAGAGATGAACAAACAAGGAATCGTTAATACCTGTCGAGTCGCAAGTATCAGTCTGTTAATGGCGTTAAGCAGCAATGCGATGGCTGTGACAGAAACCAAAGGCCCGATGGGTGAGGCGGCAACGCCGTATACCGATGTGGTGTTATCGACTGAACAAGAGCAGCAAGTGCGCGCGGCAGGTTATACCGCTGCGATTTTGATGCACAGCACGTCGGATTGGTCGAACGCTCTGATTGAAGGTGCTAAGGACAAGTTCTCCGATCTCAACATTAAAGTCGTGGCGGTGACCGATGCGGAATTTAATGCCAACAAACAAAAAACCGATGTAGAAACCACGATGGCCATGAAGCCCGATATTTTGATCTCCTTAGTGGTGGATCCGGTATCCGGTGCTGCGGCATTTCGTCCGGCGGTGGAACAAGGTAGTAAGTTGGTGTTGATCAGTAACCTGCCGAGTGGTTTTGAGCATGGCAAAGATTACGCCGGTATCGTAACCGACGATTTATCGCAGATGGGCAAAATCGCGGCGGATCTCATCGCGGATGCGGTGGATGAAAAAGGCAAAGTCGGTTTTATCTACCACGAAGCCAACTACTACGTGACCAATCAACGTGATGAAGCGGCATTGGCTAATTTGCAACAGAGCTACCCGAACATCGAAGTGGTCGCAAAACGTGGCATTGCTAACGCCAACGACGGCGAAGTCATCGCCTCGGCCATGATTACTCAATATCCTGACATTAAAGCTATTTATGCCCCTTGGGACAGCATTGCTGAAGGGGTGGTCGCGGCGACTCGCGCAGCAGGTCGTAAAGACATCAAAGTGATCACCATGGATTTAGGGGCAGCGAATGCGCTGGACATGGCTAAGCAACGTAATGTGGCGGGCATTGTGACTGACTTGCCTTATGACTTAGGCCAAACCTTGGCGCGCATGGGTGCTTTAGCAAAACTTGAACAACCCACACCACCATTTGTGACCGTGGGCGCGAGTGCAGTAACGCGTGACAACTTGTTGGAGGCTTGGCAGCAGGCTCTGCGTCGTCCTGCGCCAGAAGCGGTGCAAAAAGCGCTGAAGCAGTAAGTGTACCCGCGGTCTGCCAGATTACTGACAGACCGCGTTTGACTCAAGACAGGGAGAGACGATGTGAGCAATGCAATTGAAGCCCGCGGCGTTAAAAAAGGGTTTGATGGTACTCCGGTTTTGAAAGGTGTTGATTTCACCTTAAAACAGGGGGAGGTCCATGCGCTGGTGGGGCAAAACGGAGCAGGGAAATCCACCCTAGTGAAGCTGATTAATGGTTTCCATGCTCGTGATGGTGGTGAAATTCGTCTCTTTGGGCAAGCGGTAACCTTTTCATCGCCCAAAGCGGCGCAGGCGGCGGGGATTGCGATGGTCTATCAGGATCTCAGTCTCGTCCCGACGTTGAGCATCGCCGACAACATTTTTCTCAACCATCCAACCGCTCGCCACAGCCTGATTTCTAACCGTGCTCGTGAGCGCCAATCCAAACCGCTGTTAGAGCTGTTGGGGGTTGAAATAGACCCGAGCCAACGAGTGGAAACGCTGAGTTTGGGTGAGCAGCAATTGGTGGAAATTGCCAAGGCACTCGCGTTGGATGCCAAAATTCTCGTGCTCGATGAACCTACCGCTTCATTGTCTAACAACGAAATTAATGAGTTGTTTCGAGTGATCGAAAAACTCAAAGCGAGTGGGATCAGCATCATCTACATCACGCACTATTTGGCGGATATTCTGCGGATTTGCGATGCAGTGACTGTGTTGCGTGATGGTTATAGCGTACTGGAAACGCCTACATCAAATACATCCGTCGATGCTTTGGTGGAAGCCATGTTGGGCAACAAAAGTGATACCCAAATTGAGTGGCAGCGCCCGGCGATTGATGGCCAAAAAACACCACTCCTTGAGCTGCGTGATGTGACCACCGAAGAATTGGATGCGATTTCGCTCAAAGTGATGCCGGGACAAGTGGTGGGCTTGGCGGGCTTGCTCGGTAGTGGTCGCACGGAAATTTTGCAAGCCATCTACGGTTTAACCCCTCTAGTGAAAGGCGAAGTGCTGGTGGAGGGCAAACCAGTACAGATCCGCTCCCCGCGGGATGCGATTGAAAATGGCATCAATATGGTGCCGGAAGAGCGACGCTCTCAAGGATTAGTGCTCGATTTTTCTGTGTTCGATAACCTACTGATGGCCTCTTTTGATCGCATCTCCCACTCCTTGGTGATTGATAAACATCAGGGGCAAGACATTGTGGATACCGCGATTCGTCGCTTAGGCGTGAAAACCTCTGGTGCCTCGCAGGCGGTACGTTATCTCTCCGGGGGCAACCAGCAGAAAGTGGTGATTGGGAAGTGTTTATCCACTCAAGCCAAAGTGCTGCTGCTTGATGACCCGACATTTGGCATCGACATCAATGCCAAATACGAAATTATGAAAATCGTGAACCAGTATGTGGAACAAGGCAATGGAGTGATTTTTGTCTCCAGTGAATACGCCGAAGTGGGCAGTTTTTGCGATGTGATTTATGTAGTGAATAAAGGCCGGATTGTGAAGCAAATCCAGGGACAACGAATGACAGAAGAGGAGTTGCTGGCGGCCGTCCAGTAATAAGGAAATCAGCTATGAGCGAAAAAAACATTCCCAAACCAACGCCAAAGGCAAAGCCGATTCAGTGGCGCGACTATATTATCTACTTTGTGTTTGTCGGCATTTTCATCTTCTTCTCGGTGATGTTGCACGATAAAGGCTTTTTGAGTTCGGTGAACCTAATGAACATCGCACGTCAAACGGCCACTATCGCAATCATGGCGGTGGGGATGACTTTTGTCCTCAGCGCCGCAGAAATTGATCTCTCCTTTGGCGCGACGGTGGCCTTGGCGGCAATCGCCTCCGCGCTGACCTTGCAAGAAACCGACAGTATTTTAATGGCAGTTTCGGCTGCGTTACTGGTCGGCACTATGATTGGTTTTATTAACGGCATTTTTGTCACTCAAGTTGGCATTCCATCCTTCCTCGTGACTTTAGGCACCACTGGCATCATCACGGGGATTGCCCGTTGGTCTACGTCTTTGCAATCCATCCCGATTGATAACGACACTTACGCTTTCATCTTTGGTTCTGGCGATATTGGCCCCTTCTCGGTGTTGTTTATCTGGACGTTATTGGTCGCGGCTGTGGGCGCTTTTGTGCTGCGTAATACCACTTTCGGCAAGCATGTGTTGGCAACGGGCGGTAATAAAGTCTCGGCCATGTATTCAGGGATCAACGTCAATCGCATCAAGCTGTATGTGCTGATGCTCAACGGCTTTCTCGCCGCATTAGCGGGCATTCTTTATTCCGGTCGTCTTTACAGCGCACGTTACACCTTGGGTGAGAGTGACCTGATGCTGGTGATAGCCGCGGTTATTATCGGTGGAACCAGCTTGTTTGGCGGTAAAGGGACAGTGATTGGCTCGGTGATTGGTGCGCTGATCATGGGAATGGTGAATAACGGATTGATTTTGATGGGGCTTAACGTTGACCAGCAATTAATCCTGCGCGGCATCATCGTTATTGTCGCCGTGACCTTCACTATGGGACAGATTCGTCAGTTGCGTAAAAAATAGCAGCGCAAAAAATTAAGGAGAATACACAATGGTAAGCCAACAACAGATTACTGAGCAGATTGCCAAATGGAGCTTAAAGGAAAAGGTCGGCCAACTTTTTATCTTGGCGTTTCCCGGTAAGTCGGCGCAGGCGGCGCAGCAAATGATTGCTGAATACAACCTAGGTGGCTGCTATTTAAGCCAAGATAACGCTGAAACTTTTGTGCAGGCACAAGAGCTAAACCGAGGCTTGCAACAGATCCTCGATCAACATCAGCGTTTGCCTTTGCTGCTGGGTGTCGATCAAGAAGGGGCATGGGGCGTGTTGGTGGGCGAATCCACCACGGGGCCGGGCAATTTAGCGTTAGGAGTGTCAGATCAAACAATTGGTACTGAACGCATGTATCAAGTGTTTGGTGAAGAGATGCGTGGGGCGGGTTTTAACTGCATTCTTGGTCCTTGCTGTGATGTGAACTTAAACCCCGCATCACCGATTATTGACACTCGCTCGTTTGGTGACAAGCCGGAGAAAGTCGCTCTACACTCAGCGGCCGCGGTGCGTGGGTTGCATCAAGGTGGGATCACGGCTTGTGCGAAGCATTTCCCCGGTCACGGAGATACGCATGGTGATACTCATCGCGATATTCCACGCGTGGATAAATCCTACGCTGAACTCAAAATCAATGACTTAGCGCCATTCCAAGCCGCGATTGATGCGGGAGTGGATCTGGTGATGACCAGTCATATTCTCTACCCACAGTTGGATGCCAATGCGCCCGCAACCTTATCGGCGACCATTTTGCAGCAAGTGCTGCGTCAGGATATGGGCTTTGATGGCGTGATCATTTCAGACAGCATGAACATGGGCGCGATTGTAAACCACTACACGCCAGTGGATGCGGCGGTAAAAGCGATGCAGGCCGGTATCACCATGATTATGCTCTCTGAAGAACATTACGATCATTCCGATGCCTATCTTGATAAACAATTAGCGATGATCCACGGCGTGATCGATGCTGTTGAGCAAGGTGTACTGGCGGAATCGGTGATTGATCACGCCTTGGAAAAAGTGGTTCGTCTCAAACTGGAAAAACTGGTGCCTATGGCACTTTATGGTGAGTGGAACACTCTTAATAATCAGAAAGTGGCGGCCGAAGTTTCTCAAGCCGCTGTGACTTGGGTGCGTGGTGGCTTAGATTTAAGTGACAAGAAACTTTACCTACTCAACGCGACGCCTTCATCCAGCTATCACAATTTAATGAACCCACGCGGCATAGGCCCTAACCAAGCGCTGCCCGCATTTAGCGCTTTATGTCAGGCATTAAATGCGCTGAATGCAGACTGGCAGCCGATTACCCTTGATCAGCTTGAGCTGATCCAAAACGGGTATTTGGTGGTGGTGACCGAAAATCATCCATTACCGGGAGAGGATTTCGCTCAAACGGAAGCACAAGCCAGAGTGCAGCAGTTGATTCAGGATTTCTCCAATCTGGTGGTGCTTGCTTTGCGCAGCCCTTACGACGTATTGCAATACCCTCAAGTACAGCATTATCTGTGCGCGCACTCCGCAAGACCCGAGAGCGCGTTTGCTGCCGCCCTTGTATTGACTGGCGAAGCATTGCCAGCTCAGGGTTGTGCAGTGAGTCGCGTCGCTTGAGTACTATTGAGAGATCAGCCTGAAGAAAGACCAAATCAACTAGGGTGTTGGAAATCGACACCTTTCTCGCTGGTGATGAGCGATTCTCTATTTGATGGGACTGAAGTATTGGTGGTTGGAATCGTATCTAGCAGATAGCTGTTTTTAGTCCCACGTTTCACTTGATACAGTTTTTGGTCAGTCTCATTGATGAGCAGATGACTGCTGATTTGGGTATCTCCTGTGATGAATATCCCGCCAATACTCGCGGTGACTTGCAGTTTATTACCGCAAAGTAATCTTAACCCCTGAATGTTCTGACTTAAGTTTGCGGCTATTTCTTGCGCCTGTTGCTGTGTGACGAGAGAAAGGATCAAGGCAAACTCATCTCCTCCGAGTCGGTAAGCAGAGCTAGGAATGGTGAGGTCTTGCCGCAAAATGTCAGCAATACGGACTAGACAAAGATCGCCAGCTTGATGGCCGTGGGTATCGTTAAAGTGTTTGAAGTTATCTAAATCGATCATCATCAAACAGAGGCCATTATGTTGTTGTTGATTCTCAAATAATGCGGCTTCAATTTCTTGATGAAAGAGGCGCCGATTGGATAACCCGGTGAGGGGATCGTGGGTTGCTTGGAATTCACTGAGCATTTCTGCCAATTTTCGTTGCGTAATATTATGGTGAGAGATGACCCAATATTGGTATTGCTCAATTTTGAGTGGTACGACTCGCATTAAAAACCAGCGTTGTTCATTTTGACTATGGCACGGGTATTCATGGTAGTAGCAACTACGCTGTCCTTGAATGATGGCTTGTATCCCTTGGTAGGCCTGAGAGGCGAGGTCATCGCCCTCTAACATGGATTTTTTGAGTGCATCTAGATAGTTGATTTTTGTCCATTCAATACAGGGATTGGCCCCGTTATTTTGTCCAAACTCAATCCACGCACGGTTCACATCCACGATTTGACCTTGTGCATTAATTACAGCAATTTGCTCCATCAACGAGTGATAGATTGCAGTGTGTAAAGAACAGATATCCATAGTCGCCAACGTTTTATCTTATATCCCTTTACCAGCATGAAACTGGTGGGAGGAGTCTCATCTAGCCTGACAACGCTTATGCTCTTTTTTGCGTATAGATTTGGTTGTCAGTATGAGTGTAGATTATTTTTTAAATAGTCATTAAAGAAATAATCTGCGGGTGAGTGAGCTTGCTAGTCAGTATCTATTCCGCTACAAAGACATAAAGATTAACAATTCTTTACGCGCGGCGAGCAGTAACGGTGTTACATTTTACTCGCCCAAAGAGTCGGGAATTGAACAATAGTTAGGTGGGATCATGGTGGAAAATCATAAAGTTTTAGTGGTAGATGATGATGCGCGTTTGCGTGCGCTGCTTGAGCGTTACCTGTCAGAGCAGGGGTTTCAAGTTCGCAGCGTGGCTAACGGCGAGCAGATGGATCGTCTGCTGACTCGCGAAAACTTCCATTTGATGGTGCTTGATTTGATGTTGCCGGGTGAAGATGGCCTTTCTATCTGTCGTCGTCTGCGCAATTCCAACAACATGATCCCGATTCTGATGCTCACGGCTAAAGGTGATGAGATTGACCGCATTGTCGGCCTAGAAGTTGGCGCGGATGATTATCTGCCTAAGCCGTTTAACCCGCGAGAACTATTGGCGCGTATTAAAGCGGTGCTGCGCCGTCAAGTGATTGAAGCGCCGGGAGCACCAAGTTCGGAAGAGACCATCATTGAATTTGGTGATTTCCGCCTGAACCTTGGTACCCGTGAAATGTTCCGAGGTGAAGAGGCGATGCCACTCACATCGGGTGAATTTGCCGTGTTGAAAGCCTTGGTGACCAATGCCCGTGAGCCTTTGTCGCGTGACAAACTGATGAACATGGCGCGTGGCCGTGAATATTCAGCGATGGAGCGCTCGATTGACGTACAGATTTCGCGTCTGCGTCGTATGCTCGAAGTTGATCCAAGCAAACCGCGCTATATTCAAACCGTCTGGGGGCTGGGTTACGTCTTCGTCCCCGATGGTAAAGCCGCCAACTAACTTCTTTTAGGCACGCCGAGCAAGGGCGTCCTCGCTCCGCGCGTGCCCTTGCTATATCTAGGTGCCTTATGCGAATTCGCAGCTCATTTACTCAATCGATCCTGCTGTTTTTTTCTCTGCTGATCGCCAGTCAAATCTATTCCTACTACGCGGTATTCAACTACGCCTTGCTGCCGAGTTTGCAGCAGTTCAACAAAATTCTCGCCCATGAAATCAGCTTAATGCTGGATGACACCAGTAATCCTGAAGTGAGTTCGGAAATGGATGCACTGCTGAAACGGCGCGTACTGGATCAGCTTGGGGTGACGATTCACAGTGAGAGTAGCCCCGAATCTTTGGATTTTCAGCACGCCATCAGCCTTGATTTGATGAGTGAAGAGATGAGCAGCGAGCTGGGCTCGCCCACCGAAGTGCGCATGGCGCTGGGCGAGGAGAGCTACATCCTGTGGATGAAGATTGACTCACTGCCCGGCCAGTTGCTGCGTATTCCGCTCTCTGAACTACAAGAAGAAGATTTTGCTCCGCTGTTTCGTAACAGCATCATCATGGCACTGTTAATTGTGATTGGTGGCTGGCTGTTTATTCGTTTGCAAAACCGGCCACTGATTGCGCTAGAAAAAGCCGCCAAATTGGTCGGGCGGGGGGAAACGCCCCCACATCTGCCAGAACAAGGGACGTTAGAAATCCGCTCGGTAACGCGCGCGTTTAATCGAATGTCGAAAGGCATTCAAGCTCTGGAAGAAGATCGCGCGCTGCTAATGGCGGGGATCAGTCATGATATCCGCACCCCCTTGACCCGAATTCGCTTGGCAACCGAGATGATGTCGCCAGAAGACAGCTATCTCGCTGAGAGCATCATCAGCGATACCGAAGAGTGTAACCAGATCATCAGCCAGTTTATGGATTACTTGAAACCGGTGAACCGTGAAGCGTTTGAGGCGGTAGATCTGAATGATATTGCCAGCGATGTGGCAAGCTCTGAAGGGGGCTACGAAGTGCAGATTGAAACCGATCTGCAAGCGGATCTCACGCCCGCCTTTGGTAACCCGATTGCGATTAAGCGTTCACTGAGTAACTTGGTCGTGAATGCGCTGCGCTACGGCAACGGTTGGGTCAAAGTGAGTAGCGGCATGACGGCCGATAAGAAGCTAGTGTGGCTGTCAGTGGAAGACAATGGGCCGGGTATCGATCCAAGCCAAGTCAATAAAGTGTTTGAGCCTTTTACTCGTGGGGATACCGCGCGCGGTAGTGAAGGGACGGGCTTGGGTCTCGCGATTGTGAAACGGATTGTCAGCCAGCATCATGGTGCGGTGTCGGTGAGCAACCGTAGCCAAGGTGGGTTACGTGCTCAAATCAGTTTCCCAACTAAGCAGCAAAAGGGCTAACTGAAGTTAGCCCTGAATAAACCGTTAGTTTGATTCTTGCGCCGTTTCGGTTACCGAAGCGGCGTTTTCATCTCGGCGCACTTCGGGCAGCAGCAGGTTAAGCAAAATTGCAGTAATGCCGCCAGCCGCGACACCTGAAGAGAATAAATTCTTAATAAATTCAGGCATAAACTGCAGAATTTCTGGTTTTTGTGCAATACCCAAACCCATCGAGAAAGACAGTGCCATGATCAGAATCGCGCGGCGATCTAAGTCGACACGAGAGATGATACGTACGCCTGCGGCAGCAATCGTACCAAACATTACGATGGTCGCACCGCCGAGCACAGGCTCTGGAATCAACTGTACAAAGCTCGCAACGCCAGGGAATAGGCCAAGCAGCACCAACATGCCCGCGATAAAGTAACCCACATAACGGCTGGCAACACCGGTCAGCAGGATCACGCCGTTGTTTTGGCTAAAGGTTGAGTTCGGGAAGCTGTTGAACACGGCGGCAAGGGCGGAGTTGAGGCCATCAGCTAATACGCCGCCTTTGATGCGCTTCATATACACAGGGCCTTTCACGGGCTCACCAGAGACTTCGGAGGTCGCCGTGATATCACCAATCGCTTCTAGTGCCGTGATGAGGAAAATCAGCACCAGAGGAATAAACAGCGACCAGTCAAACCCTAAACCATATTGCATCGGGATAGGCAGCGCGATGAGCTGGGTTTCCGCCAAGTTGTCGGTATTGACTATGCCCATCAGGTACGCCATTACATAACCTACCAGCATCGCAATCACAATCGAAGCCACTCGCACGTATGGGTTGTGCGCTCGGTTAAGCAGCACAATGATCGCCAATACGGTGCCTGCCAGCGCAAGCTTATCAAGGCTACCAAAGCTGCCGTCAGCCATAGCGGCATAACCGCCACCCATCGAAATCAATCCAACTTGTACTAGCGTTAGGCCAATCAAGGTCACCACAATCCCAGAGACCAACGGCGTAATCACGCGTTGGGCAAATTGCAACACGCGCGAGAGCAAAATTTCAGCGCTTGAGGCGACCAAAATGGTACCAAAAATCGCGGCCATCATGGTCTCTATATCGGCACCACCTGCTTTGAGTGCGAGTCCTGCACCGATAATTGGGCCTAAGAAGTTAAAGCTGGTACCTTGAATGGAAAGCAAACCTGAACCAATTGGGCCAAAGGTGCGGATTTGAATAAAGGATGATAAACCCGAAGCAAACAGTGACATGCTGATGATGGTGTTGGTTTGATCGGCAGGTACACCAAGGGATTGGCAAATGATCAGCGATGGGGTGATCACGGCGACAAACATCGCCAGCAGATGTTGCAGGGCTGCGAAGATAGTTTGAGGCAAAGGTGGACGATCATTGAGTTGATAGACCAGATCTGCCTTACGCGAAGTCGGTTGTGTCATAGCGATTTTCCTGATGGTCAATAACACCTTGCGCACGCTGAATGGGTGGTTAAGGTGGAGCAGAAGCCGCATCTGTGATTGCTGTTAATCAGACTCTGCTCTGGGTAGAGAGGTAAACGTTTGCGCTTACCGGAAAATGGCGGCGATTATAGAGGTTTTACTTAGGAAAGCAAACGTTTGCTCATAAGGTTTTAGACCGACTTGATGAGGATCAAAACCACTAAGCTTTGGCGTAAATATCGCGCTCGCCTAACCAGCGATCGATGATGGCTTGTGCATTCTGTGGGTAACGTTCATGGATATGGCGTGCGATGCGTTGTACTTGCGGAACCAGTTGCTGATCGCGTACCAGATCGGCAATTTTGAAATCAGCTAAGCCGGTTTGTTTGGTACCCAGCAGCTCTCCGGGACCACGAATTTCCAAGTCGCGTTGTGCGATGACGAATCCATCGTTGCTTTCACGCAAAACGCCTAAGCGTTTTTGAGCCGTTTTCGACAGAGGGGCATGAAACAGCAGCACGCAGTGACTGGCCACGGTACCACGCCCAACACGGCCGCGTAGCTGGTGCAGTTGAGCCAGCCCCAAACGCTCGGGGTTTTCAATGATCATCAAGCTGGCATTGGGAACATCAACGCCCACTTCAATCACTGTAGTGGCGACGAGTAGATGCAGCTCATTATTTTTAAACGCTTGCATTACCGCTTGTTTCTCAGCCGGTTTCATCCGGCCATGCACTAAGCCGATTTTGACTTCGGGCAGTTTACGTTGCAGTTCCTCGGCCGTTTCTGCGGCCGCTTGCGCCTCCAGCACTTCGGATTCATCAATCAAAGTACACACCCAATACGCTTGCTTGCCTTCGTTGAGGCAGGCGTGGCGAATACGCTCAACAATGTCTTCGCGTTTGGTATCCGGAATCGCAACGGTTTGAATTGGGGTACGTCCGGGTGGCAACTCATCAATCACCGAGGTTTCCAAATCGGCATAAGCGGTCATCGCCAAAGTACGCGGGATCGGAGTAGCAGTCATGATGAGCTGATGCGGGTACGCGCCTTGTTTCGCGCCTTTCTCGCGCAGCTCTAAACGCTGATGTACGCCAAAGCGGTGCTGCTCATCAATAATCACCAGCGCAAGGTGGTCAAACGAGACTTGTTCTTGGAACAAAGCATGGGTGCCGACCACCATTTTCACTTCGCCACTGGCGATACGTGCCAGCTCCGTTTCACGCGCTTTGCCTTTGAGCTTACCCGCGAGCCACCCCACTTGAATGCCCATGGGTTCCAGCCACTGCGCAAAATTGAGCGCGTGCTGCTCGGCCAACAGCTCGGTGGGAGCCATCAACGCGACTTGATAGCCATGCTCAATAGCGCGAACTGCCGCAAGCGCTGCGACTAAGGTTTTGCCTGAGCCCACATCACCTTGCACTAAACGCATCATTGGATGTGGTTTTTCTAAATCCGCTTCAATTTCGGCAACCACGCGCTGCTGCGCCTTAGTCGGTGAAAAGGGCAGTTGTGCCAAGAGTTGTTGTTTGAGTTGGTGGACGGGTGCCAGTGGCAAGGCCACATCTTGCTGGCCTTGGCTGCGAATCGCCAGCATAGAGAGATTCTGTGCCAGCAGTTCTTCCATGATCAGCCGAACTTGCGCCGGATGTCGCCCTTGTTCAAACAGACGTAAATCGATATCCGCCGATGGGCGATGAATGATTTTCAGCGCTTGGGCTAAGGTCATCTGCTGATCGTAAAGCCCTGACGGCAGTAATTCTTGCACAGCGGATTTTTCTAGTAGCGCCAACGCTTGGTCGGTGAGATTACGCAGGGTGAGTTGGCGTAGCCCTTCGGTGGTCGGGTAAACCGGAGTCAGGTTCGGTTCGACATCGGGTGTTTGCGCAGGGGCAAAGAATTTGTAGTCAGGATGGATGATCTCTAAGCCTTGATTACCGCGTTTGATCTCCCCATAAGCATGCACAAATTTGCCTTCCGCAAAGTTGTTTTTCATCGCCGCCGTGAAGTTAAAAAAACGCAGTGTCAGCGTGCCGTTGCCATCACTGATTTTCACGGTGAGCATTTTGCGTTTGCCAAACAGGGTATCCACCGCCATCACTTTGCCTTGTACCGCGGCCCATAAACCGTGGTGCAGTTGCACTATCGGATAAACGCGAGTGCGATCTTCATAACGCAGCGGAAGATGAAACAGCAGATCCTGCACCGTGTGCAAACCGACTTTCTCCAGTTTTTCGGCGACTTTGGCCCCGACACCGGAGAGTTCACAAAGAGGAACGGCTGAGAGGAGTTGTGACATGCGCGTTTGATCTAACCATTTGACTTAATGGCTATTCAAACATCGAGCTGTGTTTTTGTACAGGAAAAATTGCCCAAGAGAGGCATGAAACGCGGGTTTATCCCTCTCTTGGTGTTGATCAGTTCTTACGGCGACGCACTTTAAGCGCGTGGGGCATGGTGCGAATTTTGCGCATGATGCCAGCTAAATGCACCCGATCTTTGGTGGTGAGCAGAACGGTGACTGTGTACAAGCGACCGTCGCGTTCTTCCGTTGACAGGCCATGAATATTCGAGCCCGTTTTGGAGATCACATTGGTCAGTTCAGCCAATGCACCTTGGCGGTTGTGCATATCCACTTTCAGCTCAGTAATGAACTCTTGATCGTAATCTTTAGTCCATTCCACCGCCATGTACTTGTCTGGCTCTTTTTGGTAGCCACGTACATTTGGACAGGTTTCACGGTGCACCACTAAGCCACGGCCCGGTGAAACGTGAGCGATGATGTGATCGTCTGGGATCGGGTGACAACAGTTGGCGAAGGTGAGCAGAATGCCTTCTGCGCCACGGATTGGCAGTTTGTTTTTACTGCCGTCATGTTTACTGCTTTCGGACAATTCATCAGCATTGCCTAGTAAGCGACGCGCAATCACGATACTCATCAACTCACCCAAACCAATGGCGGCCAATAGATCATCCATTGAGGCGATTTTTAGATCGCTCAAGACTTTGCTGATGTTCTCAGGTGCAATCTCGTTGATCGAGTGTTCGCCTAAAGCATGGTTAAGCAGGCGACGACCGAGAGTAATCGAGTCTTCGCGGCGCATGGTTTTCAGCACTTGGCGAATTTTGGTGCGCGCGCGGGATGTCACCACATAGTTGAGCCATGCCGCGTTCGGACGTGCGCCTGGTGCGCTGATGATTTCTACCGTCTGACCACTTTTCAGTGACTGACTGAGTGGATACGGCGTGCGATCGACTCGTGCACCCACACAAGTATTCCCGATGTCGGTATGCACCGCGTAGGCAAAGTCGACTGCAGTGGCGCCCATTGGCAGCTCAACGATACGACCCTTGGGCGTGAACACGTAAATCTCATCTGGGAACAGATCGGATTTGACGTTTTCGATAAATTCAAAGGAGTTACCCGCACTTTGCTGTAACTCGAGAAGGCTTTGCATCCAGCGCTGCGCTTTAATCTGCGCAGTGGTGCCGCCTCGCTCACTATTGGCTTTGTATGACCAATGTGCCGCGACCCCTTTATCCGCCATCTGATCCATATCTTCGGTACGGATCTGCACTTCTACGGGAACACCGTGGGGGCCAACCATGGAAGTGTGCAGCGATTGATAGCCGTTGGCTTTCGGGACAGCGATGTAGTCCTTCATCCGCGCAGGGCGTGGCTTGTACAAGCTATGCACCTGACCCAGTACGCGATAGCAAGTATCCGCCGTATCAACCACGATTCGAAACGCGTAGATATCCATAATGGTGTGAAAGCGCTGCTCTTTGGTTTTCATCTTGTTGTAGATGGAGAACAGGTTTTTCTCACGACCGACCACGCGAGCGGGTAAGCCGACATCTTGCAGACGGCCTTCGATTTCACTGTGGATGCGTTGGATCATCTCTTTCCGGTTACCACGCGCGGCTTTCACCACCTCTTTGAGGACGCGATAACGGTTAGGGTAGAGCGCTTCAAAGCCTAACTCTTCGAGCTCGGTTTTGATGTTATGGATACCCAAACGATGGGCGAGGGGAGCATAAATTTCTAAGGTTTCTCGGGCAATGCGACGTTTTTTATCCGGACGCAGTGCACCGAGTGTACGCATGTTATGCGTGCGGTCAGCCAGTTTGATCAGGATAACCCGAATATCCTGTACCATGGCCAACACCATTTTGCGAAAGTTTTCCGCCTGAGCCTCTTTGCGATCGCGAAATTTGAGCTTATCGAGCTTAGAAACCCCATCCACCAATTCGGCGACTGAGTTGCCAAAATGGGCATCTAAGTCTTCTTTGGTGACATCACAATCTTCAATCACATCATGCAGCAGTGCCGCTTGTAGTGTTTCCAAGTCGAGACGCATCTCAGCGAGGATCCGTGCCACAGCAACAGGGTGAATGATATAAGGTTCGCCGCTTGAGCGGGTTTGCCCTTCATGGGCATCTCTGGCTACCACATAAGATTGGCGCAGAGCCTCAATTTGAGGCTCTGTGAGGTATTCTTGGGCAACGTCTTTTAGACTATCGAATAGATACAAATTTCAGGCCCGGCGGGTTAAATCGCGATTGGTGATTAACGGTTGTGCATGATGCTGCTAACTGCAGCCAGCTCTGCCGCTTCTTGCTCTTGCTGTTCTTGACGCTCACGTGCATCCAGAACATCTTTCGTGATCAGCCCTTCTTCGATTTCGCGTAGAGCGATAACCGTTGGCTTATCGTTCTCTTCCGGCACTAGAGCATCTTTACCGCCAGATTGCATTTGACGAGCGCGGCGAGCCGCAACCAGAACTAGGTCGAAACGGTTGCCAATTTTTTCAACAGCGTCTTGAACTGTTACGCGTGCCATGAGAACTCCAAAATTTAGTTAACTGATAAGTTGAATGACGAGAAAGTATACAGCCTAACCTGTTGAGATTCTAGCAACGGGCTGAGCTTATAAACCACGTTGGCGGATTAATCCGCCAACAAAGCAGAAAGCATAGAGCTATATTTAGCAGCTTGCTTGTCTTGCTTCAATCTTTCTGCACGAATGATGGCTTTGAAATCCATTAACGCGACATCAAAATCATCATTAATGATGACGTAATCGTATTCGCGGTAATGGGAAATTTCTGATTTTGCCTCACCCATGCGTTTAGCGATCACCGCTTCGCTGTCTTGGCCGCGCGTATTTAAGCGGCGTTCCAGCTCTTCTTTGGAAGGCGGCAGGATAAAGATGCTTTTCGCTTCTGGCATCTGGGTGCGGATTTGACGCGCGCCTTGCCAGTCGATATCGAGAAACACATCAATCCCTTTATTGAGCGTGTTTTCAATCCATACCCGTGAAGTGCCATAGTAGTTACCAAACACTTCGGCGTATTCGAGGAATTCTTCTTTGCCGATCAGCTCTTCAAAGTGCTCTTTTTCGACAAAATGGTAATGAACGCCATCTTGTTCACCGGGGCGCATACCACGTGTGGTATGTGAGACCGACACTTTCATTGCATAGGTTGGATTTTGCTCCAACAGGGCTGCAATTAAGCTCGATTTGCCTGCGCCACTGGGTGCAGAAACGATATAAAGAGTACCTTTGCCCATCGATTCGGTTCCACTTAGGTTGGGATTGAGTCTTTGCCTTAGCTGGCAATGATTTAAAGATAGCACTGGCTGGATCAAGATTGGATGATTTTTCAGCCAGAAAAATGGAGGCGAAGAGTAGCACGATCTACAGGATCTTCTCAAGCTCTGCTATAGCTTGCTCGCTAAAGTTGCTTGGCAAAAAGATCATGAATGAATGGGAAATGGCATCATTATTTGTTCAAAAAATACCCTTGCACCCAAGAACGTTTGGGATATAATCGCCGCCCTTGTGAATTGGCCGTTGGCCAACCACGTAAAATTTGAGCCGGAAGCGTGCTTCCAATTTGGGTTCCCTCGCCCCCAAACCAAACTAAAAAGGTACAGTATGAATCACTTTACCCCTGCGCAGCAGCGCAAAGCCCTTGGCTATCTTGTTTTGTTTCACCTCGTGATCATTGCGTCGAGCAATTATCTGGTGCAAATCCCGTTTACGATTTTCGGTTTCCACACTACGTGGGGTGCTTTTACTTTTCCGTTTATCTTTTTAGCGACCGATCTCACCGTACGTATTTTTGGTGCTGGCTTAGCACGTAAAATCATTTTTCTGGTGATGCTCCCTGCATTGGCGGTCTCTTACTTGCTTTCGGTGGTGTTTTTTGAAGGCCAATACCAAGGTTTAGCGCCGCTGAGTGAGTTCAATTTGTTTGTCGCGCGGATTGCGATTGCGAGTTTTATGGCATATCTGCTTGGGCAGATCATGGATGTGCATGTGTTCAACCGTCTGCGTCAAATGAAGCAGTGGTGGGTTGCGCCAACGTGTTCGACTCTGTTTGGCAATGCGCTTGATACCATCGCTTTCTTCTCGATTGCTTTCTATCAAAGCAGTGATCCATTTATGGCTGAGCATTGGACGGAAATCGCCTTAGTCGATTACACCTTCAAGCTGATCATTAGCTTAGGTCTGTTTGTGCCTATGTATGGGGTGTTGCTCAACTACTTGATCAAAAAGTTGACTGCGGTAAACCCTAATTTTGCTATGGCGAGCGTCAAAGCCTAGTTAAATTCATGGTTCCAAGTCATCGTCAATTTTGTTTAGAGCGATGGATTGGGAACGTGGATGCGAGGAAAAAGAAAGCCCGAGGTGATAACCTCGGGCTTTGCTTTATCTGAATCCCTACAATTCAATAAAGCATCACAGTTAAAGCATTAGTGGTCGTGAGCCGCGCCCGCGCCTTTTGGATAGCGGATGGATTCCACCATTTCCTGTACATCAGCAGGGACTTCTGCAGTGAATTTGTTCACGACAATCGCTACCACAAAGTTCAAGCACATACCGAGTGTACCAATGCCTTCTGGGCTGATACCGAACCACCAGTTGGCTGGAACGCTCGCGGTTGGGTTAATGAACTTAAAGTAGATGATGTAAGCCGCGGTAAAGGTAATACCTGCCAACATACCTGTGATCGCCCCTTCTTTGTTCATCTTCTTATAGAAGATGCCAAGAATGATGGCTGGGAAGAAGGAGGAAGCGGCTAAACCGAAGGCGAAGGCTACCACCTGTGCCACGAATCCGGGTGGGTTAATACCCAGATAACCAGCACCAACGATAGCAAGCGCTGCAGCAACCCGTGCGGCGAGCAGTTCCTGTTTATCGGTCATGTTGGGTTTAAAGCCTTTCTTCAACAAGTCATGAGAAATCGCGGTTGAGATAACCAGTAGCAGACCCGCTGCGGTAGAGAGTGCTGCCGCAAGGCCACCGGCTGCCAATAGAGCCACAACCCAGTTTGGTAGTTTGGCAATTTCAGGTGAAGCCAGAACGATGATGTCGTTATTGATGGTCATCTCGTTACGCGCATCGCCAGAGTAGAACAGACGTCCATCGCCGTTCTTGTCTTCCCATTTCACCAGACCTGTACTTTCCCAGTTGTGGAACCATGCTGGAGCTTCAGCGGCAGGCACACCTTGGAGATCTGGGCCGTTCAACGTATCAATCATGTTCATACGAGCAAACGCGGCTACCGCAGGGGCTGTGGTGTACAAGAAAGCGATGAAGACCAGTGCCCAACCAGCAGAGATACGAGCATCCGATACTTTTGGTACGGTGAAGAAGCGGATAATTACGTGAGGCAGACCCGCAGTACCCACCATTAAGCCAGCACAGATGAAGAACACGTCAACCATACTCTTCGAGCCGTCGGTATAGGCAGTAAATCCAAGTTCTTGGGTTAAACCATCCAGTTTGGTCAGCAGATACTGGTCAGTGCCTGAGAGGGTAGAACCAAAACCGATTTGTGGAATTGGGTTGCCAGTCATCATCAGTGAAGTAAAGATGGCTGGAACCAAGAAAGCGAAGATCAGTACACAGTACTGCGCGACTTGGGTGTAGGTGATGCCCTTCATGCCGCCCATCACCGCGTAGAAGAACACGATTGCCATACCGATCACGATACCGACGTTGATGTCGACTTCGAGGAAGCGCGCAAATACTACGCCGACACCGCGCATTTGGCCTGCGACATAAGTGAACGATACGAAGATGGCACAGAATACGGCAACCATACGCGCGGTTCTTGAGTAGTAACGATCCCCGATAAAATCAGGCACAGTAAACTTACCGAACTTACGCAGATAAGGGGCGAGGCAAAGTGCAAGCAGCACATAACCGCCCGTCCAACCCATTAGGTAAACGGTGCCGTCATAGCCGATAAAAGAGATGATGCCAGCCATTGAGATGAAAGAAGCCGCTGACATCCAGTCGGCAGCGGTAGCCATACCGTTTGCAACTGGATGAACGCCACCGCCCGCGACATAGAATTCACTGGTCGATCCCGCGCGCGCCCAAATCGCAATACCGATATAGAGCGCAAAAGTGATGCCGACCAGAATAAACGTCCAGGTTTGAATATCCATGTTCAGCCCCTTAGTCTTCTTGTACGTTATATTTTTTGTCGAGCGCATTCATGCGCGCAACATAAATAAAGATCAGAGCAACGAAGGTGTAGATAGAGCCTTGTTGCGCGAACCAGAAACCGAGTTTAAACCCAGCAAATTGAATCGTGTTGAGCGCATCGACAAACAAAATTCCCGCGCCGTATGAAACTAAAAACCACACTGCAAGCAGTGAGCCCATGATCCCCAAGTTTTCCTTCCAGTAGGCTTGAGCATGTTCAGTTGATTTGAACCCCATGGCCTTCTCCTTTGTTTTGTTATCCCGTAAAAAACTGTTAACGCAATGTTACGTGTCTTAGGTTAGCAGCCGAATGGCAAGGGATCTGTGCAACTTTAGTCGGGGGAGAGGAGGCGAAAAATAACCTGAAATCGAGAGTTTACAAAAACGTGTTTTGATGTGGCACAGCGGTTCTGCCAGCTAGATTTGTGGGTGCATTGTCATCATGGACTTATATTGATAGTGAGCATTATTACTTGTGATATTGCGACATTTCCCACCCCACTTTCAGAGAGTTCTGTTGTTAATTAAATGTTAAATTAGCCAAAAGTATAAGATTAAAGGGATATTCATTGGCGTTTTATCGATAAAAGCTCGGTAAAGCGTGATTTGTTTACATAAACTTTTCTCAGTGACGTCACAAATTCGTGCACAATAGACGCTCAAATGACTTGATTAAACAAGACAATCTGTTGATAGCTGATTGGGAGGGAGAGTGGACGCCGTTACGATTAACAGTTTTTTTATGATAGGTGCCTTGCTAATAGGCATCAGCGTATTGCTCAGCCCGGTATCTTCAAAGTTGGGGATCCCGATTCTGTTGGTGTTTCTCGCGGTTGGTATGTTGGCGGGAGAAGATGGCATCGGACAGATTGCCTTTGATAATTATCCCGTGGCCTATTTAGTCAGTAACTTGGCTTTGGCGATTATTTTGCTTGATGGCGGAATGCGTACCCGAGTAGCGAGCTTTCGGGTCGCATTTTGGCCCTCAGTCTCACTGGCGACCTTAGGCGTTGCTGTAACCACTTTGCTCACCGGTTTGCTCGCGATGTGGTTGTTTAATCTGAGCCTGCTACAAGGCGTATTAGTGGGGGCGATCGTCGGCTCGACGGATGCGGCGGCGGTATTTTCTCTGCTCAAAGGGCGCAGCCTCAATGAACGGGTTGGCGCAACCTTGGAAATTGAATCGGGAACCAACGACCCGATGGCAGTGTTTTTGACTGTCACCTTGATTGCGATACTCAGTAGTGCCGAAGCCAACTTAAGCGCAGGCTTTTTATTGCTCAGTTTTGTGCAGCAGTTTGGCGTGGGGGCGCTGCTAGGGTTGGCGGGAGGCTGGATTTTATGGTGGCTGATCAATCGCAACCAATTGCCTGAGGGGTTGTACTCGATTCTGGCGGTGAGTGGTGGCTTGATGATTTTTGCCCTCTCGAATGCGTTGGGTGGCAGTGGCATTCTTTCGATTTATCTGGCGGGTTTGTTACTTGGCAATCGTCCTACGCGCAGTCGTCACGCGATCCTTAACGTGCTTGATGGCATGACGTGGCTGGCGCAAATTGGTATGTTCTTGGTGCTGGGTTTGTTAGTCACACCATCGGAATTGATGGAGATTGCACTTCCCGGTTTAGCGTTGGCGGTAGGGATGATCCTCTTTGCTCGCCCCATTGCGGTATGGATTGGTCTAGCCCCGTTTAAGAGTTTTACTGCGCGTGAGAAATGGTTTGTCTCTTGGGTCGGCTTACGTGGCGCAGTGCCGATCATTCTTGCTGTGTTTCCAATGATGGCGGGTTTGCCCAATGCACAGCTTTACTTCAACCTCGCATTCTTCGTGGTCATGGTGTCACTGGTGGTGCAGGGTGGAACGCTGACCAAAGCCATGTCGCTGGCTAAAGTGGAACTGCCACCGAAACCGGAGCCCATTTCTCGCACGGGCGTGGAAATTTATCCGACCAGTGAGTGGGAGCTGTTTATCTACAAACTGAAAGCAGACAAATGGTGTATCGGTGAGCCGCTTCGCAATCTGTTTATGCCAGAAGGCACCCGGATTGCCGCCGTATTTCGGGATAATCAACTGTTACACCCTTCGGGCAGTACCGAGTTGTGTGAAGGCGATACCTTGTGTGTGATGGCGCAGGAGCGCGATCTCGAACCGCTGAGCCGCCTATTCAGTGAAGCGCCAGAAAAGGCATCATTAGTTCGCTTCTTTGGTGACTTCTTCCTCGATATTGAAGCGAAATTGCAAGATGTGGCTTTGTTGTATGGTCTGGACCTAGGTGAGCTTGAGGCTGACGCTAAGCTTAAAGATCTGGTGTTAGAGCATTTGGGCGAAACGCCAGTGCTCGGCGATTACTTCGAATGGCATGGTTTGCAATGGGTGGTCGCCGATGTGGTGGACTGGAAAGTGACCAAAATCGGTCTGCGCTTACCGCCCGAAGAAGAGCTACAAGAAGGCGCCGAGTAACGATCGTTTGCGCCTTGATATTGCGGTGCTGTTCAACGCCAACCGGCAATGCCAAGGCGTTTGGTGATAGCGCGAGTAAGCAGAAATGAGCGAGTGATTCACTCGCTCATTTCTTTTAGCAAGATCACTGCTTGAGTGCGGTTTTTCACGCCAAGTTTGCGGAAAATGGCCGTCATATGCGCTTTTATGGTGGCTTCTGATACATTCAATTCATAAGCAATCTGCTTGTTGAGCAGGCCATCAGACAGCATGCCAAGTACCTTGTATTGCTGCGGAGTCAGCGCGGCGACTTTTTCCGCTAGGTCATTACCGACAAAGCCATCAACCAGTAAATGTGCGGGGAAATAAGGCTCGCCGTTGAGCACTTGATTGAGCGCGGCAATCAGGCTGCGCATATCGCTCGATTTTGGAATAAAGCCAAACGCGCCGTGACTTTTCACCTGCGATACCACGCTAGGTTCTTCACTAGCGGAAATGACTACTATCGGTAAATCTGGGTATTCGGAACGCAAGTGAATCAAACCGGACATGCCATTGGCACCGGGCATTTTCAGATCCAGCAACAGCAGATCGGGCTCTGATTCTTTATTGAGTAGGGTGAGCAAAGCATCCAGCGAGTCTGCTTCCAGCAAATTCGCGCCGCTGATCGCCATGTGCACCGATTGAAACAATGCATTACGAAACAGGGGATGGTCATCAGCAATGATGATGGTGTAGGTCGAGTCCATGACGTCACAACAGGTTTACCAAACAGTTATAGGAATTATTGTTCTGTTTATCGCAGTGAACAATCTTTACCCGTTAAAAGTCTGAACTGTATCCCTTTTTAAATGCATGAGTTTGAATAGCGAACACGATTTCAGTTGAGTCGCCCCATCGCAGTGCGAATGGGGCCGCAACTTATAAGCCTTGTTGAATGAGATGGTCGAGAAACGGTTGCTCGGCCATAAAACCGGTAATACGAGCATTCGGTACGGGCTCGCCTTGCGCATTCCAAAACTCAATGGTTGGCAAACCGAGCACATTCAGCGCCTTGAGTAACTCAATATCCTGCGGCTGATTTTTAGTGACATCGGCTTGCAGCAGGACGAAACCGCTGAGCTTGGTTTCCACTTGCTTGGCGTGAAAGGTGTATTTCTCAAACTCTTTACAGGCCACGCACCAATCCGCGTAGAAATCGAGCATCACAGGTTTACCTTGTGCTTTGGCGTCTGCTAATGAACTTTGCAGCTCGCTTAGATTGGCGATGCGAGTAAATTGGATCTGTTTGACCTGCTGAGTTGTTTGAGTCGGAGCAAACCAGTGATTGAGTGCAGGTTGCGCAGAGGCCAGCAGCCCTAAAATCGCGATGATCCCAATTAAGCTCTGTTTCCAACCACCAAACGGCAGACTGTTTTTGACATGATACAGCCAACCGAATGCCGCTAAACCGAGTGCCGACCACAGCACGGTCGACCAAAGTTCAGGCAGAATACGCTCTAATAGAAAGATGGGGGCGGCGAGCAATACAAAACCAAACAGGGTTTTCACGCGCTCCATCCAGTTGCCCGCTTTAGGCAGTAGCTTGTTACCAAACACTGCAACCAGAATCAGCGGAATGCCCATGCCCATTGCTAGCGCGTAAAGTGCGACCGCTCCGGTAAGCAAATCGCCGCTTTGCGCCACATAAAGCAGGGCGCCAGAAAGTGGCGCAGTGGTGCAAGGTGAGCAAACCAAGCCTGAGATGGCACCCATAGCAAATACGCCGGGTAGGCTGCCACCTTGCTGAGCGTTACTCAATGAATTCAGCCAAGTCTGAACCCCGCTTGGTAACTGCAGGCTGTACAAACCAAACATAGCAAGGGCGAGCGCCACAAACAGCACGCTTAAACCCATCAGCACATAAGGGTGTTGTAGCGCGGCTTGAAATTGTAATCCAGCCGAAGCAACCACTAAACCAAGCAAGGTGTAAGTGAGCGCCATGCCTTGCACGTAAATCACGCTGAGCAGTAGCGCGCGTCGTTGGGTGAGCTTGGCGCCGCCAAGTACGATACTGGTTAAAATTGGATACATGGGCAGCACGCAAGGAGTGAATGCCAGACCAACCCCAAGTGCTAAAAACAGCAGTGGTGTCCACCAATTTTGCGCCAGTTTGTTGGCCAGCGAATCTTGGGCTGAAACGGGGGAAGAAATGTTGGTCGTCGGTGCAATGTTACTGGTGCTGAGCGTTTTTGAATGGTTTGAGTCAGAGGTCTGACTATTAGAGTTTCCACTAAATGGAGCGATATTGATCACTCGGGTTTCGGGTGGGTAACAAAACCCAGCCTTTGCGCAACCCTGATATTGAACGATCACCTTGGCACCGCTTTGGAAAGCCGTAAGAGGCAGCGGGACAGATAACGGTGTCGTGTAGATTTTCACATCACCAAAAAACTCATCGTGATAAGGCTCACCTTCGGTCAGTGAGTACTCACCGATCTCAAGATTTTCAGCACTGATGCTGATCCGGTCTTGATAGAGGTAGTACCCCTCTTTGACTTGCCAATCGATAAACAAGGTGGAGTCTTGCTGGAACGTATTAAACGGAAATGCTTCATCGACCGGAACAAAACGGTTTTGGTTTGAGGCAAAACTGGAAGTGTTGTTCGAGGCGTTATTACCAAACAGCGCCCAAGCGGGTTGAGTAAGTAGAGCGAACAGCAATGAAAAGCAAAGTAACAGTGTGCGCATGGGTCAAATCGTTATCAATCATTTGGTTGTCATAGTAACCCAATCAGACCTTAGGATGCGCCAATAAGTTTCACAACAATAAAAAAGGGAGCCGAAGCTCCCAGACTTTTGCACTTTATCCTTAGATAAATAGGCTGCCGAATGCAAAGCCAAAGGCTACTGCACTGGCGATGGTGGCGACACCCGGAATAAAGAACGGATGGTTAAACACATATTTCCCAATACGCGTTGAACCTGTGTCATCCATCTCTACCGCCGCCAACAAAGTTGGGTAAGTTGGCAGTACGAACAGTGCACTGACCGCCGCAAAAGAGGCGACCGCAGTCAGAGGTGCCACACCAATTGCAAGAGCTGCAGGCATCAGTGCAACCGTGGTTGCACCTTGTGAGTAAAGCAACATAGATGCAAAGAACAGCACTAGTGCCAGCATCCATGGGTAGTCAGCCAGTAGAGTACCAGCCACTTCTTTAATGCCATCCACGTGTGCGTTAACAAATGTTGAACCTAACCATGCAACACCCAATACGCAGACACACGCTGTCATACCTGAACGGAAAGTTGAAGCGGCTGGAATTTTGGCAGCATCAATTTTGGTCAGCATCACAATACCCGCTGCTGCGGCTAGCATGAACGTCATGATGGCTTCGTTACGGCCAAGTGCAGGGTTCTCAATTAAACCTACTGAGCTTGAAATCGCCGCGGCGTAGCACACCACCAGAATGATCGCGGTGAGGAATACGTAAGTCGCGGTTTTCGCGGTTGGCAGAATTTCACGCTTTTGTGTCCCCGCCAGTTTGATCAAACCTTGTTCCAGACGCTCTTGATAAATCGGGTCGTCTTTCAGTTCGCTACCCATAAAGTTAGAAACAAACGCACCGACCATACAAGCAGCAAAGGTGGTTGGGATACAGATCGCCAGCAGCGTTAAGTAATCCACGCCAAATGGTACCAACATCGCGGCAAACGCAACGACGGCCGCAGAAATGGGTGATGCGGTGATGGCAATTTGTGAAGCCACAACAGCAATCGACAGCGGACGTGAAGGACGCACACCTTGACCTTTGGCCACTTCTGCGATCACTGGCAAGGTTGAGAATGCCGTGTGACCGGTACCAGCCATCAGTGTCATCAGGAAAGTGACAATGGGGGCATAGAAGGTGATTCTTTCCGGATGTTTACGCAGGAAGTTTTCTGCCAGTTGCACCAGCCAATCCATACCACCTGCCACCTGCATAGCGGCGATTGCGGTGATCACCGACATGATGATCAAAATAACATCGACAGGAATAAAGGCTTGTTTGGTCGGTACGCCAAGGATTAATGACAAGGCGATCACACCAGCACCACCGGCAAAACCAATGCCGATACCGCCAATCCGTGCGCCCAGGAAGATGAAGAGGAGAACAATAGCCAGTTCGACCCAAATCATAATGATTACCTCATGTTAAAGATGAAAAAATTATCTCAACACTCACACTACGAGCGTTCAAATAATGCTTTCAGCGCATTGAGTTTGATGAGAAAAGCCCCCAACAAAGGGGGCTTAAACCGAACGATTATTCGTAACGTTTTGCTTTGTACTGAGGATGCATCAGGTTCTCAACCGAGAAGATGTCATCGAGCTGCTCTTCAGTGAGCAAGCCGCGCTCAAGTACCACTTCACGTACGCTCTTACCGGTTTCAGCACAAATCTTACCGACAATGTCACCCTCATGGTGGCCAATGTATGGGTTCAGGTAAGTCACGATGCCGATCGAGTTGAACACGAAGTTTTCGCAGATTTCTTTGTTCACGGTGATGCCATCAATGCACTTGTCACGTAGGTTCACACACGCGTTAGTCAGCAGAGAGATAGACTCAAACATTGCTTGAGCAATCACCGGCTCCATAACGTTCAACTGCAGTTGACCTGCTTCTGCGGCGAACGTGATGGTGTTGTCGTTGCCGAATACTTTAAAGCAAACTTGGTTTACCACTTCTGGGATCACTGGGTTTACTTTCGCTGGCATGATGGAAGAACCCGCTTGCAGCTCAGGCAAGTTGATTTCGTTCAGACCCGCACGAGGGCCAGAAGAGAGCAGACGTAGATCGTTACAGATCTTAGACATCTTCATCGCTAGACGTTTCAGCGCACCGTGCGTCATCACGTAAGCACCACAGTCAGAAGTAGCTTCAATCAGATCTTCGGCAGGTACCGTTTCTAGGCCAGTTACTTGCGCCAGATATTTTACCGCGAGCTCTTGGTAACCCGGAGCGGCGTTCAGGCCAGTACCGATCGCGGTTGCGCCTAAGTTCACTTCCAGCAAGAGTTTTGAAGTGTATTGCAGAGCACGAATCTCTTCATTCAGAGTCACTGCCCATGCGTGGAATTCTTGGCCTACCGTCATAGGCACAGCGTCTTGCAACTGAGTACGACCCATTTTTAGGATGTTTTTGTACTCGATCGCTTTCAGTTCGAATGCGCCTTTCAGGTATTCAATCGCATCAATGACTTTCAGGATGCTGTTGTAAACCGCGATACGGAAACCCGTTGGGTAAGCACAGTTGGTTGATTGGCTTTTGTTCACGTGGTCATTCGGGTTGATGAACTCGTATTGACCTTTTTCTTTGCCCATCAATTCTAGAGCTACGTTGGCAATCACTTCGTTGGTGTTCATGTTCACCGAAGTGCCTGCACCGCCTTGGAATACATCTGACGGGAATTGATCCATGCACTTACCTGTTTCAAGAATCAAATCACACGCTTGGAGGATGTAGTTCGCCACATCTTTTGGAATTACGCCCAGCTCTTTGTTCGCCAAAGTCGCTGCTTTTTTGGTCATGATCATGCCGCGTACAAATTCAGGTACGTCAGAGATCGTAACGTTAGAAATGTTGAAGTTTTCGACAGCGCGAAGGGTATGAATACCGTAGTAAGCATCAGCAGGAACGTGACGTTGACCTAACAGATCTTCTTCAATGCGGGTAGCCGGAGTCGCTGTTTTAGGCGCTTCAGATAGGGTAGCCATATGGGGATCCTTAGATAATTATTCTGGTAAAAAACTAAATTAATAGCCATTTCTGTAATTTAAGAATCCATTCGTCAGAGTTTTTGGCTGGAAATCCGTCCTGACTTGCGTGGCACATAATACTGTAAATGCATATTAAAAATAGTAACTGGATCACCTTTTAATACAATTTGATGGAAAATTTGCTGAGAGTTTTATCTATAACTATATAAAGGAAGAGAGCGGTATAAAAAGGAGCTGATTTATGGTGAATCATGCCGATTCAGCAAGGTTGTTGTCGGACCGAGATCTACAAGGATATGTCAGCCGCATATTGGATGTGATTCCGCTGCCGATCATTATTTCTAAATCTTCTGTGCTTGGACAAGGCGAGCGTGAGCATCTGCATTTTAATAAAGCTTTTGTCAAAGAGCTGGGGTATACCATTGAGCAGATCCCCAACATCGAGACTTGGTTTGAAAAGGCTTACCCACACATAGACTATCGGCAGGAGATTATTACTGAATGGCAAAAGACGGTCGATGAAGCACGATCGCAAGGTGAAGATGTCGCGCAGATGCCGGCTTTGATCATGTGCGCCGATGGCGTGCAGCGTTGGTTTTCCGTTTCAGCGCAAATAGAACCTGCTTGTCGTGACGATCTGCATATCATTACCTTTCGCAATATTCATGACTATAAAATATCGCTTGCCGAAGCAGAGCATCAATCACAAATCGACCCATTAACTCAGTTGAAAAATCGCCGAGGTTTTTTCACTTGGTGTGACCCCATCGCTCCTGAGACTTCATTGGGACTGATCATTTTTGATATCGACTATTTTAAGCAGATCAACGATACCTATGGTCATCCCGCCGGAGATTACGTACTGCGCCAAATCGCTGGATTGTTGGAGCAAAACTTACCCTCGCTTTCGTGTTGTGTGCGTTGGGGTGGCGAAGAGTTTTTGGTCTGTTTTGTATGCGATGAAATGGCCAATGTCATTGGCTTGGCGGAAACGATACGACGCTATGTGGAGAGTAATACCCTGATGTGGCAAGGACAGCAGATTGCTTTGACGCTGAGTGCAGGGTGTACGGTGGGGGCGATGACGAACAACAATTGGGATAATTTGTTACAAACTGCCGATCAAGCGCTGCTGTCGGCGAAACGCTTGGGGCGCAATCGAGTGATTGCCGATCGCTAAACAAAAAATGCTTATTGGGGTGGGTTTTATCTCAGGGTGGCTTGTCAGCCATCTCGGTTGTGGTTAACGTGACCAAAACCAAGGAGGCATTGTGTTCCCGATACTACTGTTTTTATTTATTGCAGTCCCTGTGATTGAAATCGCGCTGTTTATTCAAGTCGGCGGCGTACTTGGTGTGTGGCCGACCATCGCCCTTGTGCTTTTGACGGCGATGGTTGGTGCTTCGCTGGTGCGCAGCCAAGGCTTACAAACGCTTTTGACCGTACAACAGCGCTTGGCGCAAGGCCAACTGCCCGCACAGCAAATTTTAGAAGGGGTAATGTTAGCCATGGCGGGTGTGTTGTTACTGACCCCTGGTTTTTTCACTGACATCCTCGGTATGCTGGTTCTGCTGCCTGCGCCGCGTGCTTATTTAGCGAAGCAGTTGATGAGCCGTGTTGTGGTCGGCAATATCCACGCCAGTGGCGCCGGTTTTGAGCAGCCGAATCCTTTTCGCGATCATTCAAATCCAAACGGTACGATCTATGAAGGTGAGTTTGAACGCAAAGACGATCAAGACCAGCACCGTCTTAAATAGATTATCGAGTTAATGAATGGCGCATTAGATTGCGCCATCAAACCCCATTTGACGCCACGCCTCAAAGGCTATAATCGCTACCGCATTGGAAAGGTTCAGGCTACGCGCTTCCGGCATCATCGGGATGCGAATGCGTTGTTCGGCAGGCAAGCTGGCAATCAGCTCGGCTGGTAAACCGCGAGTTTCTGGGCCAAACATCAGTACATCACCTTGTTGAAATTTCGCATCAACATGGTGTTGTGTGGTTTTGGTGGTGCAAGCAAACAGGCGGAAAGTTTCGCGCTCACGCTGCAAGTAGTCGATAAACGCAGCGTAATCTTTATGGCGAGTCACGCGGGCTAAGTCATGGTAATCCAATCCTGCGCGACGCACTTTTTTCTCTTCCAGATCAAAACCGAGTGGCTCGATCAGGTGCAAGTTTGCGCCACAGTTGGCACACAAACGAATAATGTTGCCCGTGTTGGGGGCGATTTCTGGTTCGTAGAGAGCAATATCAAACATAACCGATGTTCAGTGAGTACAAAGAAGAAGGGGCGAGTATAGCCCCTTCTTGGGTTGGTTGCAGCGATTGGTCAACAATGCTTACGTAGCTTGTAAAGGTAAAGTGAAGCAAACTCGTAAGCCACCTAAACTACTGCGTGTTGCGCTGATGGTGCCGCTGTGCTGGCGAATCGCACTTTCAGTGATGGCAAGCCCTAACCCCGTGCCGCCGCTGTGTCGATCTCGCGCGGTAGAAACTCGATAAAATGGGCGGAATATATCGGCTAACTGCTCTTCGGGTACACCTTCTCCATCATCATCAACGCTGACGGTGAGTTGGTTATCTTGCACGATAAACGCCACATGGATTCGTTGTTGTCCGTAGTGAATGGCGTTTCGCACCACATTTTCTAGCGCACTCATGAGTAGCTTTGGCGTCCCGTTGATGCTGCGATCTGGGATCGCTTCAAAAGTCAGCGTTTTGTCCATTTGTTCCGCTTCAAACTCGGCATCTTTAAGCAGTTCTTCCCATAGACTACTGAGAGGCTGTACTTCACGCATCAAGTGGCTGTTGGTTTGCATGCGTGATAGCGCGAGTAAGTCGCCAATCATCTGCTCTAAACGCTGCGCTTCGGTATCAATCCGTTCTAATTCGTTGCTGCTGCCTTGTTTGCGCATGGCTAATGCGTTGGCCATACGCAGCCGAGTCAACGGCGAGCGTAATTCGTGTGAGATATCAGAGAGCAGCCGCTGTTGCCCCGACACCATTTGATTCACGGCATCCACCATTTGGTTGAAGCTGCGTCCGGCCTGCTGAAATTCCGCCGTACCGCGTTCTAATTTTGGGTCATGCACAAATTCACCACGTGCGACGCGCTGTGCGGCTTGTGCCAGATTTTGTGCCGGCTTACTCAATGCCCAAGCGAGCCACAATAACAGCGGTGTGCTGACTAGCATGATCGCCAACAGTAGTTGGAATGGCTTATCAAATAGGCGCAGCAAAAAGGGTGGTGGTTCATCCCAGCGCATCCCGACATACAGCAGTAAATCTTGTTTGGCCAACGTAATGGGAACCGGGCCAGCCAGCATATAGCGGCCATAAAGCCGTTGCTGGGGTTTTTCGACCGATTCAATGCTGGAAGAGAAGTTTTGCAGGGCTTTCAGGCGAAAATCAGCATGTTTGGAGGAGGTCAGTACATTCCCTTCCAAATCAGTCACAAAAAATTGGGGGCGGCCATCATGTTCACGTTTCGACATGCCTCGACCTTCTAATTGATAGAGAATTTTGCCTAACTCGGTGGTGTTTTGGTACTCCGACTCAAAACGTGCTTTGCTTTCCAGCAGACGTTGGTATGCCTCAGGTGACAGGTCACGCGATTTGCGTGGATCAAGGTGTGGTAGGGTGAGTACTGCGAACAAGACCAACAGCATGGTAAACCAGAAAATCGCGAAAATTCGCCCATACAGGTTATTGAGTTTCGGTAGGCGCATCACTCCTCCTGAACCATTAAATAGCCGCGGCCACGCAAGGTTTTGATGCGGGCTTTACCATCCTGCCGTTCAGGCAGTTTTTTGCGCAGATTAGAGACATGCATATCAATGGCGCGATCAAACGCAGCAAGGCGTTTACCGAGCACTTCTACACTGAGCATCTCTTTGGTGAGCGTTTCTCCCGGCGACTGCACAAAATGGGTCAGTAGCGCAAATTCAGTGGTGGTGAGATCGAGCAATTGCCCCTGACAGTAGGCTTCTTGTTTGCCGGGATAGACTTGGAGATCCTGACATTCGATGACGTCTGAGTGTTTGGGGGGAAGCGCATTTTGCGTACGACGTAAAATCGCCCGAATACGCGCCAGCAGTTCTCGATCACTAAAAGGTTTGGGTAGGTAGTCATCTGCGCCCAGCTCTAGGCCGATCACGCGATCAATCTCTTCGCCTTTGGCGGTCAGCATTAAAACCGGAGTTGCCCATTTTTCACGCAGGCGCTTTAAGGTCTCCATACCATTGAGCTTGGGCATCATCACATCAAGGAGGATCAGATCGACCTCATCGCTGACCGCCGCCAATCCTGCTTCACCGTCATTGGCTTCAGAAATATCAAAGCCTTCATACTGTAAAACTTCCGTTAATAGGCTGGTCAGTTCAGTGTCATCATCGATCAAAAGGATATGTGCCATAGCTGCCTCGTAGATTGCTTAATTGCTTTCAGTTTACCGTGAAAAAAGTACCGCAGTCAGTGAGCAATCAGCTCTTTACGATTCTTTACGCTGTCTATACGTCACTTGACCTTGCAAGTCGTAATCTATGTTCAAGCGCTGCAGAGCAGCCATGTAATCCATAACGTCATGTAGAGGAACGAATTATGAAACTTGCCAAAAAAATGATTTTAGCCGCCGCTATGCTTCCACTTACTTTGGGTACGACCGCTGCGTTTGCCTTTGGTGGTCACGGTTGGGATAAGGACGGAGATGGCTCTTGTGGTGGTAAAGGCGAGCGCGGGATCTGGAAGCAGCTCGATTTAACCGCAGAGCAGCAGGCTCAACTCAAAGAGATGCGTGAGGCTGGACGTGAAGAGATGCGCGCTAATCGTGGACAAAACCATGATGCGATGAAAGCACTACATTCACAAGAGCGTGCTCTGGTGTTAGCTGCTGACTTTGATCAGGTCGCCGCCGAAAACCTTGCAAAACAGATGGTGGATCAACAAGTGACTCACCGCGTAAAAATGATGGAGAAACGCCATCAAATGATGAGCATTTTGACCGCAGAACAGAAAGCCAAATTGCAGACGTTGCAACAAGCACAAATGGATCAGTGCATGATGGACGGTTCTCACGGCAAAGGTAAACCTCGTCATCAATAATGACATCGCACATTCCATCACCACAAGGTAGCCTCGCGCTGCCTTGTGGTTTTTTGCCTCTCGGTTATATACTCGGGCTTCTTTAACTTAATGAATACAATGGTGAGGCGATGAAAAAAGAATACGCCCGTTTAGTCACAATGGCAGCATGGACGGCAACGTCAGTCGCGACGCTGCTACTGGTGGTCAAAGTGGTTGCGTGGTGGGTGACAGGTTCGGTTAGCTTACTGGCTTCTTTAATCGACTCGGTGCTGGATATTGCAGCCTCTGTGGTGAACCTCATCGTATTGCGTTTTGCTCTGCAACCTGCCGATCAAGAACATGCATTTGGACATGGCAAAGCGGAATCATTGGCCGCACTTGCCCAAGCCATGTTTATCTCTGGCTCCGCTTGTTTTCTGATCCTTAACGGTGTGGATCGTTTCTTCCGCCCACATGAACTGAATGCACCTGAGCTAGGTATTTATGTCAGTGCGTTGGCGATGGTGGTGACTTTTGGTTTGGTGTTATTCCAACGTCATGTGGTGAAAAAAACCGGCAGTCAGGCGATTGCGGCAGATTCACTCCACTATCAATCGGATCTGCTGATGAACGCGGCAATCATGGTGGCACTAGGATTAAGTTGGTGGGGCTTTGGGCAAGCGGATGCGATATTTGCGATCGGCATCGGCCTCTATATCTTACTGAGCGCCTTTAAAATGGTGCATGATGCGGTGCAAACACTGCTCGACCGTAAATTACCCGATGAAGAGTTGGAGCAGATCCTCGCGATCTGTCTGAGCGTAGAAGGGGTGATTGGAATGCATCAATTACGGACGCGAATGTCAGGGCCGGTAAGATTCATCCAACTTCATTTGGAATTGGATGACAACATTTCATTGCTCGAAGCGCATCATATTTCGGATCGGGTCGAGGATAAGCTGTGTGATGTCTTTAAAGGCGCGGATGTTTTGATTCATCAAGATCCCCATTCCGTGGTACTTGAGGCAGAACAGCGACAAAAATCTCAATGGTGAGGCGACAAAAGAAGTCTGTTTGGCTATCTTTTCCCCAAGTTAACAAAAAAACGCCAATCCTGACATGAATCAACACTGGGTCAGTACAAAACTGTAATACTCTTACATAAGTAGAAAACTTACAGAATTTAGTGCAAATAACAGTAGTATTCCTAATCGGGAAAGGTAACATTACGCACAGTTTTTGAATTTTTCTGTCTGGTTCCTACAAACCAGACGGCGTAGAAATTGATATTCGATTCGCAAAGTTCGAGGGTGAGCATGATTAAAAAAATCGGTGTTTTGACGAGTGGTGGCGATGCCCCAGGTATGAACGCGGCTATTCGTGGCGTAGTGCGTACAGCACTCGGCGCAGGTCTAGAAGTGTTTGGTATTTATGACGGTTACCAAGGCCTGTATGAAGATCGTATCAAGCAGCTAGACCGTTCAAGCGTGTCTGACGTGATCAACCGCGGCGGTACTTTTTTAGGCTCTGCACGTTTCCCACAATTTCGCGAAGTAGAAGTTCGTGAGAAAGCGATTGAAAACCTGAAAAAGCACGGCATTGAAGCCTTAGTGGTTATCGGCGGTGACGGCTCTTACATGGGCGCCAAAAAACTGACCGAAATGGGCTTTCCCTGTGTCGGTCTGCCAGGCACTATCGATAACGACATCGCAGGTACCGATTACACCATCGGCTATTTGACGGCATTGAACACCGTTATTGAAGCGATTGACCGTCTGCGTGATACCTCTTCTTCACACCAACGTATCTCTATTGTTGAAATCATGGGCCGTCACTGTGGTGACCTGACTCTGACTTCTGCGATTGCGGGTGGCTGTGAATACATCATCACGCCAGAAACTGGTCTGAACATGGAACAGTTGATCTCTAACATCAAAGACGGCATCACCAAAGGTAAGAAGCATGCGATCATCGCGCTGACTGAGCTGATGATGGATGCTAACAAGCTGGCGAAAGAGATTGAAGCAGCAACAGGCCGTGAAACTCGCGCAACCGTATTAGGTCACATCCAACGTGGTGGTAAACCTACGGCATTTGACCGTGTACTCGCCTCACGCATGGGTAACTATGCGGTGCACCTCCTGATGGAAGGTCACGGTGGTCGTTGTGTTGGTATCCAGAAAGAGCAACTGGTTCATCACGACATCATTGATGCGATTGAGAACATGAAGCGTCCAGTTCGCACAGACCTGTACAAAGTCGCAGAAGAGCTATTCTAAGCACACTCCGCTTTGTATCCAGAGACAAAAAAGACCGCCAAGGCGGTCTTTTTTATGCGTGGAATTCTGAATTAAAGAATGATGTCGCGCACTTGTTGGTCTTTACGCTCCAGATAGTGAATTGAGCGGATACGACGAATGGTGCGGCAGCGACCACGGATCAGCAGAGTTTCTGTCGTTGCGATATTACCTTTGCGGCTGATGCCATCGAGCAAATCGCCTTTAGTAATACCGGTTGCCGCGAAAATGACGTTATCACTGCGTGCCATGTCTTCCATCTTCAGCACTTTGTTCGCTTCAACGCCCATTTGTTGGCAACGTTCAAGCTCTTTGGCACCCCAAATACGGTTATCTTCCGTATCACCTTTGACTTGGTGACGAGGCAGCAGGCGGCCTTGCATATCACCATCCAGTGCGCGGATCACCGCTGCAGACACCACACCTTCTGGCGCGCCGCCAATGCAGTACATCATGTCTACTTCACTATCGGGCATACAGGTCAGAATCGAAGCTGCCACATCGCCATCTGGCACCGCAAACACACGCACGCCCATTTGTTGCATCTCGGCGATGACGTTATCGTGGCGTGGTTTGGCAAGTGTAATCACCACTAAATCGGTTAATGCCTTACCAAGTGCTTTGGCGACATTGCGCAGGTTATCTTTCAGTGGCAAATGCAGATCGATACAGCCTTTTGCACCAGGGCCAACCACTAATTTTTCCATGTACATATCAGGCGCTTTCAGGAAGCTACCTTTTTCGCCCGCGGCCAGCACTGCTAACGCATTCGATTGTCCCATGGCGGTCATGCGCGTGCCTTCGATCGGGTCAACCGCAATGTCTACCGCATCGCCACCTAAGCCAACTTGCTCACCAATGTAAAGCATTGGCGCTTCATCGATTTCACCTTCACCAATCACGATTTCGCCGCTGATTTCGGTTTGATTGAGCAGGGCACGCATCACTTCCACCGCAGCACCATCGGCGGCATTTTTGTCGCCACGTCCCAACCATTTATAGCCTGCCAGTGCGGCACCTTCAGTGACTCGGGAAAAAGCCATTGCTAAATCGCGTTTCATGTTTGCTCCAAACCAAGAGAGAAATTTTGCGCGGGATTCTATCACATTCGTAAGTAAACGTTTGCCTTTTGCGGTCGCTAGCCTTTGCCTTCGATCAAAATCGAGCGAAAAAAGCCAAGTTGTGAGTGAATGGGTTAGTGCAAAGTGGGCTTCGCGGCCACTTCCGTTAAGCTTGCGTCAATTTGCGCGGTTTTTTTAACCGAATAGCGAAAAAGATCGAACTTAGGGCGTGTTTCTGCGCACAGGGCTGAGTAGAATGATCTCAATCAGTGAAGCCCACTTCACCTCAATCGAATCAACAAGGGTAAAACGTCATGTCTTTTGAAGTATTAGAAAAACTGGAAGCGAAAATTCAAACCGCGGTCGACACCATTGCACTGCTGCAAATGGAAGTTGAAGAGCTGAAAGAAGAAAAGCAACAGCTGCAAAATGAAGCGCAAGAGCTGCGTGAAGCACGTGAAGCGCTTGAGCAGCGTGCACAGCAAGTTCAACAAGAACATGCGGCATGGCAAGAGCGCATCCGTAGCCTGTTGGGCAAAATGGAAGACGTGGAGTAATTCTCCTCATGAAAACGCCGACAGTGATGTCGGCGTTTTTGATCTTGGCGAGGAGTATTCTTTTAAGCTTGTGGTCGCACACCCAAGGTGTGGCATAACGCGTAAGTCATTTCGGCACGGTTTAGCGTGTAGAAGTGGAAATCTTTCACCCCTTCACGGCACAGCACGCGCACCATATCAATGGCTTGGCTTGCACCTACCAATTGACGAGTCACCGGATCCTCATCCAACCCTTCAAACTGTTTCACCATCCAATTGGGAACTTTCACGTTGTTTTGCGCAGCGAAGCGCGACGCTTGTTTAAAGTTAGAAACCGGCAAAATTCCAGGAACGATTTCTACGTCAATCCCAGCCGCAACACAACGATCGCGAAAACGCAGGTAGCTTTCTACATCAAAGAAGAACTGAGTGATAGCACGATTCGCACCTGCATCGACTTTACGTTTTAAATTGAGCAGATCCGCTTGCGCGCTTTTGGCTTCAGGATGCACTTCAGGGAAGGCGGCCACAGAAATATCAAAATCGTGGCGCGATTTGAGCAGTGTCACTAGATCCGAGGCATACATGTCAGGCTTACCACCACCGGCCGGAATATCACCACGCAGCGCCACAATATTCTGGATACCGTTATGCCAGTAGTCATCAGCGATCTGGATCAGTTCATCACGAGTGGCATCAATACAAGTCAGGTGTGGCGCGGCAATTAAACCGGTTTGATCTTTGATCGCTTTAATGATCGAGTGAGTACGGTCACGCTCGCCAGAGTTGGCACCATAAGTCACCGATACGAATTTAGGTTGGAGAGTCTTCAGGCGATGAACCGAGTTCCAAAGCGTCTCTTCCATTTGAGGAGAGCTAGGTGGAAAAAACTCAAACGAAACATTGATGTCGGAAAGCTCCGCAATGTTCTGGTTCAATGCATCGATATGGCTAGCGTGTGTGTATCCCATCTTGTACTCCCTGTGACTGAGTGTCACTGCCTGAATCTGAATTGACGTTTAGACGTCTATATGGCTGTAGGATGTCGTGAATGCGCTTTGATGTCAACCTCACCATTATGAATATTACTCATGTTGATCGTGAAGCAGATTCAAGCCTGAAAAAGCAATAGAGTGCTATGTGTGGTTCAAAAAGCTAATTGATAGAAGATGATGCTTTTAATGCAAGAAAGTATAGAAGATCGATGCAAAAGCTCGCCATTGCGGCGAGCTTTGTTTTATAGAGTTGAACGAGAGAGCTAGAGTTGGCTCGCGAGCAGATTCAAATCGGACTGAATCGCGCCAGCCGTGACTTCACGCCCTGCACCGGGACCACGGATCACCAGTGGGTTGTCCCGATACCATTTGCTTTCGATGGCAAAGATGTTGTCACACGGCAGTAAGTTAGCCAGTGGATGATCTTGCTCAAGCGCTTCAACGCCCACGCTAGCTTTGCCATTTTTCTCTAGCCTTGCAACATAGCGCAGTACCTTGCCTTGTTTCTGCGCTCGGGCGAGGCGCTCAGCGAGCTGCTCGTTGAGCAGTTTGCTGTTGTCGAGAAAATCATCCAGTGACACTGAACGCAGCTCAACGGGTACAAGTGATTCCACTTTCACACTGCTTGGCTCGATCTCAAGGCCAGATTCACGCGCCAAGATCACCAATTTACGCATCACGTCTGAACCATCCAGATCACAACGCGGATCGGGCTCTGTTAAACCTTGCTGCCACGCTAAATCCACCAGTTCACTGAATGGTAAGCTGCCATCGTATTGTTGAAATAACCATGAAAGGGTGCCGGAGAAAATGCCCGAAAGTGCCATGATTTCATCGCCGCTTTCACGTAAGTCGCGCACTGTGTGGTTAATTGGTAAGCCTGCGCCTACCGTGGCGTTATACAGCCAGTGGCGGCCAATTTTGTGGAACGCATCTTTAACCTGATAGTAATAGTTGCCCGGAGCCGAGCCTGCCACTTTGTTGGCGGAAATTAAGTGTAAACCTTGTTCGGCAATGTCGAGATACTGCTCGGCCAGCTCTTCACTCGCGGTGACATCAAGCACAACCGCTTCATCGTAACCTTCTAATGCGCCGAGTTTTTTCAGCCAACTTTGTCCTTGATTGGGTAGAGCTTCATCTTGGAAATGAGTAGCAACTTGGCTTGGATTAATGCCTTGCTCATTAAACCAATAGGTTTGGCTATCAACCACTGCAACCAACTCAAAATTCATGCCGTGGCGTTGCTCCAATTTCTCTTTTTGTTCAGCAAACAGTTTGAGCCAACTTGAACCGATATTGCCTTTACCACACAGTGCAATCGCCACGCGCTTTTGGGCTTGGAATAACTGCTTGTGGATGCCATTCACCAAGGGGTTGATTGGGGTTTGACGCAGTACGGCAACCAAACTGAGGCTTGATTCTGATGCGCTGATAAACTCGACCGGCAAGGCATTCAGATGTTGGTAGAAACCATAGCAGTGGTTCGGGTTTTTGGTGACGCCCGCACCGACCGCAGCAATCAGGTCATAGCCTTCTTTGAGTTTGATTTCGGCTTCGAACGCGGCATCTTGCAGCGCCGCAAACGCACCAGGCGCAATTTCTGCTGTGTAAGCTAAACGCAAACGGTATTGGTCAGGTTGTGCTTCGTAAGTCAGAGGTTGCAGTTGCACGCGCTGCAAGTGCTGTAACACATCTTCTTGCAAGCGTTGGAAATCATGCTGGTGAGCAAAGCTCAGTTCAATCAGCAATACATCATCGAGTGAAGTAATGATTTTTGCACCGCGGCCAGAAGCCAGTACCCGCTCAATGCGAGTAGAACCCGATTCCGGTTGGTGGCTGCAACGTAAGTGAAGTTCCATGGTGCTCTGCGCGACAGGTTGTAGCGTGCGGCTGTGCAGAACTGGCGCAGCTAAGCGAGCCAGTTCATTGGCTTCATCGAGTCTTAGTAGTGGCAGCAAACAGGCATCGCTGACAATGCGTGGATCGGCGCTGTACACACCAGCCACATCACTCCAGATGGTGACCCGTGAAACTTCAGCTAGAGCGCCAATCACGGTCGCAGAGTAATCGGAACCGTTGCGACCGAGCAGGACGGTATCGCCCTGTTCGTTTTGCGCCATAAAACCGGTGATCACCACGCGGCGCTGGGTATGTTGTGCCAACACGGCTTTCAGGAGCGGGTAAGAGCGCGCGCGATCCACTTCCGGCTGTGTTCCCGCTTCGGCACGTAAGAATGCACGGGCATCTTGTGCCACTGCCGGTAAATCTTGCTGATTTAACAATGCGGCGAGTAAACGTGCCGACCATTGCTCGCCATGTCCGAGTACCCAAGCGTATTGCGCATTGCTAAGAGGGGCGGTGAGCTCGCCTAACACGCTGATCTCTTGTTGCAATTGGTTCAATAGCGGTTCGGCCGTTTCGGCGGTCAGTAGCTTGGTGATCAAATCGGACTGATATTGGCGCAGTGCATGTAAAGTTTCATGGGCAACTCGGCCATCTTTACTGAGTGCTTCGACAAAACTGATCAAACGGTTCGTGGTTTTGCCAGCCGCAGAGACCACCACCAGATCTTCACTCTTCGAATAACTTTTAAGAATTTTCGTGACCCGCAGATAACATTCTGGGTCGGCAAGGCTACTACCACCAAATTTATGCAGTTGACGAGCGTGAGTCATTCACAGGTCTCCTTAATTCGCTGAAAGAGTTTGCTGAAAGGCTTGGTCAAGATCGGCAATCAGATCTGAGGCATCTTCAAGACCGACGGAAAGGCGCAGCAACTGCTGTGAAATTCCAGCTTCGGCTAATGCTTCTTCACCCATCGCACGATGAGTCATGGAGGCGGGGTGGCAAATCAGGCTTTCTACCCCACCAAGTGACTCCGCCAGTGAAAACAGCGCCAACTTGCCTACAAAGAATTTCAGTTGCTCAAAACTGCCGGCAAATTCAAAACTGAGCATAGAGCCAAAGCCTGATTGTTGTTTTTTCGCAATTTCATGGCCTGGGTGGTTGGGTAGGCTTGGATGGTAAATTTTGCCAACCAATGATTGAGTCTGTAGATAAGCCAAAATCTGTTGCGCGCTCTCTTCATGTACGCGCATCCGCGCGCCTAGCGTGCGAATGCCACGTAAGGTCATGTAGCTATCAAATGGAGTACCGGTTGAACCTAAACAGTTGCCCCACCAAGCTAGCTCTTCCGCATGTTGCTTACTTTTACAGATCAACACACCACCAATCACATCGGAGTGACCGTTAATGTATTTGGTGGTGGAGTGCAGAACAAAATCCGCGCCTAAGGTGAGCGGTTTTTGGAATACTGGAGTTAAGAAGGTGTTATCGACCGCCACCAAAGTACCTTGCGCTTTCGCTAACTGACAAAGATGAGCGATGTCCACCACGCGAACTAAAGGGTTGGAGGGGGTTTCAATCAACAGCAACTTTGGTTTGCGTGCTAAGGCTTGCGTGAGTGCTTGTTCGTTGGATTGGTCGACAAACTGCACTTTGAAGTCGCCTTTTTTAGCACGAGTGTTGAGCAAACGGTAAGTACCGCCATAGCAGTCATGTGGTGCCACAATCAGATCTTCTGGGCCTAACAACGCCGTGACCCACAAATTGATGGCCGAAGTACCACAGTTGGTCACCACCGCACCTTCACCACATTCAAGCTCATACAGGGTTTGTTCTAACAAACCACGGTTTGGGTTGCCTGAGCGGGTGTAATCGTATTTAGGTACTTCGCCAAATGCGGGAAAACCATAGTTGGTCGAAAGATAAATAGGGGGCACAACGGCATGGTATTGAGTGTCCGATTCAATCCCGGTACGAACCGCAATGGTGGCTGGCTTGCGTGTGGTCATGGAGTTTTCCTTGCTGGCTATTCTGTCCTAGAGTGCGTCATCATATACCTTTCCTGCTCAAAGCAGCAGAGAGGGTTGTCTTATGACAACGTGACCTCATATGGGCTCACATTTTGTTGCCCATAAATTACTCGACACTTTACTGATGTTAAATAAAGACGTCAACACTTCTAGACGTCTATATGTCTTTGCTTATGGCAGTAAATCCCGCTAAAATTAGGGCCTTTGAAATTTCGATTCGAACCACAATAACGAAGGTGCGCAATGGCAGACTGGAATGGCGAATACATCAGCCCCTATGCAGAGCATGGGAAAAAGAGCGAGTTGGTAAAAAAAATCACGGTATCCATTCCGCTGAAAGTTCTCAAAGTGCTAACGGATGAGAGAACACGCCGTCAAGTCAATAACTTACGTCACGCAACCAACAGTGAATTGCTGTGTGAAGCCTTCTTGCATGCCTACACTGGCCAGCCTTTGCCGACGGATGAAGACCTGCGTAAAGATCGCCCTGATGACATTCCTGCCGAAGCCAAACGTTTGATGACCGAAATGGGTATTGAGTTCGAATCTTACGATGAGTAATGGTGTTCGTTAGCGCAATTCGCTAAGCGAACTGATAACGCTCATAAAAAAGCCCCTCATATAACTGAGGGGCTTTTTTTATCGACTGTTTATCAACATAAACAAGCAGATTAAGCCTGCATGTAGTTTTCTGGCATTGGGATACGAGCAACGCCTGATTCCACTGCCGCTTCCGCGACTGCACGTGCTACGCGTGGCAATAGGCGTGGGTCCATCGGCTTTGGAATGATGTACTCAATACCGAAACTCAGCTTATCAACGCCAGCGGCTGCCAATACTTCCGCAGGTACTGGCTCTTTCGCCAGTTGGCGAATGGCGTCTACCGCAGCCAATTTCATCTGGTCATTGATCTCACTCGCACGAACATCCAATGCTCCGCGGAAAATGAACGGGAAGCAGAGCACGTTGTTAACTTGGTTTGGATAGTCGCTGCGACCAGTCCCCATGATCATGTCGTTACGCACTTGATGAGCAATTTCTGGCTTGATTTCAGGATCTGGGTTGGAACACGCAAACACCACAGGCTTGTCGGCCATCAGTTTGAGTGCCTCCGCTGGTAGCAGGTTAGGGCCTGATACGCCTAAGAACAGATCCGCTCCCGCAATCACATCTTCCAGTGTGCGTTTATCCGTGTTGTTGGCAAACAGCTGTTTGTATTCGTTGAGATCGTCACGGCGCGTGTGGATCACGCCTTTGCGATCCAGCATGTAAATCTTCTCACGCATTGCACCGCATTTGATCAGTAGCTCCATACACGCTACCGCAGCAGCCCCTGCACCAAGACAGACAATCATACAGTCTTTCAGCTGTTTACCTTGTAGCTCTAATGCGTTGAGCATGCCCGCAGCAGTCACAATCGCGGTACCGTGTTGGTCATCGTGGAACACTGGCACATCACAACGTTCAATCAGGCGGCGTTCAATTTCAAAGCAGTCTGGGGCTTTGATGTCTTCTAAGTTAATGCCACCGAAGGTATCCGCAATGTTGGCTACCGTATCAACAAATTCATCGATGGTGCGGTGTTTTACTTCAATATCAATCGAATCCAGTCCTGCAAAGCGTTTAAACAGCAGCGCCTTGCCTTCCATGACAGGCTTAGAAGCCATCGGTCCCAAATTGCCCAATCCTAAAATCGCAGTGCCGTTAGAAATGACTGCAACGGTGTTACCTTTCGCGGTGTACTTGTACACATTTTCCACGTTTTGTGCGATTTCACGAACCGGCTCTGCTACGCCAGGGCTATAAGCCAGCGCAAGATCGGCAGCTGAATCAGCAGGTTTGGTCAGCGCAATACCAATTTTGCCCGCGGTTGGGTAAGCATGGTAATCGAGAGCACGTTGGCGAAATTGTTCTTCAGGAGTTGGGTTGAGGTGATTGTCATCGGACATAGGGCTGTTCTCTTATAGTTATTTATGGGAAAGGTCACAAATTCTAATGTATGTCTTGCAAGCTGCCTAGGTTAGACACTGAGCAAAGCGTACAAAAAAAGCGAAGATCTTGCTGATAAGACCAGTGAAAATGTGAAATGCGGAGAAGAAATAGCCAGAATGTGCCGCTTAAAAGCGTTTTATATGCAGGTAAGTGAATGAAAAAATCGGTATTGATAATGGTGGTGAATCTTATCACTCCTTTCAGAATACAGAATATAAAAATCCGCCTTCTTAGAAGGCGGTTTTAATATAAGCCCCCTAAAAGGGGGCCACGACGCTGTTACTCTCTCAATAACTCTAACTGCTGCTCTTGCTCAAGCTCTTTTTTGTCTTGATGCCGTACATACCGTCTAATGATTTCTTCATTTACACCTACCGTATCCACAAAATAGCCTCGCGCCCAAAAATGATTTCCCCATAACTTTTTCCTGATATGTGGAAACTTGTTGAATAGCCTAATTGCACTCCTACCCTTTAAAACTCCCATCAACGTCGAAATCGATACTTTGGGCGGAATTATCGCAACTAAGTGGACATGATCTGGCTGAACATTGAGTTCCAAAACTTCACAATCTTTCATATTACAAAGAATGTAGATCGAACGATTTAGCTCTTTAGCTACATTACCTTTTAAGATCTTAAAACGAAATTTTGGTGTCCAAACGATATGATATTTGCAACGCCAATAGACGTGTGATGAACTTCTGTAGTCGCCCATGTTATTTGAATCCTCTTACTTATGGTGAATAAGAGTTTGTCTTCTAACATGGGCGCATTTTCGGGCAAAAGCCCTTAGGGACAATCACCACCGCTAAAAGCGGTGGTTTAGGGATGACAATGAAAAAAGGACGCCGAAGCGTCCTTTTTCAAAATCTTGCGTAAAGCAGAAATTACTTCTTCGCAGACAGTGCGCCGAAACGCTTGTTGAAGCGCTCAACACGACCACCGGTGTCAACGATACGTTGCTTACCAGAGTAGAATGGGTGGCACTTGTCACATACGTCTAGGTGCATTGAATCTTTACCTAGAGTAGAGTTGAAAACGAAAGAGTTGCCGCAAGAACAAGTTGCGTTTACTGCTTTGTATTCTGGGTGGATACCAGCTTTCATGGGATAACCTCAATTTAGGCCGTGTCGCCATCCGAATCGATTATCGTCGGACACCACACGTAGTGTTAAAAATAACGAGTTTGCATATCCAGAGAGGTCAACCCTCTAGGATGCCGTAAGGCGCGATATATTAATGAATCTCGGGTTTCGGATCAACCGATCTCGCTGTTTATTTCACCAAAAGCGCGGGTCGAATTTCTGCTACGCTTCCAGTAGACTGTGATCCGTTTGATTTTTCGCTGTTTTGGACCCTGATGCGCCCCACGATTGCCCGAGTTTGCCTGCCTGTCCCTCTGGATAAGTCCTTTGACTATCTGATCCCAGCTCATCTGTTTCCAGTGCTGGGCGGTCGTGTGCAAGTGCCTTTTGGGCGACAAACCTTAGTCGGCATTGTCCAGTCGCTGACGCATCAATCCGATTTCCCTATCGAACAGCTCAAATCGCTGCAAGCGGTATTGGATGACCTGCCCGTGTGGCCGGAAAAACTCCAGTCACTGCTGCATTGGTGTAGCCAGTTTTATCATTATCCGCTCGGTGAAACGTACGCGAATGCTTTACCCGGTGCTTTGCGCAAAGGCAAAGCCGCAGAGTTGACTAGCCATAAAGAGTGGCGTTTGACGGCGCTAGGCCAAGAGCAACTGATGCTTGGCGTGAAACGTAGCGCGGTAAAACAAGCACAAGTTCTCCATTTGTTGCAGCACGGAGCCTTATCTCACCAAGCCTTGCTCGATGAAGAGGTTAGCAGTACGACACTGAAAACCTTAGTGGAGAAAGGCTGGATTGAGTGTGAAGAGCGTAAGCCTGTTGTGCGGCCGTGGCCGCAAGAGCTCGAAGCCAAAGTAGATAAACCTAAACTCAATCAAGAGCAGGCGATTGCGATTGCCGCCGTCAATAGCCACCAAGGTTTTGGCTGTTTTCTTTTAGAAGGGGTAACGGGTTCTGGAAAAACTGAGGTGTATCTCAACCTCATCACGCCAGTGCTAGCGCGCGGCGAGCAAGCCTTAGTGTTGGTGCCAGAAATTGGTTTGACGCCACAAACCATCAATCGTTTTCGCCAGCGTTTTAACGTGCCTGTGGAAGTGATGCACTCGGCGCTCAATGATACCGAGCGCCTCAACGCTTGGCTGGCGGCGCGCGATAAAGTGGCGGGCATAGTGATTGGTACACGTTCGGCACTGCTCACACCGTTTGCCAAATTGGGCATTATCATCGTTGATGAAGAGCATGATAGCTCTTATAAACAGCAAGATAGTCTGCGTTATCACGCCCGCGATGTGGCAGTGATGCGCGCGCATCTGGAAAATATCCCGATTGTGCTCGGCTCGGCGACTCCTGCACTGGAAACCCTACATAATGCGCTCAGTGGTAAATACCACCATCTGCAACTGACGCAGCGTGCAGGGAATGCGTTGCCAACGCGTAATCATGCGTTGGATGTGAAAGGGATGTATCTGGAAAGTGGCCTTTCTGCGCCTTTGATTGCGGAAATGCGCCGTCATCTCTCGGCGGGCAATCAGGTCATGCTGTTTTTAAACCGACGCGGTTTTTCTCCGGCCTTGATGTGCCATGAATGTGGCTGGATTGCGGAGTGTCAGCGTTGCGATGCCTATTACACCTACCATCAACATAGCAATGAAATGCGCTGCCATCATTGTGGTTCACAGCGTCCGGTGATCCATCAATGCAAAGGGTGTGGCTCGACTCAACTGGTTACTGTCGGCGTTGGTACGGAACAGCTGGAAGCGCAATTACACACTCTTTTCCCTGAGTATCGTTCAGTGCGGATTGATCGAGATAGCACTCGGCGCAAGGGGAGTTTGGAATCGGCGTTAACCGCGATCCGCAAAGGCGAATATCAGATTTTAATTGGTACGCAAATGCTGGCTAAAGGGCATCACTTCCCCGATGTCACTTTAGTCGCGCTGTTGGATGTTGATGGTTCACTGTATAGCAGCGATTTTCGCGCTTCTGAGCGTTTGGCTCAGCTCTTTATTCAAGTCGCAGGGCGTGCAGGGCGTGCCAGCAAGCCGGGCGAAGTGGTGTTACAAACGCATCACCCGGAGCACAGTTTATTACAAGCCTTGCTGCACAAGGACTATCACCATTTTGCACTGACGGCATTAGAGGAACGCAAACTCGTTCAACTGCCGCCTTATTCCTTCCTGAGTTTATTTAGGGCGGAAGCCAATCACAGTGGGCAAGTGGAAGATTTTCTGCGCCAAGTGCGCGAAACTTTGCGCTGCAATCCTTGGTTTGATAGCGAATGCATGGTGTTAGGCCCAACGCCCGCACCACTGGCGAAAAGAGCGGGAAAATTCCGCTGGCAACTTTTGCTGCAAACGCCTCATCGAACCTTGATGCAGAAAATTTTGCAAAGCGCGCGTCCTGCGCTGCAACAATTACCATTAGCCAATAAAGTGCGTTGGTCGATCGATATCGATCCGCAAGATCTGAGTTAACTTATCGCCCATCAACGAAAGTCAATGTGTGTTAATTTTGTCAGCAAATTAATGCTTATTATCGTGAGGAATGTCACGGTGGCTATGCAAAATTTGTTAATCTCGCCGTAACTTTCTGTTCTGAATCCCTTAGACTATCGGTAAAATCTGCTCAGTGAATCGTTTCCCTAAGCCAAAAGTGATCGATTTCAGTGCTATCTACAGCATGGAAGCCTGCACTGAAAAAGGTTTAGAGAAAAATACAATAGTCATCATAAAAGGGTGTGATGGGCTCCATCACCGAATCAAGAAAAGAGGGTTAAAAGAAATGGCGACAATGAAGGATGTTGCCCAGCTTGCAGGTGTTTCAACCGCGACGGTGTCGCGTGCGTTGATGAACCCTGAGAAAGTTTCTTCATCGACGCGTAAGCGTGTTGAAGAGGCGGTGCTGGAAGCGGGTTACTCACCGAATTCTTTAGCGCGCAATTTGCGTCGTAATGAGTCAAAAACCATCGTTGCTATCGTGCCGGATATCTGTGATCCCTACTTTTCTGAGATCATTCGTGGGATTGAAGATGCCGCAATGGAGCACGGTTATTTGGTGTTATTGGGTGACAGTGGCCAGCAAAAACGTCGGGAAAACTCCTTCGTTAATCTGGTGTTTACCAAACAAGCTGACGGGATGCTGCTACTTGGCACGGATTTGCCGTTTGATGTGAGTAAACCGGAGCAGAAAAACTTGCCACCAATGGTGATGGCATGTGAATTTGCCCCCGAACTTGAATTGCCTACCGTTCACATTGATAACCTGACTTCAGCGTTTGAAGCGGTCAACTACTTGACCCAGCTGGGGCATAAGCGTGTGGCACAGATCTCTGGCCCTCAACATGCCGCATTGTGTCAATTCCGCCATCAAGGCTACCAACAGGCGCTGCGCCGCGCTGGCATCACCATGAACCCGACTTACTGCACTTTTGGCGATTTCACTTTTGAAGCCGGGGCGAAAGCGGTGCGTCAGCTCTTATCGTTACCAGAGCAGCCAACCGCGATTTTCTGTCACAATGATACGATGGCGATAGGTGCGATTCAGGAAGCGAAGCGACTGGGTTTACGTGTGCCACAAGATCTGTCGGTTGTCGGTTTTGATGATATTCAGTTTGCACAATACTGCGATCCTCCATTGACGACGATTTCGCAGCCGCGTTATGAAATTGGCCGCCAAGCCATGCTGATGATGCTAGAACTTCTGCGTGGACACGATGTGCGTGCTGGGTCTCGTTTGTTAGAAACCAAACTCATGGTGCGTGAGAGTGCCGCGCCACCCAATAAGAAGTAGAGCACAGCGTGAACCGAGCTTTGAGTTGATGACTCAGGCTCGGTTTATTTGTTTTCTATCTCAGCAGTGATGTCGGCAACAAGGTCAAGTTGTTTGGGTATAACTCTGTTATCTGGTCGCGATCTGCTTTAACATGTGGACAATTTTGTTAATTTCCGAACAACAACGTGGCGAATAGAGATTATGTAAGAGGCGGTCGTAGTCCCAAGAAGCCGACCCGAAAAAAAGCAGCGCCGCGCCGTAAACCTTGGCGCAGTGGTTTAGTCGCTTTAGTGCTATTGGCTGGTTTTGGTTATGGTTTGTATCTACTCAATAACGACCCAGAACCTAAGCCGAGCAAAGTCGTTGCGACGCCATCAACCTCACAGAGCAAAACCAAACCTGCGGAAACGTTGCCACCGCCACCGACTGAAAAGTGGGATTACGTGGACACTTTGCCCAATCGTGAGATTGAAGTGGTGGCGAAAGAGCAGCAAGTCTCCGATATTCCCTACGTGATGCAGTGCGGTGCTTACAAAACCGCAGAGCAAGCGGAAGCACGCAAACTGGATATCGCTTTCCAAGGCATCAGCAGCAATATTCGTAAAAAAGCCGATAGCAGTTGGTATCGGGTGGTGCTTGGACCTTACAAATTTAAGCGTGATGCAGAGCGTGATAAACACAAACTGCAGCGTGCGAAAATCGAGCCTTGTGCTATCTGGGCTGAAAAGCAGTAAATCCTCCCTAAAAGCCTGATGTTGATCAGGCTTTTTTGTTGTCATCCCTAAACCACCGCTTTTAGCGGTGGTGAATGTCCCTAGGGGCTTTTGCCCGAAAATGCGCCCATGTTAGAAGACAAACTCTTATTCACCATAAGTAAGAGGATTCAAATAACATGGGCGACTACAGAAGTTCATCACACGTCTATTGGCGTTGCAAATATCATATTGTTTGGACACCAAAATTTCGTTTTAAGATCTTAAAAGGTAATGTAGCCAAAGAGCTAAATCGTTCGATCTACATTCTTTGTAATATGAAAGATTGTGAAGTTTTGGAACTCAATGTTCAGCCAGAACATGTCCACTTAGTTGCGATAATTCCGCCCAAAGTATCGATTTCGACGTTGATGGGAGTTTTAAAGGGTAGGAGTGCAATTAGGCTATTCAACAAGTTTCCACATATCAGGAAAAAGTTATGGGGAAATCATTTTTGGGCGCGAGGCTATTTTGTGGATACGGTAGGTGTAAATGAAGAAATCATTAGACGGTATGTACGGCATCAAGACAAAAAAGAGCTTGAGCAAGAGCAGCAGTTAGAGTTATTGAGAGACTAACAGCGTCGTGGCCCCCTTTTAGGGGGCTTATATTAAAACCGCCTTCTAAGAAGGCGGATTTTTATTGGCATCGCGTCAACTTCTCTCAATTGGCTTGAAATTGTTTTCCGGTAGCCACATATAAGCGATAACTCTCCGATAAAAAATAAAGAGGCCTCTTGTGACTACTATCGTATCAGTGCGTCGTAATAATAAAGTTGTCATCGCTGGTGACGGGCAGGTATCGCTAGGTAATACCGTCATGAAAGGCAATGCGCGTAAAGTGCGCCGCCTATACAACAACAAAGTGCTAGCGGGTTTTGCTGGCGGAACTGCGGATGCGTTTACTCTGTTTGAGCGCTTTGAAAGTAAGTTGCAGATGCACCAAGGCCACCTGACCAAAGCGGCGGTCGAGCTGGCCAAAGATTGGCGTAGCGATCGCGCATTGCGTCGTTTGGAAGCGATTTTGGCGGTCGCCGATGAAACGGCATCGCTGATCATCACAGGTAATGGCGATGTATTGCAGCCAGAGCACGATCTGATTGCGATTGGTTCTGGCGGCAACTATGCACAAGCGGCAGCGATTGCTCTATTAGAAAACACCGAGCTTGATGCACGCACGATCGCCGAAAAAGCCCTGAATATCGCGGGCGATATCTGCGTATTTACCAATCATCATCACACTATCGAAGAACTCGAAATTCCGCAGGCAATGTTGCCGCAAGGCGCATAAGCGCAGATTAATAACCACAAGATAGTGCCTGATAAGCTGAGTGAAGGATTTGAATCATGTCTGAAATGACTCCCCGCGAAATAGTGAGCGAGCTGAATCGCCACATCATTGGTCAAGATAAAGCCAAACGTGCCGTGGCGATTGCGCTGCGCAACCGCTGGCGTCGTATGCAGCTTGAAGAGAGCTTGCGCGTTGAAGTGACCCCGAAAAATATTCTGATGATTGGCCCAACCGGTGTGGGTAAAACTGAAATTGCTCGCCGTTTAGCCAAACTAGCGAACGCGCCTTTCATTAAAGTTGAAGCGACCAAATTCACCGAAGTCGGTTATGTGGGTAAGGAAGTGGAGTCGATCATCCGCGATCTGACCGATGTTGCGGTGAAGCTGACTCACCAACAAGCGATGGAAAAAGTGAAATTCCGCGCCGAAGAGTTGGCCGAAGAGCGCGTATTGGATGCTTTGCTACCACCCGCGCGTGATGCATGGGGACAAGCGGAGCAGAAAGAAGATAACTCCAGCACTCGCCAAGTGTTCCGCAAAAAGCTGCGTGAAGGTCAACTGAGCGACAAAGAGATTGAAATCAACGTGGCGACACCGCAGATGGGCGTGGAAATCATGGCGCCTCCTGGCATGGAAGAGATGACCAATCAACTGCAGGGGCTGTTCCAAAACCTCGCGGGCGACACCAAGAAAAAGCGCAAAATGAAAATCAAAGATGCGCTGAAAGCCTTGGTGGAAGAAGAAGCCGCTAAGTTGGTCAATCAAGAAGAGCTGAAAGAACAAGCAATTTACAATGTCGAAAACAACGGCATTGTGTTTATCGATGAGATCGACAAAATCTGTAAACGCGGTGAAGTCTCGGGTCCCGATGTTTCTCGTGAAGGGGTACAGCGCGATCTGCTGCCTTTGATTGAAGGTAGTACGGTATCCACCAAGCATGGCATGGTGCGTACTGATCACATCCTGTTTATTGCTTCAGGCGCATTCCAAGTGGCGAAACCATCGGATTTGATCCCAGAGCTGCAAGGCCGTTTGCCAATCCGTGTTGAACTGGAAGCGCTGTCGAGCAACGACTTCAAACGTATTCTGACCGAGCCGAAAGCATCGCTCACCGAGCAATATGTTGCTTTGATGAAAACTGAACAAGTGGATGTACAGTTTACCGAAGATGGCATCAAGCAGATTGCGGATGCGGCATGGCAAGTCAACGAAACCACCGAAAACATCGGTGCGCGCCGTTTACATACTGTGTTGGAACGCTTGATGGACGAAATCTCGTTCGATGCGACTGAAAAGGCCGGCCAAGCCTTCGTGATCGATGCTGCCTACGTGAAAGCGCGTTTGGGTGAATTGGTGGAAGACGAAGATCTCAGCCGTTTCATCCTTTAGACGGATCGATTTTTTAGAAACGAAAAGCCCACCTCAAATAGGTGGGCTTTTTTATCTGGGTGATTTGCGCGTATACTGACGCCATGTTGATCGTACTCTCATTATCATGAATAACTCTGTGCAAATTTGGTTGGATGCCGCGCGTCCGAAAACCTTGCCTCTGGCTTTGATCTCAATTTTAACTGGGAGCGCATTAGCGTTTTCGGCCGGACATTTTCATTGGCTTATCGCTGTGTTGGCGCTAGTGACCGCAACTTTGCTGCAAATTTTGTCCAATCTTGCCAATGATTATGGCGATGCGGTGAAAGGCACCGACAACCATGCTCGCTTGGGGCCGATGCGCGCGATTCAATCAGGTGCGGTGAGCTTAAGTGATATGAAGCGGGCGATGGGTGTCAATGTACTGCTGACTATGGTTTCAGGCTTGGCGTTAGTGCTGTATGCCTTTGACAATTTGCAAAATATTCTGATGTTTATCGCCTTGGGCGTGCTAGCGATTCTGGCGGCGATTGCGTACACCGTAGGCAATAAACCCTATGGTTATGTCGGGCTTGGCGATCTATCGGTATTCCTGTTTTTTGGTTTGCTTGGTGTTTCAGGCAGCTTCTTTTTGCACACTGGCTACATTGAATGGAGCCTGTTATTGCCGTCTTTAGGGTGTGGTTTGCTCGCGGTGGCGGTACTCAACGTCAACAATATGCGCGATATTGAAAACGATGCCTTGTGTGGTAAACGTACTGTTGCAGTGCGCTTAGGACAAGTGCGCGCCAAGCAGTACCATTTTGCTTTGTTGTTTGGTGCCGTTGCAGCGTTTGCGGCCTACTTGGTGCTGCAAGATAAACCACTGTGGATCAGCTTGCCATTTCTACTTTGCCTGTCGGTGGTGACGCGTCATGGTCGCGAAGTGTGGTTTACTGAGCAGCCTGCGCAAATTGCCCCGATGATGCCTGTGGTCGTAAAGACCTCAGTGATCACCAACCTTTTGTTTGTAGGAGTGATCATTGCCCAAACTCTGACAAGTTAATTTGCACTCTGTCATTGCAATGACTCAATCACTCTATATACTCGATGGAAGACTTTCGCTAAGAGAACAAAGCTATGGAATACAATACTTCAGCGCTGTGTGATATCTATCTCGACCAAGTCGATGTCGTGGAGCCAATGTTCAGCAACTTTGGCGGCTGTGCATCTTTTGCCGGCCAGATCACCACGATCAAATGTTATGAAGACAATGGCTTGATTCGTGAAACGCTTGAGCAAGATGGTCTTGGCCGTATTTTGCTGATTGATGGCGGTGGTTCGCTGCGTCGTGCATTAATTGATGCCGAGTTGGCCGCTCTAGCGGAAGAAAATGAGTGGGAAGGCATTGTGGTGTATGGCAGTGTCCGTGAAGTGGATGAATTGGAAGAGATGAGCATTGGCATTCAAGCCATCGCTTCGATTCCAGTCGGCGCAACCTCGCAAGGCGTAGGGGAAGTGGACATTCCGGTCAATTTCGGCGGTGTCACTTTCCTACCTGAAGATTATCTGTATGCCGACAATACCGGCATCATCATCTCGCAAGAGCCGCTGAGTGCGGATTTAGGTGAGCAAGAAGAAGAGGAAGATGAGCTGCTGTAAGCGCACTCACTTGTCCTAAGAATCGAAAAAGCCGATGTGAATGCATCGGCTTTTTGTCATTTATCGGCTTCGTGCACTGATCCAAAGTTTGGAGTAAGCTGCTGACGCCGTAATCTCAGTGCATACAAATAACCTAATAACCCACCCAGTACGTTACCTACTGCAATGCCAATAAATAACCCTTCAATGTTGTACAGAGTGCCTCCAATCCAAGCTGCGGGTAAAGTAAACACAAACAGGCGCATAAAGCTCCATTGAAAGGCTTTGAGTGGCTTATGTAAGGCGTTGAGGGCGGAAACCAACATCATGACTACGCCCTGGAAGCCATAGCTGACTGGTACGACTAACAGATAGTGCCATAGCAGATCGCGCACCGCTTGCTCTTGAGAAAACAGCGCCGACAGTGGAATGCTCAGTGGTACCATCATGATAAACACCATCAGCTGAAACAACAGAGAAAAACGTAGGCTCAGAAAGAGCCCGGAAAAGCTGCGCGCAGGATTTTGCGCCCCAAGATTTTGCGCCATAAAGGGTGTGAGAGCTGAAGTAAGTGACATCAGTACCAAAATCAGAATCGACTCAATGCGCTGCGCCGCACCATACGCGGCAACCGCTGCGGTGCCGTGGTTCGAGAGCATCATCATGAGTAGCGCACCAGAGATCGGGTTCATTGCAGTGGAAAGCGCTGCAGGAGTGCCAATTTTTAAAATCTGTTGCCAATCATGGCGCAGATGGGGCAGTGACGGCATAGCGAGCAATTTTTCACGCTTAATCAGCAGATACAGCGAACCGATTAATGCCCCCAGCCAAGAGAAGGCACTGGCAATCGCAGCACCTTGGATACCAAGTTCAGGAAATGGGCCGTAGCCAAAAATCAGTAGTGGGTCGAGCGCGCCGTTAATCAGCCCCGCCAGCATCATAATTTTGGCGGGTGTTTTAGTATCGCCAGTGGCGCGAATCGCGCTATTGCCAGCCATAGGTAGCACGAGCAGTGGAATCGTGAGATACCAGACCACCATGTACTCTTTGATAAGCGGGATCAGCTCATGGCTGGCACCAAGCATCAAAAACAGCGGTTCTATGCTCAATAAACCGAGTGTTGAAGCGGCGGCCACGAGCAATAAGGCTAGCAGTAACCCATGACTAGAAACGCGCGCGGCTTGTCGTCCATCCCCTTGTCCGAGCAAGCGCCCTATGCAAGTGGATAATCCAACCCCAATGCCCATCGTAATACAGTTGACCGCAAAGGTGACCGGAAAGGTATAACTGATCGCCGCCAGCGCCTGTGTTCCTAGTAAGGAGATAAAGAAAGTATCGACGAGGTTGAACATCAAAATGGCCACTAAACCGAAAATCATCGGCACGGTCATTTGTCGTAAAACGAGAGAAATAGGGGCTGAAAGCAGACCGTGTTTATCTTGCATAGGATGGTGCGCGCGAAGGAACAAGGTGCCTAGCATACCTGAACTTAAAAACAGGGACTAGGGAAGGGAACCTAAGGGGTGAATCGCAAGATGTTAAAAAGAATAAGGCCAGCATTATGCTGGCCTTGAACGATAGGTTGCGAGAGTCGCAAATTACGCTTTTTTCGCTTCAGCTGCTGCTTTCGCGATCGCGGCAAAGCCTTTCGCATCCAGTGATGCACCGCCAACCAGCGCACCATCGATGTCTGGTTGTGCAAAGTAAGACGCTGCGTTTTCTGGTTTTACAGAACCGCCGTACTGGATGATCACTTGCTCTGCTACTGCAGCATCTTTCGCTGCGATCAGTGCACGGATTGACGCGTGGATACGCTGTGCATCATCTGCTGTTGCTGCTTTACCAGTACCGATCGCCCAGATTGGTTCGTAAGCGATGATCGCGCCGTTTAGGGCTTCAACACCGTAAGCGTCGATCACTGCGTTGATTTGGCGAGCACATACCGCTTCTGTTTCGCCCGCTTCGTTTTGCGCTTCAGTTTCACCGATACAGAATACTGGCGTTAGGCCGTTTTCTTTCAGGAACGCAAATTTCTTAGCGACGAACTCATCTGATTCTTTGTGGTAATCACGACGCTCAGAGTGACCGATGATGATGTGCGAAGCACCGAAATCTTTCAGCATCGCAGGAGACATATCACCGGTGTACGCACCGCTGTTGTGAGTATCGGTGTTTTGCGCACCTAGGATCAGCTTGTTGCCGCCTTCTTTGATCAGGCGCTCTGCCATATCCAAATACATTGCTGGTGGCGCAACGACTACATCAACACCCGCAACACCTTCAAGTTCTGCATTCAAGCCGTTTAGCAGGTCAGTGACCATAGCTTTGCTGCCATTCAGTTTCCAGTTACCCATCACAACAGGACGACGCATAGGAATATCTCCATATCTAATCAATGTAAAAAATAAACTCGCAGGACTATAGCAGAATAAATTCGTCAGATCATGACTCGTATCATGTCTTTATGGGATCTCACAGACGCGACAAATCAGCAATCGAGTGATCTCAGTGACAGATTATTCGGTAGTGGCTCGGTTTTTGTGGTTTAACTTGTTATTACTATTCCTCTCTTTAAGTCGGAACTACTTTTATCCACTGTTAGCAAGGAACTGCCAATGCCCAATCTCGTTATGGAATACTCAAATTCAGTCGATGAACGCATCAACGTGCAAGGACTATTGGAAGATTTGCATCAAGCCGCGATTGATTCAGGACTGTTTGAAACAAGTTCGGTAAAATCCCGTGCACTGCGCTGCCACCATTGGTTGATTGGCGATGAAGGCGACAGCGTCGATTTTATTCACATCAGCTTTGAGCTGTTAGCAGGACGCAGTGCGGAGCAAAAACGTGAATTATCGCGTAAGCTAATGGAGATTTTGGTGGCGAAAGCCAGTCATGTACGCAGTTTGACCATTAATATTCGAGATATGGACACGGACTGCTTTCAAAAAGTCATCAATCGATGATCTTGTTTAGGTAAAAATCATGTCGTTACAAACACTGTTGTTTTCTTTTCAGGGGCGTATTGGACGCCAAACGTTCTGGCTGTGGAACATCTGTTACTACGCGATGATCGCGGGGTTTGCGATTGGATCTAATCAGTTGTTTCCGGATGTCGCACACCTGATCTTGCCAGTTTTTCTGCTGTTGGTTTTAGTTCCGGATTTAGCGATTACTGCCAAACGGTGGCATGACCGTGATAAATCCAGCTGGTGGCTGCTGCTGAATGTTCCTTTGGTGATTGGTCGCATGACATTGCCAGCCGGAGAGTTGGCGGCTAGTGCGCAACCTGGTGTGATGGAAACGCTAGTGTCGTTAGTTGCACTACTGTGTGGGGCATGGATTCTGGTGGAGTGTGGATTTCTTGCTGGGAGTGACGGCCATAACCGATTTGGTCCACAACCTCAAGGGTTGAAAAAAGCCTAAACGTAGGGTTGAGATGAAGAGGAGGCGAATGCCTCCTCTTCATTTATTCGATGCTGACGCTTGTAAAGCGCGATTAACGCCAGCCATCGTCCTGAACGGCTCGTGGGCGAAATGGCACAATTTCAGCAACGGTGTTTTGCTGCAAATCCCCATCCAACGCATTACGAAAACGCACCATTTGTTGGCTGAGCTCGCGCATCAAAATAACATTGGTGTGTACTGGGTTTTTGCACTGGCCCACGACTCGATCGATATGGCTTTGTTGCGCCCAGAGTCGATTCTGCATAGCAAGTGAAGCGGAGAGAATCATCTCTTCGCACATCTCTTTTTTAAACTGCTCAAAAGCATCGGGATGATGTTTCGCAAGGGCAACCAACTCATCAAAAGGTGGTAATACCTGATTATAGGGTTCGGGTAAATGAGGGGGTGTCATGTTTCGATCCTCCGCCTTTTGGCAAACTGATGCTTTTATCAACAGTTCAAGCTTAAGCGATTTTTATTGAGCTTGGCGGAACGAATGTCGAGCTTCTTATAAATAAGACAGAATTGGTCGACATGGTGTTTGTCATCGCGCTGAAATGAAGTAAGTGCAGCGACGCTCTCCGCTAACAATGTGTTCGCGGCGTTCGATGTGGCAGCCTTCTCCCAATAAGCGACGAAAGACATTTAACTCAGATTGGCACAGGTTTGGGCAGCGAGTCGCGGCTTTACAAATTGGGCAGTGGTTTTCGATCAAGATAAATCCTTGATCACGGATTTCTAGCTCAGCCATGTAGCCTTCTTGTTCACGCAGCGCCACTAAAGCTTCGAGCTTATCTTGTAAAGAATGGCAGTGGGTTAAGGCCTGTTGGTAAGCGGCGAAAGTTTGCGCTTCTCGTTCCGCTGCGACTTTGGCTAATCCTTCTTGCCCAAAAATATGCTCAACCGCATCAATTACTTGAATGGTCAGTTCACCATGACGATCGGCAAACTGATTGTGTCCTTTCGCCGTTAAAGACCAGTGGCGAGTTGGGCGGCCGACTTTCACTTTCACATCATAAAACGAGAGTACACCGTCATCTTCCAAACTTTGCAAATGCTGACGAGCACCCATGGTCGTAATGCCTAGGTCTTCAGCAAGTTGTTTGGCGGTTACGGAGCCTTCACGTTTAATGGTGTGAAGAATGCGGTCAACCGTTTTCATCGTCTCTGGTTATCCTTGTTCTAAAAGGTTGGGGCGCTGATTTGTGTTGAGTGTCAGCGCATCTCTTCTCTGTCGTTATTATGGAACGCGAATTTAATAAAGCAAACCATTTACTATATCGATGATCGCCACCGCTCACTTACCAAGGAAAGAGGAGGGGTTGGTGTTTGAAAATGTTAATTTAATCACGTTTTTTTACGCTTGCCCCCTTGGGATATGGCACAACTTACCCCACATAAGTGACACATGCTGATGATCAGCGTTTTATCAACCATACGGAAAATTAAATCAGGAGAGACGACCGATGAATATTCGTCCATTACATGACCGAGTGATCGTTGAACGCCAAGAAGTTGAATCAAAATCTGCTGGTGGAATTGTTCTAACTGGTTCTGCGGCGGAAAAATCAACGCGCGGTAAAGTGTTGGCTGTTGGTAAAGGCCGCATTCTAGAGAACGGTTCTGTTCAACCTTTGGACGTCAAAGTAGGCGACACCGTGATCTTCGCAGAAAGCTACGGCACAAAAACAGAAAAGATCGATGGCAAAGAAGTGCTGATCTTGGCTGAACATGACATTTTGGCAATCGTTGAATAATTGATTCTGAATCCCAACGAAATCAATAACTGAATTTAGAAAGGAAATGAAAAATGGCTGCTAAAGACGTACGTTTTGGTAATGACGCTCGTGTAAAAATGCTAGAAGGCGTAAACATTCTAGCCGATGCGGTAAAAGTAACCTTAGGCCCTAAAGGCCGTAACGTGGTTCTCGACAAATCTTTCGGTGCACCAACCATTACTAAAGATGGTGTATCTGTGGCGCGTGAAATTGAACTGGAAGACAAATTCCAGAACATGGGCGCACAAATGGTGAAAGAAGTCGCTTCTCAAGCCAACGATGCGGCGGGCGACGGTACAACCACAGCCACCGTACTGGCTCAAGCGATTGTGAATGAAGGCCTAAAAGCGGTAGCGGCAGGCATGAACCCAATGGATCTGAAGCGCGGTATCGATAAAGCGGTTATCGCTGCGGTAGAAGAGTTGAAAGCACTGTCAGTGACTTGTGCCGATACTAAAGCGATTGCGCAAGTAGGTACTATCTCCGCTAACTCAGACTCTAGCGTGGGCAACATCATTGCTGAAGCGATGGAAAAAGTGGGTCGCGATGGCGTGATCACCGTTGAAGAAGGCCAAGCGCTGCAAGACGAGCTGGATGTGGTAGAGGGTATGCAGTTTGACCGTGGCTACCTGTCACCGTACTTCATCAACAACCAAGAATCAGGCAGCGTAGAACTGGATAACCCATTCATCCTGCTGGTGGATAAGAAAATTTCTAACATCCGTGAACTGCTGCCAGTACTGGAAGGCGTGGCAAAAGCCTCTCGTCCACTGCTGATCGTGGCTGAAGATGTGGAAGGCGAAGCGCTGGCGACTCTGGTTGTGAACAACATGCGTGGTATCGTGAAAGTAGCGGCAGTCAAAGCACCTGGCTTTGGTGATCGTCGTAAAGCGATGCTGCAAGATATCGCGATTCTGACTGGCGGTGTTGTGATCTCTGAAGAGATCGGTCTGGAGCTGGAAAAAGCGACTCTGGAAGACCTAGGTCAAGCGAAACGCGTTTCTATCACCAAAGAAAACTCAACCATCATTGATGGTGCTGGCGATCAAGCTGCGATCCAAGGTCGTGTTGCGCAGATCCGTCAACAAATCGAAGAAGCCACTTCTGACTACGACAAAGAGAAACTGCAAGAGCGCGTAGCAAAACTGGCTGGCGGCGTTGCGGTTATCAAAGTGGGCGCTGCGACTGAAGTTGAAATGAAAGAGAAGAAAGATCGCGTAGAAGACGCGCTGCACGCGACTCGCGCTGCGGTAGAAGAAGGCGTGGTAGCCGGTGGTGGCGTAGCCCTGATCCGTGCTGCATCTAAGCTATCTTCTCTAGAAGGCGACAACGAAGAGCAAAACGTAGGTATCCGTGTGGCACTACGTGCAATGGAAGCGCCACTGCGTCAAATCGTGAAAAACGCGGGTGACGAAGAGTCAGTGGTTGCGAACAACGTACGTGCAGGCGAAGGTAACTACGGTTACAACGCGGCAACTGGCGTTTACGGCGACATGATCGAAATGGGTATTCTGGATCCAACCAAAGTAACCCGTTCTGCTCTGCAATTCGCAGCTTCTGTTGCGGGTCTAATGATCACCACTGAAGCGATGATCACTGAACTGCCGAAGAAAGATGCACCAGCAATGCCAGACATGGGCATGGGTGGCATGGGCGGCATGATGTAATAATCCCCCTTAGCCGAAAAAACCGGAGCCCAAGCTCCGGTTTTTTTATGCCGTTTTTATCGCAAAGCAGCGTGAGTATTGGTAAGTATAGCGAAGTGAATGCCTATAAACTGTGCGGAAAACTGACACAATATTCACATTACCTTATGCAAGATATGGATAATGTTGCTCAGTTTTCCCCCTTGTCCATCCTGATTGGAGGTTATTTTTATGAATAAGCCGTTTGCTTTGATGGCGCTTACTGCAGCAATGGCTGCTCCGGCCGCACTGGCTTCAACCCCAGTTATGTTCTCTTCTATCGACAACTTCAACACGCCAGATGCTAACCAAGTTGCGGGTGTGCGTTTGTCCGCACTGCACGGTAAAGTGAATGAAGTCAAAGGGGTCGATTTTTCGATTCTTGGCCTGTCTGAAACCGACAAAACCACAGGTGTGAACTTTGGCTTATTGTTCGGTGCAAGCAAAGTCAACCAAGAGATGACCGGTGCATCACTGGGTCTTTTGAACTGGAACACCGGTAATACTTACGGTGCGAACTTGGGTCTGGTTAACCTGACTAACGACGTTAAAGGCGCTAACTTGAGTTTTGTGAACTATTCAGAAGGTAACACCTTGGTTGACCTAGGTGCGGCTAACTTCTCGAACACTTCTACTGTTCAGTTTGGTCTATTCAACAAAACTGCAAAAATTGAAGGCGTACAGATTGGTTTGATCAACTGTGCGGACAACGGTTTCTTTAAGTGTTTCCCAATCATTAACTTTGCGAAGTAATGATGCAGAAAGCGTTGCCTAGGCAACGCTTTTTTCTTTACTCAAGATGCAGATCAAGCGGTGTCTTGCTGGGTCTACCACCGATTTCTCGGGTTAATTTTGGCACCAGATAGCCGGAAACCCGCTCAATCAAGCCGGCCATAATCTGCCTTGCTTCCTCATCACTCACGTAAAAATGCGCCGCGCCTTGCACTTTATCCAACACATGCAAGTAATAAGGCAGAATGCCTGCATCAAACAAGGTTTCGCTGAGCGCCACTTGTGCGTCAACCGTGTCATTGACCCCTTTGAGCAGCACACCTTGGTTAAGTAAAGTCACGTTCACTGCGCGTAAGCGTGCCATTTGCTGTTTGAGCTCCAGATTGATTTCATTGGCGTGGTTGATGTGTGTCACTAGCAGTACTTGCAAACGAGTTTGAGCGAACAGTTCAACCAATTCATCGGTGATGCGCGCGGGGATCACCACGGGTAATCGTGAGTGAATTCGCAGTCGTTTGATGTGCGGAATTGCTGTGATACGTTCCATCAGCCATGCGAGTTCATGATCCTTGGCCATTAAAGGATCACCGCCGGAGAAAATCACTTCGTTGAGCTGTGGATTTTGCGCAATGTAATCGAGGCTTTGCTGCCAAATTGCTTTACTGCCTTTGTTATCTTCATAAGGGAAATGACGACGGAAACAGTAGCGGCAGTTGATGGCGCAACCGCCTTTCACGATCAGCAAGCAACGATTTTGGTACTTGTGCAGCAAGCCTGGAATAGCGTTGTTTTGCTCATCCAGAGGATCATTGGAATAGCCAGGATGTACTTCAAATTCTGCATTTAAGGGCAAAACTTGGCGTAAAAGTGGATCGTAAGGATTGCCTTTTTGCATGCGATCGACAAAACTTTGCGGCACCCGCTGCGCAAACAGTTTGCGCGCTTCAAATCCGTCTTGCCATGGCGAAGGATCGATCTCAAGTTGCTGCAACAATTGCAGAGGATCGGAGATCGCGTTTGCCAGCTGTTGCAACCAGTTTTGCTCAACAGAAATGACTTTTCGGGTTATGATGTGCGGCATTGATTTTAACTCGAAGATAGTAAGAGGAAAAAATGGCTACTGTTAGCACGAATGAATTTAAAGGCGGTCTCAAAATTATGCTTGATAACGAGCCTTGTGTCATTCTCGAAAACGAGTATGTAAAACCAGGTAAAGGTCAGGCATTCAACCGCGTGAGAATCCGTAAGCTGCTTACTGGTAAAGTTCTGGAAAAAACCTTTAAGTCAGGTGACACCGCAGAAGTTGCAGATGTTATCGATATCGATCTGGATTACCTGTACAACGATGGCGAATTCTACCACTTCATGAACAACAGCACATTCGAACAGCTTGCTGCAGATGCAAAAGCGGTTGGCGAGAATGCGAAATGGTTGGTAGAAAACAACACTTGTATGCTGACGCTGTGGAATGGTAACCCAATCGCGGTAACTCCACCAAACTTCGTTGAGCTAGAAGTGACAGAAACTGATCCAGGCGTAAAAGGTGACACTCAAGGTACTGGCGGTAAACCAGCAACTCTGTCTACTGGTGCAGTCGTTCGTGTACCTCTATTCGTACAGATCGGCGAAGTGATCAAAGTGGACACTCGCTCTGCAGAATACGTTGGCCGTGTGAAGTAATCACCTCGGTAACAAGAAAAAACCAACCTTGCGGTTGGTTTTTTTATGCGTGTTTTGCTCTTGTTGCTTGAACACACCAATAAAAAAGCTGGCCTGTAAGCCAGCTTTTTTGATACTTCACATATTAGATCATGAAGATAAACACGACAGCCAGTGCTGAAATGATAGTCGCAAAGCCGTAGCAAGCGATTTTTCCTGCCACACCGGTGTGGAATTTCAGGTCATGCATACCGTGATGAACGCGGTGCATAGCATGCCACATTGGTAGAGCTAAAGTGCCGATGATGAACAATGCGCCAATGATGCTGGTTGCAAAGCTAGACACGCGCTCATAGCTCAGTGCTTCGGCATCAATCACACCGAGTGGTGCAAGAATGCCCAGTACCAGAACGGTAATCGGGGTGATCATGGCAAACCAAGTGCCACCAGCACCAAACAGGCTCCACCATACGGGTTCGTCTGAACGTTTTGGGTTGGTATTAATCACAATAAGCTCCTCACACCACAATAAGAACAATCAGTGAGATAAAGGCCACGGCCGCCCACTGTGCTAGCACGATGATTTTTTTATCAACCAGTTTGCCGCCTAAACGAATAGGCACGACTTGTGGCATCATGCTGAAGAAAGTTTGTGCATGGAACAAGCTACCGGCCAGTGCCACGATGTTGATCGCAACGATGAGTGGGTTGGCCATAAAATCCAACCAGGTTTGCCATGCTTCAGGGCCTTTCACCAGAGAACCTAAACCAATGGTTAGGAACAAGGTAAACAGGATCAATGGTAGAACCGTCGCTTCACGCACCATGTAGAAGCGGTAGAAAGGATGATCCTTCCACCAAGTACGTTTCATTTCACGAACATAAGGTTTACGGTTACTCATCCTTAAGCCTCCACTTTCTTCGGTGAACCGTCTGGGTTCAACATCGCGATCACGAAGTCTAATGATGACTCCACTTTGCCTTGGTTCACGGCTGCTGCTGGGTCAACGTGTTTTGGACACACTTCGGAGCAGTAACCCACGAAAGTACAGCCCCAAGCGCCGTTTTCACCGTTGATCAGCTTCATACGCTCGGCTTTACCGTTATCACGGCTGTCGAGGTTGTAGCGATGCGCCAGAGTTAGCGCAGCGGGACCGATGAACTCTGGGTTCAAGCCGAACTGCGGGCAGGCCGCGTAACACAAACCACAGTTGATACAACCAGCGAACTGTTTGTACTTCGCCATTTGCTCTGGAGTTTGTAGGTTAGCGCCGTCTTCTGGCTTACGATCGTTACCGATGATGTATGGCTTGATGGCTTCCAGACGTTCGATGAACGGCGTCATATCCACGATCAGGTCTTTCTCAATCGGGAAGTTAGCCAGAGGTTCAATTTTTACGCCTTCTGGGTAATCACGTAAGAAGCTCTTACACGCCAACTTTGGCACGCCGTTGACCATGATGCCGCACGATCCACAGATCGCCATACGGCATGACCAGCGGTAAGAAAGATCTTTATCCAAGTTATCTTTCACATAACCAATCGCATCCAGTACCGACATGGTTTCATCAAACGGCACTTCGAAGCGTTGCATGTGTGGTTCTGCATCTTTAGCTGGGTCGTAGCGCAGAATGTCCACTTTTTGAATACGTTGTGCTGACATTATTTTTGCTCCTCTACGCTTTTTCCGGCCGCTTCAGCTGCCGCAGCTTTTTCTGCTGCTTCACCGTATAGACGCGCTTTTGGCTGCGACTTAGTGATTTTCACTGGGCTGTAATCGATCTTTGGTGATTGACCTTCTTGGAAGAACGCCAAAGAGTGCTTGAGGAAATCGACGTCATCACGCTCTGTGCAACCTTCATCAAGACGTTGGTGTGCACCACGAGATTCTTTACGCAGGATAGCGGAGTGAACCATGGCTTCTGCCACATCCAGACCATAACCGACTTCAATCGCGTACAGCAGGTCAGTGTTGAACACTTTGCCTTTGTCTTTGATGCTGATGCGCTTGTAACGCTCTTTCAACTCGGCCAGTTTGTTGATGGTGTCTTGCATCAGATCTTCCTGACGGTAGATACCACAACCCGCTTCCATGGTGTGACCCATTTCAGTACGGATGGTTGCCCAGTTTTCATCGCCTTCTTGCTGCATCAGGGCTGCGATACGATCTTCAACCGCTTTGACTTGTGCTGCGATTGCTGTTTCATTCCAGCCTTTAAACTCAGCGGCGCGCTCAACGGCTTTTTCACCGGCAACGCGGCCAAAGACTACGAATTCCGCTAGCGAGTTAGAACCTAAACGGTTCGCACCATGCAGACCAACAGACGCACATTCACCCACAGCGAACAGACCTTTAATGCGGGTTTCACATTCGCCATTGGTTTCGATACCACCCATGGTGTAGTGCACGGTTGGACGAATTGGAATCGGCTCTTTCGCTGGGTCAACGTTCACGTACGCTTTCGCCAGTTCACAGATAAATGGCAGACGCTCTTGCAGGTATTCTTCGCCCAAATGACGAAGGTCTAGGTGCACCACATCGCCCAGTGGGTGTTTGATGGTGTTGCCTTTTTGCTGCTCATGCCAGAAAGCTTGGGAAACTTTGTCACGTGGACCCAGTTCCATATATTTGTTCTTCGGTTGGCCAACTGGAGTTTCAGGGCCCATGCCGTAGTCTTGCAGGTAACGGTAGCCATTCTTGTTGACGATAATACCGCCTTCACCACGACAACCTTCGGTCATCAGAATACCAGTGCCTGGTAGGCCTGTTGGGTGGTACTGAACGAATTCCATATCACGCAGAGGAACGCCATGACGGAAAGCCATCGCCATACCATCACCGGTCACGATGCCGCCGTTGGTGTTGCAGTGGTAAACGCGGCCTGCACCGCCAGTGGCTAGAACAACCGACTTAGCTTTGATGGTGACCAGCTCGCCTTCCGACATATGAATGGCGATCAAACCTTGGATTTCACCTTCATCAACCAGCAAATCCACCACAAAGTACTCATCCAAACGCTTGATTTGTGGGTACTTGATAGAAGTTTGGAACAGGGTATGCAGCATGTGGAAGCCGGTTTTGTCGGCAGCGAACCATGTGCGCTCAACTTTCATACCGCCAAAGCGACGAACGTTGACTTCACCATTTTCTTTACGGCTCCAAGGACAACCCCATTGCTCCATCTGGATCATTTCGCGGGTTGCATTGGCAACAAAGTATTCAACAACATCCTGTTCACATAGCCAGTCACCACCGCCAACGGTATCGTTGAAGTGGTTATCTAGACTATCTTCATCCTTGATAACTGCTGCGGAGCCACCCTCGGCTGCGACGGTATGAGAACGCATTGGATAAACTTTAGAAATCAGAGCAACTTCTAAATGAGGGTTTGCTTCTGCCGCTGCAATAGCAGTACGAAGACCAGCGCCGCCAGCGCCGATGACTGCGATATCTGTGGTGATAATTTGCACAGTTATCCTCCAGTGTGATTATTTTTATGTGTGGACTGGGTTGAGACCCGGTTCCTGGAATCGTCAGATGCGGTCAAACGCATGTCACCATGGTTTTCCTGCCATCCTTCCCACCCATTAAGTGGTAGCCGTAGTGTAAAAGAGCTTGAAGAAGGAAAAATTGATTCTGTTGGGTTTTTGCTGTGGTATTGCAAACTTAGGCATACTATTTGCCCTATATGTGACTGGTGTCACAATTGGGTTTGGCTTTTTATTCTGAACGAGTACAATTCGTTATCTCTGTTGATTTGCTGAGCGATATCATGATGACTGCTGACTGGATGCCAACCGCATCAATAAGCCAATTAAAACAACGCGCTACCTTACTGCGCCAGATCCGAGAGTTCTTTGCCGAACGTGATGTATTGGAAGTGGAAACCCCAGCCATGAGTCACGCGACGGTAACGGACATTCATTTGCATACTTTTCAAACCGAATTTGTGGGGCCAGGCTATGCACAGGGCAGTTCGCTGCACCTAATGACCAGCCCTGAATTTCATATGAAGCGTTTATTAGCGGCGGGCAGCGGTTGTATTTATCAACTCGGCAAGGCGTTTCGTAATGAGGAAAATGGTCGTTACCACAATCCAGAATTCACTATGTTGGAATGGTATCGGATTGGCTTTGATCACCATGCTTTAATGGATGAAATGGACGCCTTGCTGCAATTGGTGCTGCGCTGTGGCAGTGCCGAGCGAATGACTTACCAAGCAGCGTTTTTGAATGTGCTTGGCGTTTGCCCACTTGAAAGCCAGATGCGTGAGTTAAAACAAGTCGCTGAAACGCTAGGGTTAAGTGATATTGCCGAGCCAGAAGAGGATCGTGACACCTTATTGCAACTGCTGTTTAGCATTGGTATTGAGCCGAAAATCGGCCAAGTTACACCTGCATTTGTGTATGATTTCCCCGCTTCGCAAGCGGCGTTGGCTAAAATTAATCCGACCGATCCGCGCGTAGCCGATCGCTTTGAAGTTTATTTTAAAGGGATTGAGCTGGCGAATGGCTTCCATGAATTGGACAATCCTACAGAGCAGTTGGCCCGCTTTAAAGCCGATAACGCTAAGCGTTTAGAAATGGGGTTAGCAGAGCAACCGATCGATTACCATTTGATCGCAGCGTTGGAAGCCGGTTTGCCTGAATGCGCCGGTGTGGCGTTGGGTATCGATCGTCTGATTATGTTGGCGTTGGGTGAAGACCATATTGATAAGGTCACCGCGTTCCCATTTCCACGAGCCTGATCGGTTTCTCAGTTTGCAACATATTCACCCTTTGCAGACCCGGTTTTAACGAGGTAAGCGCTCGCGTCATGCAGCCAACCTCGTTATACTCCTTGTCTGATTTGAATCCCCATTGCAAGAGCACAGGATATGCAAGAGTACATTGAGTTTTTCCAGCACAATATGATCCTTTCACTGGCTTGGATCGGTATTTTGGTGGCGCTAATTGCCAGCATTTATAAATCGGCCACCGCGGCTTACCAAGAAGTGACCGCCACCCAAGCGACCCATCTGATCAACCGTGAAAACGGCATCGTGGTTGATATTCGTAGTAAAGATGAATTCAAACAGGGGCACATTACCGACGCAATTCACATTTTGCCGTCAGACATTAAGGCTGGAAACTTGGCCGGACTTGAAAGCCACAAATCGAGCCCCATTATCGTGGTATGCAAAACGGGTCAAACTGCACGTGAAAGTGCTGATCTACTGACCAAAGCCGGATTTGAGAAGGTGAGCCTTCTGAAAAATGGCCTGATTGCTTGGAATGAAGCTAACCTGCCTTTGGTACGCGGCAAACGCTAAATCCTTAGAGCACTTCGTCAGTGCTGGCGAAAATGTCAGCGCTTGACGGTAAGAGTTGTGAAGTCACCCACGTAATGGCTAGCCCACCTAGTGATCCCACACACTCTCAGTTAGTCTCAGGACATATTGACCTTTGAACCCAATTATCTGAATTAAGGATGAAACCATGGCTGAAGCAGCACAAGCCTCGCAACAACAGTTTGCTATCCAACGTATCTACCTGAAAGATGTCTCTTTTGAAGCACCAAACTCACCAGTGATGTTCCAAAAAGAATGGAATCCAGATGTGAAACTGGATCTCGACACGCAAAGCCGTGAACTGGGTGAAGGTGTTTACGAAGTGGTTTTGCGTCTGACCGTAACCGTGAAAAACGCAGAAGAAACCGCATTCCTGTGTGAAGTACAACAAGCGGGTATCTTCAGTGCAGAGCAGATGGAAGCCGGCCAATTGGCACATTGCTTGGGTGCTTTCTGCCCTAACATCCTGTTCCCATACGCACGTGAAACCATTTCAAGCCTAGTGGTGAAAGGTACTTTCCCACAACTGAACTTGGCTCCAGTCAACTTTGACGCGCTGTTCATGAACTACCTACAACAGCAAGCTCAAGAAGGCACAACAGCGAACGCATAATTCGCGCGATTGAGTTTTCACTACAGCAAAATGCACAGCGCCACCGCGATGTGCATTTTTTGTTTATCATTCGAGTATTGGTTTTTGCAGTCTTTATCTAACAGATGTGTCGCGAATCGGGTGCAGACTGCAATAGCCTATGTTTGGGTATAGAATAGAGCACAACTTCGTTATCGATAGGCGGAACAATGAGCGAAACACAGAACCAAAACGGCTACGGAAAACCTGTTGAAATGACCGTGATTGGTGCGGGATCTTACGGCACTTCATTGGCGATCTCTTTGGCGCGCAATGGCGCCAATATTGTCCTATGGGGACATGAAGCTGAGCATATGGCACGTCTGGAAGCTGATCGTGCTAACCATGAGTTTTTGCCGGGAATTGCTTTTCCTGACACTCTGATTATCGAAACTGACCTACAAAAAGCCGTACAAGCTAGCCGTGACTTGTTGGTAGTGGTGCCGAGCCATGTGTTTGGCATCGTGTTGAAAAGTTTACAACCGCATCTGCGCGCTGATAGCCGTATTTGTTGGGCAACCAAAGGCTTGGAACCTGAAACAGGGCGTCTACTCCAAGATGTTGCTCATGATGTGTTGGGGGATAGCTATCCACTCGCGGTACTGTCTGGGCCGACCTTTGCTAAAGAACTGGCGATGGGGATGCCAACCGCGATTTCGGTGGCGTCACCGGATGCGCAGTTTGTACGTGACCTGCAAGAAAAAATCCATTGCAGTAAAACTTTCCGGGTGTACGCCAACAGTGACTTTATCGGCATGCAGCTTGGCGGCGCGGTAAAAAACGTAATTGCGATTGGTGCGGGTATGTCAGATGGCATTGGCTTTGGCGCGAATGCACGTACAGCCCTTATCACTCGTGGCTTGGCTGAAATGACGCGTCTAGGTGCCGCTTTAGGCGCGCAACCGGAAACCTTTATGGGCATGGCCGGATTGGGTGATTTAGTGCTGACTTGTACTGACAACCAATCGCGTAACCGCCGTTTTGGTTTGGCGCTTGGTCAAGGAAAAGACGTGGATACCGCGCAAACTGATATTGGCCAAGTGGTCGAAGGGTATCGCAACACCAAAGAGGTGTGGATGCTGGCAAAACGCATGGGCGTTGAGATGCCGATAGTTGAACAAATTTACCAAGTATTGTATCAAGGAAAAGATGCGCGACTCGCGGCTCAGGATCTGCTGGCGCGAGATAAGAAGATGGAGCGTTAATCCGCAGCGCAAGAGATGGAATTGAATCGATAGGGTACCGGTTACCCTATCTTGATTAGGACAGAGTAAGTCATGAAACAGTGCGCACACACCAAGGTCTGGCAAACCATTGTCGCTGAAGCTCGCGAGCAATCCGAGCAGGAGCCGATGCTCGCCAGTTTTTATCACGCCACCATTATTAAACACGACAGTTTAAGATCGGCGCTGAGCTACATTCTCGCCAACCGTTTGAACACGGCTTCCATGCCGGCTATGGCGGTGCGCGAAGTGATCGAAGAAGCGTTTGCGGCTGATCCCAAGATTACGGAAGCGGCTGCATGTGATATCTGCGCGACCGTGAATCGAGATCCGGCAGTATCGATGTACTCTATGCCGCTGCTATACCTGAAAGGTTATCATGCACTGCAAGGCTATCGGGTCGCCAACTGGCTGTGGCAACAAGGGCGTAAGGCTCTTGCCACTTATTTCCAAAATCAGATTTCGGTCGCTTGTCAGGTGGATATTCATCCAGCCGCGCGTATTGGTCGCGGCATCATGCTCGATCACGCGACGGGCATTGTGATTGGTGAAACCGCCGTAGTCGAAGATGATGTCTCGATTTTGCAGGACGTCACGCTTGGCGGTACAGGTAAAGAGTGCGGCGATCGGCACCCGAAAATTCGTGAAGGGGTGATGATTGGTGCGGGAGCGAAAATTTTAGGTAATATCGAGGTGGGAGAGGGCGCGAAAATTGGCTCTGGCTCCGTGGTACTGCAAGCGGTACCGCCACATACCACCGTTGCGGGGGTGCCGGCTCGTGTGGTTGGTCGACCACAATCGGATAAGCCATCTTTGGATATGGATCAGCAATTTAATGGTCGGTCACAGACCTTTATTGGTGGTGATGGCATTTAACGCCATATCCGCGTTATGGCCCCAAATAAAAAAGGATGATGGTGACATCATCCTTTTTCACATAGGCAGGTAGCGTGGGCTTATGCCATCGCGTTTAATTCTGCCAACACTTCGTCCGCCCATTGAATCCATGCTTGGCGAACCAGTAAATTACGACGTAGCGTTAAACGCTCTAAACGTTGCTGCTTATCTAACACGGAAGGGTTCGCGTAGTAAGCGGCTTCGATTTCCTGATAATGAGCGACCAGTTTGCGCGACTCTTCAACCAGTTCAGCCAATTGCAGACGGTAAGGTTCTGCCGATTGTACTGAGCAAGCCATCAATTTAGCGCTGAACTCGTCACGCACGGTTGGGTGTGCGGTTGGTTGATCAAACCACTCACCTAAAGCGCTGCGACCAGCTTGGGTAATAGAATAAACCTTGCGATCTGGTTTACCTTCCTGTGGTTCCAGAACACAAGTTACTAAACCCTGTTCCCCCATTTTATTGAGTTCACGATATACCTGCTGATGACTGGCTTTCCAGAAGTAGCCAATGCTGGCAGAAAATTCTTTAGTTATATCGTACCCGGTTGCATCGCGTGTGCTAAGAACAGTAAGGATAACGTGTGGTAATGACATGTCTTCAATCCAAAAATTAAGTCAACATAAACTTCTATCTAAACGTCTGTTGTGCTTCTTGTGGCACTCATATCAGTTCGTTTAAATACCCGCAGCTCAACGTTCTGGCTGCTTATGTCACCTTATAAAGCCGGTTATCACCTAGATTGGTGTATGTCTTTGCATACTTTGACTGTGAAATTGGTTTGCAGTACTTATCACAGAGGGGACGTAGTATATCTAAATAATAAGCATAAAGTGGAATACAAATGCGTCTGATAAATAAAAAACTGACATTATTCTCAATAATACGAAAATGTAAAACAAAAGGCCACAAAGTTGCAGCCTTTTGGTTTTTTATACTGATATTTTGCGATTTGTTAACCAGTATTGCGCATTCCCGCCGCAATTCCCGCGATAGTCACCATCAAGGCTTCTTCAAGCTCTGGTGCTAAGTGCTCCGATTGGCGAGTGCGATACAGCAGTTCGGCTTGCAGCATATTGAGTGGTTCCACGTAAATATTGCGCAGACGAATCGATTCTTGTCCCCAAGGATCGCTTTGCATCAGGTTCTCGTTGTTTTCCACATTGAGCACCGTTTTGATGTCTTTTTGCAGTTGCGCCCGCAGTTTTTCACCGAGTGGACGCAAAGCAGGCTCGACTAATCGTTCATCGTAGTAACGCGCAATTTCCGCGCTGCACTTGGTGTACACCATCTCCAGCATGCCAAGGCGAGTTGAGAAGAATGGCCATTCACGGCACATCTCTTCAAGTAGTGCTTGGTGGCCTTTATCAATCGAGAATTGAATCGCTTCACCGGCACCCAGCCAAGCGGGTAATACCAAGCGGTTTTGGCTCCATGAGAAAATCCATGGGATCGCACGCAAGCTTTCAACACCACCGTTTGGATTACGTTTCGATGGACGCGAACCGAGTGGCAGTTTGCCCAATTCCAATTCAGGTGTGGCTTGGCGGAAGTAAGGGACAAAATCAGGCTCACCACGCACCACATGGCGATAGGCCTCACAAGACACTTCCGACAGCACATCCATCAGATCGCGCCATTCTTGTTTTGGCTCTGGTGGTGGCAGTAGGTTGGCTTCCAAAATGGCACTGGCGTACATGTTGAAGCTGTTCACCGCCACTTCTGGCAGACCCAGTTTAAAGCGGATCATTTCGCCTTGTTCTGTTACACGCAGGCCGCCCTTTAAGCTCTTTGGTGGCTGAGACAGCAGTGCCGCATGCGCAGGAGCACCGCCACGGCCAATCGTGCCGCCACGGCCATGGAATAGTGTCAGCTCAATACCCGCTTCTTCACTGACTTTGACTAAGGCATCCATTGCGCGGTACTGTGCCCAACCTGCCGCCATGACGCCGGCATCTTTCGCTGAGTCTGAGTAACCAATCATCACCATTTGGTGGTTCTGAATAAAGCCGCGATACAGATCGATACTCATCAACTGACGGATCACCGATTCGGCGTTGTTCAAGTCATCTAAGGTTTCAAACAGCGGGCAGACATCCATACGATAAGGACATCCCGCTTCTTGCAGTAGCAGGTGAACTGCGAGGACATCCGATGCAGTACGTGCCATCGAAATCACATACGCACCAAATGCATCTTTGGATTGCGCTGCAATGATCTTACAGGTATCCAGCACTTCTTTGACTTGTGCAGACGGTTGCCAGTCGCGCGGTAGCAGCGGACGTTTAGAATTCAGTTCAGTGGTCAGGAAAGCGATCTTGTCTTGTTCGCTCCACTGATTGTAATCACCGATGCCGAGATGACGGGTCAGTTCCGAAATCACTTCTGCATGGCGTGAACTTTCTTGACGAATATCGAGACGAACTAGATGCACGCCAAACGCTTTGATGCGACGCAGAGTATCAAGTAGAGAACCATCCGCAATCACGCCCATGCCACACTCATGCAGTGATTGGTAACACGCGTATAGTGGTTCCCACAGCTGAGCGACATTTTGCAGCGGAGCTTTCACTGCCAGTTTTTGACCATTCAGTTTCGCTTCAAGAATATCAATCGTCTCTTGTAGCAAACCGCGCAGCTGCTTGAGGATCGCGCGATACGGTTCGTGCTCCTCACCCGCTAAAGCGCGTACTGCCTCATTACACTTGGTCATCGAAAGTTCGCTGACCAGCTCATTGATGTCGGTCAGATAAAGGTCTGCCGCTTTCCAGCGTGACAGCAATAGCACTTCGCGAGTGATGGTGTGGGTAACAAATGGGTTACCATCGCGGTCACCGCCCATCCATGATGAGAAGTGCACAGGGCGTGCATCAATTGGTAAACCTTCACCCAAGTGAGATTTCACCTGTTCATCCAACTCGCGCAGAAACTCTGGCACGGCATTCCACAGCGAATTTTCCACTACCGCAAAGCCCCATTTGGCTTCATCCAGTGGCGTTGGACGCTGCTGACGGATCACATCCGAGTGCCAGCTTTGTGCGATCAACTGCTCAAGGCGACGTTCCGTTTTATGGCGCTCTTTTGAAGAGAGTTCACTCAGTTCGAGTTTGGACAAACATTCATTAATTTTGACCAACTTGTTGATCATGGTGCGACGAGTGATCTCTGTCGGGTGAGCGGTTAATACCAACTCAATGTTCAGATCACGAATGGCTTGTGCGGTGTCGAATTTACTGACCGAGTTTTGCGCGAGTTTGGCAAACAAGCTACCGATCGCATCCAGCTCATTCACATGGCTCTCACAGTGGCGAGAGATGGTGTGATACTGCTCGGCAATATTGGTCAGGTTCAGGAATTGGTTAAAGGCGCGAGCCACGGGAGTCAGTTGGTGGTTAGGAAGATTTTTGATCTCTTCGATCAGCAGCTCGCGGTCTGCTTGGTTGCCGGTTCTGGCGGATTTGGAAAGTTTTCGGATGGTTTCCACTTTCTCTAAAATAACGTCACCATCGGCGGCTTGAATCGTCTGGCCGAGTAGTCGTCCTAACATGCTTACGTTACTTTTGAGCGCAGCGTATTTTTCGTTCATTGTCATCCTGCCTTGAAAAAAAATTACATCCAGTGTGAGTCCAGTTAATTACACAATCTTGACCATTTTGTCCAGTGGGCTTGCGGTTAAGACTAAGATTCCATTTATTGTCATCCGCGTTGGTGCAGAGATTGTTTAACTAAAAACACCAAATTATTGAAAATTTCTTACAAAAAAGCCCTGAGGTTGAACTCAGGGCGATCAATTTAGAAACAATATTTCTGCATGGCTCGTGATAGCACGCGTACCGTTGGGTCAATAAATTCAAACGCCAAAAACTCATCCGGTTGATGAGCTTGATCGATTGAACCTGGGCCAAGCACTAAGGTCGGGCAAACTTGCTGCAAGAAAGGGGCCTCGGTGCAGTAATTCACGGTTTGCGCTTCTTGCTCGCAGATTTCGCTAATGCCGTGAATAAACGGATGGTCATGCGCGCACTCATAACCGGGGATCGGGTCATGCAGTGGGATTAATTCAATGCGCCCCGGCCACTTTTGCTGTACTTCACGTAGAGCGTCACGCATTAGGTTATCTAAGCCATCCAAGCTAATGCCGGGCAGAGGGCGAACATCATAATGCAGTTCGCAGCAACCACAAATTCGGTTCGGGCTATCGCCACCATGAATGTGACCAAGGTTCAGCGTCGGCGTCGGAATTTCAAATCCCGGATGGTGATATTCTTTAATTAAGCGATCGCGCAGCTGCATGAGAGCAAACAGCACTTCGTGCATGATCTCAATCGCATTGACGCCCAGCGCTGGATTGGATGAATGGCCGGATTTACCGGTCACGCGAATAGCATTCGCCACATGGCCTTTGTGTGCACGGATCGGCACTAAGCTGGTTGGTTCACCGATGATGCAGTAATCCGGTTTAAATGGTGCATTTTCCGTAAAATGGCGCGCGCCAAGCATGGTAGTTTCTTCATCGCACGTTGCGAGTACATACAACGGCTTGGTTTGCTTGCTCCAATCGACTTTTTTCACCGCTTCATAAATAAAGGCGAAGAAACCTTTCATATCTGCGGTCCCTAATCCATAGAAGCGATTATTGGCTTGCGTGAGTGCATGCGGGTTGTAATTCCAGCGGCCTTGATCAAAAGGCACGGTATCACTGTGTCCTGCCAACAGCAGTCCGCCTTCACCATTGCCTAATTTGGCAATCAAATTCTGTTTGTTGGGCGCTACTTGCTCAATCTGAATGGCAAAGCCAAGTGCACTTAACCAATCGGCTAATTTTGCGATCACCTGCTCATTACCTTCATCCCAGCGCGCATCGGTAGAACTGATTGAAGAGGTTGAAATCAGGCCTTCATAGACCTCAAGGAAACTGGGTAACGGCATTTTATCTTTGCTCCTGCTATTGACAGAGTGTCGGCGAAACGGTAAAACACATATTAAATCACTTTAAGTGAATAAAAAACCAATTAATCGCAATTTTGAAAGATGAATAGTCAGCGTTGTTCGCTCTCTTTCACCACTTAATACGGATGTTTTTGATGTTAAAAACCACCATCATCGGCGCAAGCGGTTACACCGGAGCAGAACTGGCTCTTATGGTGCACAAACACCCACAACTCACGCTATCAGGTTTATACGTTTCCGCCAACAGTGTGGATGCGGGCAAATCGCTGGCGCAGTTGCATGGTCGAGTGGCTGGGCTGATTGATATGCCAGTGCAAGCCTTGACCGATGTAGATGCTGTTGCGGCTGAGTGTGATGTAGTTTTTCTGGCTACCGCGCACGAAGTGAGTCATGACCTCGCGCCGCAATTTCTCGCTCAAGGCTGTCAGGTCTTTGATCTGTCTGGTGCATTTCGGGTGCAGAGCGAAGCGTTTTATCCAACCTTTTATGGCTTTGCTCATCAGCATTCTGAATGGTTAGAAAAAGCGGTGTACGGCCTTGCTGAGTGGAATGCGGAAGCGATCAAAAGCAGTCCTATGATTGCTGTTGCGGGTTGCTATCCAACGGCATCGCAACTGGCGATTAAGCCTCTGTTGGTGGAAGGGTTAATCGACACGACCCAATGGCCAGTGATTAACGCGGTGAGTGGTGTCTCTGGTGCGGGGCGTAAAGCCACCATGACCAACAGTTTTTGCGAAGTGAGCTTGCAGCCTTACGGTGTGTTTAACCATCGCCATCAACCAGAAATTGCGACTCACCTAGGCTGTGAAGTGATCTTCACCCCGCATCTTGGCAACTTTAAGCGCGGCATTCTGGCCACCATCACCATGAAACTGGCGGATGGTGTCACCGAGCAGCAAGTCGCAGAAGCCTTTAGCAAGGCATATCAAGATAAGCCGTTGGTGCGTTTCAGCAATGGTTTACCACGGATTCAAGATGTCGAGTTTACCCCATTTTGTGACCTCGGCTGGAAGGTACAAGGACGTCACATCATAGTGGTGTCTGCTATCGACAATTTATTGAAAGGCGCATCGAGTCAAGCGATGCAGTGTTTAAATATTCACTACGGTTTCGATGAATTAACCGCGTTGGTGTAAGGGTTCAACATGTCAGATCTCAAGCTCAGTCCTTTAGTGATTAAGTTAGGTGGTGCGGCGCTCGATTGCGCAGAGACACTTAGCAAACTGTTTAGTGCGATTGCCCAATATCAGAACCAAGCCCAACGACGCATTGTGATCGTGCATGGCGGTGGTTACTTGGTTGATGAGTTGATGGCGAAGCTGCAACTCAAATCGGTCAAGAAAGACGGTTTGCGCGTCACTCCGTATGATCAAATTCCGATCATTGCTGGAGCTCTCGCAGGTACAGCGAACAAGATGCTGCAAGGACAAGCGATCAAAGATGGCATCAATGCTGTGGGTTTGTCACTGGCGGATGGCGGTTTGTGCCATGTCGAGGAGTTAGATCCTGAACTGGGCGCAGTCGGCAAAGCAACGCCGGGCGATTCCACTTTGCTGCAAGCGATTTTGGCAACCGGTGCGATGCCCATCATTAGCTCGATAGGCCTAACTGCGCAGGGGCAGATGATGAACGTCAACGCTGACCAAGCGGCGGTTGCTGTGGCGGGTGCTCTGGATGCGGAATTGGTACTGCTCTCGGATGTCAGCGGTGTACTGGATGGCAAAGGCCACCTCATCGCCACCTTAGATGCCAAACAAGCGGATGCACTGATTGCCGGCAAAGTGATTACCGACGGCATGATCGTCAAAGTGAAAGCAGCCTTGGAAGCGGCGCAAGATTTAGGACGTCCGATTGAAGTGGCGACCTGGCGTTACCCAGAGAAGCTCGCCAAGTTATTTGGCGGTGAAAGCATCGGCACCCGTTTTCTACCTTAAGATTTTAAGTCACTAATTTGATTAAACCTGAGCACTGACCGCCAAGCGCAGAGCCAGGAATATGGAGATACATCAATGAGTAAAGTACAAGTTAAAAAAGTAGTTGTGGCATATTCTGGCGGTCTGGACACGTCGGTGATCATTCCATGGTTAAAAGAAAATTATGACTGTGAAGTGGTGGCGTTTGTGGCTGACGTAGGTCAAGGTGACGAAGAGCTGAAAGGCGTTGAAGCCAAAGCGCTCTCATCGGGTGCCTCGGAATGTTACATCGTTGACCTGAAAGAAGAGTTTGTTAAAGAGTACATCTACCCAACGCTGAAAACCGGCGCTTACTATGAAGGTAAATACCTGCTTGGTACTTCCATGGCGCGTCCGGTGATTGCTAAAGCGCAAGTTGAGATCGCGCGTAAAGTGGGAGCGGATGCACTGGCGCACGGTTGTACCGGTAAAGGTAACGACCAAGTGCGTTTCGAGGGTGCCTTTGCGGCATTGGCACCAGATCTGCACGTGATTGCGCCTTGGCGTGAGTGGAATCTGCGTAGCCGTGAAGCGTGTCTGGATTACCTTGCCGAGCGCAACATTCCTTGTGCAGCATCATTGACCAAGATCTACTCGCGTGATGCTAACGCATGGCACGTTTCTACCGAAGGTGGCGTTTTGGAAAGCACATGGAATGCGCCAAACGAAGATTGCTGGGTGTGGACAGTCGATCCTGAGCAAGCGCCTAACGAAGCGGAATATGTCACGCTGCAAGTTGCGCATGGCGAAGTGGTCGCCGTTGATGGTGAAACCATGACCCCTTACAACGCGCTGCTGTACCTCAACCAAAAAGGTGCGAAGCATGGTGTGGGTCGTATCGACATCGTGGAAAACCGTCTGGTGGGTATGAAATCTCGCGGCTGTTACGAAACTCCGGGAGGCACCATCATCATGGAAGCGCTGCGCGCGGTTGAGCAACTGGTGCTGGATAAAACCTCATTCGAATTCCGTGAAGAGCTGGGTATTAAAGCGTCACACCTTGTTTATGATGGTCGTTGGTTCACGCCACTGCGTCAGGCGGTATTTGCGGCAGCCGATGAGCTGGCGAAAGATGTCAACGGTGAAGTGGTGATCAAGCTGTATAAAGGCCAAGCCGTGGCAACGCAAAAACGTTCAGCCAATAGCCTCTACTCAGAAGATTTCGCGACCTTTGGTGCCGATGAAGTGTATGACCACAGCCACGCAGGCGGCTTCATCCGTCTTTACTCGCTGTCGAGCCGCATCCGCGCTCTGAGCCAAAACAAGCAGTAATCAGCGCAGTCATCGGTTTATATAATAAGGATCGCACTGCGATCCTTATCCCCTTCCTAATTGAAGTTGCAGCGGTGTTGGCTACGTTCATTCCCCCCAATCACATAGTTTATCTATGCTCATGGGGATTCACTCACTTGCCGCCTATCTACAACTCCAATTAGTTTGGGTACATTTTCAGTTATCACATCCTCGGACGGCGGTTGCGGTGAGAGGAAAGCAGGAGATTAAGCATGGCATTATGGGGCGGAAGATTTACCCAAGCGGCAGACAGTCGGTTCAAAGCATTCAACGATTCCTTACGTTTTGATTATCGATTGGCTGAGCAAGATATTGTTGGATCAATCGCTTGGTCAAAAGCCTTGGTCTCCGTTAATGTCTTGAGCGTGCAGGAGCAACAACAGTTAGAGCAGGCGTTAAATCACCTGCTGAAATCGGTTCAGCAAGATCCGGAGCAAATCCTAGCTTCTGATGCGGAAGATATTCACTCTTGGGTGGAACAGAAGCTGATTGAGCAAGTCGGAGATCTCGGTAAAAAACTGCACACAGGGCGTTCGCGTAATGATCAGGTCGCGACCGATCTTAAGCTTTGGTGTCGTGATCAGGGCGTTCATCTGCTTCTTGCTCTTAAAACGCTGCAACAACAGTTGGTGGCGGTGGCGGTTGAGCATCAGGCGACAGTTTTACCGGGCTACACCCATTTGCAACGTGCGCAACCGGTGACTTTTGCCCATTGGTGTTTGGCTTATTTGGAGATGTTTGAGCGTGATGAGTCCCGCTTGACCGATGCTCTAGCGCGTTTAAACACATCACCGCTCGGGTCTGGTGCATTAGCAGGAACCGCTTACGCGATTGATCGTGAGGTGTTAGCGGCGGATCTTGGTTTTACTCGCGCGACACGTAACTCGCTGGATGCAGTCTCCGATCGCGATCATGTGATGGAGCTGATGTCAGTCGCATCGATCTCTATGCTGCATTTGTCGCGTTTGGCGGAAGATATGATCTTCTACACCACAGGGGAAGCGGGCTTTATTGAATTAGCTGATACAGTGACATCTGGTTCTTCACTGATGCCACAAAAGAAAAACCCCGATGCGCTGGAGTTGATCCGCGGTAAAACGGGCCGTGTCTACGGTGCATTGGCTGGGATGATGATGACAGTCAAAGCTCTGCCTCTCGCGTACAACAAAGATATGCAAGAAGACAAAGAAGGGCTGTTTGATGCGCTCGACACTTGGTTTGATTGCTTGCAAATGGCGGGACTTTGCTTTGATGGCATTAAAGTCAATGCGGCGCGTACGTTAGAAGCGGCTAAGCAAGGATACTCGAACGCGACTGAATTGGCGGATTACCTCGTTGCGAAAGGGATTCCATTTCGCGAGGCGCACCATATTGTCGGTGTGGCTGTTGTCGCGGCAATCGGTAAAGGTGTGGCTTTGGAGGAACTTTCTCTGGCTGAACTACAACAGTTTTCATCGTTGATCGAGCAAGATGTGTATCCGATCCTGACCATTGAGTCTTGTTTAGAGAAACGCTGCGCACTCGGTGGCGTATCACCCAAACAAGTGGCGCATGCTCTTCAGCAAGCTCAAGCGCGCGTGAAGTCTTAACATTTCAGCGAGCTGGTCGATCCTATGAGATAAATGGAAAAAAACAGTGGTGCAACTGTTTGAGTAATAAGAGGAATCATCTCGGAGAAAAAAGATCGTAAAAAAGATCATTTTTTTATGAACCTTTTGCTTAGAGCTCTGTCTATTACTGTACCACTGCTTTTTCTTAGAAGACTCTAAGAAGGCCCTAAATCTGTACTAGGTTTAGGGCTTTTTTCTTTTCTGCGTAGCAGAAAGTTTAATTCGGGTTCTAATCCTCTTTTCCTTGTCGTTTACGCCAAGGCAAGATCACGTACTTCATCCATAAATGCAGAAACAGTAAGCCGTTAAAGGCAAAGCCGGCGAAGATCAGGGTGATCGATTCAATACTGGTAGGATCGTCCTTAAAACCCCAGAACCAAACGATCCAGACGACAACTGACAATACCGTGAGTTGATCCATACAGCGCTGGCAGCGGCCGATTTTTTGCCAAAACCAATGTTCGCTACAATCCCGACAAGCCATAAATGCCACCTTAAGTTAACCGAGCTCATTCCTAATTTGTTGGCTATGCCAAGCCGCTAGGGCATAGGGGAGTATAACGCACCAAAAGCACGATGCATTCATTCCTCTCAACGGGTTTTGTGGTAAGCGCTGTGGATTGAACCCAACAGAAAAGCCTGACGTTGAAGTCAGGCTTGGTCTTTTATGCTCACTAGGGTTAGAACATTCGCTTATGCCTATCCCACTTAAAGCTGCAACTTAAAGCGGGAAGGGCTTTGGACTATGGTAAATTAACAGCCGGGGCCACAATCCAAACAGTGTTTTATCATTTCTGGACCAAGATGCAGTTTCGCATTCAGGTCACGCAGAGCAGTGCGTACCCCTTCCTCAATCACCGGATGGTAGAAAGGCATATCGAGCATTTGCGAAATAGTCATTTGGTTTTGGTGCGCCCAAGCCAGTAAGTGTGCTAAATGCTCGACATTCGGTCCCATCATTTCAGCACCAAGGAAACGGCCTGTTCCTTGTTCACCATACACATGCAGTAAACCTTTGTTGCGTAACATCACCCGAGAACGGCCTTGGTTTTCAAACGACACTTCACCTACGGCAAAGCAGCCACAGTTACCCAGACGCTGGGTCAGCTGCTTATAGGTTTCTCCAACCATGGCAATTTGTGGGTCAGAAAACACAGCAGAAATTGCTGAACGGCGCAAACCAGCGCGAATATCTGGGAAGCGGCCAGCGTTATCACCCGCAATACGACCTTGGTCAGCGGCTTCATGCAGCAGCGGGATTTGGTTGCTGGCATCGCCTGCGATAAAAATCGAAGGTACCGAGGTTTGCAATGTGTAGTGATCCGCTTTGGGTACACCACGTTCATCCAGTGCAACATCGGTATTTTCCAGTGCTAGCTTATCAACGTTTGGACGACGACCTGTCGCTGCAAGCACATAATCCACGATGAAGTTTTCTAGTTCACCTTGCTGGTTGATAAATTGGATTTCCACTTTATTACCATCAATACGTTTCATGCTTTCGACTTTGACGTCTGCATCAAGATAAAACTCTTGTTGGAAAGCACGATTCGCGTAAGCCATGACGTCAGGATCAGTGAGTGGTCCCACTTGACCGCCTAAGCCAAACACTTTCACTTTCACCCCTAAACGATGCAGGGATTGGCCAAGCTCTAAACCGATCACACCCGGACCAAACACAGCGACCGCTTGTGGTAGGTCATCCCACTCAAAGACGTCATCGTTGACCACAAGGCGATCGCCGAGCTCATTCCATACTGCTGGATAAGCAGGGCGAGAACCCGTCGCAATCACGATACGTTTGGCATGAATACGCGTGTGATCATCCACTTGCAGCGTATGGTTATCGATAAACTTCGCGTAGCCCGTAATTTTGTCTTGTTCAGGAATTGAATCCACCCCTTCCAGTACAAAACCGACAAAGCGATCACGCTCGCGTTTGACGCGATCCATCACTTCACGACCATTAATCACAATTTCACCTTGTGGGTAAACACCAAAGCCCGGAGCTTTTTCAATTTGGTGTACGCTTTCTGCCGCGGCGATCAATAGTTTGGAGGGCATACAACCCACACGCGCACAGGTGGTGCCGTAAGGGCCGCCTTCAATCATGACGACACTCTGAGTGTAAGCTTTCGCTGCACGATAAGCGCCAAGGCCAGCAGTACCACCGCCGATTACGGCGACATCAACGTGAATCTGTTTCATTAAGGATCCTCAATCGGTTTGTTCTCAGTCTGAAAGGGCAGTTTTAGGCTCCCATGTGGGAGCCCAGAAACTTATTGATTTAGGTAGACTTCTAAGTCGTCGCTGCCACCAATGTGTTTACCACCGATAAACACTTGCGGCACCGTAGTACGGCCTGAAACAGCTCGTAGACTCACTGTGGTGGCGTCTTTACCTAAAATTAGCTCTTCATACTGTAGACCGGCATCAATCAGTGCTTGTTTCGCCTTGGCACAATAAGGACAGCCAGGCTTAGTAAAAATAGTCACTGATTCTTGCACCTTGTATTGAGGGGCAATGTATTTGAGCATGGTATCGGCGTCCGATACTTTGAACGGGTCGCCCGGCTCATTCGGTTCGATAAACATTTTTTCTACCACACCGTCTTTAACCAGCATGCTGTAGCGCCATGAGCGTTTACCAAAGCCAAGGTCATTTTTATCCACCAACATGCCCATACCATCGGTAAATTCACCATTACCATCAGGAATGAAGGTGATGTTGTCGGCGTTTTGGTCATCTTTCCAAGCATTCATCACGAAAGTATCGTTGACCGATACGCACAGAATGCTGTCGACACCATGCTCCTTAAATACTGGGAACAGCTCGTTGTAGCGCGGTAGGTGAGTGGATGAACAGGTTGGAGTAAATGCACCCGGCAAGCTAAATACGATAACGGTTTTGCCTTTGAACAGTTCATCGGTAGTGACATTCACCCAAGCGTCACCTTGGCGAGTTGGGAAAGTAACTTGTGGAATGGTGTGACCTTCTTTAGATGTAAACATTTTTATGCCTCATTCGTAATAGGTAATTTAGATTCAATGAGATGTGCTCTCTTGTTGCTGGCTATTGTTAAAGAAATTCTTTGATAGCTCTAATCGTTTAATGCTATGGTTTTGATAGATGCATTCTATCTAGGTGAACCATGAACATTCGTGATTTTGAATACTTGGTCGCGTTAGCCGATCACAAGCATTTTCGTAAAGCGGCAGAGGCGTGCTTTGTCAGCCAGCCAACACTCAGTGGCCAGATCCGCAAGTTGGAAGATGAGATAGGAACAACCTTACTTGAACGCAGTAGCCGCCGAGTTCTGTTTACCGAAGCTGGACTACAACTGGTTGATCAAGCAAAGAAAATTCTTTCTGAGGTGAAAACATTCAAAGATATGGCCAACCAGCAAACCGGAGCCATGACTGGGCCTTTACATATCGGTTTTATTCCAACGTTAGGACCTTATTTGCTGCCTCGGATTATCCCAACACTGAAAGAACGTTTTCCTGAGTTGGAGCTTTATCTGCATGAAGCGCAGACCAGCCAATTAGTGCGTCAACTTGAAGATGGCAAACTCGATTGCTTGGTGCTCGCTTCGGTGGAAGAGACCGCGCCGTTTAAAGAAATAGAGCTGTATGATGAAGTGATGAGCATCGCAGTACCTTGCGATCATGCTTGGGCTGAGCGTGATGAAGTGGATATGCTGGAGCTGAAAGGTAAGACCGTATTAGCTTTAGGAGATGGGCATTGCCTGCGCGATCAAGCGTTAGGTTTTTGCTTTGCTGCGGGAGCGAAAGATGATGAACGCTTTAAAGCCACCAGTTTGGAAACTTTGCGTAATATGGTGGCGGCGGGAGCCGGTATTACGTTACTGCCGCAGCTAGCATTGCCTGAAGACAAGAAAAAAGATGGAGTGTGCTATTTGCGTGCGGTGAATCCCATTCCATCACGTCGCTTGGTGTTGGTCTATCGTCCCGGATCGCCTTTGCGTCAACGCTTCGAGCAATTAGCTTCGGTGATCAAACAGCGTTTGCAACAAGCTCATTGAGCGAAATAGAAGACAAAAAAAGAGGCTGCATAGTATGTATATCAGCCTCTTTTTTTTATTGGTTTACGTGAAACTAGAACAGCTCTTCACCTGAGCTGGATGAATAAATCGATTCATTCACATGCTCACTGACGTATTCTGTAGGTTCAGTCCCCGCTTCGAAATATTCGAACATAGAACTCGAATCTAATTTGTTGGTGAGGAGACCTGAATCACGATCGATTCGGACACGCACAATATTGTCTGGCACGACTTTCTCTTGCACCGGAACGCCGTCTAAGGCGAGTGACATAAACTCAACCCAAGCTGGGAGTGCGGTTTTACCACCCGACTCCGCACCAGAAACATCATCTTCGATATTTGGATTGGGCGCTGTTTTACCTAAGTTACGGCTGTGATCATCAAAACCGACCCATGTTACGCCGACGATACCCGGGCCATAGCCGTTGTACCACGCATCTTTAGAATCGTTGGTGGTACCGGTTTTACCGCCGATATCACGACGTTTAAGTGCTTGTGCGCGCCAGCCTGTACCATTCCAGCCAGTACCAGCCCCCATTCGCCACCGCCCCATATGTTGCTGTACAGCATTTCTCGAACTAAAAACGCGTTTTGTTCGGAAATGACTTTCGGTGCATACGGGCTTGCTGCATCTTGTTCAGCAAATTCGTTCAGTTCAGAAGTGCATTGGCTATGGCAAACCACTTTCGGCGTAGCACTAAATTCGATTTTACCAAATGGATCTTCAACGCGACTAATGTAGAACGGTTCAACGTAGTAACCATTATTGGCAAACACTGAAAACCCTTGTGCGACTTTGACTGGCGTTAAACTACCGGCACCTAGCGCAATAGTTTCAGAGCGGGGGAGCTGCTCTAAGTCAAAGCCAAAGCGAGTTAAGTATTCGCGAGTTTCATCCAAGCCAACTTCGCGGAGAACACGTACCGCCATTACGTTTTTGGATTGGGCTAAGCCAATTCTCAGGCGTGTTGGGCCGGTATACGTTGGTGGCGAGTTCTTTGGTCGCCACGCAGTGCCTTGGCTTTCATCCCACTGGTTGATCGGCGCATCGTTGATCAGTGTTGCTAACGTCATCCCTTTATTGAGGGCGGCGGAATAGATAAACGGCTTGATACTTGAACCCACCTGACGAACCGATTGGGTGGCACGGTTAAACTTGTTGTGCACGAAGTTAAAACCACCGACCAGCGCTAATATTGCACCATTATCCGGATTCATTGCGATAAACGCTGTGTTGGCATTGGGAACCTGACTGAGCTTCCAGCCATTTAAGGGGGTATCTCCCGTGCGTGGACGAACCCAAATTTGTTGCCCAGCGGCTAAGAATTCAGTGGCACTTTTCGGCAGAGGTCCTTGGCGGTCGTCATTAATAAAGCGGCGCGCCCAGTTAATATCTTCCCAAGCTAGGGTTTGTTCGCCATAGCTTTTTACCCAAACTTGTGCAGATTTATCGTGAACTGCAAGCACGACAGCTGGGAACATGTCGCCGTAAGTGGGTTCATTACTTAAGTAATTCGTGAGTTGTGAGCTGCCCCACGCTGGCTGATTTGCTTTCCACAGCTCTTTCTCTGCACCGCGATAACCGTGGCGTTCATCGTAAGCCAGTAGGTTATTCACCGCAGCTTGGTTAGCGGCTTTCTGTAACTTGGATTCAACCGTGGTATAGACATTCATACCTGAGGTATAAGCGGCTTCTTCGCCATAACGCTCGACCATCCAAGCACGAGCAATTTCTGCTACATAAGGGGCGTTCAGCTCAATTTCGGCACCATGGTATTTTGAGATGACAGGTTCAGCACGTGCAGCGTCGTATTCGGCTTGGGTGATGTATTTCTCATCGCGCATACGCAGTAACACCACGTTGCGACGGTTCGTTGCACGTTCTACCGAATAAATAGGGTTCATGGTGGAAGGCGCTTTCGGCAGACCTGCAATCAGAGCAATTTCACCTAAAGTGAGATCTTTGACTTCCTTACCAAAATAGGCTTGAGCGGCTGCGCCCACGCCATAAGAACGGTAACCGAGGTAAATTTTGTTGAGGTAAAGTTCTAGGATTTCTTGTTTGCTGAGCAGCTCTTCAATATGGATCGCAATGAAAATTTCTTTAATTTTCCGCATCACTTTCTTCTCGTTAGAGAGGAAAAAGTTACGCGCTAGCTGCTGAGTAATGGTACTCGCACCTTGAGAAGCACTTCCTGATGCGACTACGGCAAATGCCGCACGAGTGATACCAATCGGATCAAATCCGTAGTGCTCATAGAAGCGAGAATCCTCGGTAGCAATTACCGCTTCAATTAACTCTTTGGGCATCTCTTCCAGTTTGAGAGGAATACGGCGCTTCTCCCCAAATTGGGCGATGAGCTTGCCATCTTGACTGAAGACTTGCATCGGAGTTTGTAACTGGACGTCACGTAGAGTGGCGACATCTGGCAATTCTGATTTCACATAAAAATAGAAACCAAAGATTGTTGTGACTCCAAGAATAATGCAAATCAATGAAAATACTAATAAACGCTTTATGAACTTCACCGGAGAATCCCTGTTTAGTTGAGGCTGCACTAATGCAAACCCTTGTACTCTAGGCTAAAACCTTAGCTCGCAAAATATCATCTGCTTATTTACTGAGAAATAGGCATGTCGAGCTGAAACTCTTTACTGGAGCTTAGCCTCATGGGTAAATCATTAGTTACGGGTATTGATATCGGCCACCACAGCATTAAAGCCGTGGTGCTCAAACCTATGGGCGACACCTATGCGCTTATGGGGTATGAGGAGTTGCTCGTTACCGCTGATATTTTCACCGATAATCACACGCTCGATTATCAGAAAATTGTAAAGAAACTCAAAGAACTAAAAAAGGGGTTGCCTCTATTTAGTCAGAAAGTCGCGATTGCAATCCCGGATAACGCGGTAATTAGCAAAGTATTACAAATAGATAGCGATCTTGAGCTGCGAGAGCAGGAGTTCGCTATTTATCAGGCTTTTTCTCATCAATCTCCATTTCCCGTTGAAGATCTTAGCCTTGATTTCGTCAAAGTGGCGGAAAAAAATCTTGCACGCAGTAGTACGACGACGTTTCAAGTCTATGCCACCAAGAAAGAAGTGGTTGAAAGCCGCTTGCAAGCCAGTAGGAAAGCAGGTTTTGAGCCGATCTTAATGGATGTGCAAGTACACAGTTTGCTTCATTTGTGGCAGTTGGCTAGCCGCGCGTATCGCCGTGCTGACTGGATGCTAATTGATATTGGACACACACAAAGCTCTTTGTGCCTGGATTTTCCAGACAAAATGCCTTTTTACAAAGATGTGCCACTAGGAACTCGATTGGTCGATTTAGAATCTGCCAACATATCCATGCTCAATCCTCCCCAATTGCAGGACTCATCGCAGCGTTTTATCAATGAATTGGTGGATAAAGTGGCGCGTCAAATCCAACTGTTTACGTCGGTGCATGGAGCACAAAGCCTCAATGGTTTGTGGCTATCAGGCGGTGGTGCGGCGATGGAAGGATTGCCAGAAGCGTTGTCCCAGCGTTTATCTTTGCCTTGTGAAGTGTTGAATCCTTTTGCGTTGTTCAAAATGCAGGTCTCAAAACGTAAACGCCAAGTCGTTGATGGCCAACGTTTTAGCACTGCTGCAGGACTCGCTTTGCGTGGTTTAGCATGGTTGGAGAGTGAACATGCTGCATAACGTTAACTTATTGCCATGGCGAGATGAGCGGCGCGAAGCGCATAAACGGCGCTTTCTGGGGCTTGTGGTTTTGGGCGTGTTGTTGGCGGTACTGATGCAGTTTGGTGCTGGAGAATATTTAAGTGGTCAGGTCGCGCAACAACAGGAACGGATTGGTTATTTGAAACAACACATCTTTTCGTTGGATCAGCAAATCGCCAAACTCAAGGTGACGGAAGAGGAACACAAGGCATTGTTGACTCGCTTGAATGTTGTTGAGCAGCTACAGCAAAAACGCAATAAAACCACGGACTTCATGAATCAGATGCCAATGCTGATCCCTGAAGGCGTGTACGTCGATAAGATCAAAATGAATGGGCATGAAATCGAGATAACGGGGATCAGTGACTCTACAGCTCGCTTAGCGACCATGCTCGACAACTTAGAAAAATCCCCCAAGCTCAGTGACGTAGAGATGCATGAAATTGTCTCGGGTAACAAACGCTTTGGTAAGCAATTTCAGAGCTTCAAGGTTTCCTTTCAGTTCTTGAGGTCAGACTCGACACAAGGTGGGGCGAACAATGGCTAGTTTTCAAGAGTTAGAACTGGACGAAATGGCAGAATGGCCGGTGTTACCCCAATTGCTGGTGATCTTGCTGCTGATGCTATTGGTGCAAGGCGCAGGATACTGGTTTTATCTGATGCCCAAACAAGATGAGATCGCAGCACTCAAGCAGGAGGAAGAAACCGTCAAAGCCACGTTACGCATCAAAGCAAACAAAGTGGCTGCTTTGCCGCAGATCCAAGCTCAATTGGATGAATTGAACGAGCGCTACGATTTTTTACTACGCCAACTGCCTGTGCAAAAAGAGCTAGCCAGTATGCTGGCATCAGTAAACCAACTTGGTCTGGATAATTCACTGACATTTACTCGGATTGATTGGGGGGAGCGTCAAGCTCAAGAGTTTTTGTATCGCCTTCCACTCAATATTGAACTGACCGGGAATTACCACGATATCGGAGATTTCTCTGAGGCAATCGCGAAGTTACCGCGCATTATCAACTTCGATGACATCGATTGGCAGCGGGTCAGCCAAGAAAGTAGCACGCTGCATTTTCGGGTAAAAGCTTACACCTATCAGTTTAAGCAGGAGGTGGAAGATGAAAAATAACCGATTCTGGCTACCACTGATGGTGATGTCGCTGTTGGTGGGATGCAAAGCCAACCAAGATGATTTGGTGGGGTTTGTCGCACAAGTCGAGCGGGATGCGCGTAAGGATGTCAGCAAACTCAAGCCGATTTTGGAATTTCAAGTGACGACTTACCAAGAGCGTAAAGCGCGCGAGCCGTTTGTGTTGCCCCGAGAAGCCTTGGTGCAAAGTCAGCCTGTTGTTAAAGCTGACTGCTGGCAGCCTATGCCTCGGGCTAAAAATGGTCCTCTGGAACGTTACCCACTCAGTCAATTGCGCTTAAAAGGTGTGATGAGTAGCGGTGGCTCCATCTCTGCGCTGGTTCAGACACCAACGGGTAATGTGGTGAAAGTAAAAGCAGGGCAATATCTAGGTAACAATAACGGAAAAGTAACCCGTGTTGACGATAACTATTTGTTAATTAATGAAACTTTGCCTGATGGCTTAGGGTGTTGGAATCAGCGTAACGTCAAGCTGGCTTTAAAATAATAGGTTGAAGTATAGAGATATAACGATGAGAAATGGATTGAAAACTTATGTCGCACAGGCTTGGCTGACCTTATGGGTTGGTTTGGTGCTTTGTGCTGCTTCCGTAGCGCATAGCGCGGAGTCGGCTTCTACCAATCAACTGCAAAATATTGATTTTCGGGTCAATAAAGACAAAGCCGCAGTGCTGATTGTGGAGTTAGCTTCCCCCTCTGTTGTCGTGGATGTTCAAAAAGTCCAAGAAGGGCTGAGTATTGAGCTGCTAAAAACGGATGTGGCAGATGACAAGCTTTACTTATTGGATGTAAAGGACTTTTCCACTCCTGTTCAAAGTATAGAAGTGTTCCGCAAAGAACCTAGCACTCAGTTGATTGCGACCATTGATGGTGAGTTTAAACATGACTACAGCTTGAAAGGAAAATACTTGGAGGTGGTGATCAGTAAGCTTAAAGCAGATGAAAAACCACAGCCGAAAAGTATTCTAGAGAAAGAAGGCAAGCTGATTTCAATTAACTTCCAAGATATTCCTGTGCGTAACGTACTGCAGCTAATTGCCGATTATAACGGCTTCAACTTAGTGGTATCGGACTCGGTGGTCGGTAACCTGACGTTACGCTTGGATGGGGTGCCTTGGCAGCAAGTTCTCGACATTATCTTGCAAGTTAAGGGCTTGGATAAGCGTGTTGATGGTAACGTTATTCTCATTGCACCCAAAGACGAGTTGGATCTACGAGAAAAGCAGGCTTTAGAGAAAGCGCGTTTAGCGGAAGAACTGGGTGATTTAAAATCAGAAATCATCAAAATCAATTTTGCTAAAGCTTCAGATATCGCCGCCATGATTGGCGGAGAAGGCAACGTCAATATGCTCTCTGAGCGGGGATCGATCAGCATTGATGAGCGTACTAACTCGCTACTGATCCGAGAGTTACCCGATAATATTGCCGTGATCCGCGAGATCATCGAATCGCTGGATATTCCGGTCAAGCAAGTGCAAATCGAAGCACGTATAGTTACTGTCAAAGAGGGTAACTTGGATGAGCTTGGTGTGCGTTGGGGGGTGATGTCAACCAACGGTAGCCATTCCGTTGGTGGAAGTATTGAAAGCAACTTATGGCAACAAGGACTTTTGGCTGACGACGAATTTCCGGTCGATCAGTTCTTAAATGTGAACTTGGCGTCAGCATCAGCGAACGCTTCCTCTATCGCTTTCCAAGTGGCTAAGCTTGGTTCCGATACCTTATTGGATTTAGAGCTCTCAGCACTCCAAAACGAGTCGAAAGCAGAAATCATTTCTAGCCCTCGTTTGATTACCACTAATAAACAACCAGCGTACATCGAGCAGGGTACGGAAATCCCATACCTTGAGTCATCATCGAGTGGAGCGTCTACCGTATCGTTTAAAAAAGCGGTATTGAGCTTGAAAGTTACCCCGCAAATTACGCCGGATAACCGCTTGGTGCTGGATTTGAGTGTGACTCAAGACCGCCGCGGTGAAACGGTGAAAACCGGTACGGGTGAAGCGGTATCGATCGATACTCAGCGTATTGGCACACAAGTGTTAGTGAATAATGGAGAAACAGTCGTATTAGGTGGCATTTTCCAGCACAGCATCAATAATTCAGTGGATAAGGTGCCGCTGCTTGGAGACCTGCCAGTTTTAGGTGCGCTATTTAGACGAACGTACGAGCAAATGGGCAAAAGTGAGCTGTTGATTTTCGTCACGCCGAAAGTGGTCATTCAATAACTTAGCGTGTGTGTAACAAGCGAACAAAAATTAAAGTTGCAATAGTGGCACCATATCTAGATAATTTCGGGTCTTATCACGAAATATCGGTGAGGAATAGGTGCCACAAGCATTCCTATGGTTGGCTGATGTCCAACAACTCTTGTGGCGATGTCATTGAATTAACGTTGTAAATTACTGCTGAACATGGCTGAGAAACGCAATATTTTCCTTGTTGGCCCTATGGGCGCTGGCAAAAGCACAATTGGTAGACACCTAGCTCAACAACTGCACATGGAGTTTATCGACTCTGATACGGTTATCGAAGAACGTACCGGAGCGGATATCGCATGGGTGTTTGATGTTGAAGGTGAAGAAGGCTTCCGCAAGCGCGAAGAGGCCGTTATTAATGATCTAACCGAGCAACAGGGTATCGTACTGGCGACGGGTGGTGGCTCAGTAATTAGTAAAGAGAACCGCAACCGACTGTCTGCTCGCGGTATCGTTGTATACCTTGAAACTACTATCGAAAAACAATTGGCACGTACCAATCGCGATAAAAAGCGCCCACTACTGCAAACCGATTGCCCACGCGATGTGTTAGAGCAATTGGCAGAAGATCGTAATCCTCTGTATGAAGAGATTGCTGATATCACGGTACGTACCGACGATCAAAGTGCAAAAGTGGTAGCCAATCAGATCGTAAAAATGCTAGAAGAACACATAATGTAATGTTTCTTCGAATTGGAGTGCAAAACCATGGAGCGGATTACGGTCAACCTCGGTGAACGTAGCTACCCAATCTCAATCGGTGCCGGATTGTTTACCAATCCGGCCCTTCTTCCTCTCTCAGCAAAACAGAAAGTTGTGGTCATTACCAATCAAACGGTTGCCCCTCTGTATGCTGCTTCTATCCTCTCTTTACTCGATCAGTTAGGCTGTCAGCACGCGCTGCTGGAACTGCCCGATGGCGAGCAATACAAAACCCTAGAAACCTTTAACACGGTGCTGAGTTTTTTGCTTGAGCACAATTACAGCCGTGATGTGGTAGTCATAGCCCTCGGTGGTGGTGTGATTGGTGACCTAGTCGGTTTTGCTGCCGCTTGCTATCAACGTGGTGTTGATTTCATCCAAATGCCGACCACTTTGTTATCACAAGTTGATTCATCGGTTGGAGGGAAGACCGCTGTCAATCATCCTCTTGGCAAGAATATGATTGGTGCTTTCTATCAACCTAAAGCGGTCGTGATTGATACCCACTGCTTAGCCACTTTGCCTAAGCGTGAGTTTGCCGCTGGCATGGCGGAAGTGATCAAGTACGGCATCATCTACGACCAAGCGTTTTTCTACTGGTTAGAAGAGCATATGGATGCGTTGTATGCGTTGGACGAGCAAGCGTTGACTTACGCGATTGCACGTTGTTGCCAGATCAAGGCTGATGTGGTGGCGCAAGATGAGAAGGAATCTGGGATCCGAGCGCTGCTCAATCTCGGTCATACCTTTGGGCATGCGATTGAAGCGCACATGGGCTATGGCAATTGGTTGCACGGTGAAGCCGTATCTGCGGGTACGGTAATGGCGGCGAAAACTGCTCAATTACAAGGCTTTATCGATCAGGCTCAGTTTGAGCGCATCGTGGCTATACTGAAAAAAGCACAACTGCCTATCTGCACGCCGGACGACATGACCTTTGCCGATTTCATGCAACACATGATGCGTGACAAAAAAGTCTTGGCGGGTGAACTGCGTTTAGTGTTACCGACTAGCATCGGTACTTCTGAAGTGGTGAAAGGTGTACCAGAAGCGATCATTGCCCAAGCCATTGAGTTCTGCCGCACGGTATAAACTAGGTTTTTGCGAATCATTTTGAATTTTGACAATTGTCATAGGATGGCCCGATGAGTTTGGCACATGAACTGGATTTAGAGTCTCAAACTGAATTACTGGAGCGGTTGCAATTGCTGACCCGCTTTGGTTCTAACTTGGTGAATGTTTGTGGTCGCCAAGGCGCGGGTAAATCTTGGCTAGCACAGCACTTTTTAGAGGGTTGGGCACAAGATAAAAACCAGTCGTTACTCATGTGTCATCCGAATCAAAATGATGAGCAACGCCGTGTCACTATCTTGTCACAGCTTTTTTCTGAGCCATTATATAACCCGAAAGATTCATTAGCTGAGAGTTTTACTCGCCTGTTTGAGGAGCAAAGCTGTGATATCGCGATTGTGGTCGATGATGCGCATCTGTTATCCGAATCATTGGTGTCTGAGTTGTGGATGTTGGTGTTAGAAGCACAAAGCAACCCGCGTTGGAACGTCAATGTGGTGTTGTTTGCTCAAGACAATGGTCTGGATGCTTTGCTGACGCGTCTAAGTTATGGGCAAGAACATAAGCCGGTCGATTTAGAAATTGAGATGCTCTCCGAAGATGAAGCGGATCGTTTATTCGAAAATCGAGTCATGCGCTATGTTGATCCACAACTTGAGCGTAAAGTGCGTAATGCTTATAAAAAAGTGAATCCATTACCGGGGGAAATTATGGCGTTGGCGGAAACGAAAAATGAAAAACGGGTGGTGATCCGCTCGATCATCGGTTCACCGTTTAATATTGCTCTGGTTGTGTTGCTACTACTGTTGCTACTTGGTGGTGGCTACTGGTGGTTACTCTCTAAACCGGTTCCGGAAGAGATGCAGACCACAGAAAACGCTACCGGTGAGCAAACGGCGATTCCAACGCTCAATTCAAATGCCAGTGCGGGTGATCTTACTCAAGAGGGCAATGCTGCCAATGGTGAGTCTGGTTCAGCAACTCATGGTCAAGGAAGTGGGGCGGATGATGATACGGCCGCTTTACCACCAGATGTGGTCGATACGACCGCTAGTGTTGGTATTGAGGATGATGGTAAGCGCGTAGTGATCAATTCCGATGTCGTGGACGCGTTGCTGCAAGGCAAAGCAGAGGCCACCGATACGTCAGCGATCAATAACGTCGTTGAGTCAACGCAAGCGGTGACTGAGTTGAAAACCAAGACGTTAGAAACCGCTCCTGCTCAAGCATCGCAGTCTAAACCGGTGAGTTTTTCTTTTGCGCGTGATGAGCTAAAAGCCATGTCACCGCGCAGTTACACTTTGCAGTTAGCGGCCATGAATTCGATGCAGGATGTTCAAGCCTTTCTTGATGAACATAAGCTGCAAAATAAAGTGTATATCTACCCAACCCAACGCAATGAGGTTGAGTGGTTTATTGTCACCATGGGCAATTATCCGACCATCCAAATGGCGCGTGATGCTTCAGAAAAACTCTCTGCACCGTTACAAGCACTTGGCCCTTGGGCAAAATCGCTTAGCCAAGTACAGCGGGAAATTGAGCGTAAGAAATAAACCTGAGCTTCACTGAAAAATATGTTACATTCCGCAGCCTTATTTTGTGGCGAAAGATTAGAGCAGTAGATGAAAAAGCAGCGTGCCTTTCTGAAATGGGCTGGGGGTAAATATAGCCTAGTAGAAGACATTCAACGTCATCTACCTGAGGCGTGTGAGCTCGTGGAGCCTTTTGTTGGCGCTGGTTCGGTTTTTCTTAACACCGATTTCGAGCGTTATCTGCTGGCGGACATCAATCCGGATCTGATCAATTTCTACAATTTGCTGAAAGTACAGCCACAGGTTTATATCACAGAATCTAAACGTTGGTTTGTGCCGGAAAATAACCGCAAAGAAGCCTATCTCGACATTCGTAAGCAGTTTAACCAAAGCGATGATGTGATGTTTCGCTCCTTGGCTTTCTTGTATATGAACCGTTTTGGTTTTAATGGCCTGTGCCGTTACAACAAAAAAGGCGGTTTCAATGTCCCCTTTGGTTCTTACAAAAAACCCTATTTCCCAGAGCAAGAACTCGAGTTTTTTGCTGAAAAAGCGCAGCGTGCCACCTTTATTTGCGCGTCGTATGGTGAAACCTTCGCTCGCGCGCAAAGCGATAGCGTGATTTATTGCGATCCACCTTACGCACCGCTGTCGACTACGGCCAATTTTACCTCTTATGCCGGCAACGGTTTTACCTTAGACGATCAAGCGGCGTTAGCCGATATCGCCGAGAAAACCGCCAAAGAGCGTGGAATTTCGGTGCTGATTTCCAATCACGATACTACCCATACTCGCCGTTTGTATCGCGGCGCGCAGCTCAATGTGGTCAAAGCTAACCGTACCATCAGTCGTAATGGTGCTGGGCGTAATAAAGTGGATGAGCTATTAGCACTCTTCACTCCTCATCTTTCATCGCAAGCGTAATCTTGTGGGCTAAGCGGCAGATTTCACCGCTTAGCTGTAAGTTGTACGCTAGGATCTCATCTCGAGCTTAGGTAGAATGGCGGCCACATTGTGTTCAGCTCGCATTCCATTTCACATGAGGTCGGTATGAAAGATTTTCTCATTGCTCCATCCATTCTCTCCGCAGATTTTGCTCGTTTAGGTGAAGACGTTGCCAAGGTACTGGCCGCTGGTGCGGATGTGGTGCATTTCGATGTGATGGACAACCATTACGTACCGAACCTGACGTTTGGCGCGCCGATTTGTAAAGCCCTGCGCGATTACGGCATTACGGCACCGATTGATGTGCATTTAATGGTGAAGCCGGTGGATCGCATCATTCCGGACTTTGCCAAAGCTGGCGCTTCCATGATCACTTTCCACGTTGAAGCCTCAGAGCACGTGGACCGTACTTTACAACTGATCAAAGAGTGCGGCTGTCAGGCGGGCGTGGTACTGAACCCTGCGACACCTCTGCACCATCTCGATTACATCATGGATAAAGTCGATTTGATTTTGCTGATGTCGGTGAACCCAGGCTTTGGCGGACAATCTTTCATTCCACATACTTTAGATAAACTGCGCGCGGTGCGTGAACGTATCAAGCAAAGCGGGCGTCAAATTCGTTTGGAAATTGATGGTGGCGTGAAAGTGGAGAATATCCGAGAAATTGCGGAAGCGGGTGCCGATATGTTTGTGGCAGGCTCGGCGATTTTTGGTCAGCCTGATTACCAAGCGGTGATTGAGCAGATGCGTGCTGAACTGGCGAAAGCCAAAATTTAATCTGATTTAGGATCGTGTTTTGAAATCCATAAAATTAATTGCTTTTGATTTGGATGGTACGCTGCTCGACAGCGTACCAGATTTAGCGGTAGCGGCGGATCAAGCCGCACGTGCGGTGGGTTACCCTGCGGTAAGTGAAGCGCAAGTGCGTGATTATGTCGGCAACGGTGCCGATGTGTTGATTGCGCGCGCACTCAGCCAGAGCTTAACGATCAATCCTGAATTAAGTGAAGAATTGCGTGCACAAGCGCGCCACCTGTTTGATGAGTTTTATGAACAAACAGGGCACAAACTAAGCCACCTGTACCCTAATGTTAAAACCACGCTTTTAGAGCTGCACCAAGCGGGCTTTATTCTGGCGCTCGTGACCAATAAGCCTTCTAAATTTGTGCCAGATGTTCTAAAGCAACACGGCATCGCGCACTTTTTCAGTGATGTGATTGGCGGCGATACCTTCCCGAATAAAAAGCCGGATCCGATGGCGCTGAATTGGTTATTAGAGAAACATCAGTTGAACGCTGAGCAAATGTTGATGGTCGGAGATTCGAAAAACGACATTCTGGCGGCAAAAAATGCTGGGTGTTATTCCTTCGGTTTAACCTATGGCTACAACCACGGTGAACCGATTGCCAATGCAGAGCCAGACTTCGTTTCTGATGACATTGGTACTCTGCTTGAAGTGGTGCTCGTTTCGGCGTAAAAGTTGCCGTTCATACTAGTAAAATACTCGTTAATGAGTACACTGCTTGAACCGCGCCGATTCCGTGCGCGGTTTTTGTCACTTTGTTTTGTGTAATTTCAATTTCATTCAAGGAAATCAAACCCATGAGCAAACCCATTGTATTGAGTGGTGTTCAACCGTCAGGTGAACTAAGTATCGGTAACTACTTGGGTGCTCTACGTCAATGGCAACAGATGCAAGACGATTATGACTGCCAGTACTGTGTGGTGGATTTGCATGCGATTACGGTTCGTCAAGATCCGAAAGCACTGCATGAAGCGACATTGGATGCTTTGGCTATCTGTCTCGCGGTTGGCGTTGACCCGAAAAAGAGCACGCTATTTGTTCAGTCACACGTACCTGAGCATGCTCAACTCGGTTGGGTTTTGAACTGCTACACCCAAATGGGTGAGCTGAGCCGCATGACTCAGTTTAAAGATAAATCTGCACGCTATGCTAACGATGTGAATGCGGGTTTGTTTGGTTATCCGGTGCTGATGGCGGCGGATATTCTGCTGTATGGCGCGCACCAAGTGCCAGTGGGCAGCGATCAGAAACAACATCTGGAACTGGCACGCGATATCGCGACCCGTTTCAACAATATCTACAGCCCAGAGCAACCGATTTTTACCATTCCTGAGCCTTACATCCCAACTGTGAATGCGCGGGTAATGAGTCTGCAAGATGCGACTAAGAAAATGTCCAAATCAGACGATAACCGCAAAAACGTGATCACCTTGTTGGAAGATCCGAAGTCGATTATCAAGAAGATCAATAAAGCGCAGACCGATGCGGAAACCCCACCGCGTATCGCTTACGATGTTGAAAACAAAGCGGGCATCGCGAACCTGATGGGACTCTATTCTGCAGCGACAGGTAAAACTTTCGCCGAAATCGAAGCTCAGTACGCAGGCGTAGAAATGTACGGCCCATTCAAGAAAGATGTGGGTGAGGCGATTGTCGCTATGCTTGAGCCTGTTCAGGCGGAATACCATCGTATTCGTAATGATCGTGAATACCTGAACAGCGTAATGCGTGATGGTGCAGAAAAAGCCTCGGAAAAAGCACTGCAAACCCTGAAAAAAGTGTATACAGCCGTTGGTTTTGTGGCTCGCCCTTAAGCGTTGTGGGCAGCACTATAATCCGAATAAAAATAGAGCTAGGTTTCCTAGCTTTATTTTTATGGGATAAGCACTTGGCTGATTTCCCCGTTTTGAAGGATTGAAGGCTACACTTTACAGCATTGCAACTGTGACGAGTTTGGTGGATGAGACAACTTTGGTTATGGCTTTTGATTGGTATTGCTCAGAATGCTTGGGCTGAGCCGCTGCGGATTTGCGTGGGTGACATGAATGTCTGGCCACCTTTTACCTATTGGCAAGGCGAATCAGATCAAGAGAAAGTGGCATCATTAACTGGCTCTGCCACCACGTTGGTGTTGGAAGCGTTACAAGCTCAGCATATTGATTATCAAATAAACTTTATGCCATGGGCGCGTATCCAGCATGAGCTGGCCCACGATAGTGGCCGCTGTGACCTAACTTGGGATGCAAGCCATCGAGCAGAACGAGAAGTTTATAGCTATTTTTCTGTGCCGCTTTACACCATACAACTTGGGTATTTCACCTTGCCCGAGCAAACAAAGGATTTACAGTCGTCAAAAGACAGTGGGGTCTTGTGTGGGGTAAACGGATTTAACTATGAGCGATTTGCCTTATCAAGAGCACCTTCGTTGTACTTAAATTCAGTTCAACAAGCGCTGAACATGTTACAAAAAGAACGCTGTGATTGGTTTATTAGCGAAATTGAACCGATTTATGGTGGTATTCAGCTAGGAGTTTATGTGCTGCAGCGCCAAATCATCCATCATTCGCTGGGTAAAAATAAGCAGTATCATGTGCAGATTCGGCGCAGCTTGCCGAATGCTTCGCCTTTGATCAACGGCTTGAACCAGTACTTTCTCAATGCTCAAAAAACGGGACATGCACAAACCGTGTTTGACCGTTACCTCTCTTTACCACTCGCTCACTAATTCCTTTTGCTCGCTGTGAATTTTGCTTCACCAAGTGAAGTGAAATTTTAATCCTATTGAAATCTGATGGTTGTAAAGCCCATTTACTCTGCTTGTTGAAACTTTGCGATTGATTCAAGTATTTGCTCTATTGATGAGATAGATGTCTCGATATGAATGCTGAATGTTTCCGTGTTGCATGAAAAACAGCAACACTCATCGCGCAAAGTGGTTTTGCTTTAATACTAAACAGTGACTCAACACACCCTGTTTACCAATTAACACTAAGCAGGGAGGATAAGGTGCATCATGGAAATGAGATCAACCCCGAATTTAACCCGCTCGACTTTAGCTCTGGCTATTAGCTTTGGCTTAGTTGCGCCAACTTACGCTGACCTATTGATTTCTCAATACGTTGAAGGCAGCAGCTTCAATAAAGCAATTGAAATTGCCAACACGTCCGATCAAGCCGTGAGCCTAAATGGCTATCAACTGGCGATGTCGACCAACGGCAGCGGCACGTGGGATAAAACTTTACCGCTCGATGGGCAAGTGATTGCGGCACGCGATGTGCTGGTGATTGCCCACGGTAGCGCCAACAGTGCGATTCTTGCGACCGCTGATATCACCAACAATACGGTAGTCAACTTTAATGGCAATGATCCGATTGCGCTGCTCAATAGCCATGGTTCGGTGCATGACGTGGTCGGCAGTATGGGCGGTGCAGATTTCGCGAAAGACAATACGCTCGCCAGAACTACACTCACCCCAAGCGCCACTTACCAAGCTTCCGATTGGGCTACCCAAGGCAAAGACAATATTGATGGTCTGGGCGCGCTTGATACCAGCACACCACCTACCGCATTCAATTGTACGGTTGATGGTGGAGAACCAAGCTTTACCACCATCCAAGAAATCCAAGGTGAAGGCAGCACTTCTCCCTATATCCAAGGTTATCCCTACATCACCAATGAGGATTTCTTTGTAAAAGGTGTGGTGAGTGCAGTAACGACAGGACTGACTAAAGGCTTTTATCTGCAAGCGCTGGAAGATGACTACAACCCGAACACCTCAGAAGGGCTGTTTGTGTTTACCAACCAAAGCAGTTCTGACTTAGCTCCGGGCGATGTGGTGTGCGTGAAGGGCAAAGTGCAGGAATATTACAACCTGACGCAGCTCAAAGCGGAAAACAATCAGTGGGTGAAACAAGGCCAGCAAGCTGCCCCACAAGCACAAGCCATCGAGATCCTGCCTTCGGATGAACACTTTGCTCAGACGCTAGAGCGTTACGAAGGTATGTTGGTAAAAACGACGCCTGAGCTGGATATGCGTGTGACTCGCACCTTTGGTTATGACTATGATTCGCGCCGTAACAACATGGTGCTGGCACAAGGCCGCATCAACATGCAGCCAAACCAGCAGCATCCAGCCGGTTCAGAGCAAGCTTCGCAGCAGAAGTTGGATAACGCGCAGCGCCGCTTGTTTGTGGAATCCGATGCCAAAGCACCTGATGGGCAAATTCCGTATTACCCGACATTTGGTCGTACTGATGTCGATCAAGATGGTTCAACCGAAGACTATATCCGAATTGATGATACGGTTTCAGGACTCGAAGGGGTTGTGAGCTACAGCTATAACGAATATCGCCTGATTGTGACCAACACCATCTCGGCAGAAAATCTGGTGCATAACGCACCGCGTCAAGCTAAGCCGGATATGGATGAAGGCGATCTGCGCATTGCCACTTTCAACGTACTCAACTACTTCAACTCGCCGTTTGGTGGCGATGCGAATCAACATGGTGATAACCGTGGCGCCAACAATCTGGCTGAATTTGAAGTGCAGCAAGCCAAGATTGTGAATGCGATTGTCCGTTTGGATGCCGATATCGTGGGTTTAATGGAAATTGAGAACAACGGCTTTGGTGAAGGTTCGGCGATTGCGCAATTGGTTAATCAGATCAATAGCCAAATCGCGGATAAGAAAAAACATTACCGCTTTGTGGCGATTGATTCGAATGGCGATGGCAAAACCGATGCTGCCGATTCACTGGGTACCGATGTGATCACCACAGGTGTTATCTACCGCGATAAAGTGGTGAAGTTGGCGCAAAATCGTGTCATCCCAATGCCAAGCCAGCAAGCACCAGAGGTGGTAGATACCAATGGTAAAGTGATTGAAGATGGCAAAAACTATCAGCGTGATACGCTTGCCCCAACCTTTAAAATCAAAGGTGGCAACGAGAAAATCACCGTCGCGGTTAATCACCTCAAGTCCAAAGGATCAGCGTGTTGGGAAGATGCCGCGCCCGTTGAACAAGGCGGACAAGCAGGACAAGATTTGGATTACCAAGGTGCGTGTGAAAACTTCCGCGTCGCCGCCGCGGTAGCGTTGGGTGATGCGCTGGCGAAAATCGATGGGCATAAAGTGATTCTCGGTGATATGAACTCGTACGGCATGGAAGATCCTATGCTGGTGCTGACGGACTACACACCAGAGAAATACGGCAAAACCATTCGTGCAGCACGCAATACCTACATTGCCGGTGTGGAGCAGTTTGGAGATGCAGGCGCAGAGATTAAACACAGCTACGGCTATCTCAACGCAGTTGCCATCAAACATCCAGACAGTTGGAGCTACTCATTTAATGATGAAGTCGGCGCGCTGGATCATCTGTTAGTCAGTCCAAGCCTTAAACACAAAGTCGTGGATGCGACCGATTGGCATATTAACGGTGCAGAATCGACCTTGTTTGACTACAACGATGAGTTCAAAGGCAACCTGCCGAAATACAAGGATCAATTCCGCGCCTCTGATCATGATCCTGCGGTACTGGAGCTTAACATCTACGGTGGTTCATTAGGTTTAGGCGCACTGCTTGGCCTATTGGGGCTTGGTGTTTGGCGCCGCCGTCGCTAGAAAGTGGCATTTTTGATAAACAAAAGGCTAGCGTGCGCTAGCCTTTTTAGTTTCTTAAGTTGATGGCGTGAACTTACTGCGCTTCGTGCAGTACGCTGCCCCACAGGTCATATTCATCGGCGTGTTCAATCACAACGTTAACCAGTTCACCCGGTTTCAGGTTGGTTTCACCGTTGAGGTAAACTAAACCATCGATCTCCGGTGCATCGGCGTAAGTACGGCCAATCGCGCCTTCTTCATCGACTTCATCAATCAGCACTTGCATGGTGCTGCCGATGCGTTTTTGCAGTTTGGCGGCACTGATCTCTTGCTGCACCAGCATAAAACGTTCGAAACGGTCTTGTTTCACGTCTTCTGGGATCTGGTCTTCAATCTCGTTTGCTGCTGCGCCTTCAACGGGCGAATACTTAAAGCAGCCCACGCGATCGAGTTGTGCTTCTTTCAGCCAATCGAGCAGGATTTGGAAATCTTCTTCAGTTTCGCCCGGGAAGCCTACGATAAAGGTGGAGCGGATCACGAGTTCTGGACAGATCTCACGCCACTTTTTGATGCGCTCTAAAGTACGTTCGGCTTGCCCCGGACGTTTCATCATTTTTAGTACGCGTGGGCTGGCGTGTTGGAATGGAATATCCAAGTAAGGCAACACTTTTCCTTCAGCCATCAATGGGATGATTTCATCCACATGTGGGTAAGGGTAAACGTAGTGCAGACGAATCCAAATGCCCATCTTGCCCAGCTCTTCACTCAGTGCTTTGATGTTATGGCGCACCGGAGAACCGTTGGCGAAACCTAAGCTGTGTTTGGTATCCACACCGTAAGCACTGGTGTCTTGGCTGATCACGAGCAGCTCTTTCACGCCAGCGTTTTTCAGGCGTTCCGCTTCACCAATAATTTCACCCACTGGGCGGCTGACTAAGTCACCACGCATCGATGGAATGATGCAGAAAGTACAGCGATGGTTGCAGCCTTCAGAAATTTTGAGGTAGGCGTAATGCTTTGGTGTCAGTTTTACACCGTGATCTGGCACTAAGCTGGTAAACGGGTTATGGGCTGGTTTTGGTGCGTATTGGTGTACGTGCTCCAACACGTTTTGGTAAGCGTGTGGGCCTGTAATGCCGAGCACATTCGGGTGCACTTGGCGAATTTCATCTTCACGCGCACCGAGGCAGCCCGTCACAATCACTTTGCCGTTTTCTTTCAGCGCTTCGCCAATGGTATCCAAAGACTCTTGTACCGCACTGTCGATAAAACCACAGGTGTTGACGATCACCACATCAGAATCGTGGTAGCTGTTGACGATTTCATAACCTTCGGTGCGCAGTTGGGTCAGAATGCGTTCTGAATCCACTAAATTTTTGGGGCAACCTAAGGAAACAAAACCAATTTTATTGCCAGTCGTTTGGCTGCCTTGGCTTTGCTCTGCGATGGTTTTTTTCGCCGTTTCCAGAGTCGTGGTTTGATTTGGCGTAAAAGTCTGAACTGTCATTGCTCTGTGTGCTACCTAATTGTGTTTATTCGCCCGCCGATTCGATGTTGCAGATGCAGGCAACAGAGAACGTGAGCGGGGTCTAAAAAGTCGGCGAATTATAACTGACGAGAAAAAATTGAATAGAGGCGAAATGGAAAAAGTGAACAAAAAACGGACAAAAAAGGAGGCGGCGAAATGCCGCCTCAAGTTGAGGACAACTCATTGCTATTTTGTTCGATGAATTCCTACCGCACCCATGATGTATTTTTCGTAAATTGGTTCACTGGTGCCGTGTTTGACCTTATAAATGAAGTACTTTTCAAAGGCGATTTTCGCGATGTGTACCCATTGCCCCATCGAGGTCCAGTTGGTATTGCGTGGTGGGTTTTGTGGTAGCGCCACAAAAGCAGCCCCTTTGTCACCCATGTCGGCAAGACACACCGCATTCAAGGTTGGACGAGTGGACATCGGCTCGCCTCTTTCCAGACTGAGGATATTCTCCACAATACTGGTGGTCATGGATTCAATCATAAAGCCGGTTTTGGGCGCTCCGACAGGGACTGGGGTTTCTTCTAACGGAGGAATGGCAACGCAAACCCCAGCGGCAAAAATATCGCGATAGGTCGGATTACATTGGAACTCATCAGTGAAGACAAAACCTTTTGGGTTACACAGTTTCGGCACCGCCGCAATCGCGGGAGAACCTTTGAAAGGCGGTAAGAACATCGCCATTTTGAACGGCAGATGGTGTTCAAAGTCCACTTCGCCTTTACGGTTCAGCTCTTCAAAGTGTGCGGTATCGGGATCGAAACTCGTGGTTCGAGCGTTGCAAATCCATTTGATACCACGGTCGCGGAACTCATGTTCCATCAGTGCTTTCGAGTCGCCGACGCCACCTAGCCCCATATGGCCGACATACGGTTCGCTCGTAACAAAGGTGATCGGAACTTTGTCGCGGATTTTCAGTTTACGTAACTGGCTCTCTAAGGTCAGGATATATTCGTACGCAGGACCAAAACAGCTCGCGCCTTGCATTGCCCCAACCAATACCGGGCCGGGGTTTTCGATTAACGCTTGATAAGCTTCATAGGCTTTTACGGCGTGATCTACAGTACAAATGGACTGGGTATAACCCGTTTCTGGTCCTGCCCCCGGAACAGTTTCAAAGGCCAGTTTAGGGCCAGTGCAGATGACCAGATAATCGTAACTATATTGGGTACCATCACCCGCGAGTAGGGTCTTTTCATCGGGCAAGATTTGCGTAACCCCTGTTGGATTAAAAGGGATTTTGAATTTTTTAGCGTAAGGGGTGAGATCCAAAACCACTTGTTCTTTGGTTCTTTCCCCTAAGGCAACCCAAGGGTTGGAAGGAATAAAGTGAAACTCGTTGTGTTCATTGATCAATATGACTTCATGATCTTTTGGGAGTTTTTGTCGTAACTCGTAAACGACTGACATTCCCCCTAAGCCTGCACCGATCACTATGGTTCTTTTCATGGTTGCCCCCTAATGGATTTAAGCTTTATCTATATTAGCTAAGTCTAAATTAATGCTAGTCGATATTAGTCAGGTTGCCATAAAGAAAATGCAGATCAGTGAGTTCCGTCATTTCGACAGCATCAAGTGACTTAAAGTGTAGGTGGCTATTTGTGGTTTTATGTGTGATTGATTTCATATTTTTCTTTAGTAATCAATGAAATTTCTGCAGGGCTGTTGGGGGCGATGAGGAGGTTTCGATTGAAAGTGTGGGTGAGATTCGTAGAATGCCACTGATTTCTCGTCACCAAGAAGGATGCTTATGCTACTGATGATCGATAACTACGATTCATTCACCTACAACTTGTACCAATACTTTTGTGAGTTAGGGGCGCAGGTTAAAGTGGTGCGCAATGATGAGATCGATCTGGATGGGATCCGTGCTCTGGCTCCGACACATTTGGTGATTTCTCCGGGACCATGCACGCCTAATGAAGCGGGGATCTCACTTGCGGCGATTGAAGCGTTTGCAGGACAACTGCCGATCCTTGGTGTTTGCTTAGGGCATCAAGCGATCGCCCAAGCATTTGGTGGGCAAGTGGTGCGCGCTCGGCAAGTGATGCACGGCAAAACCTCCCCCATTCGTCATACGGGGCAAGGCTTATTTAGCGGATTGAATAACCCGCTAACGGTGACGCGTTACCATTCCTTGGTAGTTAAAAATGACACTCTGCCCGAGTGCTTTGAGTTGACCGCATGGACTGAGCTCAATGATGGCAGCATTGATGAAATCATGGGATTCCAACATAAAACCTTAGCGCTTGAGGCGGTGCAGTTTCACCCTGAGTCAATTAAGACTGAGCAAGGTCACCAATTGCTTGCTAATTTTTTACGCCGCTAAGCATTTTGCACGCAAAGTGTCGTTTGAGTGGCTCTGACCTCGATCACTTTTTTCGCTTTCTATCAAATATTTATCTGTGATTGGCAAGTTTTCACTCTTATTCATAGAGAATTGTGCTGTCTTTGCCAGTCCTTGATTTTCCTGACTCATCCATTCATTTCTAATTTCCTTATAAAAATTACTTCATAATTAGTCTGTTTTGCTGCATAAATAGTCGTTCGTGGTGTGATGTTTATGGCATTGTCCTGTACATACGAGATAATCCACCATTGAAATGGTTAAATAAATGTAAATACAATGCTGCAAATGATTTAAGGAAATTCATAATCTAACACAGAGCCATTTTGTGGAAGAATCGCTTATCTCAGAGCATGCGGTATCGAGAGGGAATGGGAATGACGGTGGAAATGAGTGTGGATCGTGGTTCGTTTGATGAGGTGATGGTGCCTTGTTACAACCCGATGGAGTTTATTCCGGTAAAAGGTTTTGGTTCACGGATTTGGGATCAGCAAGGTCATGAGTACATTGATTTCGCTGGTGGGATTGCGGTGAGTTGTTTGGGGCATTGCCACCCTGTGATGGTGCAAGCATTGACCACCCAAGCCAATAAGCTATGGCATTTAAGTAACGTAATGACCAATGAGCCGGCGTTGCGCTTGGCGAAAAAACTGACTCAAGTGAGTTTTGCCGAAAAGGTCTTTTTTGCCAACTCCGGCGCAGAAGCCAACGAAGCGGCACTCAAACTGGCGCGTCGTTATGCGGCCGATGTGTATGGTCCTGGGAAATCCGAGATTATTGCCTTTAACCAAGGTTTCCACGGACGCACTTTCTTTACTGTCTCTGTGGGTGGTCAAGCGACCTATTCCGATGGTTTTGGCCCTAAGCCGGGCGACATTGTTCATCTGCCTTATAACGATCTGGCTGCACTGCAAGCACAGATCTCCGATCGCACTTGTGCTGTGATGATGGAGCCGCTGCAAGGTGAAGGTGGCATTGTTTCTCCGAGTGCTGAATTTGTGCAAGCGGTGCGCGAGTTGTGTGACAAACACAATGCACTACTGATTTTCGATGAAGTGCAGACGGGTAACGGCCGCACTGGTGATTTCTATGCGTACCAAGGGATTGGTGTGACGCCAGATATTCTGGCCACCGCCAAATCTCTCGGTGGTGGTTTCCCAATCGGTGCCATGCTAACTACCGCGAAAATTGCTGAGCACATGAAAGTCGGTGTACACGGTTCGACTTATGGCGGCAACCCATTAGCGTGTGCCGTAGCGGAAGCGGTGGTGGATTTCGTCGCGCAACCAGAAATACTGGCTGGTGTGAAACAGCGTGAGCAGTGGATGCGCGCTGAGCTCACCAAGCTCAATGAGAAATACCACATTTTCAAAGAGATCCGCGGTAAAGGTTTGTTACTTGGTGCGGCACTCAACGATGAATGGCAAGGCCGCGCGCGTGACATTCTGGTCGCTGCGGGTAAGCAAGGCTTGATGGTGTTGGTGGCCGGGGCGAGCGTGGTTCGCTTTACGCCATCTCTTATCATCAGCCAACAAGAAATCGAAGAAGGTATGGCTCGCTTAGACAAGGCGATCGCCACACTGATGTGATAGCGATGGGCTTGTACTGCAAGCCCTGACTGCGAACCTCGGAGGTTTGCGCTATCACTTACTGCAGTTCTAGGGCGAACGGGGATAAAGCGTTCGCCCTATTTTGAAATGCAGAGATTACGCATCGGGAGGGAGTAAAGATGCTAGTTGTTCGTCCGATTAGCATGGCGGACTATGAGGCGCTACATACCTGCGCTGTCGAGTCCGGCCATGGCTTCACATCATTGCCAGTAGATCAAGAGCTACTGACCAATCGTATTACCCACTCTGAATACAGCTTTAGCAAACCGAACGTCACCACGCCCGGCGATGAAGGCTATTTGATGGTCGGGGTTGATAGCGAAACCGGACAAGTGGCGGGTACCACGGGTATTGAAGCCTCAATTGGTTGGGATGTGCCGTTTTATTCCTATCACATCAGCACCATAGTCCACTCGTCACCTAAATTGGGTGTCAACAATGTGGTGAAGTTGTTGACGTTTGGTAACAACTACACCGGATGTAGCGAAATCTGTACTCTGTTTTTGCGCCCTCAATTTCGCCAAGGCTTGAATGGTCGTTTAATGTCTAAATGCCGTTTTTTGATGATGGCGGAACACTCACACCGTTTTTCCAAAACCATTTTCGCTGAGATGCGTGGCGTTTCCGATGCCGATGGCAATTCACCATTTTGGAAGTGGCTGCAAGAGCACTTTTTCTCGATTGATTTCACCTTGGCCGATTATCTGACTGGGATTGGCAAAAAAGGCTTTATCGCTGACTTGATGCCCAAGTTGCCAATTTACGTCAACTTGCTGAGCAAAGAAGCGCAAGCGGTGATTGGTCAGGTGCATGAAAACACGCGACCTGCCTTGGTATTGCTTGAGAAAGAGGGCTTCACCTGTCGCAATTACGTCGACATTTTTGATGCGGGTCCAACCGTGGAGTGCGAGCTGAACAATATCGAATCGGTGCGCCACTCAGTACGCGCTATTGTTGAAGTGGCAGAACATTCGAGCTCGCAGAATTTCATTATGTGTAATACCTCGTTTGAGAACTTCCGGGCTACGGCGGCCAAAGCCGCATACAGCCAAGAAGATAACGCGGTGATCATCTCCCCCAAAGTCGCCGCGGCGTTAGAAGTGAGCACTGGGGATTATTTACGGATTTTGGCGCAGTAGGGGATAGTCATGACACATTGGATAGCCGGTGAATGGGTGACGGGAACCGGTGAAAAGTTGGAATCACATACGCCTTATAGCCATGAGCTTTTATGGCAAGGCTACAGTGCCAGTGTTGAACAAGTGGAAGCCGCGGTAAACGCGGCTCGCCGAGCGTTCGTGGACTGGAAAAAACGCCCATTTGCCGAGCGTGAACAGAAGGTGTTGGCCTTTGCGGAATTGGTGAAAGCCAACAGCGAACAGATTGCGCAAGTGATTGCTAAAGAGACGGGCAAGCCTTTGTGGGAAACGCGCACGGAAGCGGCTTCAATTGCCGGAAAAATCGCGATTTCGATTCGTGCTTATCATGAGCGTACTGGTGAAACGGTGCGTGAAGCGGCGGGCAATCAGCTGGTATTGCGCCATCGACCGTTGGGTGTGATGGCGGTGTTTGGGCCGTATAACTTCCCCGGCCATTTACCGAATGGACATATAGTGCCTGCGCTGCTGGCGGGCAATACCGTGGTGTTTAAGCCTTCTGAGCAAACCCCGTGGACTGGCGAAGTCTTGATGCAGTTATGGCAACAGGCTGGCTTGCCTGCTGGTGTCATCAATCTGGTTCAAGGCTCAAAAGAGACGGGGATTGCGCTCGCGCAATCACGCGGGATTGATGGTTTGCTGTTTACGGGGAGTGCCAATACTGGGCATCTGCTGCATCGCCAATTTGCAGGTCAGCCGGACAAAATGCTGGCGCTGGAAATGGGCGGCAATAATCCTATGGTGATTTCAGAGCACTATGGCGATCTGGATGCCACGGTTTACACCATTATTCAATCGGCGTTTATCAGTAGTGGTCAACGCTGCACCTGTGCGCGCCGCTTGTATGTGCCACTAGGGACGAAAGGCGATGTGTTGCTAGAGAAACTGGTTGCGGTAACGGCTAAGCTGCGTATTGATCAGCCCTTTGCTGAGCCTGCTCCCTTTATGGGCCCCTTAGTTTCCGAAGCTGCGGCACAAGCGATCCTCAATGCGCAATCCCATCTACAAGCATTAGGCGGTAAAAGTCTGCTTGAAGCTCGCGCTTTGCATGCGGCGTTTATCACACCAGCGATCATTGATGTCACGGCGATTGAGCGCTTGCCGGATGATGAATATTTCGGACCTTTGCTACAAGTGGTGCGTTACCAGACTTTGGCGCAAGCGGTAGAGCTTGCCAATGATACCCGCTTTGGCTTATCCGCTGGACTCGTCTCGACTGACGATGACGAGTGGGATTACTTTGTCGATCATATTCGTGCGGGCATCGTCAATCGTAACCGCCAATTAACCGGAGCCAGTGGTGATGCACCGTTTGGTGGCCCTGGAGCATCGGGCAACTTACGCCCCAGTGCCTTCTATGCCGCCGACTATTGCGCTTATCCAATGGCCTCAATGGAAGGGGAGACAACATTGCTTCCTGCTACCTTGAGCCCGGGCGTTGAACTCTAATCATAATTTATTTTGTGCCTGCGCAGCCAAGTAGGCACTTTTTTCGTCACAGGTTGAAAGCTTTATCGTGTTAGCGCTGGATAAATTACACGGTGTCTAACCTTAGTCCCTTTGCGTTTCATAGGATCAACAAGGAGGCGTTATGACGCCAACAGCTTTATTCCAATCGCTCTGGAATGATTATATTGAGCGCCTCTGCCCGTCGGCAGAGAAAGTACATCAACTCTTACAAGAAGATGAGCCACTGATTAATGATCACATCGCGCTGCGTACTTTTAATGTCGCGCCGCTAGGATTAGAAACGATGGCGAAGCCGTTTTTGGCGCTCGGCTATCAAGCGTGTGGTGAGTATGAATTCAAAAGTAAAAAACTCTTTGCTAAGCATTTTGAACATCCCGATCCTTTGCAGCCTAAGGTTTTCATTAGTGAGCTGAAAGTGGAAGAGTGTTCACCTGAGCTGCAAGCGATTGTTGAAAAGCTGGTGGCACAAGTTCAGCCACAAGCATTAGCCAGTGAGGCTTTTTTGTATGGCGGTCGCTTATGGAGCTTAAGCCATGCCGACTATCTTACTTTGGCGAAAGAGAGTGAGTATGCCGCTTGGCTTGCGGCGCATGGTTATGGTGCAAACCACTTTACAGTCAGCGTGAATCAGCTCAATGCGCTGCATGAAGTGAAACAGGTCAATGACCATCTGCGCCAACATGGCTTTAGCATCAATGAATCGGGTGGGGAAGTAAAAGGCTCACCAGAAGTCTTGCTCGAACAGTCTTCGACCATGGCTGATAAAGTGTTAGTGCGTTTTAACGAAGGCGCGGAGATGATCCCCGGTGGCTTTTATGAGTTTGCCAAACGTTATCCAATGGCGAATGGATTGCTGTACCCCGGATTTGTCGAAGCTTCGGCGGATAAGATTTTTGAAAGCACGAACCGTTAAATTTAGCGTATGATGCAAATAAAAATAGCCACCGCAGGGTGGCTATTTTTTATCGGGAATGCTTAGCGAGTGCCGTAAACCACGATGGTTTTACCGTGGGCAGAGATCAGGTTCTGCTCTTCCAGCATCTTCAGGATGCGGCCAACGGTTTCACGAGAACAGCCAACAATTTGACCGATCTCTTGGCGAGTGATCTTGATTTGCATACCATCTGGGTGAGTCATCGCATCTGGCTGACGTGCAAGGTTCAGCAGAGTCTGTGCGATACGGCCAGTTACGTCTAGGAACGCAAGGTCGCCAACTTTTTGGCTGGTCACTTGCAGACGACGAGCCATTTGACCTGAAAGGCGCATCAAGATATCTGGGTTTACTTGGATCAATTGACGGAATTTCTTAAATGAGATTTCAGCCACTTCACAAGGTGTTTTAGCACGAACCCAAGCGGTACGCTCTTGGCCTTCTTCAAACAAGCCAAGCTCACCGATAAAATCACCTTGGTTCAGGTAAGAGAGAATCATCTCTTTACCTTCTTCATCTTTGATCAGTACCGCAACTGAACCTTTTACGATGTAGTACAGCGTTTCCGCTTTCTCACCCGCGTGGATCAGTGTGCTTTTTGATGGGTACTTATGAATGTGACAATGTGAAAGAAACCACTCTAGTGTTGGATCGGTTTGAGGTTTACCTAGAACCATAATAATCTCACTTCCTCTGCAGGGTACGCTTGCCGCTATCCATATTTTAGCGAAGCCTCAATTGGGCTTACTAGAATAAGAGGTGTTACCCAAGGCTGCAAGCTATCTTATGTTTCGGTTAAGAATAGTATCCTTTTTCGAAATCGATTTCTTGATTTTAATCGTGTCAGTAGTCCAATTTGCTACGCAAAAATGTGCACATGATCACGGTATGAAAAGTAAGCATTCATCACTGGTCGGATCTAGCCGATTTTTCCGGTTTCGATCAGTTGTTGCAGTAGCGGACGCACAATCAAATCCATGGCAAAACTCATCTTGCCCCCAGGCACCACGATGGTGTTGTGGCGTGACATGAATGAGCCATCAATCATCGCCAGTAAGTAGGGGAAATCGACATTTTTGATGCCACGAAAACGGATCACCACAAAACTCTCATCCAGCGTTGGAATGCCTTTAGCATTGAGTGGGTTAGAAGTATCGACTGTGGGCACACGTTGAAAGTTGATGTGGGTGCGCGAAAATTGCGGGGTGATGAATTTAAGGTAGTCGTCCATTGAACGGACGATGGAATCCATCACCGCTTCACGTGAATGGCCGCGATCGCGTGTATCACGTACGTATTTCTGAATCCACTCAAGGTTAACAATCGGCACCATACCAATCAAAAAGTCGACGTGTTGCGCGACATTGACATCACCATCGACCACACCGCCGTGTAAGCCTTCATAAAACAGCACATCTGAGTTTTCGGGCAGTGATTGCCAAGGCGTAAACGTACCGGGCATTTGGTTATACGGAACTGCTTCATCAAAGGTGTGTAAGTAGCGGCGCACTTGGCCGGTGCCTACTTTTCCGTATTGGCGGAAGAATTCTTCAAGGGTTGGGAAATCGTTGGCTTGGGGACCAAAGTAACTGATATGGCGACCTTGCTCGCGCGCCTTGCGGATTTCTACATCCATTTCTGGACGAGTGAAGCGATGAAAACTGTCCCCCTCAACCCAAGCAGGCTTGATGCTCATCATATTGAACATCTTGCGAAAGGCTTCAGAGGTGGTTGTAGTTCCGGCGCCGGAAGAACCCGTCACCGCAATAATCGGATGTTTGGCTGACATGACAAACCTTGTCCTTAAGTCCTTGATTTTGGTGCTAACTCAGGCACCACCCGGAAATGACTATAGCACGGAAAATGAAGCCGTCACTGCTTGGCTAAAACGGATGGCATTTAATATCCACGGTTTCATGCAATTCTGAATAGACGATCACAGCTTGCCCAGATTGTAACTGCGCGCGTACTTGAGCAATTTTTTCCTCCAGCGACACTTCCACATCACCATAATCTGTGCCTTCACGCAGTACAAATTCACGGATCAAATTGTCGAGTGTTTCCTGAGCAATTTGTTGCCATGGAATGATCATAAATACCTCTTTATTTTATGACAGAGCCCAACTCGACTTGGAGCGCTCACTCCAAGTCGTTTGAGTCTTTCCCCTTACAATGATACGGCATTAAAAGGGGAGGGGCGCGTTAGGATTGATGCAGAAAGTCATCACGCAGATGTGAGTAATACTCGGGCAGGGTTTGCTCTAGCCAAAAGCGGGGCTTTAGCCATGATCCACTTAGAAAGCCCACATGGCCGCCATGCTCAAACAAACGGTAATCGATGTTCGCTGGTAGCGGGAAATCTGGGATCACCGCTTCGGTCATAAACGGATCGTCTTTGGCGTGGATGATCTGAGTCGGGACGCGGATCTGAGTCAGCTGTTTAATCCCGGAGCACTGCTGATAATAATCGGCAGCATCATGAAAACCGTGTAGCGGCGCGGTGATCACATCATCAAACTCGGCGAGTTTAGCGATAGCGCGGATCCGCTCCGGGCTCAGTGGCAAAGCATTTTCCAGCAGTGGGTATTTCGCGATGGCATTTTTCTTCAATGAAGAGAGTAGATAGGCGCGATACACTTTAGAGAAACCTTGCTCGATACGTTGTGAGCAGGCGGCTAAATCGAGTGGCGCGGAAATCAAGGTGGCGGCACTGACGATAGGATCATCACGATACTGCGCAAGATAGTTCGCGAGCATGTTACCGCCGAGTGAAACACCGACGGCAACGATCGGACGCTCTGGTAATTGTTTACGCAGATACTCCAGCACAAAACGCGCATCACCCGTTTCACCGGAATGGTAAGCGCGTGCTAAGTGGTTGGGTTTACCACTGCAACCGCGAAAATGCATCATCACCGAGAGCCAGCCCTGCCTTGCAAAGGCGTGCATCAAGCCGTTCGCATAAGGGCTTTTGAAGCTGCCTTCTAAGCCGTGGAACAACACAAACAGCGGCTTACACTGCGCGTGTGGTGTGCGCCAATCTTCGCTCCAAGCTAGATCGAGAAAATCACCATCAGGCGTGAATAGGGTTTGCCATTCGGCACTAAACAGCGGCTGTTTACGCAGTAAGCGAGGCAGCAGAGTTTGTAAGTGGGGATTAGCAAGCCCCTTGGCAGCAATAAATTGAGTCATGATTTTGAGTTATCGTGTTCACAGTGCGGAGCAGAAAATTGCTCGGCTAAGTATTCAGCGCCAAGCATTTTACAGTATTGCTGAGTGAGTGGTAGCACTTGTGCGGGATAGAGCGTTAAACGATTGAGACAATCAACCAAATCCGCTTGCTGCTGCTTTTCCAGTTGCAGTTCAAACTGTAGTGCTTCGCGATAGAGAGTGTCTGGCAAATGGCTTTTCAAGCGTCGCCGCAAATCACGAAAATCGTGCAGCAGAGTTTCCGAATGGCTCAAACATTCCAGCACCGTTGGCCAGTCGGCTTCCGCAAAAGTGAGCTGCTGTTCATCTAGCCATTTGAGTAACAGCAGCAGATTGACATTGCCGTGATGGCTATTTTGTAATCGTAAGCACGCCTCTTTTACCTCGCGCACACTGTAATACTGCAAGCTGAATTGCCAGAGTCTTTCCAGTGTTAATCTTGGTTTGACGTGCTCATCATTCATTTAACCGTTGAACTCCTGTTCCATCTCTTCCAAGGTTTCCTGCTCGGCCATCCATTCTAGCTCGACTTGCTCAAGCTCGGATTTGGCGGCGGCTTGTTTAGCCAACACCTCAGTCAGTGTCGCTTTATTCTGTGCTTCGTACAGTGAGGTGTCCGACAATTGTGCTTCCATCTCACTGATGACGTGGTTCAACTTATCGAGTTTCTCTTCTAACTGTGTCAACTTTTTGCGAATTGGCGCAGTGAGCTTACGAAAATCTGCTTCACGGCGCTTTTGCTCTTTTTTCGCAGCGGCACTGTTCGCGCTATTCACGGCATTGTTCGGTTGGGTTTCTTTACGCTCGGCTTTTTGTTGATCGGTGAGCCATTTGTAGTAGTCATTCAAGTCACCATCAAACGGGCCGACTTGGTGATCATGCACTAAATAGAGATCATCGGTGGTGGCACGCAGCAAGTAGCGATCATGGCTGACGATCACCATCGCCCCTTCATAGCTTTGTAGCGCAAACGTCAGTGCCTGACGCATATCCAAATCCAGATGGTTGGTGGGTTCGTCGAGCAGCAGTAAGTTAGGCTTTTGCCACACAATCAGCGCCAACACTAAACGGGCTTTTTCACCGCCAGAGAAAGGCGCGACTTTTTCGAGCGCTTTCTCTCCATGGAAGCCAAAGCTGCCTAAGTAGTTACGCAGTTCCAGCTCATTTTTGTCTGGCGCGATTTGCATCATGTGTTGCAGCGGCGTCTCTTCCGGATGCAGAGTTTCCAACTGATGCTGCGCAAAGTAACCAATTTTCACCCCTTGCGAGTAAGTGCAGTCACCCGCTTGCGGTTTGAGTTCACCCGAGAGCAGTTTGATCAAAGTTGATTTACCCGCACCGTTACGACCAAGCAGGCCGATGCGGCTGCCCGGCACCAAATTGAGGCGGATTTTCTCAAGGATTAAGTTATCGCCGTAGCCCGCCGCGACCTGATCCATCATCAGGATCGGGTTAGGTAGTGCCGCGGGTTCACGAAATTCAAAGCTGAATGGGTTATCAAACTGTGCAGGCAGCACTTTTTCCATCCGCTCCAGCGCTTTGATCCGGCTTTGTGCTTGGCGAGCTTTTGAAGCTTTATAGCGGAAGCGATCAATGTAGCTTTGCATGTGCGCCATCTGCTTTTGTTGCTTTTGGTAGATGGCTTGTTGCTGAAGCATTTTTTGTGCGCGCTGAGTTTCAAACGACGAGTAGTTCCCCGTGTATTCATTCAGGGTTTGATTTTCAATATGCACAATGCGATTGACGATCGGGTCGAGGAAATCGCGGTCATGCGAAATCAGGATCAGTGTGCCGGGGTAGCTTTGCAGCCAACGCTCCAGCCACATCACGGCATCCAAATCCAAGTGGTTGGTCGGTTCGTCGAGCAGCAGTAAGTCAGAGCGACAAATCAGCGCTTGCGCGAGGTTTAAACGCATCCGCCAACCACCAGAAAATTGGGTCAGGCTCCAGCTCATTTGTTCTTGAGTAAAGCCTAAGCCGTCAAGCAACTCAGAGGCACGGGCGCGAATGCTGTAACCACCGACCATTTCGATCTTGCCATGCAATTCGGCCACTTTGGTTCCGTTGTCTGCCGCTTCAGCTTCTATCAGTTGGCGTTCTAGTTCGCGGTATTCGCGATCTCCATCGATCACGTATTCCAGTGCACTGCGATCCAGCGCCGGTGTTTCCTGCGCTACCCAAGCCAGCTCCCAGTAGGCGGGTTTGCTGAAGGAGCCTGCATCAATAGTCAGTTCATCTTTCAGTAAGGCAAACAGGGTGGATTTGCCACAACCGTTTTTACCCACTAAACCCACTTTGTCGCCGGGATGAATGGTGGCTGAAGCTTGCTCAAGGAGTGGTTTGCCGCCGCGCAGTAGCTGAATCTCAGAGAAGGTAATCATAAAAATCGTTTTATCGCTCGTTGAATTTTCGCTCGGAATAGTAGGAGGAATAAGGATAAATGTCGATCATTATACAAATTGGGTTATGATGCTGAGTAACGGATTAGTAACAAATCAGCGGAGTGCGCAACTTGGTCAACCGAGAGCAAACGAAAGCCAAAGTGTTGGTGGTGTATGCGCACCCCGATCCACAACACTCCGTTGCCAATCAGGTGATGATTGAACACATTGCGGATTTAGAGCATGTTTCGATTGTTGACCTCTATGCCACTTACCCCAATTTCTTTATTGATGTGCACGCTGAGCAGCAACGCTTGCGTGAGCATGATGTGTTGGTGTTGCAACATCCCCTCTATATGTATTCCTGCCCTGCGCTCTTGAAAGAGTGGATCGATCGCGTTCTGAGTAAAGGTTTTGCTTTCGGTAAAAATAGTGCGCTGAAAGGTAAACTGTGGCGCAGCGTGATCACCACGGGTGGCAACCACACCGCTTACGATCAACGCGGTTATAACCGTTATCCGCTGAATGAAATCCTGCAGCCGTTTGAACTCAGTGCCGCTTTGTGTCAGATGAATTGGGTAGAGCCTTTGGTGCTCTATTGGTCACGCAACATCAGTGATGAAGAGCGTGAGCAGCATGCGCGGCGCTATCGGCAATGGTTACAAGAGATCGCCCACTGGCAAGGAGGGCTCTATGACGCCACTGACCAGTGATTTTCTCAGTAGCAGCGTGGTGTTTCTTGCCGCTGCGGTGATTGCTGTGCCTATCGCGCAGCGGGCGGGCTTAGGAACCGTATTGGGTTATTTGCTCGCAGGTGTTGCGATTGGTCCATGGGGATTGGGCTTAATCCGCGATGTGGAAGCGATTATGCACTTTGCCGAATTTGGTGTGGTGCTGCTGCTGTTTTTGATTGGTTTAGAGCTGAACCCGAAAAAATTGTGGAATCTGCGTGGGCCTATTTTAGGTTTGGGTGGTGCGCAGGTAGTGGTGACGACCGCTGTGCTGGCCAGCGTAGCACATTTGCTTGGGTTGAGTTGGCAAAGCGCATTAGTGATAGGCATGGGGCTGGCCCTTTCTTCCACCGCGATTGCCCTGCGTGTCATCGAAGAGCATGAATTGACACGCACTGAGGCCGGGCAATCTGGATTTGCGGTGTTGCTGTTTCAAGATATAGCGGTGATTCCCATGCTGGCTTTGCTGCCGATCCTCGCAGGTAACAGCAGTGGCGATTGGCTGAGTGCATTGTGGATGATGGGCGGGATCGCAGCTTTATTGCTGGGCGGGCATTTTTTACTGAACCCACTGTTTCGTTATATCGCGCTGAGCGGAGTGCGCGAACTGTTTACTGTCGCGGCTTTGCTGCTGGTGGTGGGTATCGCGTTGCTGATGCAGAAGGTTGGTCTTTCGATGGCGCTAGGCACTTTTTTAGCAGGGGTGATCCTCGCAGAAAGCGAGTTTCGCCATGAATTGGAAATTGCTATCGATCCCTTTAAAGGACTGCTGCTCGGGCTGTTTTTTATTTCGGTCGGTATGGCGGTGGATGTGGGGTTGTTACTCGTCAAGCCGCTGCAGATTATGCTAGCTGTGTTGGGCTTGGTGATCATCAAAGGGCTGATCTTATATTTGCTGGCTCGGCTTTCCGGCACCGTTGCGAAAGCACGCAGCAAAATGGCGGCGATTTTAAGCCAAGGGGGGGAATTCGCCTTCGTGATCTTTACTGCCGCCAACACAGAAGGCTTGTTGAACCATGCGCAAGTCTCCTTTTTGTTGGTGGTTGTCAGTTTGTCTATGGTTACCACTCCTTTACTACTCAGCGCTCAAAAACACTGGTTTGCCCGCCAACTCAATACTGAAGAAGCCCCTCTCACACCGGATGTAGAAAACAAAGAGCCGCGTGTCATCATCGTCGGCTTTGGTCGTTTTGGGCAGATTGTCGGCCGCTTGCTGTACGCCAACAAAATCAAAGTGACCATTTTGGAAAGCGATGCCAGCCAAGTGCGCTTGCTGCGCAAGTATGGTTATAAAGTCTTTTATGGTGATGCGAGTAACCTTGAGTTGCTGCGCGCTGCCGGTATAGAGCAAGCCGAAGCTCTGGTGATTTGTACCGATGACCCAGAGCAAGTGATCAAAATTGTTGAGCTGTGCCAACACCATTTCCCCAACCTCAAGCTACTGGCGCGTGCTCGCAGCCGAGTAGAGGCTTATCAATTAATGAGTCTTGGTGTACAAAACTACACCCGAGAAACTTTTTTAAGTGCGCTGGATTTGGGGCGCAAAGCCCTTATCCAATTGGGGATGCACCCTTATCAAGCGAAGCGTGCCGAAGAGCATTTTCATCGTCTGGATAAGACCATGCTCAAAGAACTGCTACCGCAACATAATGAAGATAAACAACTCGAACTGCGCGCCAAAGAAGCACGCACTGAACTTGAAGAGATTTTCAATCGAGAGATGGATAGTGATCAGCTCTCGCGGCAGTATTGGGAAAAGGAGTAGTACAATCTCGTGAAACAGAAAAAACGTTTTATCGCCGGAGCAACCTGTCCTCAGTGTAAAACGGCAGATACATTGCAATGGTGGATGGAGAACAGCATCGAACTAGTAGAGTGCGTCGAATGTGGGTTTCATGAACAGCGTAAACCTAAATCCGTTGAGCAGAGTCAGCATGCCAATGAACAGATGATCGGGATTTTTAAGCCAGAGTAATTGAGTTTCTGCGCATGATCTTCATAATATCGGCAACATTCCTCTCTTGGTTCGTATTTGACGGCGAAGAGACAACCTCCCTGGAGCAGTTATGAAAATTGAAAAAAACACGGTAGCAAGTCTTGCTTACCAATTGACTATCGAAGATGGCGTGGTAGTGGATCAGTCTACTGTTGATGCGCCACTGGATTACCTGCATGGCCACAACAACCTGATCACAGGTCTTGAGCGTGAGCTGGAAGGCAAAGTGGCTGGCGATAAATTCACCGTAACGATCGCACCGGAAGATGCGTACGGTGAGCACAACGAAGATCTGGTACAACGTGTTCCTGCTGAAGTGTTCCAAGGCGTTGATGAGCTAGAAGTAGGTATGCGTTTCCTAGCGGATACTGACCAAGGTCCAATCCCAGTTGAAATCACTGAAGTGGATGGTGACGAAGTTGTGGTTGATGGTAACCACATGCTGGCTGGCCAATCACTGACTTTCACCGTTGAAGTGGTTGCTGTTCGCGCTGCAACAGAAGAAGAAATGGCTCACGGCCATATCCACCAAGGTGGCGGCTGCTGTGGTGGTCATGACCACGATCACGACCATGATCATGAAGGCGGTTGTTGTGGTGGCGAAGGCCACGATCACGATCACCATGGTCACGGTAAGAAAGAAGGCGGCTGCTGTGGCGGCGGCGGTTGTGGTTCTCACTAATAGTGAGCCCATCTCGCTAAGTAGTACGTTATTTTCGTAGTACGATAGATTTGAAAAGCGCTAACCGCGATCCGGTTAGCGCTTTTTTATTGCGAACTTTGGCACTATACGCCCATTCTAAAAACCGAAATAAAACGGTTAACCTTATTGGAGAATACAAGTCATGTCACAGCCTTTTGCGATTGCCATTCATGGTGGTGCTGGCACGATTTTTCGCGAGCAGATGAGTGAATCACTGCGTGCGGACATTCTTAACACCTTAGAACAGGCCGTGCGAGCCGGACATCAATTGTTAACACAAGGTATGGATGCTCTGGATGCGGTCGTTGCTGCGGTGTCGGTATTGGAAGACTCTCCGCTGTTTAATGCTGGCAAAGGATCGGTACTGACGCACAATGAAATGGTGGAGATGGATGCCTCAGTCATGCATGGTGCAGCGCGTGAAGCGGGCGCGATTGCGGGCGTGCGCCACATCAAAAATCCCATTCAACTTGCGCGCGATGTGCTGCGCCATAGTGAGCATGTATTTTTGATCGGTGAAGGGGCTGAGCAGTTTGCCTTCCAGCAAGGTCATGTTTATACCGAACAGGATTATTTCTTTACTGAGCGCCGTTATGAACAGCTGCAAAATATGAAGCAGCAAGATCGCTTCGCACTTTCAGAAGCTACCTACCTATCTGGATCTGCGGAACAAGAGCCGCAAAGTGAATATCCCGATGATAAGAAATTTGGCACGGTAGGCGCGGTGGCGCTGGATCAACAGGGTAATTTAGCGGCGGCGACCAGTACGGGGGGGATCACCAACAAGCGTTTTGGTCGTGTGGGCGACTCGCCAATCATCGGCGCTGGAACGCTAGCTGAAAATGGCAATGTCGCCATTTCATGTACCGGAATGGGCGAGTACTTCATCCGTTATGCGGTCGCAGGCGATATTGCGGCACGCATGCGTTATCTCAAAGAAGATGTCCATACCGCCTGTGAAACTGTAGTGCAAGGTGAACTGAAAAGCGTAGGTGGTGAAGGGGGATTAATCGCTATTGATGCGCAGGGCGATCTTCACTTTGCCATGAACAGTTCTGGCATGTATCGCGCGGGGATTGATCGCCATGGTCAATTCAGTGTGAAAATTTACGCTGACGAATAACCTTTTCTTAATAACTGAATGGATTTTCAAAGCCGTTTTATATGAATTTTTCATGCTTAAAAAATGACTGCAAGGATTCAAATTCGGTGCTAGAATCCTTTTTTAACTAGCAATCAGACTTGGAAAGATGGGTAATAACGTTGTCGTTCTTGGCACCCAATGGGGTGACGAAGGTAAAGGTAAAATCGTAGACCTTTTAACTGAAGATGCAAAATACGTGGTTCGCTACCAAGGCGGACACAACGCAGGTCACACACTAGTAATCGACGGTCAAAAAACCGTTCTCCACTTAATTCCATCCGGTATTCTTCGCAATAACGTGAAATGTATCATCGGTAACGGTGTAGTACTTTCACCAGAAGCACTGCTTAAAGAAATGTCTGGTCTTGAAGATCGTGGTGTTCCTGTTCGCGAGCGTCTTTTCATTTCTGAAGCTTGTCCTCTGATCTTGCCATACCACGTTGCTCTTGACCAAGCGCGCGAAGCCGCTCGTGGCAAGAAAGCAATCGGTACTACTGGTCGTGGTATTGGTCCTGCGTACGAAGATAAAGTTGCTCGTCGTGGTCTGCGTGTTGGCGACCTATTCGATATGGCTTCTTTTGCTGAGAAACTGCAAGAAGTGATGGCATTCCATAACTTCCAACTTGAGCACTTCTACAAAGTAGAACCAGTAAGCTACGAAGCGGTACTGGAGCAGGCGAAGGGTTATGCAGAACTCCTGACTTCTATGGTTATTGACGTGACCAACGAACTGGATGCAGCGCGTAAGCGTGGCGACAAAATCATGTTCGAAGGTGCGCAAGGTACACTACTAGATATCGACCACGGTACTTACCCATATGTAACGTCTTCAAACACCACTGCAGGTGGTGTTGCTGCGGGCTCTGGTTTTGGTCCTCGTCACCTAGGTTACATCCTTGGTATTGCGAAAGCCTACTGCACTCGTGTTGGTGCAGGTCCATTCCCAACAGAACTGTTTGACGAAGTGGGCGATCACTTAGGAACTAAAGGCCATGAGTTTGGTGCAACTACAGGTCGTAAGCGTCGTTGTGGTTGGTTTGATGCTGTGGCAATGCGCCGCGCGATCCAAATCAACTCAGTCACCGGCTTCTGCCTGACCAAACTGGACGTTCTTGATGGTCTAAAAGAGATCAAGATCTGTACAGGTTACCAAATGCCTGACGGTTCAATTGCTGAAGTTTCACCAATGGCAGCTGACGCATTTGAAAACGTGACGCCAATTTTCGAAACTATGCCTGGTTGGTCTGAAACGACTTTCGGTGCAAAAACTCTGGCTGAACTGCCACAGACTGCACTGGATTACATCAAGCGTATCGAAGAGCTAACTGGTGTTCCGGTAGACATTATTTCTACTGGCCCTGACCGCAACGAAACGATCATCAAAGTTCACCCATTCAGCGCGTGATCTTGAGATAAAAAACAGTAAGCCGACTCACTGAGTCGGCTTTTTTTTGCCATACTGTTGGTGGTATTTTGTGCGCCTGTGGCAAAAAGTTGCCGCAAAACGATAAACAAGCCTAAAGCGATGGCATGGAATGCCGATATAGAGAGCGAACCGGGTCAACGTGCAATGCGGCACGTCGTGGCTGCCGGTGTTATGTAAGAGTGCAGGTATGAAGCTACGAACGGTAGCCGCTTCCTTATTGCTTGCATGGCACTCCTCATACAATCCTGCTTATGCGGTGGATTTAGGAGAGCCAGTGCCTATCTATTCGGAAGCTGAGCTAATCAAACTGATTGAAGAAAATAAGCATCTTGAGCGCGTAAAAGCCGATAATTGCCAGATCGTGGAAGATATTGTCGCGCGTGCTACGCGTATCAGTCTGCCCTCGTATGAGTTTCTGTATGGCGATATGCTGGCGTGGGGTGTGTGCGTTGATCAGGATGTTGAGCTTGGCCTCTATTATATGGAGAATGCGGCGCATCAAGGTTTGCCTGCGGCATTAGAACAGCTTGGGCGATACTACTCGCGTGGTACGCTAGTTCAACAAGATAAAGAACGGGCGATCCCATATCTGCGTGAAGCGGCGGCTATGGGCAACTTGAATGCACGCATTCAGTTGGCTGAACTGTTATTGCGTGATTACGGTAGCCCGCTCGATTATGAAGATGCGTATCGTTGGTTATATAACTCTGTAACCGCCGATCAGCGTATGCATAATCGCATTGCCCTGCTTCGACAGGGGCTGGAACGCCGCATGCCAGAAAACATCATCGCGCGAGCCAAACGAAGAGAAACGTTCTGGTAACCGATATTTACCAGAACGTAGAGCTACCGCTAACGTAAAAACTGACGCATTTCCTGCAGTGCTTGCATAATTTGCTGACTGGAAATCTGCCGCACCTTCTCTGGTACTAGATCGGCATTTAAGGCCTCCACTCGGCCACTCGGGTAGCTGACCAATATTTCCTTATCACTCACCAAAGCATAGTTAAAATAACTGCCGATAATTGTCCATTCCCTCTGCGGACTTGCATGCCAAAGCGGATACCCTAACGTGAATTCATTAAGTGGGTTTTGAACCCCTAACACGTCTTGCATCAACATGGGTGCCACATCGAGATGGGTAGTTTTATGGGTAAGAACACTCCCTTCCTTCTCTGGAATATAGATATACAGCGGCACATGAATTTGCGCCATGCTGTAGTTGCTGCCATGCCCCCAATAATTTTGCTGATTATCATTAAACTCCTCACCATGGTCAGAAGTGATGATCACGATCGTATTGTTCAGTTCATTGAGGGCTTTTAGCTCATTGAGCACTTTACCGATCAATGAATCTGCGTAATAGAGCGCATTGCGATAGCGATTATGATACGGCTCTGGGTTAAAGTCGTTATTGAGTTTTATGTGATCTACTCGCTCCCAGTATGGCGTAAATGGCGGCGTCATCGTGGATGGAAAATCTGTCGCATGCGCTGAATCGTAAAACAGAAAACCAAAGTAAGGCTGGCTACGATCGCGCTGATTTAAAAAAGTCAGAAAATCTTCAGTGATACGCTCGTCACGCTGTGGCGAATTGCTCCCAGGTGTGACTGTGCGTAGCTGTGGGATGTTACTGAATATTGTTCGGTCAAACGGTGGGCTATTCAATGGCGCCGAGCCGTAAATGGCGAACTGATAGTTCAAATCCACGAGAGTTTGCATCAGCAATGGGCGAGTTTGGCTGGTTTGGAACTTCTCCCAATAAGTGGCAGGCAATCCATAAAACAGACTAAACAGCCCCGCTTGTGTTGAGTTTCCACCACTCAAGTGATGCGTAAAGCGCGTTGCTTGCTGTCCAAAATTTGCAACGTTTGGAGTCACTTCGCGATTGGCATCATCAAAACGCCAAGCATCAATGCCAATCACCAAAATGTTAGGGCGCTGTGCGGGGGGCTCGATGCGCAGTGGGCGCAGAGGGTAGTTTAAAGTGCTACTGGTTGGGGCATGAAAAACCACTTGTTGATTGCGAGCTGTTTGTGCATCGACGACACCCAGTTGATTGAAAAAGCGCTTAGCCGTCAAAGGATAATAGAGCGGCCAATAGTAGCTGTAGCTTGGTATTTCGCTGTCATATGTGGCATCTTTCCACGCATGAATCATCTGGCTGCTGATCAGTGCCAGTAGCCACAGGCTACAGACAGCGCCAATTAAGCGCGGACTTTGGATATGTTGTGCCAGCTTCATGATAAGCCACTGTGCAAAACCAATAACCAGTACGATCAGGCTAGCGATAACCAACGTGTACCAAGAAACACTGATCACTTGCTGTCCGCCATGCAGTAGCAGATCCCACACAAAGCCACTTAGATGAAAACGGTACTGCTGATACACTTCAATATCGACCATCAACAAAATACTGATGGCCCAAGAAGCTAGAAAAACAATACCATGCAGCAGCCGACTCGGTAGCCAAACCAGAGCGAGTGAACTGAGCGTGATGGCAAAAGCAAAGAGACCAAACCACCCAAATTGAGTGGTTAAGAGATAACTATACGCCGTTGTGTTGCCTGCGCTGACCTCCATCCATTTCAGATAAGGTAGACCTAAAAAGCTTAATAAAACGGCATTCAAAATAAAGTGACTAAAAAGCCACTGAATATTCTTTTTTATCATCAATAACATGTGGAATCCCCGTAGCAAATGGGATTGGTTGGACAGCAAAATCGTTGCAAATAATAACTTAAAAGTTGACTCAAGTCACATTACCTAGAATGATGAACTGGTTCTGTGCGTTGTCATTAGTTGTTCGTAGTGACAACGCAGTAGGATATAACTAACACCTTCCTAGATAAGCAGGTCTGCCTATGTCTGATACCACACATCTTGATCCTTTCGCTGATCGCGAAGCCGACAATTATGACAATCCAATTCCGAGTCGTGAGTACATTCTCGAATTTTTAACCCAAGCCAATGTTCCCATGAATCGCAACGATATGTTCGAAGCCCTGAAACTCGAGGGTGAAGAGCAATATGAAGGGTTGCGTCGTCGCTTACGAGCAATGGAACGAGATGGACAACTGGTGTTCACACGCCGCCAATGCTATGCCTTGCCAGAAAAGTTAGAAATGGTGAAAGGCTATGTGATTGGCCACAAAGATGGCCATGGCTGGGTACGTCCAGAAGGAAGCCTCAATAAAGAAGGCGATATCCTGTTACCTCATCATCAGATGCGTACGCTAATCCATGGTGATTATGTATTAGTGCAACCAAGCGGTACCGATAAACGTGGCCGCAAAGAGGGGCGTCTGGTACGCATTTTAGAAGAGCGCAATGGCCAAATTGTTGGGCGTTTCTTCTTTGAATATGGCTATTCGTACGTGGTGCCGGATGACTCACGTATTCACCATGACATTTTGATCCCAAATGACTTGCGTGCCGGAGCACGCATGGGCAATGTGGTGGTGATTGAAATTACTGATCGTGGCACGCGCAATCGCGGCATGATGGGTAAAGTGGTTGAAGTACTTGGCGAAAATATGGCGCCGGGTATGGAAACACAAATTGCGATTCGCACTCACCAAATTCCTCATGAATGGCCAGCAGAAGTTGAACAGCAAGTTGCAGGGCTAGGCGAAGAAGTGCCTGAAGAAGCCAAGCAAGGTCGTGTCGATCTGCGCGCTTTGCCATTGGTGACGATTGATGGTGAAGATGCCCGCGACTTCGATGATGCGGTGTATTGTGAAGCGAAAAAAGGTGGCGGCTGGCGTTTATGGGTGGCGATTGCCGATGTGAGTTATTATGTACGACCTGATACGGCTCTGGATAAAGAGGCGATCAATCGCGGTAACTCGGTTTACTTCCCATCGCAAGTTGTCCCAATGCTGCCTGAAGTGCTGTCGAACGGCCTCTGTTCACTCAACCCACAAGTGGATCGCTTGTGTATGGTGTGTGAAATGACGGTATCGGAAACGGGTAAACTTTCTGGCTACAAGCATTATGAAGCAGTGATGAACTCACACGCTCGTCTGACTTACACCAAAGTGCACGAAATCCTCGAAGGGGATGAAGAGCTGCGTGAGCGCTATAAAGAGCTGGTTCCGCATCTTGAAGAGCTGCATAGAATGTATCAAGTGCTCAAAGGTGCGCGTGATGAGCGTGGCGCGATTGAGTTTGAAACCGTCGAAACCAAATTCATCTTCAATGCTGAGCGTAAAATTGAAAGCATTGAACCGGTGATCCGTAACGATGCTCACAAGCTGATTGAAGAGTGTATGATCCTCGCCAACATTGCCTCTGCCTCTTTGGTGGAGAAAGCGAAAGAAGCGGCGTTGTACCGAGTCCATGAGCCACCAGGTGAAGAACGTCTCACTGGCTTCCGTGATTTCCTCGGTGAGTTAGGGCTGGATCTCTCTGGTGGACTTGAGCCGTCACCGACCGATTACGCGAATCTGATGAAACAAATCGGGGAGCGTCCGGACAAAGAACTGATCCAAACCATGCTGCTGCGCTCCATGAAGCAAGCGGTGTATAACGCGGATAACGCGGGTCACTTTGGCTTGGCGTTGAAACGTTACGCGCACTTTACTTCGCCAATCCGTCGTTATCCGGATTTGCTGCTACATCGTGCGATCAAATACTTGATTGCTAAGCATGAAGGACGTAACCAAGACCGTTGGACACCCACAGGTGGTTACCACTATTCCTTCGATGATATGGATTTCTACGGCGAGCAGTGTTCCATGACCGAGCGCCGAGCGGATGATGCGACGCGCGAAGTGTCTGATTGGCTCAAATGTGAGTACATGCAAGACCATGTGGGTGAAGAGCTTGAAGGTGTGGTCGCTAACGTGACCAGTTTCGGTTTCTTCGTTCGCCTGACTGAGCTGCATATTGATGGCTTGGTGCATATTTCGACTTTGGCCAACGATTACTACCACTACGATCCGATCGGACAGCGTCTGGTTGGTGAAAGCTTTGGTGCCATCTACCGCCTTGGTGATGCAGTGAAAGTAAAAGTGTTAGCGGTAAACCTTGATGATCGCCAAATTGACTTTGAATTGGTTGAAACAAGTCGTAAGCTACGCGGCCAAGGCAAAACGGCTAAGAAACGTGCCGAAGAAGCCAGAGCCAAAGCGCAAGGCAAAAAAGAGGCTGCAACCAAAGGCGGCCGTGGCAAAGCGCCAGTGAAGTCAGAGGCGAAACCTCAGGTAGAAGTGACACGCTACCCAGATGGCGAAGGTCGGAGTAAACCGAAAAAGACTAAAGCGCCGAAAAAACGCAAAGACCAAGCTCGTAAGAAAACCAGTAAAGCACGAGATAAAACCAAATAGGTAAAACATGAGTAACGAATTGATTTATGGCATCCACGCAGTGAACGCGGTGTTACAACGCGATCCCGCGCGTTTTGTCGAAGCGTATGTGCTAAAAGGTCGTCAGGATGATCGCCTGCTACCTGTGCTCAATGAACTGATGCGTCTTGGTGTTTCAATTCAAGAGATGAGCCGTAAAGCGCTGGATGACAAAGCGGAAGGCGCAAACCATCAAGGACTGATTGCCCGTGTTAAACCCGCTCGTCAACTCAATGAAAATGATCTTGACGATATCCTCGCTCAGCATGAACAGCCACTGCTGCTGGTGTTGGACGGAGTCACTGACCCACACAACTTAGGCGCTTGCCTGCGTAATGCCGATGCAGCAGGTGTTGCAGCAGTCATTGTGCCGAAAGATAAATCGGCACCGATGACCGCAACCGTAAGTAAAGTGGCGTGTGGCGCGGCTGAAACCGTACCGCTAGTGCGCGTCACCAACTTAGCGCGCACAATGCGTGCGTTGCAAGAAAAGGGTGTCTGGTTTGTTGGTACCGCCGGTGAAGCTACCCACGACATCTACCAAAGCAAACTGACTGGGCCACTGGCTATCGTGATGGGCGCAGAAGGCGATGGTATGCGTCGCCTAACCCGCGAAACGTGTGATGGACTGATTAAGATCCCGATGGCCGGGAGTGTATCCAGCCTCAACGTTTCAGTAGCTTGTGGTATCTGCTTGTTTGAAGCAGTGCGTCAGCGCATGGCTAATTAATAAGCTTACGGTGCATACCTCTGATAGCGGGCACGAAAGTGCCCGTTTATTTTTATCTTCTCCCAACCTTATCTATTTCTTCTACCATCTCTCCCGCTACAGCGGCAATTGGATTTAATTCCGTTTATTTTTCAGACATCCCTTGCAACTGAAACTGTGATCGGTATAATGCCCCGCACTGGTTAAGCCAGTTGTGAACCAATGAGCAGCGAGGAGCTGACCCATCTTATTGATAGGTTAGGTAATGTATACTCAGCTTATGTTCGCAGTTAATAAAAATTTAGCTTTCTACTATCTCGCGATAGTTCAGGTTAATCACCTATTAGCTGACAATGCGTCCTAATCTTGGATGCTACGGTTTCACATAAATCAATCGGCATTCACTCGTCTTGACGAGTTTGAGTGGCGATATTGTTTGTGTAATTTTTTAATATTGGAGCTCTGTCTCATGCAGAACCAACGTATCCGTATCCGCCTGAAAGCTTTCGATTACAAACTGATCGATGCTTCTACAGCGGAAATCGTTGAAACAGCTAAGCGCACTGGCGCACAGGTTCGTGGTCCAATCCCACTGCCAACTCGTAAAGAGCGTTTCACTGTTCTTATCTCTCCACACGTTAACAAAGATGCTCGTGATCAGTACGAAATCCGTACTCACAAACGTCTAATCGACATCGTTGAACCAACAGACAAAACTGTTGATGCTCTGATGCGTCTAGACCTTGCTGCGGGCGTTGACGTACAAATTAGCCTAGGTTAAGGGAGATTAGAAGAATGATTGGTCTAATCGGTCGTAAAGTGGGCATGACCCGCGTATTTACTGAAGACGGCGTTTCTATCCCAGTAACTGTTGTTGAAGTTGAAGCAAACCGCGTTTCTCAAGTGAAAACTCTTGAAACTGACGGCTATGCTGCAATCCAAGTAACTGCTGGTTCTAAGAAAGCTAACCGTGTTACTAAGCCAGAAGCTGGTCACTTCGCGAAAGCGGGTGTAGAAGCTGGTCGCGGTCTTTGGGAATTCCGTTTGGAAAACGGTGAAGAGTTTGCAGTAGGTTCTGAACTGACTGTTGAACTGTTCAACGAAGTAAAAAAAGTAGACGTTACTGGTACATCTAAGGGTAAAGGTTTCCAAGGCGCTGTTAAGCGTTGGAACTTCCGTACTCAAGATATGACTCACGGTAACTCATTGTCTCACCGTGCACCGGGTTCAATTGGCCAATGTCAAACTCCAGGTCGCGTGTTCAAAGGCAAAAAAATGGCAGGTCACATGGGTGCTGAGCGTGTAACGACTCAAAACCTAGAGATCGTACGTGTTGACGCTGAGCGCAATCTGCTTCTGATTAAAGGTGCAGTCCCAGGCGCAACTGGCGGTAACGTGATCGTCAAACCAGCTGTTAAAGCGTAACGTCTAGGAGTAAGTAATGGAATTGATGGTTAAAGGTGCTAACGCACTAACTGTTTCCGAAACTACTTTCGGACGTGAGTTCAACGAAGCTCTTGTACACCAAGTAGTTGTTGCTTATGCAGCAGGTGCTCGTCAAGGTACTCGTGCTCAAAAGACACGTTCAGAAGTTTCTGGCGGTGGCGCTAAGCCATGGCGTCAAAAAGGTACTGGCCGTGCACGTGCTGGTACAATCCGTAGCCCAATCTGGCGTACAGGTGGTGTTACTTTTGCTGCGAAACCACAAGATCACAGCCAAAAAGTAAACAAAAAAATGTACCGTGGTGCTATGAAGAGCATTCTGTCTGAGCTAGTTCGTCAAGAGCGTCTAATCGTTGTTGAAAACTTCTCAGTTGAAGCTCCAAAGACCAAAGCTCTGGTAGCTAAGCTAAAAGAACTTGAGCTGAACGATGTTCTCATCGTTACTGGCGAAGTAGACGAGAATCTGTTCTTAGCTGCTCGTAACCTGTACAAAGTTGACGTGCGTGACGTAACTGGTATCGACCCAGTAAGCCTGATCGCATTTGACAAGGTTCTTATGACTGCTGCTGCAGTTAAGCAAGTTGAGGAGATGCTGGCATGATCCGTGAAGAGCGTCTACTAAAAGTTCTACGTGCTCCGCACATCTCTGAAAAAGCAACTATGTCTGCTGAGAAAGCGAACACTATCGTTTTCAAAGTAGCAAAAGATGCAACTAAGAAAGAGATCAAAGCAGCTGTAGAAAAGCTATTTGAAGTTGAAGTTAAGTCTGTAAATACCCTGATCATCAAGGGTAAGACCAAGCGTCAAGGTCTGCGCCAAGGCCGTCGTTCAGACGTGAAAAAAGCGTACGTGACTTTGAATGAAGGTCAAGATCTTGACTTCGTTGGCGGCGCGGAATAACAGGAGTAGTTGAAAAATGGCTATTGTTAAATGTAAGCCGACTTCGGCTGGTCGTCGTCACGTTGTTAAAGTTGTTAACGCTGACCTGCACAAGGGTAAGCCATACGCCCCTCTTCTAGAGAAAAACTCTAAGAACGGTGGTCGTAACAACAACGGTCGTATCACAGTACGTCACATCGGTGGTGGCCACAAGCAACACTACCGTTTGGTTGACTTCAAACGTACTAAAGACGGTATCCCAGCGAAAGTTGAGCGTCTAGAATACGATCCAAACCGTAGCGCAAACATCGCTCTAGTTCTGTACGCAGACGGTGAGCGTCGTTACATCATTGCACCTAAAGGCCTGCGTGCTGGTGACGTTATCCAATCTGGCCCTGATGCGCCGATTAAAGCGGGTAACGCAATGCCGATGCGCAACATCCCAGTTGGTTCAACTATCCACAACGTTGAATTGACTCCAGGAAAAGGTGCACAGCTGGCTCGTTCTGCTGGTGCGTACGCGCAACTAGTCGCTCGTGACGGTGCTTATGTAACTATCCGTCTACGTTCTGGTGAAATGCGTAAAGTGCTGTCTGAAGGCCGTGCAACTATCGGTGAAGTAGGCAACGCTGAGCACATGCTGCGTGAACTAGGTAAAGCTGGTGCAGCGCGCTGGCGTGGTGTTCGTCCAACCGTTCGCGGTGTGGTAATGAACCCGGTTGATCACCCACACGGTGGTGGTGAAGGCCGTACTTCTGGTGGTCGTCACCCAGTATCTCCTTGGGGCGTTCCAACCAAAGGCTACAAGACACGTAGTAACAAACGCACTGACAAGTACATCGTACGTCGTCGTAATAAGTAATCTATTTAAGAGGATAAGCCATGCCACGTTCTCTCAAGAAAGGTCCATTTATTGACCTACACTTGCTGAAGAAGGTAGAGAAAGCGGTGGAAAGCGGAGACAAAAAGCCTATTAAGACTTGGTCCCGTCGTTCAATGATCATTCCAACAATGATCGGTTTGACCATCGCTGTCCATAATGGTCGTCAACACGTTCCAGTTTTCGTAACTGACGAGATGATCGGTCACAAATTGGGCGAATTTGCACCTACTCGTACTTACCGCGGTCACGCTGCGGATAAGAAAGCTAAGAAGAAATAAGGGGTAAATAATGGAAGCTATCGCTAAACATAACTTTGCTCGTATTTCTCCTCAGAAAGCTCGCTTAGTTGCAGACCAAATCCGCGGTAAATCTGTGGATCAAGCGCTAGAACTTCTGACCTTCAGCAACAAAAAAGCGGCTGAACTGGTTAAGAAAGTTCTGGAATCTGCAATCGCGAACGCAGAGCACAACGAAGGTGCAGACATCGACGATCTACGTGTCGCTAAAATCTTCGTAGATGAGGGCCCAGTCATGAAGCGTATTATGCCTCGTGCTAAAGGCCGTGCGGATCGTATCTTGAAGCGTTCAAGCCACATTACTGTGGTTGTCGCAGATCGCTAAGAGACTAGGAGAGTAAGCAATGGGTCAGAAAGTACATCCAAATGGTATTCGTCTAGGCATCGTTAAGCCTTGGAATGCTACATGGTTTGCTAACACCAAAGATTTCGCTGACAACCTAGACGGCGACTTCAAGGTACGTCAATACCTGTCTAAGGAATTGGCAAACGCGTCTCTGTCACGCATCGTTATCGAACGTCCTGCGAAAAGCATCCGTGTGACTATTCACACTGCTCGTCCAGGTGTTGTTATCGGTAAGAAAGGCGAAGACGTTGAAAAACTGCGTGCAGCAGTAGCAAAAATTGCTGGCGTACCAGCGCAAATCAACATCGCTGAAGTACGTAAGCCAGAGCTGGATGGTCAGCTAGTGGCTGATAGCATCGCGTCTCAACTAGAGCGTCGCGTAATGTTCCGTCGTGCTATGAAGCGCGCAGTACAAAACGCAATGCGCCTAGGCGCTAAAGGTATCAAAGTGGAAGTAAGCGGTCGTTTAGGCGGCGCTGAAATCGCTCGTTCAGAGTGGTACCGTGAAGGTCGTGTACCTCTACACACTCTGCGTGCTGACATTGATTACGCAACTTCTTCGGCTCACACCACCTACGGTGTAATCGGCGTTAAAGTCTGGATCTTCAAAGGTGAGATCCTAGGCGGTATGCCAGCAGCAACTGAAGCTGCAGAGCCAAAGGCTGACAAGCCTAACAAGAAGCCGCGTAAAGGCCGTAAGTAAGGAGTCGACAGATGCTACAACCTAAACGTACTAAGTTCCGTAAGGTTCAGACTGGTCGTAACCGTGGTCTCGCGAAAGGCACTGAAGTAAGCTTCGGCTCTTTTGGTCTTAAAGCTATTGGCCGTGGTCGTCTGACTGCTCGTCAAATCGAAGCAGCACGTCGTGCTATGACGCGTCATATCAAGCGTCAAGGTAAAATCTGGATCCGTGTGTTCCCAGACAAGCCAATCACTGAAAAACCACTAGAAGTTCGTCAAGGTAAGGGTAAAGGTAACGTTGAGTACTGGGTAGCCCAAATCCAACCTGGTAAGGTTATGTACGAAGTTGATGGTGTACCTGAAGAATTGGCACGTGAAGCGTTCCGCCTAGCGGCTCGCAAACTGCCATTCAAGACTACATTTGTAACTAAGCAGGTGATGTGATGAAAGCACAAGATCTACGCGAAAAGAGCGTTGAAGAGCTGAACTCTGAGCTACTGAATTTGCTGAAAGAACAGTTCAACTTGCGCATGCAAGCTGCGACTGGTCAACTGCAGCAGACTCATACTCTGAAAGCTGTACGCCGTGATATCGCACGTGTGAAAACTGTTTTGACTGAGAAGGCAGGCGCATAATGAGCGACAAAATTCGTACTCAACTAGGTCGTGTTGTTAGCGACAAGATGGACAAGTCTATCGTTGTTGCTATCGAGCGCATGGTGAAGCACCCTATCTACGGTAAATTCGTTAAGCGCACGACTAAAGTACACGCACATGACGAAAACAACGAGTGTGGCATTGGCGACACTGTTGAAATTCGTGAATGTCGTCCACTGTCTAAGACTAAGTCTTGGACTCTGGTGAAAATTGTAGAAAAAGCGAAGATCTAATCTCCACTCTTTCTCGCAAATCAGGCGGCTCCAATTATTTTTGGAGCCGCTTGTTTTTTGACTACCCAATCAAAAAAAAGGGTGGTACAATTCGCGTCCCTTTAAAGAGGCAGCCCGACCCGAGATGGGTCTAGTTTTTTTAATATTTAGCGGAGCACTAACATGATCCAAATGCAAACTATGCTGGATGCAGCTGATAACTCAGGCGCTCGCAGCGTAATGTGTATTAAGGTTCTGGGTGGCTCTCACCGTCGTTACGCCCACGTTGGCGACATCATCAAAGTTACCGTTAAGGAAGCAATTCCTCGCGGTAAAGTAAAAAAAGGTGATGTATTAAAGGCGGTGGTAGTTCGCACCCGTAAAGGCGTACGTCGTCCAGACGGTTCTGTCATTCGCTTCGACCGTAATGCTTGCGTTCTGTTGAACAACAACAGTGAGCAACCTATCGGTACACGTATCTTTGGTCCAGTGACTCGTGAACTTCGTAATGCGAAATTCATGAAGATTGTATCACTGGCTCCAGAAGTTCTGTAAGGAGCGGCAACAATGGCAGCTAAAATCCGTCAAAATGACGAAGTAATCGTTCTTGCTGGGAAAGACAAAGGCAAGAAAGGTAAAGTAACTAAGGTTCTGGCAACTGGTAAAGTTATCGTTGAAGGTATCAATCTAGTTAAGAAACATCAGAAACCTGTTCCTGCAATGGGTGTCCAAGGTGGCATCGTTGAGCAAGAAGCAGCGATCGACGTTTCTAACATTGCGATTTTCAACGCAGCAACTGGTAAAGCAGACCGCATCGGTTTCCGTTTCGAAGATGGTAAGAAAGTTCGTTTCTTTAAATCTAACAACGAAATCGTTTCTAACTAATTAGAAGTAATTTGGAGTTCTACTATGGCGAAACTGCATGATTACTACAAGTCGTCTGTAGTCGCTGAGCTGACCAAACAGTTCAGTTACACAAGCGTCATGCAAGTCCCTAGAATTGAGAAAATCACCCTCAATATGGGCGTTGGTGAAGCAATCAACGATAAGAAACTACTGGAAAATGCTGCGTCTGATATGGCGATCATCTCTGGCCAAAAGCCACTGATCACTAAAGCGCGCAAATCTGTAGCTGGTTTCAAAATTCGTGAAGGCTACCCAATTGGTTGTAAAGTAACCTTGCGTGGCGAGCGCATGTGGGATTTCTTGGAGCGTTTGATTTCTATCGCTCTACCACGTGTACGTGACTTCCGCGGTGTTAACGGCAAGTCTTTTGACGGTCGCGGTAACTACAGCATGGGCGTTCGCGAGCAAATCATCTTTCCGGAAATCGACTACGATAAAGTCGATCGTGTACGCGGTCTTGATATCACTATCACGACTACCGCTGGTACCGATGAGGAAGGCCGTGCTCTGCTGGCTGCCTTTAACTTCCCATTCCGTAAGTAAGGTGAAGGGTTACTGTTATGGCTAAACAATCAATGAAAGCACGTGAAGAAAAACGTGCGAAGCTGGTAGCTCAGTTCGCTGAAAAGCGTGCAACTCTGAAAGCTATCATCAGCGATGTAAACGCATCTGAAGAAGATCGTTGGAACGCGGTTCTTAAACTGCAATCTCTTCCACGTGATTCAAGTCGTTCTCGTCAGCGTAACCGTTGCAACCAAACTGGTCGCCCACACGGTTTCCTACGTAAGTTCGGTCTAAGCCGTATTAAAGTTCGTGAAGCTTGCATGAAAGGCGAGATTCCAGGACTTCGTAAGGCTAGCTGGTAATTGCCACTTAATCATTTGGAGTAAAGTTTATGAGCATGCAAGATCCGATTTCGGATATGCTGACCCGCATTCGTAACGGTCAGGCAGCAAACAAAGTTGCTGTAAAAATGCCTTCTTCAAAGCTGAAAGTTGCAATTGCTGCACTTCTGAAAGCAGAAGGTTATATCGCTGATTTCGCTGTTGAAGGCGAAGTGAAAGCAGAGCTGGAAATCACTCTTAAGTATTTCCAAGCAAAACCAGTAATCGAGCAAATCAAACGCGTTTCTCGTCCAGGTCTTCGTGTTTACAAGAAGAAAGACGAGCTGCCATCTGTAATGGGTGGTCTAGGCGTTGCTGTCGTTTCCACTTCCAAGGGTCTGATGTCAGACCGCGCTGCTCGTAAAGCAGGTCTTGGCGGTGAAATCATTTGCTACGTAGCATAATTAAGGAGTAGAACATGTCTCGTGTTGCTAAAGCACCTGTCGCTATTCCAGCTGGCGTAGAGGTGAAACTGAACGGCCAAGAGATCACTATCAAAGGTGCTAAAGGCGAATTAACTCGCTCTTTCCACAATGGTGTAGTGATCGCACAAGAAGACAACCAACTGACTTTTGGTCCACGTGAAGGCGTAGCCAATGCATGGGCACAAGCAGGTACTGCACGTGCTCTTGTTAAGAATATGGTTGTTGGTGTTACTGAAGGCTTTACTAAGAAACTCGTACTGAAGGGTGTTGGTTACCGTGCTGCTATGAAAGGCAACGCTGTAGGCCTGACTCTGGGTTTCTCTCACCCTGTTGAGCACGAGCTGCCAGCGGGTGTTAAAGCAGAATGTCCAAGCCAAACTGAAATTGTCCTAACTGGTTGCGACAAGCAAGTAGTTGGTCAAGTTGCGGCTGACATTCGTTCTTACCGCGCGCCTGAGCCTTACAAAGGCAAAGGTATTCGTTACGCAGATGAAAATGTGCGTAGTAAAGAAGCTAAGAAGAAGTAAGGTAACACTATGGATAAGAAAGCATCTCGCATCCGTCGTGCTACACGTGCACGTCGTAAGATTGCAGAACTGGGTGCAACTCGCCTAGTAGTACACCGTACTCCTCGTCATGTGTACGCACAAGTGATTGCAGCTAATGGCTCTGAGGTTATCGCCGCCGCTTCTACTGTAGAAAAAGCGATCCGTGAGCAAGTGAAATACACCGGTAACATCGATGCAGCGAAAGCAGTGGGTAAAGCTGTTGCAGAGCGCGCACTTGAAAAAGGCGTAACTGTAGTTGCGTTTGATCGTTCTGGTTTCCAATACCACGGTCGAGTAGCAGCGCTAGCAGATTCTGCTCGCGAAGCTGGTCTGAAATTCTAAGGTAGGGTTGGAAGATGGCTAAAGAACAACAAGTTCAAGCGAATGATTTGCAAGAAAAATTAATCGCAGTTAACCGCGTTTCTAAAACGGTTAAAGGTGGTCGAATCATGAGCTTTACTGCACTGACTGTAGTTGGTGACGGTAACGGTCGTGTAGGTTTCGGTTACGGTAAAGCCCGTGAAGTACCTGCTGCGATCCAAAAAGCAATGGAAAAAGCACGTCGTAGCATGGTTACGATCGCGCTGAACGAAGGTACTCTTCACCACCCAGTGAAAGGTCGCCATTCGGGCTCTAAAGTTTACATGCAGCCTGCTGCAGAAGGTACTGGTGTAATCGCAGGTGGTGCGATGCGTGCAGTACTTGAAGTTGCTGGTGTACACAACGTTTTATCTAAAGCGTACGGCTCTACTAACCCAATCAACATCGTTCGTGCAACGATTGATGCGCTAGTAGACGTTAAGTCACCAGAAATGGTTGCTGCTAAACGTGGTCTAACTGTTGAAGCGATTTCGGAGTAAGAACACAATGGCAACTATTAAAGTAACTCAAACTAAAAGCTCAATTGGTCGCCTGCCAAAGCATAAAGCTACACTGCGCGGTTTAGGCCTTCGTAAAATCAACCACACAGTAGAACTTGAAGATACGCCATGTGTTCGTGGCATGATCAACAAGGTTTACTACATGGTTAAAGTTGAGGAGTAATCATAATGCTATTGAATACTCTATCACCGGCTGCGGGTTCTAAACATGCTCCTAAGCGTTTAGGTCGTGGTGTCGGTTCAGGCCTTGGTAAAACAGGTGGCCGTGGTCACAAAGGTCAAAAGTCACGTTCTGGCGGCAAAGTACGTCCAGGTTTTGAAGGCGGTCAAATGCCTCTGAAACAGCGTCTACCAAAATTCGGTTTCACTTCTCGTAAGAGCTTTGTGTCTGCTGAAATTCGTCTGTCTGAACTGGCGAAAGTAACTGGTGACGTAGTTGATCTGAACGCTCTGAAAGCGGCAAACCTTGTTACTAAAAACATTGAGTTTGCAAAAATCGTTCTTTCTGGCGAGATTAACAAAGCAGTGACTGTAAAAGGTCTGCGCGTGACTAAAGGCGCTAAAGCTGCAATCGAAGCTGCAGGCGGTAAAATCGAGGAATAATCTCGAGGATTGAGGTACAGATGGCTAGAAAACCAGGACAAGATTTTCGTAGTGCTCAGAGCGGCTTAAGTGAACTGAAGTCGCGCTTATTCTTCGTAATTGGTGCACTTTTAGTATTCCGAGCCGGCTCTTTTGTGCCGATTCCTGGTATTGACGCTGCTGTACTTGCCGATTTGTTCGAACAGCAAAAAGGCACCATCATTGAAATGTTTAATATGTTCTCTGGTGGTGCTCTTTCGCGTGCATCTATATTCGCACTGGGCATCATGCCGTATATTTCGGCATCAATTGTTGTTCAGTTGTTGACTGTAGTTCATCCAGCGTTAGCGGAACTCAAGAAAGAGGGTGAAGCAGGCCGTCGTAAGATCAGCCAATATACGCGCTACGGCACGCTTGTACTTGCAACATTCCAAGCAATTGGTATAGCAACAGGCTTACCAAACATGGTCAACAATCTGGTCGTTATCGACCAAACCATGTTTACCCTGATTGCAACCGTGAGTTTAGTAACCGGTACCATGTTCCTAATGTGGTTAGGTGAACAAATTACAGAGCGTGGAATTGGAAATGGTATTTCGATACTAATTTTCGCAGGTATTGTTGCTGGATTGCCTAAAGCAATCGGTCAAACAATCGAGCAAGCGCGTCAAGGTGAACTGCATGTACTTCTTCTGCTGTTAATCGCAGTGCTCGCTTTTGCTGTGATTTACTTCGTTGTTTTCATGGAGCGTGGTCAACGTCGTATCGTTGTCAATTACGCGAAGCGTCAACAAGGTCGTAAAGTGTTCGCAGCACAAAGCACTCACTTGCCGTTGAAAATCAACATGGCTGGTGTGATTCCTGCGATTTTTGCGTCAAGCATTATCCTGTTCCCAGGAACATTGGCGCAGTGGTTTGGTCAGAACGGTGAAAGCAGCACATTCGGTTGGCTAACTGATGTGTCTTTGGCTTTGAGCCCAGGCCAGCCTCTGTATGTAATGCTTTATGCAGCGGCGATTATCTTCTTCTGTTTCTTCTATACCGCGTTGGTATTTAACCCGCGTGAAACAGCAGATAACTTGAAGAAGTCTGGTGCATTCGTACCCGGTATCCGCCCAGGTGAACAGACAGCGAAATACATTGATAAAGTAATGACACGTTTAACCCTCGCGGGCGCACTGTATATTACTTTTATCTGTCTGATCCCTGAGTTCATGATGGTCGCGTGGAACGTACGTTTCTACTTTGGCGGCACATCACTACTGATTGTAGTTGTCGTGATCATGGACTTTATGGCACAGGTACAGACCCATTTGATGTCTCATCAGTATGAGTCTGTGTTGAAAAAAGCAAATCTGAAAGGCTACGGCCGTTAATACGGCAGGCAGTTCAGATAGATTTACGGAGTTTAGCAATGAAAGTTCGTGCTTCCGTTAAAAAAATCTGCCGTAACTGTAAAGTTATCAAGCGTAACGGTGTCGTTCGCGTGATTTGCAGTGAGCCAAAGCACAAGCAGCGCCAAGGCTAATTAGCAGAAATTTTTTACTTGAAAATTAAGGTAGTGTCGAGTATATTCCTCGGCCTACCTTTTGCGTGCAAAAGAAGTAGTATACCGCAACGTATCCTCGACGGGCTTTGTTGCGGGTAATTCTTTGATGAAAGTACTAGGAGTGCATAGTGGCCCGTATAGCAGGCATTAACATTCCTGATCATAAACACGCTGTAATCGCTCTAACGGCGATCTACGGTATCGGTAAAACCCGTTCAAAAGCTATCTTAGCTGACCTGGGTATTACTGAAAGTGTTAAGATCAGTGAACTAACTGAAGAGCAGATCGATCAACTGCGTGATGGTGTAGCTAAGTACACTGTAGAGGGTGATCTACGTCGTGAAGTTTCCATGAACATCAAGCGCCTAATGGATCTTGGTTGTTACCGTGGTCTTCGTCATCGTCGCAGTCTACCACTACGTGGACAGCGTACTAAAACCAACGCTCGCACCCGTAAGGGTCCGCGTAAGCCGATCAAGAAATAATCGGGAAGGGTAGAGTACAATGGCTAAACAACCAACTCGCGCACGTAAGCGTGTACGCAAGCAAGTTGCTGATGGCGTAGCGCATATCCACGCATCTTTCAACAACACAATCGTAACCATTACGGACCGTCAAGGTAATGCTCTTGCTTGGGCTACCGCTGGTGGTTCTGGTTTCCGCGGTTCTCGTAAGTCTACTCCGTTCGCTGCACAGGTTGCTGCTGAGCGTTGTGCTGAAATGGCTAAAGAATACGGCCTAAAGAACCTAGAGGTTATGGTTAAGGGTCCTGGTCCAGGTCGTGAATCTACTGTTCGCGCTCTGAATGCAGCTGGTTTCCGTATCACGAACATCGTTGATGCTACACCAATCCCTCATAACGGTTGTCGTCCACCGAAGAAACGTCGCGTTTAACGTTTCTAGGAAGATTGGAGAAAGATCATGGCAAGATATTTGGGTCCTAAGCTGAAGCTTAGCCGCCGCGAAGGTACTGACTTGTTCCTTAAGTCAGGCGTTCGTGCGATTGATACCAAGTGTAAAATTGATAACGCACCAGGCGTACACGGCGCTCGTCGCGGTCGTCTGTCTGAATATGGCGTTCAGCTTCGTGAGAAGCAAAAAGTTCGTCGTATCTATGGCGTTTTAGAAAAACAATTCCGTAACTACTACAAAGAAGCTGCTCGCCTGAAAGGCAACACAGGTGAAAACCTGCTTCAGCTTCTGGAAGGTCGTCTGGATAACGTAGTTTACCGTATGGGTTTTGGTGCGACTCGCGCTGAAGCACGTCAGCTGGTTAGCCACAAAGCTATCCTAGTGAACGGTAAAGTAGTAAACGTTCCTTCTTTCAATGTTGCGGCTAACGACGTTGTTGCAATTCGTGAGAAAGCGAAAAAGCAATCTCGCATCAAAGCAGCTCTAGAAGTTGCTGAACAACGCGAAAAACCAACTTGGATTGAAGTCGATGTAAACACGATGGAAGGTACATTCAAGCGTCTGCCTGAGCGTTCTGATCTGTCTGCTGACATCAACGAACAATTGATCGTCGAGCTTTACTCTAAGTAAGGTTTAAACTAAAGAGAGGACACAATGCAGGGTTCTGTAACAGAATTTCTTAAGCCACGTCTTGTTGATATCGAACAAATCAGCACGACACACGCAAAAGTAACTCTTGAGCCGTTAGAGCGTGGTTTCGGCCATACTCTGGGTAATGCACTTCGCCGTATTCTTTTATCTTCAATGCCAGGTTGTGCTGTGACTGAAGTAGAGATTGAAGGCGTTCTTCACGAGTACAGCACCAAAGAAGGTGTTCAGGAAGATATCCTTGAGATTCTTTTGAACCTGAAAGGTCTGGCTGTTCGCGTTGCCGAAGGCAAAGATGAAGTGTTCATTACACTGAACAAATCAGGCTCGGGCCCTGTGGTTGCAGGTGACATCACCCATGACGGTGATGTAGAGATCGTAAACCCTGAACACGTAATTTGTCATTTAACATCTGACAATGCTGCGATCGCTATGCGTATCAAAGTAGAACGTGGTCGTGGTTATGTTCCAGCTTCTGCCCGTATCCATACTGAAGAAGATGAGCGTCCAATTGGTCGTTTGCTTGTTGACGCGACTTTCAGCCCAGTAGACAAAATTGCCTACTCTGTTGAAGCAGCTCGTGTTGAACAGCGTACTGACTTGGACAAGCTTGTTATCGATATGGAAACTAACGGTACTCTTGAGCCTGAGGAAGCAATCCGTCGCGCAGCAACAATTCTTGCTGAGCAATTGGATGCGTTCGTAGATCTTCGTGATGTACGTGTACCTGAGGAGAAGGAAGAGAAGCCAGAATTCGATCCGATCCTACTGCGTCCTGTAGACGATCTTGAACTAACAGTTCGCTCTGCTAACTGTCTGAAAGCAGAAGCGATTCACTACATCGGTGATCTGGTACAGCGCACTGAGGTTGAGCTTCTTAAAACGCCAAACCTCGGTAAGAAGTCTCTTACAGAGATTAAAGACGTGCTTGCATCACGTGGTCTGTCTCTGGGCATGCGTCTAGAAAACTGGCCACCAGCGTCAATCGCTGAAGATTAATCGATATTAGTTAGAAGGATTAGGTCATGCGCCATCGTAAGAGTGGTCGTCAACTCAACCGCAACAGCAGTCATCGCAAAGCGATGTTCAGCAACATGGCTAGCTCTCTAGTACGTCATGAAGTTATCAAGACTACTTTGCCAAAAGCGAAAGAGCTGCGTCGCGTCGTTGAGCCTTTGATTACACTAGCTAAGACTGACAGTGTTGCTAACCGTCGTCTAGCATTTGCTCGCACTCGTGATAACGAAGTGGTAGCAAAACTGTTTAACGAACTAGGTCCACGTTTCGCTGCACGTCAAGGCGGCTACACTCGTATTCTGAAGTGTGGTTTCCGTGCAGGTGATAAAGCTCCAATGGCATACATTGAGCTTGTTGATCGCCCAGAAGCTGCTGTTGAAGCTGCTGCTGAGTAATCAGTTCGTCATGCAATAAAAGAGCCGGGCTAGCCCGGCTTTTTTATTTCTGCTTTCTGCCTTATTTGCTTGTAGAGTGTTCTACTCTTACTCGCACTCTATCTCGATAGGCTATGTGGTACTACTGCCACAGTTTGCCTAGCGATTCCAATAGGTTTTGACTAGCACCTTGCTGCGTCAAGTATTGCATCAAAACAGGTACAAACTGTTCGACCATGCTGGCATCCAGCCCTAAAGCATTAAAGGCTTGGTTAACTTCTTTGCGTTGCAAAATGGTGCTGAGATTTTGATTAGGAATGAGTCCGCTCAATTCACTGAGGCTGGGAATTAACTGGTTTAACTCATTGCTTTGATCAGCGGTAAGATTGTTTTGTGCTTGTGTGAGCAATGTTGCTACGCCGCCGCCCGCTTGCTGTGGGGTGAGTGGTAATTGGCTAGTAAATTGAGTAAGCAAATCTTGCGTAGCTTTGGATTGTGAAAGTGTTTGACCGACCAATCCAGCAAGATCATCTGAGCCCAATGAGTTGAGTTTTGGAAACGCCAGTACAGACGTGCTGGCAAGAGTTGAGATTAATATAGCAGTAACGCGATAGTGCATGATCACTCCCCATATAAAGCGCGTAACTATTTCCTACCGTTTAACGTTTCAGTACAAAGCAGTAAGCAAAAAGTCTATCCAAACTACTTAAAGCGACGGGTATTTTCAATGAACACTTCACCCGTCACTTCAAAGAGAAAGATAGAGTGTAATGAAAAAAGAGCGACCGTTAAGGTCGCTCTTTGTCACAATATTGCGAATGTGAAGACTGCGCTTACAGAATATCCAGCAGTTCTACTTCAAACACTAAAGCGGCGAATGGTGGAATAGCTGCACCAGCACCACGCTCACCATATGCAAGGTCTTGTGGAATGTAGAGTTTCCACTTAGAGCCTACAGGCATAAGTTGCAGCGCTTCAACCCAACCGCGGATCACGCCTGTCACTGGAAATTCAGCGGGTTGACCACGAGAGACTGAACTGTCGAAAACGGTACCATCAACCAACTGGCCATGGTAGTGAACGCGAACTGATTTGTCTGCCGTTGGGATAGCGCCATTGCCTTCAACCAACACTTCATATTGCAAACCAGAGTCAAGGACTGTCACTTCTGAACGCAGAGCGTTGTCTTTCAGGAAAGCTTCACCTTCAGACGCGGCTGCTTTTGCTGCTTCTTGGCGAGCTTCTTCGGCGCGCATGTGAATAGCGTGCAGTGCTTGGTTGATTTCATCGATAGAGATAGCTGGCTGTTCGCCAACCAGTGCGGTTGCGATGCCAGCAGCAATGGCTGCTACATTCAGACCTTCTAGGCCACTACCTGCTAGTTGCTGACCCATTTGCAGGCCGATGCCGTAGCTTGCTTTTTGTTCTACGGTTTCAAATTTCACTTCAGACATAAAAGTCACTCTTGGTCATTCAATAAAGGCGACAGAATAACAGGTTAGATCGTGTGATGAAACGTTTAGCCCTAAATCGATTGACGGGTTTCGGTGTGACGTGCCGCAGAAAGTTCAGCGAAAAACATCAAGATTGTGTCAAGCTTTGGCTTTAAAGTTACTCGACTCTATACTCTAACCTCATGAATTTTTATACTGTGGGCAAGTAATTAAAGGACTTTGAACATGAACCGCCGCCACAAGAAGCCGCAGCAAACTGATTATCTTGCCCAAGTACAAGTGTACTGGCAGCAATTGGATTGGCCTCGATATCGCCAACAACTTCGCGAGCTTTGGTTGCGGCTCCCGCTGCGCCATCGTCGTGGTTTGATGGTGTTAACACCCGCGGTACTGGTTTTGATGGTGATCCCCCTGCCAGATAAGCAAGACGTGGTGAATGAGGCCGCTTCGACCCCGAAACGGATTGAGGTGGGGATGAATACGCAAAGCTTGAGCGAACAACGCACTCAAGCTCAAGCAGAACTCAAATCTTCAGCTTGGCAAGAGTACGTTGTTCGCCAAGGGGATACGCTGTCTCAGGTATTTCGCAATAACGAGCTGCCACTCACCGATATCAATGCCTTGGTCAAAGTGGAAGGTTCGGATAAACCCTTGAGTCAAATCCAAGCGGGTCAACTCATTCGTTTCAAATTGGCTGAAAATGGTCAACTGGACATTTTGCAACTGGAGCGTAATAACCAATCAGTAATGTTCTTCCGTCTTTCTGATGGTGGTTTTGGGCGCAGTAAGTAATCCCCACCACCTCATTAACCGTGCACTCGGTAGTAAAGGCAGGATAATCATTCCTATGCCAAGCCAAGTTAACGTATCTAAAAGCTCACCAAATCCAATTGCCCCAAAGGCAGCGACAAAAATCAGCCCGGAATATTCAGCCAGTGCGATTTGACTGGCTGGCGCTTTTTGATAGGCCGCAACAGCAAATCCGTTGTACAGCAAGATCAGCCCTGAGCTGGCGGCAATCCATAACCACTGATTTAGGGTTAATGGTTGCCAATAAGCTGTGGCCAATAACCCCGAAATCGGTAATGAAAAAAGCGATGTCCACATTAATGTCGTGATCACGGGTTGGCGTTCTGGGATCGTGCGGGCCAGTAGATTAAATAGCGCCAGTGAAAATGCCGTGCCTAGGGCAAATAAAGCGGCCCAATGGAACTGCGACGGTCGCAATACAATCAATACCCCGATAAACCCGGTTACTGTTGCCACTATCTTGCTGCGGCTGGGTTTCTCTTTCAGAAATAAGATGGAAAGCGGCAGCATGAGCAGTGGTGCGGCGTAAAAAACCGCATTGGCGGTGGCTAAAGGCAGATACGAAATGGCGACCACCATGCAACCGGCCCCGAAAAGTACCAGATGAGCGCGTACCCAAGTGATTTTGGGATCATGCAGTTGACGTAAGACTTTGGGTTGGCATCGCCAAAGTGGCCAAATCAGAGCGAATGCGAACAATTGGCGCAGAAAGATGTACTGGAACGGCACCACCTCTCCTTGCAGCATTTTAACCGCCACATCAGAGAGTGAGGCCGCTAAGTTACCCAAGATCAGCAGCCACACGGCCAAGGTTGCACGACTCATGATTAAGTTCTTTTCATATCGATGTGGGGAATGCCATCTTCCAGATAGGTCTCTGAGGTGGCCATAAAACCATAACGACCATAAAACTCACGCAGATGCTCCTGCGCACCAATTTCAATCGATTGTTGCGGCCATAAGCGTTGGCAATGCTCAAGTGCGGTTTGTAGTAACTGATGGCCTAAGCCATTACCACGTGCGCTAGCCTTCGTCGCCACTCGACCAATACTGACGCTTGGATAACTGATGCCGATTGGCAGTAAGCGTGCACAAGCCACCAACTCTTGATCTTGATAGCCGAGTAAATGATGCACACCGCTGACGCGATCTTTGTTATCCAACTCCGGGTAAGGACAGGTCTGTTCCACCACAAAAACATCGACACGTAGTTTAAGTAGATCGTACAGCTGTTCGGTGGTTAATTGGCAAAAAGGGATGCATTGCCAGGTAAGCATCGTTATCTCCTTGAATATAAGATCGATACGGATATGAATAGCGGTACTGTAACAGGCTAGGCAAAAACAAGCGTTAACAAAGGTTAAGCACCGAGAGGAAAATTTAAATCAAGATTCACTGGAGCTCGCGAGCAAAATGACGATAATAGCGCTTCTTTTTTCGTCACACTGAGGACACCCCTTGAACGCCAACTCTTTTGCAGCTTTGAATCTGAAGCCTGAATTACTCGCTAACCTTGATACGATGGGGTTTGCTTCTATGACTCCGATTCAGGCGCAATCTCTTCCCGCAATCCTCAATGGACAGGATGTGATTGGCCAAGGAAAAACAGGCTCAGGCAAAACGGCGGCGTTTGGTCTTGGGGTGTTATCAAATCTCAATGTGAAACGCTTTCGCGTGCAAGCCCTAGTGTTGTGCCCAACGCGTGAGTTAGCTGACCAAGTGGCAACCGACATTCGTACGTTGGGACGCACTATTCACAATATCAAAGTGCTGACTCTGTGCGGCGGTATGCCGATGGGGCCGCAGATCGGTTCCCTTGAGCATGGCGCACATATTTTGGTAGGTACGCCGGGACGAATTTTGGATCACCTGAGTAAAGATCGTATCGACCTGAGTGAGCTCAATACACTGGTGTTGGATGAAGCTGACCGCATGCTCGAAATGGGCTTCCAAGAAGCACTGGAAGCGATCATCGCTGCCACGCCAATCCAGCGTCAAACCTTGCTGTTTAGTGCCACTTACCCAGCCAGCATTGAGCAGATCGCACAAAGTGTGACTCGCAATGCGATGATGATTAAAGTCGCGGCAACGCATGATACTTCGAGTATTCGCCAATATTTTTATAAGGTGGATGGCAGCGCTGCGCGTGATGAAGCACTGGAAACTTTACTGCTGCACCATCAACCGATCTCTTCAGTGGTGTTTTGTAATACCAAGCGTGAAGTGCAAAATGTCGCCGATGCTTTGCATCAAAGCGGCTTTAGCGTGATTGAACTGCATGGTGATATGGAACAGCGTGAACGTGACCAAGCTCTAGTGCAGTTTGCCAATAAGAGTATTTCTATTCTGGTCGCGACCGATGTCGCAGCTCGCGGTCTGGATGTGGATAACCTCGATGCGGTGTTTAACTACGATTTGTCACGCGATCCTGAAGTGCATGTACACCGTATCGGTCGTACTGGTCGCGCAGGCAGCAAAGGCTTGGCGTTTAGCTTCTTTAGCGATAATGAGAGCTATCGCGTAGCACAAATTGATGAGTACATGGATATCGAGATTGTGCCTTCTAGCTTGCCACAGCTTGTTGCAGGTGCGCGTCCTTACGCCGCTAACATGGTGACTATCCAGATTGATGGCGGTAAGAAAGATAAGGTACGCCCAGGAGATATTCTTGGCGCGCTGACCAGTGATGGCGAACTGACTGCGGAGCATATCGGCAAGATCAACCTGTTCCCGATGCGCGCTTATGTGGCCGTACAGAAGAAAATTGCCCATAAAGCACTGAATAAAATCGCCAACGGTAAGATGAAGGGACGTCAGTTCCGCGCTCGTTTACTCAAATAATCATCACGAATGATTTCTCAGCCGTGCTTTGATGCGGCTGAGGCTGATCGGCGTGATCCCCAAATAAGCGGCGATGTGGTGATCGCAAAGCCGCTCCATCAATTCCGGAAATTGCGCGCACATCACTTGATAGCGCTGCTCAGGCCGATAAAGCAACATAAAGCGCTCTTTTTGCTCCTTGTACAGCAGTTGGGTTTCCAGCAAACGCTGATAAAGAGGATGGTGACTCGCACGCCATTCGCGCAATACTTCAATCGGTACTCCCACTAATTGCACGGGGGATAAGGTCTCTAACATAAATGGCGAACCTTGGTCGCGGATCAGGTTTTCAAAACCAATCGCCCAATCTTGCTCCCAGTAGAACTCTTTACTGAAACTTTTCCCCTCTTCGGTGAGATAACAAGCGTGGCACAGCCCTTCTAACACCCAATACGCAAACGGTGTTTGCTCGCCTTGCGCGACCAAAATATGCCGGGTGGGTAACTCTAATGGCTGGGCAACGCTCTGTAGCTGTGTGCACTCGGCATCCGAAAAGCCATGTTGTTTGAGATAAGCCTGAAACTGCGCTTGCATAAAAGCCTCATAGAAAAAGAGAAACAGCCACTCAGGGTGGCTGTTTACTTTACGTGATAACTCTGGGGACTTGAAGCCGCAGCAGTGTTGGTTGCCGCTTCAACATTGGGTTATCAGTGCTTATTTTTGTAGGTCGATACGATACACCGCAAAACCGACCTCATCGGTCGCAACTTGCGTCATCGGATATTGGCCTTTTTGTTTAATAAACTGGGTTGCCTTATCACTTGGTGAGGTTTCAAAGCGGATATCCAGCTTGGTTTTACTGGAAATCGGAGCAAATGACCAGTTGTTGTCCGCACTTGGTGTCACTTCACCTTTTTCTTTGCTTACACGCGCAATGTAATCGGCCACTACAGTTCGGTTTTCATCCGGTGAATCAAACGCAACAAACTTAGCACCAGTTCCCGCGAACTTATTGCTATAAGCGCGGTAGTTGTTGGTGGCAATCAAGAACGTCTGTTTATCACTAATCGGCTTACCTTGATAGGTCAGCTTCACAATACGCTGTGATTTAGGATTGATCAGTTTGCAATCGCCGTCGTAGCGCACAGGTTGAGTCACATCGATTTGGTAGTTGACGCCATCGATCACATCAAAGTTATAAGTGCGGAAACCATCCCAGTTGATGAGCGATTGCGGTGCGCTAGACGTCACATCAATTTGGTTAAATTGGCCTGCTGAACACTCTAGCCACTCTTTTAGCTCATATCCGCTCACTTTCATGGTGACTAAGGTGTTCGGGTAGAGATAAAGATCGGCTGCGTTACGGAAAGTGAGCTCACCCGCTTCCACTTCGGTAAAGCCGTTCGGGTCATCTTTACGACCACCAGCTTTGAAAGGCGCAGCAGCGGAGAGCACTGGCAAACCATCAAGGTTTGGATCGCCTTGAATAAAGCGTTCCACATAATCTTTTTGCGCCAAGTTCACGATTTGTACGGTTGGATCGTCTTGTACTAATGACAAGAAGCTGTACATCACATCGTTGGCTTTGCCAATCGGTTGGTTAACAAAATCGCGGGTGCCTTTGTGATCCTCTTGTAGTGCTTTCACCATCGCAGCATCGGCTTCGACTAACGCTTTCTTATTGGCTTTATCGAAGATAGAGCGAGCTTCAGATTGACCGGAAGTGACCGTCCAGCGGCCTTGTTGTTTTTCCAACGTTAGATCCATCACCCCAACATGGCTACCCCAGCGCCCCGGCATTACGGCGGTGACACCATTGATGGTGCCTTTATCGATGTCTGCGCCCGGTACGTTCGCAAAATCTTTGCTTGGGAATACGGCGTGTGAGTGACCAAACGCAATCGCATCAATGCCTTTCACTTGAGTCAGGTAGTAAACCGAGTTTTCTGCGCCCGCTTGGTATTCATCGGTGCTGATCCCTGAGTGTGGGATGGCTACAATCACGTCAGCGCCTTGTGCTCTCATTTCTGGAATGAATTTTTCGGCGGTTTGCTTGATGTCGGCTGCGGTGACTTTGCCTTCAAGATTCTTCTTATCCCACACCATGATTTGCGGTGGTACAAAGCCGATATAACCGATTTTGATGGTATGCATTTGACCATCGGTATCTTTGAGGCTGTGCTCTTTAATGACGTAAGGTGTGAACAGGTGCTGACCTGTTTTGGCATCAAACACGTTGGCATTGATGTAGGGGAATGCGGCATCGTTGATGGTTTCTTTTAAGAAATCGAGGCCGTAGTTGAATTCGTGGTTACCAATGTTGCCCACATCATAGCCCAGTGGATTCATCGCTTTGTAAACCGGATGGACTTCACCCGCTTTAATGCCCTTATCCGCCATGTAATCGCCCATTGGGCTGCCTTGAATCAAGTCACCGTTATCCACCAACACGCTGTTATCGACTTCGGCACGGGCTTGCTTAACCAGCGTTGCTGCACGCGTCAGGCCAATTTGATCGGAGGCTTTATCTTTGTAGTAGTCATAATCCATCAAATTAGTATGAATATCAGTGGTTTCGACAATACGCAGTTTGATCGTATCAGCCATTGCAGGGTCAGCCATGGCTAACAGGCCACCGAGAACCGCTAAAGAAACAGGTTTGATCATCATGGTCATCACAGACTCCAAAATGAGTGTTAGAGGGGAAAATACAAAACAACTCGATAAATGTAACAAAAGTCTGTGAAACAACGATTTCACTCATCACTAATTTGTGATGTGGCGCGATACCTTTATCCCAAATTGCCCCCTTGCTCCCAGTTAGCATGCTGCTCTTGCGCAGAGTTGGTCGAGCAATCTGCTGATCTTATATCGATATGCCCATTTCGCTCCGCTTATATCAGCTTTTGGAATAAAAAATGAAATTATAGAATTTCAGGTAATAAATAGAACTGCTCATAATGCCTGTAACAGACCAATTTAGGATCAAGATTATGGCGCAGGATGCGGTGACCCCCTTTCGTAAAACCCCTCGCTTAGCCGTTGTGGAAGGCTCAAATTATTCGCGTGCGACGCGCAGCCAGCTACAAGCGGGTGAAGTGGCGTTGGTGGGCGCAGGTCCGGGTGACCCTGAGCTCTTGACGGTAAAAGCCCTCAGCTACCTACAGCAAGCTGATGTGGTGCTGTACGACTACTTAGTCTCCGATGACATCATGGCGTTGATTCCGACAGAAACGATTTTAGTCTGCGTTGGCAAACGTGCGGGTCACCATAGTGTGCCGCAAGAAAAAACTAACCAGTTGTTGGTGGACTTTGCCCGTCAAGGTTATCGAGTCGTGCGCATTAAAGGCGGCGATCCCTTCATGTTTGGTCGTGGTGGTGAAGAGCTGGAAGTGCTGTTTGAAGCAGGCGTGAAATTCCAGATCGTCCCCGGCATTACCGCAGCGGCAGGTGCAACCGCGTACGCCGGCATTCCATTGACTCATCGTGATTACGCTCAATCCGCTTTATTTGTGACGGGTCATTTAAAAGCTCAAGCCGAGGATTTGGATTGGTCAACTCTGGCACGTGGGCAACAAACCTTAGTGATTTACATGGGCTTAAGCAATGCCGCTGCGATTGCTGAGCAGCTCCAGCAACATGGCCGCGATGCTAACACACCGGTAGCGATCATTGAACGTGGTACACAAACCAGCCAGAAGGTGCTGATTGGCACCCTACAAACCTTGCCAAGTTTGGCGATTCAGGCGCAATCACCCGCGTTGATTGTGGTCGGTGAAGTGGTGGCGCTGGCGGACAAACTGCACTGGTTTGGTGAAAGGCATCAAGCTGAGCAGCTTGATGCTGCGCAATCGGCCTAAGTGTGAACGCACATCCTCTTGTTCATAACTCATGATTTAAAAGATACGGCGTTGCCAAGGCGCAGCGTCTCGCCGTCAGGCAAGCGAAAAGGAAGCAGGAAAAATGGATCAACAACGTTTAACCCATTTAAAACAGTTGGAAGCAGAAAGTATCCACATCATTCGTGAAGTGGCGGCAGAATTTGATAATCCGGTGATGATGTACTCGATTGGTAAAGATTCATCGGTGATGTTGCATTTGGCGCGCAAAGCGTTCTATCCGGGCAAAATTCCGTTTCCTTTGCTGCATGTTGATACCGACTGGAAGTTTCGCGACATGATCGCATTTCGCGATGCAACGGCAAAAAAATACGGCTTTGAGCTGTTGGTGCATAAAAATCCGGAAGGAATCGCAGCAGGAATTAGCCCGTTCGTGCATGGTTCTTCCAAACACACCGACATCATGAAAACCCAAGGCTTGAAGCAGGCGTTGAACAAATATGGTTTTGATGCGGCCTTTGGTGGTGCGCGTCGCGATGAAGAGAAATCGCGTGCCAAAGAGCGTGTCTACTCTTTCCGCGATAAAAACCATACTTGGGACCCGAAAAATCAGCGCCCAGAGCTATGGCGTACCTATAACGGCCAAATCAACAAAGGCGAAAGCATTCGTGTGTTCCCTCTTTCTAACTGGACTGAGCTGGATATTTGGCAATACATCTATTTGGAAAATATCGAGATTGTTCCGCTCTATTTAGCCGATGTACGCCCGGTTGTGCAGCGTGATGGCATGCTGATCATGGTGGATGATGAGCGCATGGAACTGCGTGAAGGCGAACAGATTGAACATAAAAGCGTGCGTTTCCGCACCTTAGGTTGTTACCCACTGACTGGGGCAATTGAGTCACAAGCCAACACACTGACCGAAATTATTGAAGAGATGCTGGTGGCGACCTCCAGTGAGCGTCAAGGCCGCGCGATCGATCACGATCAGTCGGGATCAATGGAACTGAAAAAACGTCAAGGTTACTTTTAAGGATCGAAGGAAAGCGTATGAACAATGCAGTCAAAGAACAGCTCGCTGAGCTCGGTATTGAAGGTTACCTCAATCAGCATCAACACAAATCCTTACTGAGATTCTTAACCTGTGGCTCGGTCGACGATGGTAAAAGTACCTTGATCGGTCGTTTGCTTCACGACTCAAAACAGATTTATGAAGATCAGTTGGCGGCGGTACATAACGACAGCCAGCGTGTCGGTACAACGGGCAGTCGCCCAGACTTAGCACTGCTGGTGGATGGCTTGCAAGCTGAGCGTGAACAAGGCATCACGATTGATGTCGCGTATCGTTATTTCTCAACCCAGAAACGTAAATTCATCATTTCTGATACTCCGGGGCATGAACAGTACACTCGCAATATGGCCACCGGCGCATCGACCTGTGATCTGGCGGTGATCTTGATTGATGCGCGTAAAGGCGTACTGGATCAAACGCGTCGTCACTCGTTTATCTCCAATCTGCTCGGTTTGAAGCATTTTATCGTGGCGGTAAACAAAATGGATCTGGTCGATTATTCGCAAGATCGTTTTGAACAAATCCGCGCAGAATACCTTGAGTTTTCTAAGCATTTGCAGGGGGAAACGGATATTCAGATCATCCCGCTTTCGGCATTGGAAGGCGATAACGTGGTCGAAAAAAGCCGTTTGATGGATTGGTATCAAGGCCCATCACTGCTTGAGCTACTGGAAAATGTCGATATTGACCGTGACAAAAGTGGTGGTGAGTTCCGCTTCCCTGTGCAGTATGTGAATCGTCCCAACCTCGATTTTCGCGGTTTCGCGGGTACGATCGCTTCTGGTGTGGTGAAGGTGGGCGATAAGATCAAAGCACTGCCATCGGGTAAAACCTCAACCGTGACTCGTATTGTGACCTTTGATGGTGATTTGCCTCAAGCACAAGCTGGATTGGCGGTGACCTTGACTCTGGCTGATGAGATCGACATCAGTCGTGGCGATTTAATTGTGCTTGAAAGCGCACAAGTCGACAGCACTAACCATTTGCTGGCTGATGTGGTGTGGATGACGGAGCAGCCACTGAAAGTTGGCCGTGATTACGATATCAAAATCGCTGGTAAGAAAACTGTGGGTCAAGTGAAAGCTGTGCGCCATCAGTACGACATCAATAACTTGTCGACCTACCACGCGGAGAGTTTGCCGCTTAATGGAATTGGTTTGTGCGAGTGGACTTTGACTCAAACGGTGGCGATCGATAAGTATCTGGATTGTGCGGATACGGGTGGTTTCATCATTATTGACCGTCTGACTAACGTTACCGTTGGCGCAGGCTTAGTACGTGACAGTTTGCAAAATATTGCGGGTCAAACCGAGCAATTCTCCGCCTTTGAATTAGAGTTGAATGCGCTAGTGCGTAAACATTTCCCACATTGGCAAGCGATTGATTTGAGCCGTTTAGGCAAAGCATGAGCGAGGCGCTAATGGTAAAGCAAGGAGAGAGCATGAGCCGTGAACAAGATGCCAATGAGCATAATGTGGTGTGGCATCGTCATGTCGTGGACAAAGAGCAACGTGCGGCGCTGAAAGAGCAGCGCCCAGCGGTACTCTGGTTTACGGGTTTATCTGGCGCGGGCAAATCAACCGTGGCAGGGGCGCTTGAAAACCGTTTAGCTGAGCTTGGTTATCATACTTATCTGCTGGATGGTGATAACGTACGCCACGGTTTGTGTAGCGATCTCGGCTTTTCTGAACAGGATAGACGGGAAAACATTCGCCGCATTGGTGAGCTTGCCAAGCTGATGGCGGATGCGGGGCTGATAGTGCTGACGGCATTTATCTCACCACATCGCGCTGAGCGCCAGATGGTGCGAGATTTGTTGCCAGCAGGTGAGTTTATTGAAGTGTTCGTCAACACGTCATTGGATGTGTGCGAAGCGCGTGACCCGAAAGGCTTATACAAAAAGGCCCGTGCCGGAGAAATTCGCCAGTTTACGGGCATTGACTCCGCTTACGAAGCTCCGCTCAATCCGGATATTGATTTGCCTGCGGGTGAAAAAAGCGTGGATGAGTTGGTGGTGCAGTGCCTACAAGCGTTAGCAGAGCGTAATATCATTCAGCATCAAGGCTAACTCTTTAGATATCAAGTCAATACAAGTAAATAAAAAACAAAAAGCGACCATCCGGTCGCTTTTTTGATCCTGCTTTGTGAAAACTACTCACACTGTGTGGTGAATCGAGCTGCTGCTCACTTCGGTCTGCATCGTGAATTTTTGGGTAAGCAAGGCTACCAGTTGATCGTAGTACGTCATGTTGGGTTTGTTACCCAGCAGACGACACAGCTCATTGCCCGTTGGGCTGAAGCGATAATAGATTAGGCGTACGCCTTTGCTCATTGGCTGCAAATGCAGATTTTTGCCCTGATAGCTGAGCAGCAGAGCGGGTTCGGATTCAATTTCGCCAGACTCCAATTCCGTCGCGTGAAGCAGGCCAAGCTCAATCAACACCAACAAGCTGGAATAGGGCAGTTGGTGATTACCAATATTGATCGCTTGGGTGGTAATGCGTTTGCCAAGACTAAACAGACTATTTTGCGCTTTATAGCCAATCAGCAATTTCAAACTGGTGTCTGAACCAAAACTGCACGCGAGCGCCGCGGCGCGTTGCAAAATCTGCGCTTCTTTAGGCGTCATATCTTGCAGCACTTTCAGGGCTTTCATCGAAGTGAAACCGGGATTGGTCACTTCACGTTTCAGCACTTGCGCCCACAGCCGCTGCATGGAGCTGTTGTGAATATCCTGCGCCATATCGAAAAAGCGATACAGCCAGTCTTGGTCTGGATCGCCTGCGGTTTCATTACGGCATGAGCTGTGTGCGATCTTGATGATCTGCTCTAGATTTTTCTGGCGCTGCTCTTTACGTTGTCGTTCGCGCTGCACAGCACGTTCTAGCGCGCTGTTTTCTGGCGTTTCAGTTAATAGTTGAGCATCTAAGCCATGATGACGCGCGATCACCAAAATTCGGCTACCGCTGTCTTTGACATAATGAGAGTGGGTTCGTTTATCTTGGCTCTGTTGAGAGTCATGCTCGATCACAACAGGCGTCATATTATCCGCCATGCGCTACCTAAAGGCCTCTGCTACGGTTTTTAGTCTGCTTTAAAATTTACTCTGTTCACCGCTGAGCAGCCAGTGAAACTCTCGGACTCAGCGCACAATTTTGTGCTATCACAAATGATAATAAATTGTTAAAGTTGTTATTAATGTTTGTGGGGTGGCTATGAAGTATTGGAAAGAGCGCAAATTGGCCAAGTACCTATCGCTATTTATTTTGTTTATCGGCTATTTTTCGGTACTGGCGTATTTATCGAAATATTTGGTATAACCTCCCCGCGCGGGCGCAGGGAGGATCTGTTTTACATATCGTCGTACTCGGCGATTTCTGTGCCTAGAATGGTGTACGCGGTTTCTGCAAGTTCATGATTGAGTGATTCGGTTTTCAATTCCCCAATCACATAAATCACATCCCACAGCTCTTGAACGGGCGCGCCTTTTGGAAACTTCACGTAAATGATCTGGTTCGGTGGTGGCGGCGGTACGTGGATACATGCCCCAAAGTAAGGGACCAATAGAAATTCGGTGACTTTTTTATCATCGCCCTCTAATGGGATCACAAAGCCAGGAATTTTGACTCGGCTGCCATTGAGTTCGCTTCGCACGCTGCCAATGTGTTGCTGCTTGGCAGGTTCATCACCGTTATGATCCGGCATCGGCATACCTTGTTGATCAAACAAGTTACGCTCTTGCTCGGGGATCAAATCCAGCCAATCGAGTTGCAGTACATCCTGCTCGCTCGCGGATGCCGTTTCTTGACTTGCCCACAGTGGCGTTGAATACAGCGGAGCCATGATAAGGCTCGCGATCAACATAAAAATTTTCATTAAATGCTTCCTTGTGACTGATCTCATTTTGAGTCTGTCACCCATTGTATTTCTATAAGCGAATGGTCATTCCATCACTGAGCGACTGTCGATAAGCGCGCAGTGCGGGAATAAAGCCAATCACTATACCTGCCAGTTGTACACTGCCGAGCAATTGCCACTCATAAGTCGTGAGCCCGGTCAGCGCAATTTGAATGCCGTACTGACTTGCAATCATCGGGGCTGCAACCGCGAGGAGCAGATAAAGAATGCTCACTCCCAGCGCAATCCCCAGTAAGGTTAGCACGCTGGCTTCACTTACCAATAAAGCAAACACATGCTGTGGTCTTGCTCCCATGGCCCGCAAGATGGACATCTCTCGACGTCGTTCTTGCAAACTGGTCAGCAAGCTACTGAGCATGCCGAGCAGCCCTGCAACCACCACAAAAACCGAGACGGCCATCAGGGCTTGTTCTGCGACCGACATCATGCCCCACAGCTCATGCAGTGCTACGCCGGGCATAATAGCGCTGAGCGGTTCTGCCGGATAGTCATTGATCTGTCGCTGCAAGGCAAAAGTTTGGATTTTTGATTTAAGTCCAATCAGCATTGCGGTGATTTGTTTGGGGGTAAAATCGCGCTTGGCGAGCTGCTCAGCACTTGGCTGGTGGCCAAGATTAGCACCAGACTCCCACCCGACATGAATCGCTTCTATCGCTTCTAAGGAGACATGCACGGTTTTATCGACTGGCGTGCCTGTAGGAGCCAAGATGCCGACCACCGTAAACGGTAAATTATCGTGGCGACTAAACCCGACATCACTGATGCCGTGAGCAATAACCACTTTGCTGCCGATCTGATAACCGAGAGCTTTGGCCACATCGGAGCCGATCACGGTTTCAAACAGGCCGTTGAACTCTCGACCTTGAGAAAATGTCAGAGGTTGCTTACTGCCGTAACGATAATGCTCGAAATAGCTGTGATTGGTACCTAAAACGCGAAACCCTTTGTGTGAATCGCCCAAGGAGATGGGGATTGTCCATTTGACTGCGCGATGTTGGCTAAACTCTTGATAGCTTAGCCAATCAATATTGTTGGTGGCGTTACCAATGCGAAATACCGAGTAGAGCAGCAAATTGACCTGCCCTGAGCGCCCCCCCACGATCAAATCCGTACCCGAAATGGTGTTGGCAAAGCTCTCTTTGGCTTGGGTGCGGATTCGCTCGACCCCCAGCAGCAACACCACGGCGATGGAAACGGTCAACACCGTTAGCAGTGCCGTGGCTTTACGATTGAGTAAACTTTTCCACGCCAGATTGATGATCACTTTCATTGCCAACCTCCCGCACGATTCAGCGTCGGTAAGTGGATACTGCGTTCAAAGAGTTTTTCTAGTGTTGGATCATGGCTAACGAAAACTAAAGTCGAGCCGACACGCTCTGCCTCTTCGCGCAGCAAGGCAATAAACGCTTCACGGTTATCAAAATCGAGGGCGGAGGTGGGTTCATCGGCGATGATCAGTTTGGGCTCGCCAATTAATGCTCGCGCTGCGGCAACACGTTGCTGCTGGCCGATGCTCAGCTCGGTTACGGGTTTATTCAGTAACGCGTTGGACAGGTGTAACCTTTCTAGGAGCGATTGCGCTTTTTGCGGCAAAGAACCACTGACTTGCTGTTTGCGCAGCGCGGAAAAATGGCACGGTAAGGTCACGTTATCTAAGACTGAGAGATAAGGCAGTAAGTTAAATTGCTGAAAAATATAGCCAATGTGATCAGCGCGAAAGCGATCACGCTGGCTGGCACTTAGGGTGCGCATATCGCAACCGAGCAAAGCAACGCTGCCTCGTGTTGCGAGGTTAATACCGGTCAATAAACTCAGTAAGGTGGATTTGCCACAGCCACTTGGGCCTTTGACAAACAGGTGTTCCCCTTTGGCGACCTGTAAATGGGCAATCTCCAACGTGGGAGTGCTGGCACCCGGCCAGCCGAAAACCACTTCATTCAACTCAATGACGGATGAAGCAGGATCAGAACGGTGAGCAGGCATCATGGTTCCTTAATGTTTTGGCACTTCAAACGTTGTGAGGGGTAAGTGGTCACTTACCCCTCACTGTTTATTACAAGCTGATGCGGGTTTGTTTCGCGTTCAGTTGTAGCGCACTTTGCTGCTTTTCGGTTAGCACATTAACTTGGATTTTCTCTGTGCTTGGGAAATGCTGGAACCATTGGGTATCAATTTGTTTTAGCTCGTCAATTGCTTCACAGTGGAATTGATACTGTACAGTGAACGTGCCGTGTTGATGCTCTTCATCATGCTCATCGGCTTCATGATCGTGACCTTGGTGATCATGGGCGGCGTGGTCATGTTCGCTATGATTGTGTGCAGTGTCGTGGTCATGTGCTTCACCCTCTTGATGAGAGTGATGATCTTCATGTTCCTCACCGCCTAAATTGTGTTTGATCAGCACATCGCGAGTTTCACATTGGGCTTTATTGTTCAACACAAACAGTTTTTCTGGGTGGTGTAGTGCCTCTAAGGCATTTTCGAGCGCTTGCTTTTGTGCGTCATCTTGTGGTGCGTGTTCGAAACCGACCACATCGGCTCCCGGCGCTGTTACTTCAATCAGTACATCGTGACCATCTTGGGCGATGTTGAGCTCGACTTGACCGTGAACATGGGCTTCGTGCTGGCGATGCTGATGATCAGCCAATGCGTTGCCAGACAGGGTTGCGCCGACCATCAGCGCGAGGAATGTTGGGTAATGCATGAATAACTCCTAATTAAAACAAAAGAAACAATCGGTTTGGTTTGTTTTAAGCCGCTGGCGGTGAGCGAGCAAAATAGGAGAGCAGTAACTGGGCGCGTTGGATGGGGCGTTCAACGCTCACTTGTGGAGCCTGTTGGCGCCAACAGGGAAGTACCCACTGCGCAGTTTTAAGGCCGTGAGCGGCACTAGCAAACAACTGACAGTCGTGCTGTAAGTGGTGCTCAGGATGCAGATCCAATTGGTGGTCAATCACCGCCACGTTGAACCAAAGCGCCAGCACCACAGTGAGCATTGCCACTATGGATAAGCGAGTTGGACGTAGCTGGTGTACCGACATAGTGCGTGACCTTGGGTGATTGACGGTTGTTATAATATAACAACTCTCAAATCAGGCAAGCGATGATTCAGAGGTATTGGAATGAGTTGGTAGCCGAGAAATAAGGGGAGAAAGTTAGTCCTTACTCACCCCTTATCTTTGTTCTGTAGGTCAGTTACAAGTTTTGTTGAATCAAGCCGAGTACGGTTTGGATTTCAGCATCACTCAGTGCGCCTTCTTTGACAAACAGCACTTTACCTTGTTTATCCTGCACTATGATGGCGGATGATTCCGCTTGCAGTTGCCATGCTTGGGCCACCAAACCGAACTCATCGAGCACCATGGAAGACCAAGGAAACTCTTTCTTGCTGTCTTGTGCCGACGATTTTACGAATGACCCCGTACCCCAAATCGCATCATCTTGGTTGATGATGGTGGTGGTTTGGTAGCTGTCGGCCGGGAATTTGGAGGCGGTAATTGCTGTCATTAACGGAGCGTTCAGTGCTTTCGAACTGCTGCGCCCTGCGATGGCTTGAATGACACGAACTTTGCCGAGTAGATCGGCTGAGCTCCATTTCTGATAATTGACATTTTTGTCTTGTAGTACGATTTCGCCGTACTTGTCGACGCCAACGGCTGGCACCGCGCTACCGAGAGTGAGGTTGTGCGCGAACGCTAGAGTAGGAGAGCATGCCAAGAGTAAGGCGATAAGTGTTTTATTTTTCATGGTTTTGTTTCCTCAGGTTGAGCAAACAAAGGTATAGCACACAAATGAGGGGAAAGAGAAATTCCCCTCATCAGGATCTCTTTAGAGTGTGGTGTGTGGCGGGAAGCACACGCCAGTACCACCAAGCCCACAATATCCATTAGGATTCTTAGCCAGATATTGTTGATGGTAGGTTTCTGCAAAGTAGTACGGGCCTGCCGGCAAAATCTCAGTCGTAATCGATGCACGTTCACGGCTTGCAAGCAGGGCTTGGTACTCCGCTTTTGAGGCTTCGGCGATGTCTCGTTGTGGCTCGGTGAAGTAATAGATCGCAGAGCGATACTGAGTACCACGATCATTGCCTTGGCGCATACCTTGAGTTGGGTCATGACGCTCCCAAAAGGCTCGCAGCAGTTCACTCAGTGGTAGGCGTTGTGGATCAAATACCACTCGTACCACTTCGGTATGTCCAGTTTGTCCTGTACACACTTCTTCATAGGTTGGATTGGGCGTAAAGCCACCTGCGTAGCCGACCGAGGTAGAAATGATGCCATCTAATTGCCAAAACAGACGTTCTGCTCCCCAAAAACACCCCATGCCAACTAAAATCTGTTGTTGGCCATCTTGCGGCTCTGCCGAGAGTGAACTGCCATTGACGAAGTGGGTATCTTCAACGTTCATCGCGGTATCACGACCGGGAAGGGCGGTGTGCGCTGTAACCATAATGTTTTTGTCGAGCATGATATTTCCTTATTGAAGTGGGTGACGTGCTGTCTCTTTGAATATGGCAAGCAGCAACGTCCTGATTATCTTCGATACAGACCGGAGATTTAACCGTTTTCATACAGACGCAGCGATGCATTGACGCTATGATGCCCCTGTAGCAAAAATGTCACCGTTGTATAACGAGTTTAAATCAAGCATGAGACGAAAATCACTCCCCGCCTTACTCTCGCTCTGGTTGTTTTCAGCCGTATCTTACGCCGATGTGAAATTAGAGATCACAGGCTTAAGTGGTGCAGAGAAAGATAACGTCGATGCCTACCTGTCGTCGATCGCTCCTCAGGATTATTCCACCAGCTTGCGTTTTCAATCCCAGCTAGAAAAAAGCATTACCGAAGCGCTGAATGCACTCGGCTATTATCATGCTAGCCTGCATTTTACGGTGTCAGAAGATAATCAGCGCTTAAGTGTGGCGGTCACCTTAGGCGAGGTGACCCGTTTTAGTGAAGTGGATATTGTGATCAGCGGTGAAGCGGAAAATGATCGTGATTTCCAACGGCTAATCCGACGCAGTGGTTTAAAAGTGGGCCAGTCGCTCAATCATAGTTTGTATGACAATTTAAAATCAGGGATCCGCAATCTTGCACTGCAAAAAGGCTACTTTAATGGTGACTTTCAAGATAGCCGACTGGAAGTGATCCCTGAACTGAATCAGGCGCGAGTGAAATTGCATTTCGATAGCGGGATTCGTTATCAATTTGGTGCAACAACGGTAGAAGGCAGTCAAATTGATGAAAATCGAGTGATGTCGCTGCGCCCTTTCAAGCAAGGTGATCCGTATTTAGTCTCGCAAGTCGGTGAATTTAACCAAAATCTTTCCAATACGGATTGGTTCTCTTCGGTGTTTGTGGAACCCGATTTATCGCAGCTAGATCAAGGTCGAGAGTTACCGATGAAAGTCTCGCTCGCTCCACAAGCGCGTAACCAATTGGAGACCGGTTTGGGGTATTCGACGGATGTCGGGGTACGTGGCTCATTAAAGTGGAAAAAACCTTGGGTCAATAGTCTAGGCCACAGTTTCGATAGTAGCTTTTCCCTTTCGGCACCAGAACAAACCATCACGGCGGGCTACAAAATACCCTTGGATGATGTGTTGCATGAGTATTACCGCATTCAGTATGGCATGAAGCATGTCGATAAGCGTGATACCGAGAGTTTGGAATCGAACCTTGCGTTAGAGCGGCATTGGCAGCTCGATGGTGGATGGCACCGCACGATATTTATCCGCTATCTGTTAGAAAACTATGAGCAAGGTTTGCAAGACGATAATAGCCAGTTTTTACTGCCGGGGGTGACTTACACCCGCACGCGGACTCGCAGCTCTGGCAGTTTGCTCACCTGGGGTGACAAACAAACCATCACTCTTGAATATGGTGATCCGAAACTGATTTCGGCAACGCGGGTTGCACGTGTGCAAGCGGGATCATCATGGTTGCGGACATACGCACGCAATCACCGTGGCTTAATCCGAGTGGATGGTGGTGCGAACCTTGCTGACCAATTTGATCAACTTTCCCCCTCATTACGTTTCTTCGCTGGTGGCGATAACAACTTGCGTGGTTACGGCTATGAATCGATTTCACCGAAAGACGCCAGTGGGGCATTAACGGGAGCGAAATACATTGCGACGAGCTCGATCGAATATCAATACCGCTTAACCGGTAATTGGTGGGCGGCGATGTTTATGGATGTCGGGGATGCGTTTAACGATAACCCAGACTGGAAAAAAGGTGCGGGGGTCGGCGTGCGCTGGGTTTCTCCTGTCGGCCCGATTCGTTTGGATTTCGCATGGGGGCTCGATGCCAATCCGGGTGAAGCGTTTAAAATCCACTTCACCTTGGGGCCCGAACTATGATCAAACGGGCTCTAAAATGGACCAAGTGGTTCTCCATGCTGCTGTTGGTGTTGGTGATTCTCTTGGTGCTGGCATTGGCGGGTGCGTTGTTTACCAACCCCGGTTTGCAAGCCGTATTGTGGGGGGCGCAGCAAGCGCTGCCGCAGTTGAAAGTCGAACAAGCTCAAGGCGCGCTGTTTCCCCGCTTTACTCTGCAAGGGGTCTCTTACTCTGATCACGAGCTTGACCTGACGTTGGCGACTCAAACATTGAGTTTAGCGATTAACCCTAACTGCTTACTGGAACCGAGTATCTGCATCAATGAGTTGGCGATTAACGGCTTAACGTTGGATCTGCCTGCTCTGCCTGAAAGTGAAGAACCCCCTATTGAGCCTAACTCTGAGCCGCTCAGTGAGCTTTCCACGCCAATCCCAATTCGAATCGGTAAGCTCGCGCTAGACAACATCCAACTGAATATTCTGGGTAACCAAGTGGCGTGGCAGCAATTTCGTACTCGTGCGTCTTGGCAAGGGAGCCGACTACGTATCGGGCAAACCGAGTGGCAAGCGCTCCGCCTTGCGTTAGCAGAGAGCGAAGCGGCTAAAGAACCAGCAAGCCAAACAACCACGGATAACTCCGAGCCATTAGTTCTGCCTGAAGTGTTGATCCCACTGCAAATTGAGTTGGAGCGGTTTGATATCCGCGATTTTCGTTTGCAGCAAGAAACACCGATCATCGTTAATCACTTGGGTTTGCAAGCCAGTGCTTCTGGGCATCAAGTGGCGATTTCAGCGTTGGAATTAAGCATGCCGGAGTTGGATGCTCAACTGAGTGCGGAAGCAACGCTGAGTAACGACTATCCACTGCAGTTGGATCTGCGTAGCCAAATTCATTTAGAGGATTTCAAAGGACAAACGTTAGCACTAGCAGCACAGGGCAGTGTGGCGGATCTCAATCTGCAAGCCAGCCTCGATACACTGGCGCAAGCGCAACTCAATGCCCATTTTAATCTGCTGGATACGGAGTTGCCGTTTGACCTCGAACTTTCAAATGTCAAAGCACAATGGCCAATGCATGGTGAAGGCGATTATCGAGTTCAGATCCCGCAATTGAGTGCGACGGGGTCATTGAAGAGTTATCAGTTGGCGTTACAAGCCGCGTTGCAAGGAAAGGATCTGCCCGATATCGCTCTTGTCCTCAAAGGGCAAGGCAATGTGGATGAAATTGCTCTGCAATCGTTAAAAGTGGAATCACTGGGCGGCTCTGTCACGGGTAATGCGGTGGCGAACTGGAAAAATCCGCTTAATTGGGCGGCACGCTTAAACCTGAAAAATATCCAACCCGGTCTGCAATGGCCTGAAGCGGAAGGGAAAATCAGCGGTGAGTTGGATACCTCCGGATCGTTGACCGAGCAAGGTGGTTGGCAAGTGGATGTGTCGCGTTTAGCGATCAACGGCATATTACGTGATTACCCGCTTAAAGTGCTTGGGGAAGTCAGCGCATCGGATGTGAAAGGGCAAGGTGATATTGCGCTGATCAGTAAAGGATTATCGTTGGTTCACGGGCCTAACTCGCTGACGGCGAAAGGGCAACTGACGAAACAGTGGCGTATGTCGGTCGAATTGGATGTGCCGGATTTAAGCAAATCTCTGCCGGATGCCAAAGGTAAAATCATTGGTGATGTGCTGCTGCGTGGTGATCTTAAGCAGCCGAAAGTCAAACTCTTGCTCGATGCTGATAGTGTGCAGTGGCAAGATTTGGTCTCGATTGGGCATTTGACCTTACAAGGCAACGTGGCGCCGCTACCGGACCCTCAAGGCGATCTCTCGCTGCAAGTGCGCAATATTCAGTATGAAGATCAGCGGATTGACTCTGTTGATTTGAAAGCCCAAGGCTCACAGAAAAAGCATTCAGTCACGCTGGATGTCGCTTCTGAGTTGGCGTCGACCAGTCTTGCTTTGAACGGCCGACTGCGTTTGGAACCGTCACTGCGTTGGCAAGGCGAATTGGAACGTATGTGGTTAAGCTCTCCACAAGGACAATGGCTGTTACAACAAGCCACTGCGCTATCGTTCGATCAAAAAACCGAACGAGTTAAGGTTGCCGCTCATTGTTGGAAACAAGAAGAGGCTTCACTCTGTTTGGAGGAAGAGGCGGAGTTGGGTGCGCGTGGGAAAGCGCGTTTAGCCATCAAACAATTCGACTTTAAACAGCTGGCGAGCGTATTACCGAAGGAAACGAAACTCAGAGGTGGTTTAGAGGGGCAAGTGTGGGCGAAATGGGCTCCGAAAGTGGCACCACAGTTAAAAGCCAACCTGGTGTTGACCCCAGGTCACATTACGCAAAAATTAGAAAAAAGCGTTACATTTGGTTGGGATAAAGCACAATTTTCTGCTGAGCTTGCCAAAAACCAACTGCAAGCCAGTTGGTTGTTAGACGCGACAGATAACGGTGACCTGACCGGTAATATCAAAATAGCGGATGTGCGTGCCGAGCAGAAAACTATGCTTGGGGCAATCAACCTAACCACGTTTAACTTTGATTTCTTGCAGCCACTCATTGGGGAATACAGTGAGGCGAAATCAAGCATTAATGCCGATGTGCAGTTCCATGGGCCGATGCTGCATCCTCAACTGGAAGGGGAAGTGTTGGTCAATGATATCCGTGTCAAAGGTGATATTTCGCCAGTCGATGTGCAATCAGGGCAGGTGTCACTCAAATTTAATGGTTATCAGGCAGTGTTAACTGCCGATATCCAAACCACGGATGGCTTGCTGGAAGTGGATGGGGATGCGAACTGGCAATACTTGGAGGATTGGCGACTCAAAGCGCGAGTGCATGCTCCCTCTATGATGGTGGATCTGCCACCGATGGTGAAAGTCAAAGTGATACCGGATCTCACACTGGCGATGCAGCCGCAACTGGCACGTGTGACGGGGAATATCGCTTTACCTTGGGGGCGGATCGTCGTGGAAGAGCTGCCGCCGAGTGCAATTGGTGTCTCGAAAGATCAAGTATTGCTGAATGCAGACTTGCAACCGCTGAGCGAGAAAGAGTCGCTACCGTTTACCGTAGAAACGGATGTGAACGTGCAAATTGGCGACGATTTCCAACTCAATGCCTTTGGTTTACAAGGTAACTTAGTCGGGCGGCTGAATGTCGCGCAAAAAGATAAAGGCCCGTTCATTTTAGGTGAGGTGAACATTCGTAATGGTCAATACCGCTCGTTTGGGCAAGATCTACAGATCAAAGAAGGGAAGATCTTGATGAATGGTCCTGCGGATCAGCCTTATTTAGCGATCACGGCGATCCGTAACCCAGACAACACCCAAGATAATGTGATCGCTGGGGTGCGAGTGAGTGGACCATCCGATGAGCCATCGCTGACGATTTTCTCTGAACCTGCGATGCCGCAAGCGAATGCGCTTTCGTATTTGCTGCGTGGACAGAACATCGATGGTGAAACGGGTGGCAACGCCATGACGACAACCTTGATTGGTTTGAGCTTGGCACAAAGCGGCAAGTTGGTGGGCGAGATAGGCCAAGCCTTTGGCGTGCAGGATTTACAATTGGATACGGCAGGCTCGGGCGATGATTCACAAGTGACCGTAAGCGGTTATATTTTGCCCGGCTTGCAAGTGAAATATGGCGTAGGTATTTTTAACTCAGTCGGTGAATTTACCGTTCGTTATCGCTTGATGCAGGATCTGTATCTGGAGGCCGTCTCCGGTGTCGACAGCGCCGTGGACTTGCTCTATCAGTTCGAATTCAACTAAGGAGAGAGATGTGCAGCACCTTGTTTTTGTGTATGGCACTTTGCGTCACGGAGAGAGCAACCATACTTACTTACAGCAGAGTCAGTTGCTTGGTCAATTTGAAACCAAACCCGAGTATGCCCTGTATGATTTAGGCGCGTATCCAGGATTGGTGGAAGGGCATCAATCGGTGCATGGTGAAGTCTATCTAGTGGATGAGCATACGCTCGCTCAACTGGATATTTTGGAAGATGTTCCCATCGAGTATCGGCGTGACACCATTGAGACACCGTTTGGTACCGCGTGGATCTATATTTATCAAGAAACCCATCGCTTACATTCACTGATCGATTCCGGAGATTGGTGCCAGCGTGTCTAGTTCTGACCTACAAAGAAAAAAGCCAGCTTAGCTGGCTTTTTTATGCTCAAAACGTGGGCTTATTTGTTTTGCGCACGCTCGTAAGAGCTCAGGATTTCAGCGCGAGCAGAAGCGGCATCTTCCCAGCCATCCACTTTTACCCACTTGCCTGATTCCAGCTCTTTGTAACGCTCAAAGAAGTGAGTGATCTGCGCTTTCAGCAGCGCTGGCAGATCGTTCACGTCTTGGATGTGATCGTATTCTTTAGAGATCTTGGTGTGCGGTACCGCAACCACTTTCGCGTCTTCACCAGATTCGTCCGTCATCTTCAGCACGCCAACTGGACGGCAGCGGATCACAGAACCTGGGATCAGTGGATATGGCGTTGGAACCAAAACGTCTACTGGGTCACCATCGAGTGACAGAGTGTGGTTTACGTAGCCGTAGTTGCATGGGTAGAACATCGGCGCTGACATAAAGCGGTCTACGAATACTGCGCCAGACTCTTTGTCGACTTCGTATTTGATTGGGTCAGCATTAGCCGGGATTTCGATCACTACATAGATATCATCAGGCAGTGATTTGCCCGCTGGCACATTGTTTAAGCTCATTAACGGTTTCCTTTTTTCTGTTGGCCGGACTTCAAATTCGGGATTTATTATTATTCAAGTTTGCCGATGGCGCAAAATGCACCGGTCAGCGAAGGGGTGAGTTTACTCTCAAAATAAAGGATCCCCAAGCCGACAAAGAGAAAAAGCGCCGCATTGCGCGGCGCTAAGTAGCTTAATCAGGGTAAGTTTCTAAAAATTCTTGAACTTTATGCACCATATTCTTCGAACCGACAAAGAAAGGAACGCGTTGATGCAATTCGGTGGGTTTGATGTCCATGATTCGACATGCGCCATCAGAAGCCAGACCACCCGCTTGTTCAATCAAAAATGCCATCGGGTTGCACTCATAAAGCAGACGCAGCTTACCGTTCGGATGGCTCTGTGTGCTCGGGTACAAGTAGATGCCGCCTTTGAGCAGGTTGCGATGGAAATCGGCCACCAGTGAACCAATGTAGCGTGAGGTGTAAGGGCGGCCATCTTCCGGCACATTTTCTTGGCAATATTTGATGTACTTTTTCACGCCTGTCGGGAAGCGGATGTAGTTACCTTCGTTGATCGAGTAAATCTTACCGTTTTCCGGAATGCGCATATTCTCGTGCGAGAGATAGAAAGTGCCGAGCGAAGGGTCGTAAGTAAAACCGTTCACACCATTGCCCGTGGTGTACACCAGCATGGTGGACGATCCGTAAATTACATAACCGGCGGCGACTTGCTTATTGCCCGGTTGCAGAAAATCTTCCTGAGTCGGAGGTGTGCCAACTGGCGAAACGCGGCGGTAAATCGAGAAAATTGTCCCCACCGATACGTTGACATCGATATTGGAAGAACCGTCTAACGGATCCATCAACACCACGTATTTGGCATTTTTGTTGAGCTCTTTATTGAATGCGACCGCTTCATCTTCTTCTTCACTCGCCACACCACACACCTGATCGCGTGCTTCCAGCGCGGCTTTGAATTTTTCGTTGGCATACAGGTCGAGTTTTTGCTGCTCTTCACCCTGAATGTTGTCATTGCCTGACGCGCCAATGATATCCGCCAGTCCCGCTTTATTGATTTCGCGGTTGACGATTTTGGCAGCCAAACGAATGGACGCTAAAAGAGAGGAAAGTTCACCGCTGGCGTGGGGGAAGTCATGTTGTTTTTCAACAATAAATTCACCGAGGGTGCGCATTTTCTGCATGTTGATTCCTTAACACTATTTTGTCGGGGGTATGCCAGTTTGTTGCGTTCTCTTTGCTTTAATGCAACAAACGAGTTGAGCAAGATGATGGGATCCTCTAATGGAATCGATTGCACTATGCATCTTGTCTGGTGTGGATTGTAAAACTTAGATCTTTTTACGGGTATTGAACTAACCGACACAGATCTCACTTTGATTGTCGACAATTTCGAATTTACACCACGCTGAACGGACGCACTCGCTTTTAGCGAGCGGATCGGGATAATGGAGCCACTCTAATTGCACAGTAAAAAGGCTGGGTTTTTATGCACATTCATATCTTGGGAATTTGTGGCACTTTCATGGGCGGCGTTGCGGTGTTAGCGCGTCAACTGGGTCATAAAGTGACGGGCAGCGATGCCAATGTTTACCCGCCAATGAGCACCATGTTAGAGGCGCAAGGCATTGAGATTATTGAAGGTTTTGACCCTGCTCAATTAGAGCCTAAGCCTGATCTGGTGGTGATTGGCAACGCAATGAGTCGTGGTAACCCTTGTGTGGAATATGTGCTTAACCACAACCTGCGCTACACCTCAGGCCCGCAGTGGCTACAAGATTTTCTACTGCATGATCGCTGGGTGATTGCGGTATCGGGAACGCATGGCAAAACCACCACTTCAAGCATGGTGGCGTGGGTTCTGGAGCATTGCGGTTATCAACCGGGTTTCTTAGTCGGTGGCGTGTTGGGTAATTTTGGTATTTCTGCGCGTTTAGGCGAAAGCATGTTTTTTGTGGTCGAAGCTGACGAATACGACAGTGCTTTTTTCGATAAGCGTTCTAAGTTCGTGCATTACCATCCGCGCACTTTAGTGATGAATAACCTAGAGTTCGATCATGCAGACATTTTCGATAACTTAGAGGCGATTAAGCGCCAATTTCATCATTTGGTACGTACTGTGCCGGGCAACGGTCGTATTCTCGCACCGAAGCAAGATACCGCTTTAGCCGATGTTTTACAGCGCGGTTGTTGGAGCGAAACCGAGTTCAGTGGTGAGCAAGGTGAGTGGCAAGCAGAAAAAATTACCGCTGATGGTTCACAGTTCCACGTTTTATTCAAAGGTGAACGTGTAGGCCAAGTGAATTGGAGTTTGGTGGGGGATCACAACGTCAGTAATGCACTGATGGCGATTGCCGCAGCGCGTCATGTTGGTGTTGCGCCGGAGCTGGCTTGTGAAGCGCTGGGGCTGTTTGTCAACACCAAGCGCCGTTTAGAGCTGAAAGGTGAAATCAATGGGGTAACGGTGTACGACGATTTTGCCCATCACCCGACGGCGATTGAACTTACGCTCGGCGGTTTACGTAACAAGGTGGGCGATAAGAAAATCATCGCCGTACTTGAGCCGCGCTCTGCCACCATGAAGCTGGGCGTGCACAAAGAAACCTTGGCGGCTTCATTGCACAGCGCCGATTCGGTTTACCTTTACCAGCCGTCTAACATTCCTTGGTCGGTGGAAGAGGTCGCGAAACAGTGTCAACAGCCTGCGCAAGTGAGCGCCAATATGGATGAATTTGTGGCTATGATTGCCAAAGAAGCCCAAGCCGGTGACCAGATTTTGGTGATGAGCAACGGTGGCTTTGAAGGCATTCATGGCAAGTTGCTCGCGGCACTGCAACAGAAATAATTTAAGGTGAGCATGAACAACAATCGAACCATTACACTGGCTTGGACTGGCGCTTCCGGAGCGCCTTACGGGCTGCGCTTATTGCAATGCTTGTTAGCGGCAGACTATCAGGTGTACCTACTGATCTCTTCGGCGGCGCGAGTGGTACTGGCGACTGAGCACGGCTTGAAACTGCCCGCCAACCCTGAAGCGGCACAAGCGGCTTTGGTGGAGCATCTGGGCTGCGCCAGTGATAAGTTGGTGGTGTGTGGAAAAGAAGATTGGTTTTCGCCAGTGGCTTCCGGTTCGGCTGCCCCCAAGCAGATGGTGGTATGTCCATGCTCGGCAGGCAGTGTAGCCGCGATTGCTCATGGCATGTCAGATAATCTGATTGAACGCGCCGCTGATGTGGTGCTGAAAGAGCGTGGACAACTGCTGCTGGTGGTGCGTGAAACGCCATTCTCCACTTTGCACTTAGAAAATATGCTTAAGCTCTCGCACATGGGCGTGACTATCATGCCTGCTGCGCCGGGTTTTTATCATCAGCCACAATCGATTGACGATCTGGTCGATTTTATGGTGGCGCGCATTCTCGATCATCTTGGGATCGAACAAACGCTTGTGCCGCGTTGGGGTTATGATCAACGCGCGCGCGGCGAGTAATGACATGGCCAGTGGCGATTTTCCGCTACTGGCTAATTACAAGATTTCCCATTACAATCCAACCCACTCACGGGGGCCACCCATTCATCCGAATGGCGCTGAGATCAAGCACTGCTTGGGACCCGCAATGACTGCGATGTTCGCGGTTGAACCTGAACCAGATAATGCTGGCGTAGGAATTGAGCTAGGTTTGCAGAATGGAATAATGGACGATTCTCTGCCTCCCTCAAGCCTGTGCCGCTCATTAAGGAGAGCGAGCCTTGAAATTTCCACTGACTGCGGTTGCGTTAGCAACCCTATGTGTTGCCTCTGCAGCGTCTGCTGCACCAACCCTCACCGTTTACACTTACGACTCTTTTGCCGCCGACTGGGGGCCAGCACCTGCGATTGAAAAAGCGTTTGAAGCACAATGTGGCTGCGATCTGCAATTTGTCGCGTTAGAAGATGGCGTGTCGATTCTCAATCGTCTGCGTCTAGAAGGCAGCAACAGCAAAGCCGATGTGGTGCTAGGGCTCGATAACAACCTTATCGAAGAAGCCAAACAAACCGGATTACTGGCGACTCACAGTGTGGATACCAACAAGGTGACTCTGCCCAATGGTTGGAGTGACAACACGTTTGTGCCTTACGACTATGGTTATTTTGCTTTTGTGTACAACAAAGAGAAGCTGGCTAACCCGCCGGCCAGCTTGAAAGAGTTGGTGGAAAAGCGTGATGATCTGAAAGTGATCTACCAAGACCCGCGCACTTCAACGCCGGGACAAGGTTTACTGCTGTGGATGAAGTCTGTCTATGGCGATCAAGCGCCACAGGCGTGGAAGCAGTTGGCGAGCAAAACGGTTACCGTGACCAAAGGTTGGTCAGAAGCTTACTCCATGTTCCTTGGTGGAGAGGCGGATCTGGTGCTCTCTTACACGACATCGCCGGCCTATCACTTGATTGCGGAAAATGATGCACGTTTTGCCACTGCGAACTTTAGCGAAGGGCATTACCTGCAAGTGGAAGTGGCCGCCAAAGTCAAAAGCACTAAAAATGGCGAGCTGGCGGACAAGTTCCTGCAATTTATCCTGAGTAATGAGTTCCAAAGCGTGATCCCAACGGGTAACTGGATGTATCCCGTGACGGCGGTTGAACTGCCCAAAGGGTTTGATACTTTGGCGGTACCGACACAATCTCTTTCTTTCAGCGCACAGGAAGTGGCGCAAATGCGTAAGCCATGGATTCGTGAGTGGCAGCAAGCGCTGAGCTTTTAAGGTTAAGCGTTGAATCGAACTCCTCAATTAGGCTTTTGGGTCGCGGCAGGTGTCGCGACCTTTGTCCTCGCTGCATTAGCGGCGCTGCTCTGGCAAGCGCCACCGCTCAATCTGAATCTGATCTGGCAAGATGCTTATTATCGGCATGTTACCCAGTTCAGCTTTTACCAAGCTTTCTGGTCAACCGTGCTCAGCGTTGGGCTTGCCATTCCGGTTGCTCATGCCCTCAGTCAGCGCCGTTTCCCCGGTCGTGGTTTACTACTGAAACTGTTCGCGATGACGCTGGTTTTGCCTGTGTTGGTGGCGATTTTTGGCTTGATTGCGATTTACGGTAACAGCGGTTGGTTGGCCAAAATACTCCAAAGTTTTGGGCTTTCTCTGCCGTTTTCGATTTATGGTTTAAACGGTATTTTGCTCGCCCATGTGCTGTTTAACTTGCCTTATGCCAGCCGCTTGTTGCTGCAAAGTCTAGAAGCGATCCCCAGTGAGCAGCACAAGCTGTGCGCCCATCTCGGTATGAGCCGTTGGCAGAAGTTTAAGTGGGTCGAGTGGCCGCGTCTGCGTCAGCAACTGCCGCACGTTGCGGGCTTGGTGTTTATGCTCTGCTTTACTAGCTTTGCAACCGTGATGGCGCTCGGTGGTGGGCCTAAAGCAACCACCATTGAGCTCGCGATCTACCAAGCGATCAAATTCGATTTCGATCTGCAAATTGGCGCGTTATTGGCGCTTTGGCAGATGTTGCTGTGTACCTTACTGACTTTTACCTTGCAGCGCTTTTCGCATTCCCGCCCCATGAGCAGTGCTGCGAGCAAGGTGACTGAGCGTTGGATACGTGATTCATGGCGCGCCAAAGTTTGGGATGCCAGTTGGATTATTGCGGTTTGCGCCTTAGTACTTCCACCATTAGCGATGGTTGTGCTGGCAGGGCTCAATTCAAAGCTAGGCAAGGTACTGACGAGCGGCGATTTTTGGTCGGCAGTCAGCCACTCTTTGCAAGTGGCGAGCTTAGCCAGTAGCTTGGCTCTGGCCAGTGGAATCGCGATGTTACTCACCAGCCGAGCCTTGCGGTTGAAAGCGGCTCATCGCCGCGCCAATGGCGTGGAGTGGATCGCGACGTTAATTCTGGTCACGCCGGGATTAGTGGTGAGTACCGGACTCTTTTTGTTGCTGCGTAATATCACCGATGTGTTTAGTTTAGCTTACTGGATTGTGGTCGCAGTCAACGCGCTAATGGCGCTGCCTTACGTCGTAAAAACCTTGAGCCAACCTATGTGGCACTTGGCTCAGCAATATGAATTGCTGTGCGCCAGTTTAGGCATGTCTGGTTGGCGTCGATTTCGTTTAGTGGAGTGGCGCGCGCTGCGTAAGCCTCTCTCCCATGCGTTTGCGATCGGTTTTCTGCTCTCGATGGGGGATTTAAGCGCAATTGCCCTGTTTGGTAGCCAAGATTTTCGCACTCTGCCGCTCTATCTTTATCAACTGCTCGGCAGCTATCAGATGGATACCGCGGCGGTAGTCGCGTTGGCCATGCTGATCATGAGTGTAGGTTGGTTTTATGTGATTGAGCGGCTGTTTGCCCAGCGTCCGCTTACCAAACGCTAATAAGGAAAAGCATGTTAGCTCTAGATAAAGTGCGTTACGAATATGAGCACGAATGGTTTGAGTTTGATCTGAACGTGGCTGATGGCGACATTGTGGCGCTGATGGGACCCAGTGGCGCGGGTAAATCTACCTTGCTCAGTCTGGTGGCGGGATTTATTGAACCGGTGAGCGGCAGCATCAAGGTCAATCAGCAGTCGGTACTCGGTTTAGCGCCTTATCAACGCCCCTTTTCGATGCTCTTTCAGGAGCACAACCTGTTTGCCCATCTTACCGTACGCGAAAACATCGGCTTAGGTTTACATCCTGGGCTCAAATTGAACGCTGAGCAGAAACAACAAGTCGTGCAAGCGGCAGAGCAGGTCGGGATCTGCGATTATCTCGACAGGTTGCCTGAGCAACTTTCCGGCGGGCAACGCCAGCGTGTGGCACTCGCGCGCTGTTTTGTGCAGCCGAATCCGATTTGGTTGCTTGATGAGCCTTTTTCGGCACTCGATCCTTTATTGCGAGAAGAGATGCTTGCTCTGGTGAAACAATTAGCCAGTGAGCGACAGCGCACTGTAGTGATGGTGACCCACCATCTTAGTGATGCGCGTGCCATCGCCAGCCAAATCGCATTTTTGAGCCAAGGTAAAGTGAAGGTGGTGAGTGATTGTCAGGCGGTGACGGTGCAGCATCCTCATCCTGAACTGGCTCAGTTTGTGGCGGCGGCACTGAGTGAGCCGAAATAACGCTGAGTGAACGGATATACATCGACCGTAAAGAAAAAGGTTAGCTTGCGCTAACCTTTTTTGATGATCTTGCTAAAACGAAACGGCTGATCGCATCGCGTTTTATTCTTCTGAATCCAGATCGTCTTCACTTTCTTCTTCGATCTCTTGTTTTGCCAACATCGCTTCTTTCAGCAGTTGGAAGATCTCGCGAGATGATTTTGGCGGCTTGTTGCTCGCTTTCTCTTTGGTGGCTTGACGCGCTAGCAGACGCAGACGTTGACGATCTGCTTCTGGATATTGCTCCATCGCCACTTCAATCGCGCTATCGCCCTCGGCAACGATGCGATCACGCAGTTGCTCCAGTTTGTGCAGCAGCGCGGTAGTTTGCGAATGTTTGTTGCGCAGTTTATCCAACGCTGTTTGTAGCGGTTCCGGGTCGATATGGCGCATCAGTTTGCCAATGTATTGCAACTGGCGGCGACGTGCTTCGTTTTTAAAACGCTGTGCATCTTTAATGGCTTCGGCCAGATCTTCTGGCAGCGGAAATTTGGCTAGTGCGGAAGGCTTTAGCTCAACCAGCTCTTCGCCAAGCTTTTGCAGGGCTAGCATATCATTTTTCAATTCGGTTCTGCTGACCCAAATGATCTCTTCTTCCTCTTCCCAAGGGGCTTTTTGGTTTTTACGTGCCATATTCTTCATCATGATGAGTTACTTATGTCGGCTATTTTAGCAAGAATCGTGGGGAGAAAGCGAAATTCTTGTTATCCTAATAACATCAATAACCAATGGTTGAATGAAATATGGATGTAAAAGAGCGAGTTGCGCTGCAGCGTCAAGAACTGGAAACTGCGGTTGCCAAAGCATTAGAGATGGCAGCGGCGAGTTCTGATGCGGCTGAAGTGGCCATCACCAAGAGCACGGGATTAAGTGTTTCGACCCGCATGTGTGAAGTAGAGAATGTTGAATTCAACAGCGATGGTGCACTTGGGATTACCGTCTATCGTGGCCAACGTAAAGGCAGCGCTTCAACGTCGGACTTAAGTGAAAAAGCGATCCAACAAACTGTGTTGGCGGCGCTGGATATTGCCCAGTACACCTCTGAAGATCCTTATGCTGGCCCTGCGCCGAAAGAATTGATGGTGCAGGATATTCCTGATCTTGACCTCTTCCATCCTGATGAGCCGAATCCTGATGTGGCGGCGCAAATTGCCATTGCGGCAGAACGTGCGGCCTTAGGCTACAGCAAGAAAATTAAACAAAGCGATGGCGGTAGTTATGATAGCCATTTCGGCATTCGTGTTTACGGCAACAGCCATGGTTTATTGGCTAGCTATGCCTCCAGTCGCCACAGCATTAGCTGTAGTGTGATTGGTGAAGGCCGCAACGGTGAAATGGAGCGTGATTACAGCTACACCGTGGCGCGTCACCGTGACGATTTATGGACGCCAGAAAGCGTGGGTTTGCAAGCGGCGGAAAATACGGTGAGCCGTCTGGATCCGCAAAAACTGAAAACGGGTCAGTTTCCGGTGATGTTTGCGGCAGATGTGGCGACTGGCTTAATCGGTCATCTGGTGATGGCGATCAGCGGTGGCAATTTATATCGTAAATCGAGTTTCTTACTCGATCATCTTGGCAAAACCATTCTGCCGACGTGGTTCAATATCAGTGAGCGTCCGCATGTGATGCGTGGTTTGGCTTCCAGCCCATTTGATAGTGAAGGGGTTCGTACCCAAGATCTGGAAATCATCACTGATGGTGTGTTGGCAACTTACTTACTGACCAGCTACGCCGCGCGCAAAATGAACATGACACCAACTGGTCATGCGGGTGGCATTCATAACTGGTATGTGAAATCGACGGGTCAAAACTACCAACAGATGCTCAAAGAGCTGGGTACCGGCTTGCTGGTGACCGAAGTGATGGGACAAGGTGTGAATGTGGTGACGGGTGATTACTCACGTGGCGCTGCCGGTTTCTGGGTGGAAAACGGTGAAATCAAATACCCCGTTTCTGAAATCACCATTGCGGGTAACCTCAAGCAGATGTTGCAGCAGATTGTCGCGGTGGGTAGCGATGTTGAAACGCGCTCACAGATCCAAACTGGTTCTATTTTGATTGAATCAATGAAAGTGGCGGGCGAGTAAGCTCTGAGTCATTGAATGAAAAAGCCGACAGAAAGTCGGCTTTTTTGTCGAATCAATTTGGGAAATCGGAAACTAACTGGCGAGCAGCAAAGTGGCTAGACCGAGAAAGACGGATAAACCAATCACATCGGTGACGGTGGTGAGCGCCATCCCGCCAGCGAGAGCTGGGTCGATATTCATTTTTTTCAGCAAAATAGGAATGCTTACTCCAGCAATGCCAGCCACGATAAGGTTGGTCATCATCGCCGCGGAAATGATCCCGCCAAGCATCCATTCTCCTTTCCACACTACGACGATGGCTCCGATGATCAATGCCCAGGTAATGCCATTCAGTAGGCCGATTGCCGCTTCTTTCATCAGCAATTCGCGCTTGTTACTGTCACCGATGTGACCGAGTGCCAGCCCCCGAATCACCAGAGCCACGGTTTGGTTACCGGCTACGCCGCCCATGGATGGAACTATGGTCATCAGCACAGCAACCGCCGCCATTTGTTCGAGAGTGGCTTCAAACATGTTCGAAACCGAAGCCGCAGCAAGAGCGGCTAGCACGTTGGCACCGAGCCAAATACTGCGTTTGCGCGCCGATTTGACGACAGGGGCGAAGGTATCTTCATCATCATCCATACCCGCCATACTCATCATCGAGTGTTCGGCGTCTTCACGGATAATATCGACCACGTCATCGATGGTAATACGGCCAACCAGGTGTTGGTTTTCATCCACCACTGGGGCAGAAACCCAGTTACGCCGTTCGAACAGATTGGCGATGTCGGAGTCTTTCATATCGACTTTGATCGCTTCGTCTGCATCGTCCATCACTTCACTGACCGGTACATCCGGTTGGGTGGTGAGCAAAGTGACGAGGGAAAGATGACCAATCAGTTTGCTTTCATCATCAATCACATACAGCGCATCGGTGGCTTCGGGCAGTTCGCCCTTCATACGCAGATAACGCAGTACCACATCGACGTCCACATCGGCACGGATGGTGATCACGTCGGTGTTCATCAGACCGCCGGCGGTATCTTCCGGATAGGAAAGCGCGGTTTCGACCCGCATGCGATCCGCGGCGTCCATTTGGGACAGAACTTCGCGTGACACATCATCCGGCAAGCTACGCAATACGTAGGCGACATCATCGATGTCCATACCTTCGGTCGCTTCGGCGAGCTTCTCCGGTGCCATTTTCGACACCAGCGCGTCCTTAACGTCTTCATTCAGCTCGTCAAGGATTTCACCGTAATCTTCCGGGTCAGTCAGTTGCCACAACACCTCACGCGCTTTACGGGGTGAGGCTTCCAGCAGATGAGCAATATCTTCTGGCTCCATGTCCTGCAGTTGGCGACGGACATGAACAAAGCGGCCATTATCTAAGGCTTCAGTGATTTCTTGGAGGGTGAGGTGAGCTTGGTCAAATTCGATTTGCTCGGCCATGGCTTCCCCCTAGGTTTGAATTGGAATAATGGTCAGCATGGTAACTTAATTTACCTGCTTATTTAATAAGATCTTAGTGAGGAAGAAAGATTTCTTTACGGTTATTTGCTTGGTTTTGGCAAGTGCGTTCTGAAGAGCAATAAGTTGTCGGTCAGAGAAAGCCGATAACCTTACTCATCTTCATCAAATTTTTGTTCGATAAGCTGACAAACGGCCTGTAGTGCTTGCTCAGCTTGCGAACCTTCGGCAGAGATCACCACGTTTTGCCCTTGTGCTGATTCCAGCATCAGTAACCCCATCACACTGTCGGCCGTCGCTTCTCGGCCATCTTGGCTCTGCACGGTTAGAACGGCATCAAACGACTGAGCCAATTGTACCAATTTGACGGCTGCGCGAGCATGCAGACCAAGGCGGTTTTGGATGAGAACGGTTTGGCTCAATTGTGGCATGATGAACTCCTAGGATTGCTGCTTTTCCAATGAAGTATGGCGGATTTGTACCTGATGACCAAGTTGGGCAAAGTATTCGCCGATCTGTTGAGTGAGATAGACCGAGCGATGTTTACCACCGGTGCAACCAATGGCAATGGTCAGGTAGCTGCGATTGTTTTTCTCAAGCATAGGCAGCCAGTATTCAAAGAATTTTTGGATCTGCTGTTTCAGCTCCATCACTTCGCTATGGCCTTCCAAGAAGGATTTGATCGGTGCATCCAGTCCCGTCAGTGGGCGTAGATCTGGCTCCCAGTGCGGGTTTGGCAAAAAGCGCACATCGAACACGTAGTCGGCATCGCTCGGTAAACCGTACTTAAAGCCAAACGATTGAAACACCATGACGAGGTCCTTGCGCTCACGGCCTTCAATGCGCATACGCACCGTTTCGCTCAGGTCATGTAGCGACTGATTACTGCTATCAAGGAGTAGATCGGCTTGTTCTTTGAGTGGGCGCAGTAGTTGCTTTTCTAACTCTATCGCTTGTGCAAGCGAAGGCTTGCTTTGACTCAGAGAAAGAGGATGAATACGCCGTGTTTCACTGTAGCGTTTGAGCAGGGTTTCTTTGCTGGCATCAAGAAACAGCATGCTGACATCATTGTTTTGCTTGAGCTGTTCGAGCACATCCTGTACCAAGCCCGGCTCTTTGGGCAAGTTACGTATATCGATGCTGACGGCCACGTTCTGCTGGCTGCCCTGTACCGATTGAATAAAAGCGGGCAGCAGACTGACGGGTAGGTTATCAACGCAATAGTAACCTAGGTCTTCCAGTACCCGAAGAGCGACGCTCTTACCGGCTCCTGATTGTCCGCTGACCACGATCAAACGCATACTGTTTGCCTGCTATTGGTTTACCATGATGTTAAACAGCTCTTGATCGCTTTCTGCATTGCGAAGCTGCTTGAGGATCTGCTTATCGTTGAGGCGTTCTGCCATACAAGCGAGGGTTTTCAAATGCTCTTTGCACTGATCTTCAGGAACCAAGAGAGCAAACAGGAGATCGACCGGACGATTATCAATCGAATCAAATTCAATCGGCTCTTCACACTGCAATAGCACGGCGACGGCGTTTTCGCTGTCGGACATGCGTGCGTGTGGGATGGCTATCCCGTTACCAATACCGGTACTGCCCATTTTTTCGCGGCTTAACATGCACTCGAACAATTCGGTGGCATTCTGGCCAGTATGAAGGGCAGCGATTTCGCTGATGATTTCTAGTGCTCGTTTCTTACTAGAACATTGGACTGCACTTTTGGTGCAGTCCAATGAAAGTACTTCGCTCAATTGCATGATTAATGACTACTTAGCTTTTCTTTATGCTTATTCAATTGTCGAACCAATTTATCCACCAAACTATCGATGGCGGCATACATGTTTTCATCGTCCGCGTGGGCGTGAATTTCAGCTTGGTTTACGTGGAGCGTAGCTTCGGCGATCTGGCGCAGTTTTTCAACACGTAAAATGACTTGAACGTGATTAATTTGGTCGAAAAAACGCTCAAGTTTGTCAAATTTGGAGTGAACATAGTCTTGCATTGAATCGGTAAGATCAATGTGGTGGCCTTGAATGTTGATTTGCATAGACTTTCCTTTTCTAGTTTAGGCCTATAGCAGGCGTTTACGCTGACTTGATGGAGCAATGCCGAGTGACTCGCGATATTTAGCAATGGTTCGTCGCGCCACTTGGATACCTTGGTCAGCCAGTAGGGTTGCGATCTTGCTGTCACTCAGTGGCTTGGCTGGGTTTTCCGCCGCCACCAGTTTTTTGATCAGCGCTCTGATCGCAGTGGACGAGCACTCTCCGCCATTGTCAGTACTGACGTGACTGGAGAAAAAGTACTTCAACTCAAAAATGCCGCGTGGGGTATGCATGTATTTCTGCGTGGTGACACGCGAAATGGTGGATTCATGCATTTCCACGGCCATCGCGACATCGTTGAGCACCATTGGCTTCATCGCTTCTTCTCCATACTCGAAGAAATCGTGCTGGTGTTCAACTATGCACTTGGCAACTTTGAGCAGTGTCTCGTTTCTACTTTCTAAACTTTTGATCAGCCATTTTGCTTCTTGCAAATTGGTGCGGATGTAGTTGCTCTCCGCATTATTGCCGCGCATCAGGTCGGCATACTGCTGATTGATCTTCAGTTTAGGCACACTGTCTGGGTTGATGGTGACCAACCATCGACCTTGTTCTTTATACACTGACACATCAGGTATGACGTATTCAGCGTGATCTTCAGCGATTCGACTGCCAGGGCGAGGATCGAGTTGCTGAATGAGCTGTAGGATCTCGCGTAAGTCCTCTTCTTTGAGCTTAGTCTCTTTCAGAATGGTTTTGTAATCGCGATTACCTAAATCATCAATGTATTGTGAGAGTAGCAGTCGCGCCTCTTCCAACCATGGGGTCTCAATGGGATACGTGGTGAGCTGCAGCAGTAAACAATCTTGCAGATTCAGTGAGGCGACACCAAAGGGATCAAACTGTTGTATGCGTTTACGCACCGCTTCGATTTCATCTAGCTCAATATCATCACTGCGTAGGCTTTCTTGGATCTCTTCCAGTGAGACCGTCAAATAACCGTAGTCATCGATGGCATCGATGAGGGCGATAGCAATAGTGCGATCCACATCGCTAAAGGGGGTTAAATCAAGTTGCCAGAACAGGTAATCTTGCAGAGTTTGGGTGGTTTCGCCTTGGTAGATGGGCGCATCATCATCGAGCGCCAGTCCTGTGCTGCCAGTATTGGCGCTATATACTTCGTCCCAAGTGGTATCCATTTCCAGTTCGGCACTGATTTCGGATTTTTCAATCAAGTCCGAGCTGTCTTGTGGTTCAGGTTCGTAGAGTTCTTCGGGTTCGCGTGGGCTTTCTTCCGTCAATCGCACGCTATCGAGTGATGGTGCATCGTCTTGGTTATCTTCCACTTCTAACAAGGGATTGGATTCCAATGCTTCCTGAATTTCTTGCTGCAGATCCAGCGTCGAAAGCTGCAACAAGCGGATTGCCTGCTGGAGCTGCGGAGTCATGGCTAACTGTTGACCTAGCTTGAGCTGTAATGACGGTTTCATGCAGTAATGGATGCCTTGTTATTGTTAGTATTGTTTGAACTCTACTCTGTTTTAATCATAGACGGAATTGTTCGCCGAGATAAACCTGCTTCACCTGTTCATTATTAAGAACATCTTGTGGGGTGCCTTCCGCAATCAAACGTCCTTGGCTGACAATATACGCTTTTTCACACACATCGAGCGTTTCACGCACGTTGTGGTCGGTGATTAGGACACCTAGACCGCGATCGCGCAGATGTTCGATGATTTTTTTAATGTCGATAACTGAAATCGGGTCAACGCCGGCAAAAGGTTCATCGAGCAAAATAAATTGTGGGTTGGCGGCCAAGGCTCGCGCGATCTCGACTCGGCGACGTTCACCACCCGAGAGCGCCATCCCGGCACTTTTACGGATATGCTGAATATGGAACTCTTCGAGCAGATCTTCGAGTTTGTCTTGACGCTCTTCATGGGTCAGCTCTTCACGAGTTTGCAGTACGGCCATGATGTTGTCTTCGACCGAGAGCTTGCGGAAGATCGAGGCTTCTTGGGGTAGGTAGCCAATCCCCATCCGTGAACGGCTGTGCATCGGTAAAATACTGATGTCGTTGTCATCAATAGTGATAGTGCCTTCGTCACGCGCGACCAGACCTACGATCATGTAAAACGAAGTGGTTTTGCCTGCTCCGTTTGGGCCAAGCAGGCCAACAATCTGTCCTGACTCAACTTGTAAGCTGACGTCTGAAACCACTTTGCGTTTTTTGTAGCTCTTGGCTAAGTGCTGTGCTTTTAGAATGGCCATGGTTACTCTTGTTGTACTGCTTGTGGTTGAAGAACGGTTGAAACACGCCCTTTGCCTTCACTATCGGCAATCAGCTTTTGTGAGCTGATTTTGTAGCGGATTTTGCTGCCACGAATTTCACTATCATCTTGTGACAACATGGCTTTCTTAATCATCACCAATTCGTCATCACGAACCTTGTAGTACAGCTCGTTCGCTTCTCCATACAGGGTTTTGCCTTCGTCGGTGAGCTGAGAGAAGGTGGCAACGTCGCCGTAGCCTTCAATTTCTTCAATCTTGCCGTTCGTTGCATTACGGATCACGATCAGCTTGTCGGCATTGATGTTGATGCTGCCTTGCTTGAGTTTCACATCCCCGATAAAGGTCACGCGGTTACTTTTCATATCCAGTTGTTGACTGTCGGAGTCAATGTAAACTGGTTGTTCTCTGTCGGTAGAGAGTGCATAAGCCTGAGTCGAGGCAAGCAAACAAGCAATAAGACTAAGGTGTGAGCGTTTCATATCTACCTTGTACTTGGTTATAAAGTTCAGCCGAGTGATCAGCAAAGTTGCCTTTCATCGCTTGACCCTGTGTTTCAAATTGTGGGCCGCGTAGTTCGACCGGTTTATCTGCCCAAAAATCACGGCTTTTCAACTGGATACTCATTTCGCTGGTCGAAAGAGTATCAAAACCGGAGTCGGGAAGTAGATTCTTCGCGAGGACATCATCGTACAGAGTTAGCACCTGATCTTTACTCAAAATGCCTCGGCGTGCGGTAATTTCCCACTCTTGTAATGTGCCTTCCCGATACACTTTGAGTATCGGTGCTTTGAACAAGGTATTGCCGCTTTTGGCGTAGTGATCTAAATGGATAGAGGTGATCACATAGCTACGGATGCCTTGTTCGTTGTATGAAATATTTTCTAAATTTTCGCCACTGAACATCGGCAGCTCCAAATTAGGAGCCACCTGAATCGTGCTGTTTTGCTCTTGCTCTAGCAGGTAATAGAGTGACCAAGAACAGACAAACAACAGCAGGACATAAACAATGCGCGGTACGCTCATAGGCTCAGGCCTTTATGTACATCCAATTCGTCACGCGCCTGTAAGATTAAATCGCACACTTCCCGTACCGCGCCATGGCCACCTCTGATGTGAGTGACGTAGTTAGCACGTTTTGCTAGCAGTGGGTGTCCATCAGCCACACAAACACGCAGCGCGACTTTTTCCATCACTGGCCAATCGATGAGATCATCACCAATGTAGCCAGTCTGTTCAGGAGCAATGGCGAGCTTTTGACAAATGTCATAATAAGCCTGTACTTTATCATCCTGTCCTTGATAGATCAGTGAAATGCCTAGCGCTTTCATGCGATTTTCAACAATCTGTGAACGGCGACCAGTAATGATCGCGATTTCAATGCCGGCATTCATTAAGGCTTTCACGCCATAACCATCACGAGTGTGGAAGGTTTTCAGTTCTTCACCTTGGTTACCCATGTAAATTAGGCCGTCAGAAAATACACCGTCAACATCACAAATCAGTAGTTTGATCTGTTTGGCAATCTCCAGCAGTGAAGGTTCCACTTCTCCGTATAAGGTTGAGATGGTTGAACTCATTAATTACATCACTCCGGCTTTGAGTAGGTCGTGCATATTCAGTGCGCCAACCAATTTATTATTTTCAACAAGCATCAGGCCATTAATGCGTTTGGCCTGCATCAAATTCAACCCTTCTACCGCCAGTAAATTAGGCTGTGCCACGGTCGGTTGACGAGTCATCACGTCAGCAATCGCGGTGGTGTGAATGTCGATACGTTTGTCGAGAATACGGCGTAAATCCCCATCGGTAAAAATGCCGAGTAGGGTGTCGTCTTCATCAACCACGGCGGTCATGCCGAGTCCTTTTTGGCTGATTTCCAGTAAAGCATCGCGGATTAGTGCTTGGGGCGCAACTTTAGGCAACGCTTTACCACTGTGCATAATGTCATTCAGCTTGAGGAGGAGTTTACGCCCAAGTGCACCACCTGGGTGAGACAAAGCAAAATCTTCTGCAGTGAAACCGCGAGCCTGCATCAGTGCAACCGCCAATGCATCTCCCATCACTAGGGTTGCTGTTGTGCTTGACGTTGGGGCGAGCTCTAGTGGACAAGCCTCACGTGGTACAGTGATTTGTAGGTGGATGTCCGCCAGTTTTGCCATGTTGGAATTGGGGTTACCCGTCATGCTGATCACGCGAATATTCAAGCGTTTTAGCACGGGAAGTAGGGCGAGAATTTCTGATGATTCACCAGAGTTGGAGATGGCAAGCACGATATCGCCACGCTCAATCATCCCCAAATCGCCGTGCGAGGCTTCTCCAGGATGAACGAAGAATGCTGAAGTCCCCGTGCTGGCTAACGTCGCTGCAATTTTCTTACCAATATGACCAGATTTCCCCATCCCCATCACCACCACTTTGCCGGTTTGATTGGCCAAAATCATGGTACACGCGCTAGCGAAGTCAGCGTTAATGTACTGTTCTAACTGCTGCAATGCTTGGATTTCAGTACGCAAAACTTGCTTGGCGACATCTTGGTAATTAAAGGTATTAGACATGCTCGGTATTCCCTTCTAATGCACTTAGATATTCATCATCAAGTAAGTAATGTAAGCGACGAATGCACACAGCAAGAGTACGCCTTCGGCTCGGGTAATTTGTCGCTTTTTGCCTAAAGCGACCGCAACCAACAACAGTGAAACGCCAAGCATAACCCAAAAGTCACGTCCCATAGCTTCAGGGCTCAGTAGTGACGGGTTGAGCAAACCAGGCAAGCCCATCACCGCTAAAATATTGAAGACGTTCGAGCCGATGATGTTACCGACTGCCATATCATCTTCCCCTTTTAGAGCGCCCGCTAAAGAGGCGGCAAGCTCAGGTAAGCTCGTTCCCACAGCAATAATGGTTAAACCAATCACCAGATCGCTCATGCCAAAATGCTTGGCGATCACTACGGCGTTATCGACCAACATACCAGCCCCAATCGGGAGCAGGATCAAACCGACGACCACCCAGAATGCCGCTTTCGGGTTGCTGACTCCCTCCGGAACTTCAGACTCTTGTTCATTCAGTAGAGCATCACCATTGTGTTTTTCTTTACGGCTAACTTGCAGCATCACGAGGATAAAGGCGGCAAACAGCGTAATCAGTAAAATGCCTTCATAAAAGCCAAGGTGGTTATCCCACAAAATCGCGCCGGCAATCAACGTTACCCCAATCATCATCGGGAGTTCACGACGTAGTACTGCAGAGCCAACTGAGAGGGGTTTGATTATGGCGGTAATACCTAGAATCAACGCGATATTGGCAATGTTTGAGCCCAGCACGTTACCGACTGCGGTATCGGTTTTGCCTTCTAAAGCGGCTGTAGCGGAAACCATCATTTCTGGTGCTGAGGAGCCCATCGCGAGGATAGTCATACCGATCACTAAAGGAGAGATGCCAATATTGCGAGCTAATGCCGCAGATCCGAACACCAATTTGTCCGCGCCCCAAACTAGGATTGCGAGACCGATAAACAGAAAGACCACCGCTTCAATAAGCATGTTGATTCCCAAACATTAAATGAATACGAATGCCTAATGCTTAGAAGCAATATCGAGTGCGCTATCAGTGAGGGGGCGGAATCATCAAGTGATGAATTAGCCCACTCTGTATGCGTCATCAGCATTTTAGGCAGAGAATTGACCGCCAATTTTGACTTGTTGATCATTAAAAGGGAAGTCGAAGTTCCAATTAATTGTCGCTATGCCGCGTCAATTCGCTGCTAATTACGTCAGTTTGTGCAACAGAAACAATAGGAGATAAACCGCAGTATAAAGGCTTAAAACCACGACAAATCAAGGTTGCCTCTCGACGGGTATCGGCTATGCTCACTGAAGGTTTGTATGTCGATTTGGCGTTATGGAAGGCCTCGCCTCGCTTTGACAAATCTTGGTCAATAACTGAGAGGCACATTGAAGCATGCTTTTAATTGCACCATATTGTGCATTATCATGCGCATTCTTTCAGGATGTCGACCTAACAGTGAAGTGCTCCCTATGTCTCAATCTGACTTAGTCACCATCAAAAATTTACGCTTTTCGCGCTCGCAACGGGTCATTTTTGATGATATCGATCTGCATGTCCCCAAAGGTAAAGTGACCGCGATTATGGGGCCTTCAGGGATAGGTAAAACCACGCTCTTACGCTTAATCGGTGGACAGTTGTTGCCTGAGCAGGGTGAGATTTGGTTCGATGGCGACAACATTCCTACACTCAGTCGCCGCAAACTATACCGCGCGCGCAAAAAAATGAGCATGCTGTTCCAATCAGGCGCACTGTTTACTGATCTTAATGTGTTTGACAATGTGGCCTATCCGCTGCGTGAACATACCGAACTCGATGAATCCATGATCAAAACCTTGGTACTTCTTAAATTAGAGGCAGTGGGTTTACGTGGTGCCGCGTATTTAATGCCGAGTGAACTGTCAGGCGGTATGGCGCGCCGAGCCGCTCTGGCGCGTGCTATTGCGCTCGACCCTGAATTGATTATGTTTGATGAGCCGTTTGTGGGGCAAGATCCCATCACCATGGGCGTGTTAGTGGAGCTTATCCGTAATCTCAACCAAGCCTTGGGGGTGACGTCTGTAGTGGTATCACACGATGTGCCTGAAGTAATGAGCATTGCAGATTGGGTTTATCTGTTGGCAGATGGTAAGGTGATCGCTCAGGGTACACCACAAGCGCTGCGCGATAATTCCGATCCGCGCGTACAACAATTTTTATGCGGCGATGCAGATGGACCTGTGCCATTTCGTTTTCCTGCTCAGCCGATAGAACAGGAGCTGTTTAGTGCTAAATGATGTGATGCGATGGGTCAGCTCAGTCGGGCAACGCACGCTGGCGGTCAGTGAAACTTTTGGCCGTGCGAGTTTAATGTTGTTCGGTGCACTGGTTGGGCGTCCGCAACCGGTACGTCATTTCCCTCTTTTAGTCCGTCAACTGTACAGCATTGGCGTACAGTCTTTGGCTATCATCATCGTCTCGGGTCTTTTTATTGGCATGGTGCTCAGCTTGCAAGGTTATGTGATTCTGGTCGATTACGGTGCCGAAACCAGCCTAGGTCAAATGGTGGCTTTATCATTGCTGCGTGAATTAGGCCCAGTAGTCACGGCGCTGCTGTTTGCCGGGCGCGCTGGATCCGCCTTAACCGCTGAAATTGGTTTGATGAAAGCCACCGAGCAACTTTCTAGCCTTGAAATGATGGCGGTCGATCCTCTGAAACGCGTCATTGCGCCACGCTTCTGGTCGGGGGTGATCTCCATGCCGCTGCTGGCGATGATTTTCATGGCGGTCGGTATTTGGGGTGGTCAATTGGTGGGGGTGGATTGGAAAGGCATTGATCACGGTAGTTTTTGGTCAGCCATGCAAGCCTCGGTCGAATTAGGTCAAGATATCGGTAATAGCACCATCAAATGTGTGGTGTTTGCGTTTACCGTAACTTGGATTGCTCTGTTTAACGGTTATGACGCGATCCCGACTTCAGAAGGGATCAGCCGAGCCACCACCCGCACCGTAGTGCACTCATCACTGGCCGTACTTGGGCTAGATTTTGTTCTAACCGCATTGATGTTTGGGAACTGATCATGCAACAAACACGAAAAATTGAATTTTGGGTTGGCAGCTTCGTGCTCGCAGGAATTTGCGCGATTTTGGTGATGATTTTTCAGGTCGCTGACGTGAAAGGTCTGGGTGCTAGCGATACTTATCGCCTGACAGCGGAGTTTGACAACATTGGTAGCCTGAAAGTGCGTTCGCCAGTCAAAGTTGGTGGTGTCGTGGTTGGTCGAGTGGAGTCGATTGCACTGAATAAAAAGAGCCTACTGCCTACCGTAACGTTGGCAATCGATAGCCAATATAACCAGTTTTCTGAAAACTCAAGCTTACAGATCTTAACGTCAGGCTTGATTGGTGAACAATATTTGAGCCTAGTGCCGGGGTTTGTGTTTGAAGATGAAGCCATGCTTAAAGATGGTGATCGCATTGAAGATACCAAATCAGCATTGGTGCTGGAAGATTTGATCGGCCAAGTGCTGTATAGCGTGGGTGGTGGATCAGACAAAGAGAAAAAGGAATAAGAGATGTGGAAGAAGGCTCTACTCCTAGTGAGTGTAATGTTAATGCCTTGGTTGGCAACAGCGGCCACCATTGATACCAGTAATCCTTATCAAATGATGAAAGCGGTGGCTGAAAAGTCGTTCGATCGTCTAAAAAATGAGCAAGATAAAGTGCATCAAGATCCGCAGTACCTCAAGGTCATTGTGGAAGAAGAATTGATGCCTTATGTGAATGATCAATACGCCGCCCTGAAGTTGCTTGGTCCGAATCTCAAGGGTGCGAAACGTGAAGATGTGGCCGAGTTTGTTAAAGCGTTTCGTGATTACTTGGTTACCAACTATGCACAGGTATTAACGCAGTATACGAATCAAACCATCGAGTTTGGCCCTGAAATGCCTCTGGAAGATGATCGTCGAATCACCAGCGTCAAAGTGGAAATCGTTGATGCGCCGCGTCCAAACATCAAACTTGAGTTTAAGCTTCGCCAAGAAAAATCCGGTGAGTGGAAAGCATTCGATATGATTGCTGAAGGGGTGAGCCTGCTTTCCAGTAAGCAATCAGAATGGAATGGAAAGATTCGTCAGGATGGCATTTTAGCGGTAGCCCAAGAGTTAGAACAGCTGTCTAAACAACCGATTCGTTTTGAGAGCAAAAAGTAATGACTCATCCACAATGGTTAGTTGAGAATGAACGAAAGTTCAGTTTAATTGGCGAGTTGGATCGAGAAACTGTGCCTAAATTGTGGATCTTTCTCAAAAATTGGCAGCCGCAAGTGAAGCAAATCGAGCTTTCTTTGCAACAAGTTGTCAGAATTGACTCGGCCGGAATGGTGCTGTTAATTCACTTAATAGAGCATGCAAAAGTGAGAAACTGTCATATAATGCTCAGCTTCGTGCCAGAACAACTGCGCACACTGTTTCAGTTGAGCAATATTGAACATCTGATGTCTCAACACATAGCCAAACCAGCAGAGGTGAATTGTGGATAGCGCACAAGTCCAACAAATTTTACAACAAGCCCTTAATCTTGAAGAAATTCATGTCAAAGGAGAGGGCAGCCACTACGAAGTGATCGCTGTCGATGCTTGTTTTGCCGATATGAGCCGCGTGAAGAAACAGCAGATGATTTATGCCCCTTTAATGGGTTACATCCAACGTAATGATATTCACGCGGTCACAATGAAGACGTTTACCCCACAAGAGTGGGCACGCAATAAGAAGTTGATGTCCCTTTAAGGTTTTTATGGAAAAGTTTCGAGTTATTGGGTCCACGCAGCCACTCCAAGGCGAAGTGACCATTTCAGGCGCAAAGAATGCTGCCCTACCGATTTTATTTGCTTCAATTTTGGCAGAAGAGCCAGTTGAAGTGGCCAATGTCCCCCACCTGCGTGACATCGATACCACTATGGAACTGCTTGAGCGTTTAGGCGCGAAAGTTGAGCGTAATGGTTCCGTTCATGTGGATTCTGGTCCAATCAACCAATATTGCGCACCTTATGATTTGGTAAAAACCATGCGTGCCTCGATTTGGGCATTAGGTCCATTGGTGGCGCGTTTTGGTCAAGGCCAAGTCTCTCTGCCTGGTGGCTGTGCAATTGGTGCGCGCCCTGTGGATCTGCATATCCACGGTCTGGAGCAGCTTGGCGCAACCATTACCTTGGAAGATGGCTATGTAAAAGCCCACGTTGATGGTCGTTTGCAAGGTGCGCATATTGTGATGGATAAAGTGAGCGTGGGTGCCACGATCACCATCATGTGTGCCGCAACACTCGCAGAAGGCACTACCGTACTGGATAACGCGGCGCGTGAACCTGAGATTGTGGATACTGCTATGTTCCTCAATAAATTGGGCGCGAAAATCTCTGGTGCCGGCACGGACAGCATTACCATTGAGGGCGTAGAACGTCTTGGTGGTGGTAAGCATGCTGTGGTTCCCGATCGTATCGAAACCGGCACCTTCTTGGTCGCCGCTGCCGTATCGCGTGGCAAAATTGCCTGTCGTAACACCCATGCCCATTTGCTCGAAGCGGTTTTGGCTAAGCTTGAAGAAGCGGGTGCTGAGATTGAGTGTGGTGAAGATTGGATCAGCTTGGACATGACAGGGCGCGAGTTAAAAGCTGTCAATGTACGTACTGCTCCGCACCCTGGTTTCCCAACCGACATGCAAGCGCAGTTCACACTGCTGAACATGATGGCAAAAGGCGGTGGCGTGATCACCGAAACCATCTTCGAAAACCGCTTTATGCATGTACCTGAGTTAAAACGCATGGGTGCCAAAGCGGAAATCGAAGGCAATACCGTGATTTGTGGTGATGTCGATCGTTTAAGTGGCGCGCAAGTGATGGCGACCGATCTACGTGCTTCTGCAAGCCTGGTCATTGCCGGTTGTATCGCCAAAGGCGAAACCATTGTCGATCGTATCTATCATATTGATCGTGGTTACGAGCGAATTGAGGACAAACTCTCAGCGCTTGGTGCCAATATTGAGCGTTTCCGCGACTAGCGTTAAACTCCTCATTCATGAATGGGCCGAAATCCAAGGGTTTCGGCCTTTTTCTTCCAGTGCTTTCGGAGAAGTTGCATGATTGCGTTATTGCGAATCTTGGCAGTGGCAGTGTTCGCTGTCTATATGTTTGTGTTTGGTTGTGGTTACTGTTTATTTAGCCCTCGCAACCCTAAACACGTTTATACCTTTGGTAAGCAGTTTGCGGCGATGTCGAAAGTGTTCGGCATTAAGCTTGAATACCGCGCTCCGGTCGATGTCGATCAGCGTGGTCAGCACATTTATATTGCTAACCACCAGAATAACTGGGATCTGTTTACCGTTTCCAAGGCGGTAACGCCAAAAGTGGTCACCGTCGGTAAGAAAAGTCTCGCGTGGATGCCACTGTTTGGTCAGCTCTATTGGTTGACGGGCAATATCCTGATTGATCGCGCCAACAAAGCTAAAGCCAAAGGCACCATTGATCAAGTGGTTGATTCGATGAAGCAGAGCGATGTCTCGGTGTGGATGTTTCCGGAAGGGACGCGCTCGCGTGGCCGCGGTTTGCTGCCATTTAAAGCAGGTGCTTTCCATGCGGCGATTGGCGCGGGTGTGCCGATTATTCCTATCGTGTGCAGCTCGACCGATAAGCTTAAATTCAACCGTTGGAATAACGGCCATGTGATTGTCGAAGTGTTGCCTCCCATCAGCACCGAAGGCTACAGCAAAGAGAATATCCGCGAGCTGTCACAGCTTTGCCATGAGCAAATGAAAGCGAAACTGGCAGAGTTGGATGCCGAAGTGGCTGAGCTGAATCGTAAAGCCTAGCCGCAGTTTTGATCAAAACGAATAAAAAGAAAGGGTTGCCACTGGCAACCCTTTTGGTATTTGAGATCCAATAAAATGGATTACTTGCGTACTGCGATCGCTTCGATTTCGATGCCCACATCTTTTGGCAGACGTGCCACTTCAACACAAGAACGCGCTGGGTAGTGCGCCACTTTATGCTCATCAAAGAATGCGCCGTACACTTGGTTTACCGTGCCGAAGTCGTTGAGATCTTTCACGAATACGGTCATTTTTACAATGTCACCGACGGTTAGGCCAGAGGCTTCAACCACGGCTTTCACGTTATCCAGAGATTGGCGAGCTTGCGCAGCGATGTCCGCAGGAATTTCACCTGTGGCAGGGTTTACTGGGATTTGACCAGACGTCAGTACCATGTTGCCAAGATCAACACCTTGAATGTATGGGCCAATGGCAGCTGGGGCCGCGTCAGTATGCAGAACTTTTGTCATCTTTTTTATCCGTTAGTGGTTCCAAAATCGCTGTTCAGTTTGCCTGTAAAGCTTTGGTAGGTAAAGCGTCGTGCGCTCATTTATCCCTATTCTGCTGACAGCGGTTAAGCTTCGATTTCCGTGACCACATCGCGCGCAAACACTTTTTCACAGTATTTGCATTTCAGGCGGATGTCGTTGTTCTTCTCGGTAATTTTGAAGCTACTTTCCACAGGCTCGTTGTGTGAAATGCAGTTGCTGTTTGGGCAAGCAAACACATTGTTGATGCGCTCTGGCAGTTGCAGCGCCAACTTCTTCACCACTTCGTAGTTTTCAATTTGGTTTACAGTCGCGTGTGGCGCGTACAGCGCGAGTTTGTTGGCTTGCGCTTCACTGATGAACACATTTTCAATCTTGAGTAGATCTTTGCTGCCGAGGGCAGAAGAAGGCAGATTGAGGCCGATGGTGACACGCTGTGCGGAGTTGTGCATATCAAACAGCTTCAGCACTTTAATCCCCACTTTGGCGGGAATATGGTCAATGACCGTGCCGTTTTTGATCGCTTCAACTTGTAATTTCGTCTCTTTGCTCATGATTGCTCTCCTTACAGCGATTCGTTCAAAACTAGAGCCAGCAAGGCTTCACGGGCATAAACTCCGTTCTCAACTTGCTCGAAATAGTAAGCGTGTGGGGTTTTATCGACATCGGTGGTGATTTCATCCACCCGTGGCAGTGGGTGCAGCACTTTCAGATTGCTGCGCGCATCGCTCAGGTGAGCGGCCGTCAAGATATAGGCCGATTTGATATGTGCGTATTCCGACTCATCAAAACGTTCTTTCTGTACACGCGTCATGTACAGAATATCCAGCTCTGGGATCACGCTTTCCATATCGCTGAACACTTGGTATTTGACACCAGCTTCATCCAGCTCTTCACAGATGTAGTCTGGCATCGCTAGAGCTTCCGGTGCCACAAAGTAGAAGCGGTTGTTATCAAATTTAGCCAGTGCTTGTGCCAGCGAATGCACGGTGCGGCCATATTTTAAATCACCAACAAATGCAACATCGAGGTTGTCGAGGCGGCCTTGGGTTTCGAAAATAGAGTAGAGATCGAGCAGGGTTTGCGATGGGTGTTGGTTTGAACCATCACCGGCGTTAATCACTGGGACGCCGTTAGAAAATTCAGACGCTAAACGCGCGGCACCTTCTTGCGGATGACGCATCACAAAAGCATCAACATAAGAGGAGATGACGCGTACTGAATCGGCTAGGGTTTCGCCTTTCTTCGCCAGTGACGTGTTGCCGCCGTTATCAAAGCCAATCACGCTGCCACCGATACGTTGGATTGCTGTCTCGAATGAGAGGCGAGTACGGGTGGAAGGTTCAAAGAAACAGCTGGCCACGACCTTGTGCTTGATCAGCTCTGGATTCGGTTGTGCCTTCAGTTGGCCTGCGGTTTTCACAATCAACTCCAACTCAGCGCGTGAGAGTTCAGCAATGGAGATGATGTGCTTTTGGTAAAGCGAATTCGCCATGATCGTCTTCCCTATATTTTCTAACAGCCATAAAAAAGCCCCCCATAAGGGAGGCTTTAACAAATCGATGAGGGGAAAAACAGTGAGGCCAGTAAGCCAATTTGCTTACTACGATGGACACTGCTTTGAGCTGCACGCTGTGCAAATTTCATTGGCTACCCCTCAGACAAACGGTCGGCATTATACGCCGAAAGGCTGTGAGCGCAAGCGATTACATCACAGAGTGCAGGGATATTAAATCGCTGGCACGTTATTGGCCTAAAGTGGCGACCATCACCGCCTTGATGGTGTGTAGTCGGTTCTCCGCTTCATCAAATACAATCGAATATTCTGATTCAAACACCTCTTCGGTGACCTCTAATCCTTGCATGCCGTATTTGGCCGCAATCTCTTGGCCCACTTTGGTTTGGTCATCATGGAATGCCGGTAAGCAGTGCATGAATTTGACCTGTGGATTGCCTGTTGCTTTGATCACATCCATGTTGACTTGATACGGCTTCATTAACGCCACCCGCTCATCCCACGCGTCGGCGGCTTCACCCATCGAAACCCATACATCGGTGTAAAGGAAATCACAGCCTTTTACGCCTTCTTGAACCTCTTCGGTCAAAGTTATTTTGGCACCGGTTTGCTTGGCAATCTCTTGGCAGGTTGCCACTAAGGCATCATTTGGCCAGTACGCTTTGGGCGCGACTAAGCGAATATCCATGCCCATTTTGGCTGCGCCTACCATCAGGGAATTGCCCATGTTGTTGCGTGCATCGCCAAGGTAAGCAAACTTCATTTCATGCAGCTGTTTACCGCGTCCGTGCTCTTGCATAGTCAGAAGATCGGCCAAGATCTGCGTGGGGTGAAACTCATCCGTTAAGCCATTCCACACTGGCACACCCGCGTATTGTCCGAGCACTTCAACAATCTCTTGGCCGAAGCCGCGATATTGAATGCCATCGTACATACGGCCTAGAACACGCGCGGTATCTTTCATCGACTCTTTATGGCCAATTTGCGAGCCAGAAGGGCCGATGTAGGAAACTTGTGCACCTTGATCAAACGCCGCCACTTCAAAGGCACAGCGAGTACGGGTCGATGACTTTTCAAAGATCAACGCAATGTTTTTGCCTTGCAGGGTTTTCTGCTCGGTGCCTGCGTATTTGGCGCGTTTTAGCTCGGCAGACAGATCCAGTAGGAAGTGGATCTCTTTTGGGGTGAAGTCGAGCAGTTTTAAAAAGTTGCGGTTACGTAAATTGAAAGCCATTTCCCTATCCTCGTTTGGCGATTCCAGTTGCGGCTAGTAAAGCATGAAAATGCTATAAAAGTGAATAAATATTTTTAATTAAATAAAGAAAAGGCAAGGGAAGATAGATTTTGTGAGGCGAGATGCACATAACATCTCGCCAAAAGTGATTATAAATTCTCTTCGGCGAATTCAGCCAAACGGCTGCGTACTACGCCATTGAGGTGGATGTTGGCGCTGCCTTCAAAGTTTTTGAAGCGCTCAACCATGTAGGTAAGGCCTGAGGTGACAGGGGTTAAATAGTGGGAATCAATCTGCGCTAAGTTACCTGAGCAGACAATCTTGGTGCCTTCACCACAGCGGGTGATGATGGTTTTGATCTGCGAGGCGGTGAGGTTTTGACACTCATCGAGCAGCACGAAGGCGTTTTGGATTGAACGACCGCGCATAAAGTTGATCGATTTAAACTGAATGTTGGCTTTATCGCAGATGTATTTGAGCGAGCCATCGGTACAGTGATCATTTTTATGCAGCGCTTCTAAGGTATCGGTGACGGAAGCGAGCCACGGCATCATCTTTTCCTCTTCCGTGCCGGGCAGGAAACCAATCGATTCGCCGATATCAGGGGTGTTGCGAGTGACGATGATTTTATCGAACATTTTGCGCTCGACGGTTTGCTCCAGCGCTGCCGCCATCGCCAGTAAGGTTTTACCACTGCCGGCAGCACCGGTCAGGATCACCAGATCGATATCCGGATCGAGCAATGCGTCTAGCGCCATCCCTTGATAAATATTTTTTGGGGTGATGCCCCATGCTTTGCGATGCATCATGCGTTCACGGCTCAGATCGCGCAACGTCAATGTATCGCCATCGATGGTTTCGACCCGCGCGGCAAAGTCGCTGTCTTCATCAATGACATATTGGTTGAGGAAGGTCGGATCGAACGGCGCACGATCCAGCTTATGGAAGGTTTTGCCACCGAGCGTGTAGCTCGCGACATCTTCCACGCTGTCCCAAAAACTGCCGGGACGAGTTTGAAAGCCCTTGGTCAGATATTGAATATCATCAATCAGTTGGTCGGTGCGGTAGTCTTCCACATACAACACGCCCGCACCTTTGGCGCGCAAACGCATGTTGATGTCTTTAGTCACCAGCACGACGGCACGTGGCGCACGTTGAGTTTGCAGATAAAGCACAGCATTGAGGATCCGGTTATCGCCTTCTTTATCGGTAAAGGCTTTCACGGTTTCATGTACTTCATAGTCGGCGAGGATCGAGATGGTTCCTGTTGCGCCCTCTTGCTTAGAAAGCGGGATCCCTTCGGTGATTTCTTCGGGAGTGGCATCGTGGAATAAGTGTTCCAAAGCCCGAATCGCTACGCGTGCATCGCGCGCCACATCACGTTTGCTGTCTTTGATTCGGTCGAGTTCTTCAAGAACGGTCATTGGGATGACCACGTCGTGCTCTTTGAAAGAGTAAATGGCGAGAGGTTCGTGGAGTAGGATATTGGTATCCAGTACAAACAGTTTCCGATCGGTATCGCCCATAAGCGTCTCCTTGCTACATGTAGCATGCTTTGTCGTGGATGTTCACAAGCGGCCTGTAGGATCGTACGCTCAGGTGAGCGTTGCGATCATTGTCGACTTGCTGCAAACCCGTGTTGATACTCTCTGTTTGAACTTGCAGGCTTTGTGCCAATCTTTTTTGACACTAACACCGCGCCTTCAACCTGAGTATAGCAATCATCTTGTTAACAAATGCCACTCATTTTTGACAATTTGATGTCACCCAAAAGCTGTAGAAAAAAAAGCACGTTGCGGCAGGGAATGGGCGTGACCTGTGTCACGCCATCAAGTAAGATTAGCGGCCTTTTTCTGCACTCAAAGCGGTCAGCATCCATAATAAAAAGCTGGCTGAAGTGAAGTGTAAAAATTCTCTGCAACGCTATTTGATGAGGTAGTCCATTCATGTCATTTGCTTTAGGGCAACGCTGGATAAGCGATACGGAAAGTGATCTCGGGTTAGGTACTGTGGTGGCGCTTGATGCGCGTACAGTGACCTTGATGTTTGCAGCATCGGAAGAAAATCGTGTGTATGCACGTTCAGATGCGCCGGTCACCCGTGTGATCTTCAATGTCGGCGATGTGGTGGATAGTCAGCAAGGCTGGTCGTTACAAGTTGAACAAGTGGTGGAAGACCAAGGCGTCTACACCTATTTAGGCACGCGAGTGGATACCGAAGAAAGTGGTGTCGCGCTGCGTGAAATTTTCCTCAGTAACCAAATTCGTTTTAATAAACCGCAGGATAAGTTGTTTGCTGGTCAAATCGATCGCATGGACAACTTCGTGCTGCGTTATCGCGCTCTAGCCAATCAATATCAACAGCACAAAAGCCCAATGCGTGGTTTGTGTGGTATGCGCGCTGGGCTGATCCCGCATCAGCTGTACATCGCCCATGAAGTAGGTCGCCGCCATGCACCACGCGTGTTACTGGCCGATGAAGTCGGTTTGGGTAAAACCATCGAAGCGGGCATGATCATCCATCAGCAAGTGCTGACGGGACGTGCTGAACGCATCCTGATTGTGGTGCCTGAAACGCTGCAACACCAATGGTTGGTGGAGATGATGCGCCGTTTCAACCTGCACTTTTCGATTTTTGATGAAGAGCGCTGTGTCGAAGCCTTTAGCGAGGCAGATAACCCATTTGAAACTCAGCAGTATGTGCTTTGCTCACTCGATTTTCTGCGTAAAAGCCGCCAGCGTTTTGAACAAGCGTTGGAAGCAGAATGGGATTTGTTGGTAGTAGACGAAGCTCACCACTTAGAGTGGCACCCAGAAAAGCCAAGCCGCGAATATCAAGTGATTGAAGCGCTCGCAGAGCAAACTCCGGGGGTGCTGCTATTGACGGCAACACCTGAGCAGTTAGGTCGTGAAAGCCACTTTGCTCGTCTGCGCCTGTTGGATGCAGATCGTTTCTACGATTACGAAGCTTTTGTTAAAGAAGAAGAGCAATACGCGCCGGTTGCGGATGCGGTCACTGCGCTGTTCAGCGGTGAGAAGTTGAGTGATGAAGCGAAAAACAAAATCACTGAGCTTCTCTCTGAGCAAGATGTGGAGCCGCTGTTTAAAGCGTTGGAAAGCCACGCCAGCGAGGACGAAATTGCTTTGGCGCGCCAAGAGCTGATCGACAATCTGATGGATCGCCACGGTACTGGTCGCGTATTGTTCCGTAACACGCGTGCGGCAATCAAAGGCTTCCCAGTGCGTAATGTGCATTTGCTGCCATTGGAAATTCCTTCTCAATACACCACGTCAATGCGTGTTGCGGGCATGCTCGGCGGTAAACTGACGCCAGAAGCGCGTGCGATGAAAATGCTCTACCCGGAAGAGATTTTCCAAGAGTTTGAAGGTGACGAATCAAGCTGGTGGCAATTTGACTCACGCGTTAACTGGCTGCTCGAAAAAGTCAAAGCCAAACGCAGCGAGAAGATCCTCGTCATCGCTTCCCGTGCCAGTACCGCATTGCAGCTAGAGCAGGCACTGCGTGAGCGTGAAGGCATTCGTGCAACGGTATTCCATGAAGGCATGTCGATCATTGAACGCGATAAAGCCGCGGCTTACTTTGCCCAAGAAGAGGGCGGCGCGCAGGTGCTGATCTGTAGTGAAATCGGCTCCGAAGGCCGTAACTTCCAGTTTGCTAACCAGTTGGTGATGTTCGATCTGCCGTTCAACCCTGATTTGCTTGAGCAGCGTATCGGACGTTTGGATCGTATCGGTCAAAAACGTGATATCGACGTGTACGTGCCGTATCTGACCGAAACGTCACAAGCGATTTTGGCGCGTTGGTTTCAAGAAGGTTTGAATGCCTTTGCGGAAACCTGCCCAACGGGTCGTGCGGTGTATGACGCCTTCGCTGAGCGTTTGATCCCAATTCTTGCTGCTGGTGGCGGTGAAGAGCTGGAAGTGATCATCGAAGAGTCAGCCAAGCTCAACAAAATGCTGAAATCGCAGCTGGAAGTGGGGCGTGATCGCTTGCTGGAAATGCATTCTAACGGTGGCGAAAAGGCGCAGCAGATTGCCGAGCAGATCGCGAAAACTGATGGCGATACCAATCTGGTGACGTTTGCTTTGAGCCTGTTTGATGCGATTGGTCTGCATCAAGAAGATCGTGGCGAGAATGCTCTAGTGGTCACTCCTGCCGAACACATGATGGTGCCAAGCTATCCGGGTCTCCCTTATGAAGGAGCAACCATTACCTTTGATCGTGACACCGCACTGTCGCGTGAAGATATGCACTTCATCAGTTGGGAACACCCAATGGTGCAAGGTGGCATTGATTTGCTGATGAGTGAAGGGGTGGGGACTTGCGCAGTGTCGCTGTTGAAAAACAAAGCACTGCCAGTGGGTACCATCTTGCTGGAACTGGTGTATGTGGTGGATGCCCAAGCGCCGAAACGCAGTGGCATCAGCCGCTTCTTGCCAGTCTCTCCAATCCGAATTCTGATGGATGCGCGCGGTAATGATCTCTCTTCACAAGTGGAGTTTGAAAGCTTTAACCGTCAGCTTAGCCCAGTGAATCGTCATTTGGCCAGCAAGCTGGTGAGTTCAGTACAGCATGACGTGCATCGTTTGATTACGACAAGCGAAGCGGCGGTTGAGCCGCGAGTGAGCGCGATTCGTGAACAGGCGCAGCGTGATATGCAGCAGAGCCTCAACAGCGAGTTGGAGCGTTTGCTGGCACTCAAAGCGGTTAACCCGAACATTCGTGATGAAGAGATCGAAGTGCTGGAGCAGCAAATCAAAGAGCTGACTGGCTATATTGCGCAGGCGCAGTATCAGCTGGATTCACTGCGTTTGATTGTGGTGGCACACAACTGATTACGTAGGCCCTCAATACGAGGGCCTTGTTTTATTCCCCGTTGGCGACATTTTGCGTATATAATGCGCCGTTTTTTGTGATACGAGACGATAGCGATGGCAATGACCGAGTACAATCCACCCAAGGAACCGTGGATTGATGTGATTTATGAGGATGAACACATCATCGCAGCCAACAAGCCTTCTGGTTTGTTATCTGTTCCTGGGCGACCTGTTGAGCACTACGACAGTATGTGGGCTCGTTTGGTGGATTACTGCCCTGATGTGAAGGTCGTACACCGTTTGGATATGTCGACTTCTGGGTTGATCCTGTTTGCTAAAGGCAAACATATGGAATCGGCATTGAAGAAGCAGTTTCAGTATCGTCTCACTCATAAAATCTACTATGCCCGCGTATGGGGTGTGATGGAGCAAGACGAAGGCGAAGTGAATTTGCCGCTGTGTTGTGATTGGCCAAACCGCCCGAAACAGAAAGTCTGTTTTGAAGAGGGACGTGATTCTCTGACCCGCTATCAAGTCGTCAAGCGTGAAGAGAAAACCACAGTCGTACGCCTTATCCCGATCACTGGACGCTCTCATCAGCTGCGTGTGCATATGCAATCGCTTGGTCATCCGATTGTCGGTGATGATCTTTACGCGCCACAAGAAGCGGTCGAGTTTGCCGATCGTCTGCAACTGCACGCCGCGGAGCTCTGTTTCTACCATCCACGCAGTCATTGGCTACGCACTCTGTTTGTCCCTTGTGACTTCTATCCCGAAGCCGAGGAGCAGATTTTGCAGCATTTCGATCCTGAGCGAAAATTACCGGACTATAAAAAGCTATCCCAAGACTAATATTATTGTGGGTAGCGGATAATCAGACCCGGAGTCAGCATGTCACTACCCACTTTAGTTTTTCTAGACCGCGCTACTATTCCGCGCCATATCCCCTTACCTGCTCTGCCTTTTGAACATCATTGGGTTGAGTATGATGCATGTGAGCCTCACCAAGTGGTTGAGCGCCTCTTAGCGGCCGATATCGTTATCACTAATAAAGTGGTACTCACCCGTGAAATGCTGGTTCAGTTGCCTAAGCTCAAGTTGATCGCCATTTCTGCCACGGGCACCAACAACGTCGATTTGCAGGCGTGTCGTGATCTCAATATCACGGTGTGTAATGTGCAAGGCTATGCTACGCGCTCTGTACCAGAGCATGTGATCGCCATGATGTTTGCTCTAAGGCGTAATCTTATCGGTTATCACAATGATATTGCGGCCGGAGAGTGGCAGCGCCATAAGCAGTTCTGTTTTTTCACGCATCCTATCGGCGATATTGCGGGCTCCACCATGGGCATTATCGGCAGTGGTGCATTAGGACAAGCGACGGCGAATTTAGCGCGCGCATTAGGTATGCATGTGCTGTTTGCTGAACGTAAAGGTCAGTTGGAATGCCGCGATGGGTACACACCATTTGAGCAAGTGTTGGCGCAATCCGATGTGTTATCCCTGCACTGTCCGCTAATGGATGAAACGCGCAATATTATCTCGGAAGCGGAATTGGTGCAGATGAAGCCCAATGCTCTACTGATCAATACTGGGCGCGGTGGTTTAGTGGATGAACAGGCGCTGGTAGATGCGCTGAAAAGACGTCAAATTGCTGGGGCTGGGGTGGATGTGTTTAGTGTCGAGCCTGCGGATATGGATAACCCACTGATTGCCAACCGTGATCTGCCCAATCTTCTGCTGACACCGCATGTGGCGTGGGGCAGTGATTCCTCGATACAACAACTCGCGACTATCTTGATCGACAACATCAGTGCATTTATGCGTGGTGAAGCGAAAAATCGAGTCGTCTAGAAGTTGCTTTGTTGATTATGTGTGTGATTTATATCGCCATAATTTAATTGGTGTTGTGAATGGTTCTTACAGGTTGTTACACTCGGAGCGCTTTTTTACTCTAAGAACAACGTCAGGAATCATTCATGGTTAATCAACATAAACATACCGTCACCTTCAGTGGTGAGGGTAAAGAGTTTTTTGGGATCTGGAGTGTCAATCTTCTGCTCTCCATTATTACCTTAGGCATCTACTCTGCATGGGCTAAGGTGCGTACTAAGCGCTATTTCTACGGCAATACTTTCATTGCGGGCGATAACTTTGAATATCATGCCCAGCCGATGCAAATCCTCAAAGGGCGTTTGGTCGCATTCGCCGCTGTTCTCGTGTGGTTCGTGGCTAACTCTTTATTCCCAATTGCTTCATTGCTGTTGCTCTTGGTGTTTTATTTTGCTTTGCCTTGGCTGCTTTGGAGCAACGCCCGCTTTGATTCGGCGATGACCAGCTTTCGTAATGTGCACTTCTCCTTTAACGGCACACTGCAAGAAGCCTATTTCTCGTTTATGGGGAGAGGCATCGGTGCTCTAGTTTTGCTGCTGATCTACTTTGTTATTGCTTCGGTCTCAGCGTCTGTTTCGGCAAGTCTTTCTGTTGTCATGTTTATTGGCTCTTTTTTAGTGATGGCGGCGCTCTATGCTTGGGTTATTGCTGGCGTGCAAAACTATTTTGCTAATGGTTATCGTTATGGGGATTGGCAGTTTAGCGCCCAACTGACTACGCGCTTCTTCCTACATACCTATTTAAAAGCAGCGGCAATTGGGGTTGCCTCGATGCTCGCGATCATCTCCATGGTGCTTATCATGGTGTTCGGCAGTATCGATTTCTCTAATCTTACCAATTGGGAAAGCTCGCTACTTGCAAGTGGCTCACCGTTTATGCTGATCGCTACTGTGTACATAGGGATGATCGTAATGGGTATCGCGGTGACGGCTTATATTACTTCGCGGGTACGCAATTACATTTTCTCGCAACTGGTGATGCAGCAAGCGCTGAACGAGGACACAGCCTTTCGATTTGAATCCACTCTCAGTGCTCGTGGTTATACTGGTTTAGTGATCAGTAATTTCTTACTGCAAGCCGTGACAGTCGGTATCGCACGCCCATGGGTGATGGTGAGAACGACGCGCTATCTGGCTGAACGCACTGCTGTGATTGGCGATATGGATGCACTCAAATCGACCGATCAATCCTCAGATGTAAAATCCGCAATCTCTGATGAGTTGGCACAAGCGTTTGATCTCGGTATCGGGATCGGCTGATGCGTATTACCGGAACCGCTTTCCCACCTCGCAGCTCATTACGTTGCGAGGCCGAGCTCGATCTCTCACAAACCCATTTTCTCGCTTTGCATGTCGATGGTGAGATTATTAGCTGTGCGCAGAGCGATGCTCAAATCAGTGCTCCAGTCGGAAAATTACCGATTCGTTTTCAATTACCCAGTGGCTGGGTTTTCGTTTGTGAACGTAATGCGCAGTTGAACCGTTGGTTAGAACAACACAATAAACCGGGGTGGGTGGATCGGCTGGAAGGAAAGTGGAGCGCTTGGCTAATCGCCGTGGTGCTTGGCATCGGTTTATGTGTTTGGGCTTATGTGGCATTTCTACCTTGGCTAAGCAAAGAGGTGGCTGAACGAGTTCCGGAATCTGCCGCTGTGGTGCTGGGTGAGAAAATTCTGCAAACGTTAGATCGCGATTTAAAACCGAGTGAACTTTCTCTCGCACAACAAGATGAGATAAAGCAACGAGTTTTCTCCCATCTTAACCAACTTGAGCCGCTACCTTATCCAATCAAAGTGGAGTTTCGTCACTCAGATATTGGCGCTAACGCGTTCGCTTTGCCCGGTGGAACCTTGGTGTTACTGGATGAGTTGGTGCTACTGGCTAAAACGCCCGAGCAGTTAGACAGCATTATTCTGCATGAGCTGGGGCATGTACATCATCGCCATATGCTTAAACGCTTGGTGCATTCGAGTGTGCTTTCGATTGGTGTGGCGCTGCTGACAGGTGAAAGCTCTGGGGTGGTGGATAATCTGGTTGGGATTGGGGTATTTACGCTCTCCAACGGCCAATCCCGCGATGCGGAACAAGAGGCCGATCAATACGCGAAACAAGCGATGCAGGCGATTTACGGTAGCAGTGAACCGCTAGCTGAAATGTTTGAACTGTTTCAGCAGCAAGAAACGATTGAGGTTCCGGCTTGGCTCAGTACCCATCCTGATCTGGAACAGCGGATCGATGCGGCGCGTCAGCCTTAATCTCAGGTAAAAGCATTCAGCATCGTAAACAAAAAGGCAGCGAAATCGCTGCCTTTTTTCTTTTTATACTAGTGCTTTGCTTACAGCGCAGCGATGGTCGCTTTCTGCTGCTCAAGTTTCACCAGTGCTTCTTGGTAACCCGCGAGCTTTTCACGCTCTTTGGTAATTACCGCTTCTGGTGCTTTCGCCACGAAACCTTCGTTACCTAGCTTGCCTTCGATGCGCGCAATTTCACCTTGCGTCTTAGCAATCTCTTTGGCCAGACGATCCAGCTCAGCGTCTTTATCAATCAGACCTGCCATTGGGATCATCAGCTCAGATTTGCCAACCAGTGCGGTTGCACACGCCGGTGTCGCTTCGCCATCCGCCAATACACGAATGCTTTCGAGCTTGGCCAGTGAAACCAGCACTTGCTTGTTCGCTTCGATACGCGCGGTATCTTGCTCATTCGCCGCTTTCAGCATTACTTCCAGAGGCTTACCTGGGTTGATGTCGTACTCAGCGCGCAGGTTACGGATGCTAGTGATAAAGGCTTTCACCCACTCAATATCATCCAAGGCTTCTTGGTTGAAGTTTGCCGCATCGTACTGAGGCAGTGCTTGCAGCATGATGGTGTCGCCTTCCACGCCATCCACCAGTGGCTTAACACTTTGCCAGATGGTTTCTGTGATGTAAGGGATTACTGGATGCGCCAAACGCAGCGTTTTCTCTAGTACGGTGATCAGCGTACGACGGGTTGCGCGTTGCTGAGCTTCCGTGCCTTTCCACAAAACTGGTTTAGTTAGCTCTAAGTACCAGTCACAGAATTGGTTCCAGATGAATTCGTACAGCGTGTTGGCTGCCATATCCAGACGGAAGTTATCAATGTGACCATTGAACTCTTTCGCAGCCAGCTCGAACTGTGATTCGATCCACTTGTCGGCCAGTGAGTATTCAAGCTCAGCACCGGCTGCAAAACCGCAATCTTGCTCTTCGGTGTTCATCAGCACGTAACGGCTTGCGTTCCACAGCTTGTTACAGAAGTTGCGGTAACCTTCTAGACGCTTCATATCCCAGTTGATGTCACGACCGGTTGACGCCATGGCCGCTAGAGTGAAACGCAGTGAGTCAGTACCGTAGGCTTCGATGCCGTTTTCAAACGTCTTACGGGTATTTTTCTCGATCTTTGCTGCCAGTTGTGGCTGCATCATGTTGCCGGTGCGCTTCGCGACCAGAGACTCTAGGTCGATACCGTCGATCATATCGATAGGGTCAAGTACGTTGCCTTTCGACTTCGACATTTTGTCGCCGTTTTCGTCACGGATCAGACCCGTTACGTACACGGTTTTGAACGGAACTTGTGCTTTGCCATCTTCATCTTTACAGAAGTGCATGGTCATCATGATCATGCGCGCCACCCAGAAGAAGATAATGTCAAAACCGGTTACCAGAACATCGGTTGGATGGAATACGTTCAGCTCAGGCGTTTTTTCTGGCCAGCCAAGTGTTCCGAAGGTCCACAATGCAGAAGAGAACCAAGTATCCAACACGTCATCATCTTGACGAAGTGCAACATCAGCCGCGATGTTGTTTTCTGAGCGCACTTCTTCTTCGTTACGGCCTACAAACACATTGCCTTGCTCGTCATACCAAGCCGGAATGCGGTGACCCCACCACAGTTGGCGAGAGATACACCAGTCTTGAATGTCACGCATCCAAGAGAAGTACATGTTCTCGTACTGTTTTGGTACAAATTGAATATCGCCATTCTCAACGGCTTCAACCGCTGGTTTCGCCAAAATACCTGCGCGAACGTACCATTGGTCAGTCAGCATTGGTTCAATCACCACACCACCACGGTCGCCGTAAGGAACCGTTAGGTCGTGATCTTTGATTTCTTGCAGTAGCCCCAGTTCTTCAAATTCTGCCACGATCGCTTTACGCGCAGCAAAACGCTCCATGCCTTGGTATTTAGCAGGGATCTCTGTGCCGTAAGCATTGCTTGCTTCGCCGTTTGAGTTGAAGACTTCGGCTGCATCACGGATGTTAGCATCAAAGGTCAGAATGTTGATCATCGGCAGGTTATGGCGCTTGCCGACTTCATAGTCGTTGAAGTCGTGCGCAGGGGTGATTTTCACACAGCCCGTGCCTTTCTCCATATCGGCGTGCTCATCGCCCACGATAGGGATGCGACGACCCACGATAGGCAGAATGATCTCTTTACCAATCAGATCTTTATAACGAGGATCTTCAGGGTTAACCGCAACACCCGTATCGCCGAGCATGGTTTCTGGACGGGTGGTGGCTACCACGATGTAATCTTTGCCATCTGCCGTTTTCACGCCATCTGCTAGCGGGTAGCGGAAGTGCCACATGTGACCTTTGGTCTCTTTGTTTTCCACTTCCAGATCGGAGATCGCAGTGTGCAGTTTGGGATCCCAGTTAACTAGGCGCTTACCGCGGTAGATCAGATCATCTTTGTAGAGGCGCACGAACACTTCTTGCACGGCTTTGTAGAAGCCATCATCCATCGTAAAGCGCTCACGATCCCAATCGACAGAGGCGCCAAGACGACGTAGCTGCTTAGTGATGGTACCGCCAGATTCTGCTTTCCATTCCCAAATTTTGTCGATGAACGCATCACGGCCGTAATCGTGCTTAGTTTTGCCTTCTTCTGCAGCGATCTTACGCTCAACCACCATTTGAGTGGCGATACCCGCGTGGTCAGTACCCACTTGCCACAAGGTATTTTTGCCTTTCATACGCTGACAACGGATCAGAGTATCCATAATGGTGTCTTGGAAGGCGTGACCCATATGCAGGCTGCCTGTGACGTTCGGTGGCGGGATCATGATGCTGTACGCGTCTTTTGATGTGTCACCGTGAGGCTTAAAGTAGCCTTGCTCTTCCCAAGTCTTATACAGATCTTGTTCGATTGATGTTGGGTTGTATGTCTTTTCCATAGTGCTCTTTAATGGATGCTGTGATGGTTAATTCAGTCTATCGCTATAAGTGAGTTCTCTTGGATAAGAGAGCTTAACTATAAGGATGGACGGTTATGGATACTGAATCTCAACAGTTTGCAGCTGATAACCTGCTTGTCGATAGAGTTTATACCGCTCGCGTGCTAGCTGCTTGGCATTTTCTGCGCAGGGCACGAAGTCTACCACTTCGGCAAAGGTACGCGCAAAGGTTGTCTGATTATCCGCCAAATTTATTGCCAGTTGACGATTCCAAGAAGGGGAGACACCCACATAACCTATCTCAATCGCGGTGCCAGATTTGGGGCCTTCACCCACTAAATTGTGCGCTAAAAACTGTTCAGGTTCGATTTGCCAAAATCGCTCAGCTAGCTGCTCGGCGTGTGGTTTATCTTGGCATTGCAGATAAATGCGTGCGCCTTGCGCGGCAAAGTGACGTACCAAATACAGCACGTACTGCGCGAAGCCTTCTGGCGTTGCTTGAGCTGAATCTGGGGAAATCAGGTAAAAAGTTGCGGTAGGCATCTTGGTCTCTTGCAAACAATCACCACGCCTGTGGTGGTAGTTTAGGTCTAGTAATGAAAAAGGGCCCGAAGGCCCTTTTGCGATTACTCTTCAGCGTCTAGGCCACCGCTGCGATTGAGCAGGAATTGGACTAGGAGCGAGACAGGACGACCGGTTGAGCCTTTTGCTGCACCCGATTTCCACGCAGTACCCGCGATGTCTAAGTGTGCCCAGTTGTATTTCTTAGCAAATTTAGACAGGAAACAAGCTGCAGTAATGGCGCCACCTGGGCGGCCACCAATGTTTGCCATATCGGCAAATGGGCTCTTGAGCTGTTCATGGTATTCGTCTGCCAGAGGTAGACGCCATGCGCGATCGCTCGACTGCTCAGAGGCATTCACCAACTCATGCGCTAGTGGGTTATGGTTAGACATCACCGCACTAATATGGTGGCCTAAAGCAATCACACAAGCACCAGTTAGCGTTGCTACATCGACCACACATTCAGGCTCAAAGCGCTCAACGTAAGTCAGTACATCACACAGCACCAAACGGCCTTCTGCATCGGTGTTTAACACTTCCACGGTTTGACCTGACATCGTCGTCAGAATGTCACCCGGACGGTAAGCATTGCTGCCTGGCATGTTTTCACAGCCAGCCAAAATACCAATCACGTTAAGGGGGAGGCCGAGTTTGGCAATGGCTTTCATGGTGCCAAACACAGATGCTGCGCCACACATGTCGTACTTCATCTCATCCATACCTTCACCCGGTTTGAGTGAGATACCGCCTGAGTCAAAAGTCAGACCTTTACCCACCAGTACGATTGGCTTGGCTTCAGGATCTGGATTGCCTTTATATTCGATGACTGACATCATCGATTCATTGCGTGAGCCACGGCCTACCGCGAGGTAAGAAGCCATGCCGAGCTTGTCCATCTCTTCCTCACCAATGATTTTGGTGGTGATGCTCTCATAATCGTCAGCCAGACGACGAGCTTGTGAAGCGAGGTAAGCTGGGTTAGCGATGTTTGGTGGCATATTGCCAAGATCTTTACAGGCTTTCACGCCAGAAGAGATGGCTAAGCCATGAGAAATTGCACGTTCACCAAGATTCAACTCACGGCGAGTAGGGACGTTGAACACCAGTTTACGCAGTGGACGGCGAGTTTCTGGTTTAACGCTTTTGAATTGGTCAAAGGTGTACAGGCCATCTTTGGTGGCTTCAACCGCTTGACGTACTTTCCAATAGGTATCGCGACCTTTGACGTGCAACTCGGTCAAGAAGCAGACCGCTTCCATAGACCCGGTTTCATTTAATGTGTTGATGGTTTTCTGAATGATCTCTTTGTACTGACGTTCACCCAGTTCGCGTTCTTTACCGCAACCGACGAGCAGCACTCGCTCAGACAACACACCTGGTACTTGATGCAGCAGTAGCATCTGCCCCGGTTTACCCTCTAGATCACCGCGACGTAGCAGTGAACTAATATAGCCGTCGCTGATTTTATCAAGCTGTTCTGCGACTGGAGAAAGGCGACGTGGTTCAAACACCCCAACAACGATACATGCGCTGCGCTGTTTCTCAGGGCTGCCACTCTTAACACTGAACTCCATGCGTACTCCTACATCCTGAAGACAAATAGAACTAAATGGTAGATAATGCGCTCTTACTTGCTGGATCCCATGAAGGATCGACCTTTTGCGTGCGCAACCTAACCGTTAGCGAAATTATTCAAAAAATAAAAGGTTCATCGGGAAATTATAGTGATTCAATCAAAAAAACAAGTTTTGCATAGGTAATTTCAGCGTGATTATTGTTAGATATTTGATCCGAGAAACAATAAAAAGCCAGTTTGCGATCTTTTTCGTGCTGTTTTTAGTGTTTCTCAGCCAGAAGTTTATTCGTGTTTTGGCGGATGCCTCTGACGGTGAAATTCCTACCAGCATGATCTTATCCATCGTTGGATTGAATATGCCGGCGATGGGGCTATTAATGCTGCCACTTAGCCTGTACATCGGAATTCTGCTCACTTTTGGCCGTTTGTATGCGGAGAGTGAGATAACGGTGATGAACGCGACCGGTATTGGCAATAAATTCTTAATCCGAGCTGCGCTTTATCTTGCTTTGATCACGGCATCCGTCGCGGCCTTTAATGCGCTGTGGCTTGCGCCTTGGAGCCAAGACAAAGAAGCACAACTGATGGAGCAGTTTGCGGCAGAAAACAGTGTTGATCTGTTGCAAAAAGGCCACTTTCAACGCTCGCCTGATGGGTCGTCGGTGGTTTTTATCGACAACATTGAAAACCGTAAACTGCACAATGTGTTTGTGGCACAGTTAGCACCGCGAGATTCTGTACTGCCGAGCGTGATGTTTTCCAACTCCGGAGCTGTGAAAGAGCTCAGTGATGGTCGCCAGATCATTACCCTTTACGATGGCACTCGCTACGAAGGCGTACCGACTCGGGTCGATTACATGATCACTAACTTCGATTCTTATGATGGTTTGATTGGTCAACGTGAAGTGAAATCCACTGGGCGTGATTGGGAAGCGCTACCCACATTAAGTTTGCTGAAGAATGCAGATCGCCAAGCTCAAGCTGAATTGCAATGGCGACTCTCCTTAGTGGTTTGTATCCCCTTGCTTACGATGTTGGTTGTGCCTCTATCAGCTGTAAACCCTCGTCAGGGACGCTTTGCCAAAATGGGGCCGGCCATTTTGATCTATTTGACTTATTTCCTTACGCTCAGTGCAACCAAATCCGCGATTGAAGATGGCTCGCTACCCGTGATCATTGGTTTATGGCCAGTGAATGCGGCACTGTTGTTTGCGGCGTTGATCGTCAATACCATGGATAGCATCCCTGTGCGCCGTTTTAAAGATCGATGGAAACAGAGAAAGGTAGCTTAAGCCGTGTTTAAAATTCTTGATTGGTATATTGGCCGCACCATCGTTGCCACCACAGCACTTGTATTGGTTACCTTTGTCGGTTTATCCGGCATCATCAAATATGTTGAACAGCTGCGCAAAGTCGGTGAGGGAAGTTACGACTTACTCCAAGCCTTGTTATTTGTGGTGCTGAGTATTCCACGTGATGTGGAAATGTTTTTCCCGATGGCTGCGCTACTAGGGGCTTTGATCGGTTTGGGTGCTTTGGCTTCTAGCTCTGAATTGGTGGTGATGCAGGCGGCTGGTTTTTCTAAGCTTGATATCGGTCTTTCTGTCCTCAAAACCGCTATTCCGCTGATGATTATTATCACTTTGCTCGGAGAGTGGGGCGCACCACAAGCTCAAAAATTGGCGCGTGATATGCGAGCGTTTGCGACCTCTGGTGGGGCAATTATGTCTGTGCGTACTGGTGTGTGGGCACGGGATGCGAATGATTTTATCTTTATTGCTAAAGTTGATAATGAACAGCTTACAGGTATGAATCTGTGGCGATTCGATGAGAATAAAAAACTCAGTACAGTGATCTTTGCAGAGCAGGTCGATTACATCGGTAACAATGAGTGGTTAATGAAAGATGTTCATTTAACCCGCATGGTGAACGATATCGAAATCAGCAAAGAAGCGTTGCCGGAGTATCGTTGGCATACCTCATTAGCGCCCGACAAGTTGGCAGTGGTCACGGTTAAACCTGAAGAGTTATCACTCAGCGGGCTGAGTGACTATGTGCATTACTTGAAAGCCTCAGAACAAGATGCCTCGCGCTATGAGTTAGCCCTGTGGCGTAAAGTGACTCAGCCCATTTCCATCGCCGTTATGATGCTTATGGCGTTGTCGTTTATCTTTGGCCCATTGCGCAGTGTAACCATGGGAGCGCGGATTTTATCGGGTGTGATAGCCGGTTTCACTTTCTATATTTCCAGTGAGTTTTTTGGGCCATTAAGCTTGGTTTATGGATTACCGCCATTATTTGGTGCGATTGCGCCAAGTTTAGTGTTCTTAACGATTGCCCTAGGTTTGTTAGGGAGAAAGCTGTAACGCTGCTCTGGTAGATGAAGCATATAAAGAAAGGAAGGCATTGCCTTCCTTTCTTTATATGGATCTGGGATATGTTAATTAGCTTTGGGCATCACCACGACTTTGGTTTTCGCCCAGATATCATGAAAGCCCCGTTTCTTAGGGTCAAAGAAGACGGTTAAATTCGCGAGCCCAAACCCGGAAGTCGCCAATCGAATCAGGGCTTGTGTCGTCGAAATATGGCGTCCATCTTCAGTACAAATACGCAATTTCCACGCGCGCATTCCTAAGGTTTGACCGCCTCGTGTCCAGAAGTAAACGAAAAAATAAACCCATACCAAAGCGAGATATGCCGTGTAGACTGGGCTCCAAATAGGATGAGAGCTGAGAAGATCACTGGCATCTTGATAAGGCGCATAGGTAAGCAGTCCTGCTGCAACTAATGCCTCTAGTATGGCGACCACAATACCGCCCGCCATCATCAATATTGCTATCACGATCAGGGCATCATAGGTCCAAGCACCTAAGCGCCGAAAAAAGCCAGCTGGTGGAAGTGTTGCATAGTTCATAGTTGTCATTTTTGGTCATTTTCAAAGGTGGCAAGCATAGCCAGTGGTAAATCCGAAAGAAAGAGAGCTAACGCACAGCTTCGCGCTTTGTGGTGAAATAATCGGCAAACGATTTTATTTTCAATCTTTTGCTATTGCGTGCTTCGACTTCTTACGTATAATGCGTTCCATCAAAGGGCAACAGCCTAGATGCCGATGTGGTGAAATTGGTAGACACGACGGATTCAAAATCCGTTTCCTTCGGGAGTGACGGTTCAAGTCCGTCCATCGGTACCATAATTTAAAGAAGCCGACTCAATGAGTCGGCTTTTTGCTATCTGTTGTTTTGGATATCTAGCGTTGTTTTCGTGATCCTTCAGTTTCTAGTGAGACAAGGCTGATGAAGTTATTATTAACTTCTTCTATGATACTGAGGTTATTCACTGAGATGTAATGAAGATTGTGGCAAGTATTAAAATCACGGTAGATAGATTGCAACCTGGGCTCTACATTCGGTTGCCAGTCAAATGGAATGAACATCCTTTCCTATTCAATAGCTTCAAGATCAAATCACAAGAGCAGATCCAACTGATCAAGCATCTTGGCATTCAGCACGTTTTTCTCAATCCAGGGTTAAGCGATAGCCAACCTTTACCGCCAAATATTGAAGAATCCACACCGGAAGAGGTTTTACCTCCAGTTGATAGTGAAGCTGAAAAACTATGGCAGGAAAAGCAAGTTCGGATAGAAAAACTCAACGAATATCGACGCCGAGTACAAACTTGTGAGAAAGAGTTTGAGCGTTCTCTAGCTCGTATGCGTGCCGTGGTAAATAAAATCCGTAATCGTCCTTTAGATGCCGTCGGAGAGGCTATCATACTGGTCGATGACATAGTCGATAAGCTGCTGAGTGATGATAATGTCACATTGCATTTAATGAACAGCAAAAGTGAATTTGAAGATATCTATTTTCACTCTTTAAATGTGTCAGTCATTGCCATGATGATTGGTAAGGCCAGAGGTTTACCTGCAGAAAGAATCAAAGATCTGGCTTTTGCGGCGCTGTTTCATGATATAGGCAAAGTGAGGGTGCCTACAGCGATCGTGCGTAAAAAGACCCCATTAACCGAGCCGGAAGAAAACTATTTACGGCTTCATACCAAATACGGCATAGAGCTGGCTGATAATATAGCGACGTTCCCCGAAAGTGCCAAACGTGTCATCGAACAACATCACGAACTGCGGGATGGTTCGGGCTACCCACTTGGCCTGAAAGGGGATGATATTGATGAGCTAGCGCAGATTGTGGGGGTAGCGAATGCGTTTGATAATCTCTGCCACCCTAATATTCCTTCTGAACAAAAGATCCCGTACGTTGCGTTGTCTCATTTATTTAAGAACTGCAAGCATCTCTATAACGCGGAGAATTTAGGCATCTTAATTAAGTTCATGGGGGTATTCCCGCCAGGAACTGTCGTACAACTCTCTAATGATATGGTTGGATTAGTCATTTCGGTAAATGCAAGCAGTCTCTTGTATCCGAACGTTCTTATCTATGATCCTTCTGTTCCACGTTCTCAAGCGCCTATTATTGATCTTGCCGATCGCGACTTGAAAATCGTTAATGCCATTTTACCGAACAAATTACCTGATAAGGTTCGTGACTATCTTAATCCTCGTTCACGGATTTCTTACTTCTTTGATAGTGAGGAATAATAAGAAGGCATCATGAGATGCCTTCTTTATTGAGTTATGCCTGCAATTGGAATTGATTGAGAGTGCGCTGAAGATTTTGAGTGATCTCCGATAACTCTTGGCTGAGATGTTCTGTCATATGAATTTCTTCGGTATTGTGCGACATCGCATGCATGAGATCGGATTGTGTCTCCTGAAGCAGCTCTAGCTTTTTACCTTGCTCACTGATCACTTCAATGATGTTTTGAGAGTACTGAACGTTGCTATCAATACCTTGCAAGATTAAGTGGAAAATATCGCTTACCTGTTGAGCTTTTTCATGGCTTATGTCGGTTGTGTGGATAATACTCTCCATTGCTTTACCATTGCTCATTACCAATGTGTTAAGGTTATTTACGATTTGATTGATATTGCTTGTTGCCTCACCGACGCGTTGAGCCAGTTTCCTTACTTCATCTGCAACGACGGCAAAGCCTCTACCTGATTCACCAGCTCGCGCTGCTTCAATTGCAGCATTAAGTGCTAAGAGATTCGTTTGTTCAGTAATTTCGTTAATGGACGTGGTAAAGGCTTGAATCTGCCTGCTCGCATCACCTAATGCTTTTACTTCTGCTTCTGCCCCTTTGACTAACTCAGCAGCATGGCCCATTTCATGAATATTATCTTGGATCGTTTTGATCGCAGAAGATGCCTTGTTCTTTACCTCTTTAGTACTGCTGTTAACGGTTTGTGCAAGGTTAAAGACTTGTTGGGAAGCATGGCTGAGGTTGACGGTAGCTTGCTGAACTTCTTGTGAGCTTTGTTGCTGCTCTACGGCGACTTCACCGATGTGATGAGAAATATGAGCCATTTTGGTTGAACTTTCAGATATGGCCCCAGAGGCCATAGAGATCCCTTGCATTGAATCCGCTAGGCTTTTGGCCATATATTGCATACTCCCCAACACACTTTGAGGGTCACGCGAGAGGTTTTTAATCGGCGTGCTGAAATTTCCCTGAGCAATCTGTTGAGTTACCCATAGTGCGTAGCTAGGTTCTCCCCCTAACAAACTGATCAACTGCCGATAAATGAAATACCCAGCTAAGACAAAAATAAAAAGAGTTAAAATGCCACTCAAAATAAAAGCCATGAACAGCTTATCTTGCCATTCTGATTTCAGTGTCGAAACGGACAAAAGTTTAGGCTCTAGTGTTTCGGCAAGAGACTGCATTGCGTCACCCAGCTCATCAGCTCGGGCATCAAATCCAGAGCCAGCTTGCTGCATTACCTGATTTCCAGCTTCCCGGCCGTTATCAATATAAGCTTTGGCCATCAAAAGACCGACATCATATAGCTGTACAACGCCAGACTTTGTGTCATTAACTTGGTTACTTAAGTCTGGAACTAACTGTGCTAAAGAGTTTAAAGCATCAAGCGCCGCTTTTTTGTGTTCTTCCGCTAAAGCCTGATCTTCTTCCAACTCACCGACGGCAGAAGCATCGGTTAAGTACTGTTGAATTTGAACGACATGGTAACGAACATCTTTAAATATTGTGCGTGCTTGATAGAGAGCGTTTTGTGTTGATTCCAGTTCAGACAGCATACGACTATTGTAGGACAAGACCGCATTGCTCAATAAAAGCAAGACAATCACAATAAGCCCTGTAGAAAACATGAGTTTTCTGATAGTAATTCGGGATTTTTTCTCAGCCATAACGTTATTCACCTAAAGAGGAATGAGCACTTTTCATATCTTAAAGCGCCTTTTTAGTAACTCTAGTTGATCAAAAATACATCGGCTCGATTATTTGTTGCTCGAATGGCATTTTTTATGAGGAAATTTTAAAAAATCACTTGCGTCGAAAACGAGTATCCCTATAATGCGCCCTCACTGACACGGCAGACGCCACAAGGCTTCAGGGCTAGTCAGTAAGGCTAAAACGCTTCGACGAAGAAAGTTGAAAAAAGAGTTTGACTCTGACAATTATCTCGCTAGAATGCACAGCCTCTTCGGTAAGAAAGCCGAAGCAAAACGCTCTTTAACAATATAAACCAATCAATCTGTGTGGGCACTCGTTGATGATAATCAAAAAAGATTTATCAATGAACTGAGTGACCATTTGAATGAGCAATCATTCAGCACAGTCAATTCAACATTACTATGTAATGTTATCGGTATTCATTGAGCCGAAGCGAAAGCTTCAAAAAACTTTTAATTGAAGAGTTTGATCATGGCTCAGATTGAACGCTGGCGGCAGGCCTAACACATGCAAGTCGAGCGGCAGCACAGAGGAACTTGTTCCTTGGGTGGCGAGCGGCGGACGGGTGAGTAATGCCTGGGAAATTGCCCGGTAGAGGGGGATAACCATTGGAAACGATGGCTAATACCGCATAACCTCGTAAGAGCAAAGCAGGGGACCTTCGGGCCTTGCGCTACCGGATATGCCCAGGTGGGATTAGCTAGTTGGTGAGGTAAGGGCTCACCAAGGCGACGATCCCTAGCTGGTCTGAGAGGATGATCAGCCACACTGGAACTGAGACACGGTCCAGACTCCTACGGGAGGCAGCAGTGGGGAATATTGCACAATGGGCGCAAGCCTGATGCAGCCATGCCGCGTGTATGAAGAAGGCCTTCGGGTTGTAAAGTACTTTCAGTAGGGAGGAAGGTGGTTAAGTTAATACCTTAATCATTTGACGTTACCTACAGAAGAAGCACCGGCTAACTCCGTGCCAGCAGCCGCGGTAATACGGAGGGTGCAAGCGTTAATCGGAATTACTGGGCGTAAAGCGCATGCAGGTGGTTTGTTAAGTCAGATGTGAAAGCCCTGGGCTCAACCTAGGAATCGCATTTGAAACTGACAAGCTAGAGTACTGTAGAGGGGGGTAGAATTTCAGGTGTAGCGGTGAAATGCGTAGAGATCTGAAGGAATACCGGTGGCGAAGGCGGCCCCCTGGACAGATACTGACACTCAGATGCGAAAGCGTGGGGAGCAAACAGGATTAGATACCCTGGTAGTCCACGCCGTAAACGATGTCTACTTGGAGGTTGTGACCTAGAGTCGTGGCTTTCGGAGCTAACGCGTTAAGTAGACCGCCTGGGGAGTACGGTCGCAAGATTAAAACTCAAATGAATTGACGGGGGCCCGCACAAGCGGTGGAGCATGTGGTTTAATTCGATGCAACGCGAAGAACCTTACCTACTCTTGACATCCAGAGAATCTAGCGGAGACGCTGGAGTGCCTTCGGGAACTCTGAGACAGGTGCTGCATGGCTGTCGTCAGCTCGTGTTGTGAAATGTTGGGTTAAGTCCCGCAACGAGCGCAACCCTTATCCTTGTTTGCCAGCACGTAATGGTGGGAACTCCAGGGAGACTGCCGGTGATAAACCGGAGGAAGGTGGGGACGACGTCAAGTCATCATGGCCCTTACGAGTAGGGCTACACACGTGCTACAATGGCGTATACAGAGGGCAGCGATACCGCGAGGTGGAGCGAATCTCACAAAGTACGTCGTAGTCCGGATTGGAGTCTGCAACTCGACTCCATGAAGTCGGAATCGCTAGTAATCGCAAATCAGAATGTTGCGGTGAATACGTTCCCGGGCCTTGTACACACCGCCCGTCACACCATGGGAGTGGGCTGCAAAAGAAGCAGGTAGTTTAACCTTCGGGAGGACGCTTGCCACTTTGTGGTTCATGACTGGGGTGAAGTCGTAACAAGGTAGCGCTAGGGGAACCTGGCGCTGGATCACCTCCTTACACGATGGTTATCGTGATGAGTGTCCACACAGATTGATTCGGTTTAGATTTGAGCATTAAGTGGGTCTGTAGCTCAGGTGGTTAGAGCGTACGCCTGATAAGCGTAAGGTCGGTGGTTCGAGTCCACTCAGACCCACCACTAACGATGGGGTTATAGCTCAGCTGGGAGAGCGCCTGCCTTGCACGCAGGAGGTCTGCGGTTCGATCCCGCATAACTCCACCATCTTTAAGCGTTTTCGCTGAGAATGTTTAAAAATGGTTCATCTTTTCTTTAAATAGAAAGGGAATCTTGCTCTTTAACAATTTGGAAAGCTGACAAAACAACAATTTATTGTTGTTTGTAAAGTTCTCAATGTTTATCGAAAGATAAACACCAACAACACATTCAAGTGTGCTTGGTATCGAATAAGACTTCGGTCTTGTTCAAATTTGAGTCCGGCAAAATCTGTCTCGCACTCATGTAAATTAAACGCGAGACAACTTAGGTTGTTTAAACAACAACCCGAAACTCCTTCGGGTTGTATGGTTAAGTGACTAAGCGTACACGGTGGATGCCTGGGCAGTCAGAGGCGATGAAGGACGTACTAACTTGCGATAAGCGCAGATAAGGCAGTAAGAGCCGTTTGAGTCTGCGATTTCCGAATGGGGAAACCCAACTGCATAAGCAGTTACTGTTAACTGAATACATAGGTTAACAGAGCAAACCGGGGGAACTGAAACATCTAAGTACCCCGAGGAGAAGAAATCAACCGAGATTCCGGTAGTAGCGGCGAGCGAACCTGGATTAGCCCTTAAGCACTCGGTGAAGTAGGTGAACAAGCTGGAAAGCTTGGCGATACAGGGTGATAGCCCCGTAACCGACGCTTCATCGAGCGTGAAATCGAGTAGGGCGGGACACGTGATATCCTGTCTGAATATGGGGGGACCATCCTCCAAGGCTAAATACTCCTGACTGACCGATAGTGAACCAGTACCGTGAGGGAAAGGCGAAAAGAACCCCTGTGAGGGGAGTGAAATAGAACCTGAAACCGTGTACGTACAAGCAGTAGGAGCACCTTCGTGGTGTGACTGCGTACCTTTTGTATAATGGGTCAGCGACTTATATTCAGTGGCAAGGTTAACCGTATAGGGGAGCCGTAGCGAAAGCGAGTCTTAACTGGGCGCTCAGTCTCTGGATATAGACCCGAAACCGGGTGATCTAGCCATGGGCAGGTTGAAGGTTGAGTAACATCAACTGGAGGACCGAACCGACTAATGTTGAAAAATTAGCGGATGACTTGTGGCTAGGGGTGAAAGGCCAATCAAACTCGGAGATAGCTGGTTCTCCCCGAAAGCTATTTAGGTAGCGCCTCGGACGAATACTACTGGGGGTAGAGCACTGTTAAGGCTAGGGGGTCATCCCGACTTACCAACCCTTTGCAAACTCCGAATACCAGTAAGTACTATCCGGGAGACACACGGCGGGTGCTAACGTCCGTCGTGGAGAGGGAAACAACCCAGACCGCCAGCTAAGGTCCCAAAGTATTGCTAAGTGGGAAACGATGTGGGAAGGCTCAGACAGCTAGGATGTTGGCTTAGAAGCAGCCATCATTTAAAGAAAGCGTAATAGCTCACTAGTCGAGTCGGCCTGCGCGGAAGATGTAACGGGGCTAAGCAATACACCGAAGCTGCGGCAATGTCCTTTGGACATTGGGTAGGGGAGCGTTCTGTAAGCCGTTGAAGGTGAATCGTAAGGTTTGCTGGAGGTATCAGAAGTGCGAATGCTGACATGAGTAACGACAAGGGGGGTGAAAAACCTCCCCGCCGGAAGACCAAGGGTTCCTGTCCAACGTTAATCGGGGCAGGGTGAGTCGACCCCTAAGGCGAGGCTGAAAAGCGTAGTCGATGGGAAACGGGTTAATATTCCCGTACTCAATCAAATTGCGATGGGGGGACGGAGAAGGCTAGGTGGGCCAGGCGACGGTTGTCCTGGTTCAAGTGCGTAGGCTTAAGAGTTAGGTAAATCCGGCTCTTTCTAAGGCTGAGACACGACGTCGAGCTACTACGGTAGTGAAGTCATTGATGCCATGCTTCCAGGAAAAGCCTCTAAGCTTCAGATTTGATGGAATCGTACCCCAAACCGACACAGGTGGTCGGGTAGAGAATACCAAGGCGCTTGAGAGAACTCGGGTGAAGGAACTAGGCAAAATGGTACCGTAACTTCGGGAGAAGGTACGCTCTTGATGGTGAAGTCCCTCGCGGATGGAGCTGACGAGAGTCGCAGATACCAGGTGGCTGCAACTGTTTATTAAAAACACAGCACTGTGCAAAATCGCAAGATGACGTATACGGTGTGACGCCTGCCCGGTGCCGGAAGGTTAATTGATGGGGTTAGCGTAAGCGAAGCTCTTGATCGAAGCCCCGGTAAACGGCGGCCGTAACTATAACGGTCCTAAGGTAGCGAAATTCCTTGTCGGGTAAGTTCCGACCTGCACGAATGGCGTAATGATGGCCACGCTGTCTCCACCCGAGACTCAGTGAAATTGAAATCGCTGTGAAGATGCAGTGTACCCGCGGCTAGACGGAAAGACCCCGTGAACCTTTACTACAGCTTGGCACTGAACATTGAACCTACATGTGTAGGATAGGTGGGAGGCTATGAAGACGTGACGCTAGTTGCGTTGGAGCCGTCCTTGAAATACCACCCTTGTATGTTTGATGTTCTAACTTAGACCCGTTATCCGGGTTGAGGACAGTGCCTGGTGGGTAGTTTGACTGGGGCGGTCTCCTCCCAAAGAGTAACGGAGGAGCACGAAGGTGGGCTAATCACGGTTGGACATCGTGAGGTTAGTGCAATGGCATAAGCCCGCTTAACTGCGAGAATGACGGTTCGAGCAGGTGCGAAAGCAGGTCATAGTGATCCGGTGGTTCTGTATGGAAGGGCCATCGCTCAACGGATAAAAGGTACTCCGGGGATAACAGGCTGATACCGCCCAAGAGTTCATATCGACGGCGGTGTTTGGCACCTCGATGTCGGCTCATCACATCCTGGGGCTGAAGTCGGTCCCAAGGGTATGGCTGTTCGCCATTTAAAGTGGTACGCGAGCTGGGTTTAGAACGTCGTGAGACAGTTCGGTCCCTATCTGCCGTGGGCGTTGGAAGATTGAAGGGGGCTGCTCCTAGTACGAGAGGACCGGAGTGGACGAACCTCTGGTGTTCGGGTTGTGTCGCCAGACGCATTGCCCGGTAGCTAAGTTCGGAATCGATAACCGCTGAAAGCATCTAAGCGGGAAGCGAGCCCTGAGATGAGTCTTCCCTGACAGTTTAACTGTCCTAAAGGGTTGTTCGAGACTAGAACGTTGATAGGCAGGGTGTGTAAGCGTTGTGAGGCGTTGAGCTAACCTGTACTAATTGCCCGTGAGGCTTAACCATACAACACCCAAGGGGTTTTGTAGTGGACTCAATAAGCTAAGCGCATAAGAATGTGTGTGAGAACGAAAACAGCTTTCCAGATTTTAAAATTTTGCTTGGCGACCATAGCGTTTTGGACCCACCTGATTCCATCCCGAACTCAGAAGTGAAACGAAACAGCGTCGATGGTAGTGTGGGGTTTCCCCATGTGAGAGTAGAACATCGCCAGGCTTTAATTTACAAAACACGTTACTTATAACGTGTTTTAAATTTTTGTGTGCTGATATGGCTCAGTCGGTAGAGCGCATCCTTGGTAAGGATGAGGTCCCCAGTTCGATTCTGGGTATCAGCACCATCTATTTCGATGCTTAGCTCAAAGCTGACATCACAAAATTTGTTTGGCGACCATAGCACTTTGGACCCACCTGATTCCATCCCGAACTCAGAAGTGAAACGAAGTAGCGCCGATGGTAGTGTGGGGTCTCCCCATGTGAGAGTAGGACATCGCCAGGCTTGATTTACGAAGCCGCTGTAGAAATACGGCGGCTTTTTGCTATTTCACTTTTCTGTATTATTTCTTTTCTTTCGCATCGTTCAGTTTCCAATCATATTGATAGTCGATGTTGCCTGAATAAAGGGATAGCTCAGGACGATACTGCGCAAGGTGAATAAGAAGATCTTCTTTATTACCAAAATCAACGGCAAACCAGTCATAAATAGAGGAGAGGATTAAGGTGTCATTGTTCAATGTTGCTCCCTTACTGCTGTTGATAAAGGTATGTGCTGCGTTACTAAGTAGTTGTTCTGTGTTTTGTGCAGTAAAGGCTTGAGATTGCAAGTTTGGGCAGCCTAGGCTGGCACAATTGACCGCATAATGGGTTCGTGGTTCATTCCAGATAGGGCGCAAAATTCGGTGCTCGATGTCATTAAGGGTGAGGTCTTGTCCTGCCACAGTAAAAACTTTCTCATCCCACGGCCCAAAACTGAATAAGCCGCCTAGTTTGGTAATGGACGCAACTGGGTAGTGATCCAGAATTAATTTCACTGTTAGGGCGTTGTAGAGATTAACCCAATAAGCATATTGCTCTTGGCGGTTAAATTCTCTTGGATCCAATTTCGAAAGTTGAGCTAGGTAATCATTGAGTAGCGTTTTATCTTCCTTCGTTACTTCTGCATAACGAAAGAGGGCGTTCTCTCCCAACTGAACAAGATTACGATCGAGGATGCTTTGCCAAGCTTGGTGAGAGATGGTTGCCGTATTACTGTTATTACTTGCTTGCCAATAAGCCCAAAGCTCAGCTTTGGGTGCAGCGTAAACTATGTTCGAAAAAATCAGAAGACAGAAAGCGAAGAGTGTTTTCATATCAGAGTAACCTTATCGTGAGATTGTGATTAGCTAGACCCGATGGCAACGCATTTTCTTTCGCGATAAAAAAAGCTGCCATTTGGCAGCCTAGAAATGCTTATTTTAAGAAGCTCGGTATCTTGGCTTCATACTCCGCAATTTTTGCTTCGTGCTGTAGAGTCAGGCCGATATTGTCTAAGCCATTGAGTAGGCAATGGCGACGGAAATCGTCAATCTCGAAATGGTAGGTTTTACCATTCGCGGTTACGCTCAGCGCTTCTAAATCGACGGTAATCGTTGCACCTTCCGTATCATGAACATAGCTAAAGAGCTCATCCACTTCTTGCTCGGTTAAACGAACGGGCACCATCTGGTTGTTGATCGAGTTACCATAGAAAATATCGGCAAAGCTTGGTGCAATCATGACTCTGATGCCGTAATCCGCTAATGCCCAAGGTGCGTGTTCGCGCGAGGAGCCGCAACCAAAGTTCTCTCTTGCGAGCAAAATGCTAGCGCCTTGGTAGCGAGGTTGGTTCATCACAAATTCTGGGTTGGCTTTTTCACCTGCATCGTCCAAAAATCGCCAGTCGTGGAACAGATGTTTGCCAAAGCCAGTGCGATTCACTTTTTGCAAAAACTGCTTTGGAATGATCGCATCCGTATCGACGTTGGCGGCATCAAGAGGAACGACTAAGCCGGTGTGTTGCTGAAATCCTGACATGGGGTTCTCCTTGAATTAAAACTGACGAATATCGACGAAGTGACCAGCAATCGCTGCGGCGGCTGCCATTGCTGGGCTAACTAAATGAGTGCGACCATCACGTCCCTGACGTCCCTCAAAGTTGCGGTTTGAGGTAGACGCGCAGCGTTCTCCTGGCCCTAAGCGGTCATTGTTCATGGCTAAACACATTGAGCAACCCGGTAAGCGCCATTCAAATCCTGCTTCAATAAAGATCTTATCTAAGCCTTCCGCTTCGGCTTGCGCTTTCACTTGTTCGGATCCGGGCACGATCAGAGCTTGGACATGAGAGGCGACTTTTTTCCCTTTGGCTACCGCTGCTGCAGCGCGCATATCTTCGATGCGTGAGTTGGTACATGAACCGACAAACACTTTATCGACTTTATAGTCCGAGAGCATTTTGCCCGCTTCTAGTCCCATATAAGCCAGTGCTTTTTCCGCAGAGGTGCGTTCAACGGGATCGATAAACTGGCTAGGTGACGGGATTGGTTCATCGACAGCAATCACTTGTCCTGGGTTGGTGCCCCAAGTCACTTGCGGTTTGATTTCACTGGCTTCAAGCGTCACGAAGGCATCGAACTGTGCATCCTCATCCGTTTTTAAGGTTTGCCAATATTCTACAGCGGCATCCCAATCACTGTCTTGTGGGGCAAATTTACGACCTTTAATGTAGTTGAATGTGGTTGCATCAGGGGCAATCAAGCCCGCTTTTGCGCCCAGTTCAATCGCCATGTTACACACGGTCATGCGACCTTCCATGGAGAGATCGCGAATCGCTTCTCCACAAAATTCAACGACATAGCCTGTACCGCCAGCCGCGGTTGTTTTGCCAATGATCGCCAGTACGATGTCTTTAGCGGTAATGCCAGGAGCTACTTTGCCACGCACTTCGATTTTCATCGTCTTAGCGAGGCCTTGTTTAAGGGTTTGGGTGGCCAGTACGTGTTCTACTTCTGAGGTGCCGATGCCAAAGGCTAGTGAGCCGAATGCACCGTGAGTTGCGGTGTGTGAATCACCACACACAATCGTCATGCCCGGAAGGGTGATACCGAGCTCAGGTCCCATCACATGCACAATGCCTTGGTACTTGTGGTTAATGTCGTACAGAGTGACGTCAAACTCTTCGCAGTTTTTGGAAAGCGTTTGCATTTGGATGCGCGCCATTTCACCTGAGGCATTGATGTCTTTGGTGGTGGTAGAGACGTTGTGATCCATCGTTGCGAAGGTTTTACCGACTTGGCGTACTTGACGGCCTTTTTCGCGTAAACCATCAAAGGCTTGTGGTGAAGTCACTTCGTGCACCAGATGACGATCGATGTACAAAATCGGTGTTTCACCCGGTGCGGCCACGACCACATGAGCATCGTAAATCTTTTCGTAGAGTGTTTTTGCTTTTGACATTGCTTCTTCCTTGAGCTCAGTGAGCTAAAGAGGAGTGGGTTAGCCCCACTCTCAAACTTATGAATTCAAAATATAGCTTGCGATCTTATCGCCCATCGCCGAAGTCGATAACGCAGGTTTACTTCCCGCTAAATCAGCAGTCAGTTCACCTGCCGCTAATGCTTGGCTCACGGCATTTTCAATATCTCGTGCCGCCGCTTCTTCACCTAAGCTGTAACGCAGCATGAGTGCAGCAGAAAGGATCTGCGCGACAGGGTTGGCGATGTTTTTTCCGGCGATATCTGGCGCGCTGCCGCCGGCAGGTTCGTACAGGCCAAACTTGCTTTCATTCATACTGGCCGAAGGCAACATGCCCATGGAGCCTGTGATCATCGCGCATTCGTCAGAAAGGATGTCACCAAAAATGTTCGAGCAGAGCATCACATCGAACTGGGCAGGATCTTTAATCAGCTGCATGGTGGCATTGTCGATGTACATGTGTGAAAGCGCGACATCGGTGTATTCTTTGGCAATCTCACTGACCACTTCGCGCCAGAGAATCGAGCTTTGCAGCACATTGGCTTTGTCGATAGAGCAGACTTTCTTGCGGCGCAAGCGAGCTGATTCAAAGGCGATACGTGCGATACGTTCAATTTCAAAACGGTGGTAAACCTCGGTATCGAAGGCTTTTTCATTGGCACCTTCACCTTCACGACCTTTAGGTTGACCAAAGTAGATGCCGCCAGTCAGTTCACGCACCACCACAATATCGAAACCGCGAGCAGAGATGTCAGCACGCAAAGGTGAGAAGGCTTCTAGCCCTTGGTGAATTTGAGCCGGGCGCAAATTACAAAACAGTTGGAAGTGCTTGCGCAGAGGCAGCAAAGCACCGCGTTCAGGTTGCTCATTAGGTGGCAGATGTTCCCATTTAGGTCCGCCGACCGAACCAAACAAGACCGCATCGGCTTCTTCACAGGCATGCAGAGTGTTTTCTGGTAATGGGCAACCATGGTTATCAATGGCGATACCACCGACATCGTGTTCTTCACGACTGAAGTGAATACCGTGCTTTTGTTCAATGGCATCCAATACTTTGTGGGCTTGCGCCATCACTTCCGGGCCGATACCGTCACCGGGCAATACGGCAATTTTGTAATGTTTGTCTGTCATGCGAGTCCTTTATGATCGATTTTTAAGTTGTGTTTGTGGCGCCTAAGGTTCTTGAATACTGAAGTTACTCAGCGTTAGCAGTAACTTCAGTAGAGCTAAGGAATATGAGTATTAAACCGTAGCGACGCTTTTTTTCTGTTTAATCTGGGCGATTTGATCCGCGCGATGAATGCTATTGATAACATGCAACAAGGCTTGACCGGAAGCTTCGACGATATCAGTTGAGACACCCGTACCGTGATATTTACGTCCTTTATAATTCGCGATGATATCCGCTTGACCAAGGCCATCTTCACCTTCGCCTTTGGCGGTGAGATCGAATTTATCGAGTACAATCTCATACCCAGTTAGGCGGTAGATACACTGATATAACGCATCAACTGGGCCATTACCAACAGCGGCTTCGCATTTTTCTTCATCTCCGCACAGGAGTTTGATACTGGTGGTGGCCATCACGCTGCCGGATTGCACGCTCAAGTAGTTGAGTTTGTAGAAGTCATCTTCTTCACGCAAATTGGAGAAATGCATCAAGGCTTCTAAGTCATAATCAAATACCTGACCTTTACGATCCGCCAGCTTCAAGAAGTCCTCATACAAAGCATCCAAGTTGTATTCGTTTTCGTTGTAACCCATCGAGTCCATATGGCTTTTCACTGCAGCACGACCACTACGGCTAGTGAGGTTCAGCGCTTGGTTTTTCAGGCCAATCGATTCGGGAGTCATGATTTCGTAGGTGTTTTTGTTTTTGAGCATGCCATCTTGGTGAATGCCCGAAGAGTGGCTAAAGGCATTGGCCCCCACAATTGCCTTGTTGCTTTGGATCGGCATATTGCAAAGCTGACTGACTAGCTTGCTAGTGCGGCTGATCTCTTCATATTTAATACCTGTAGTCACGCCTAAAAACTCTTGGCGAGTTTTGATGATCATCGCGATCTCTTCCAGTGCGCAGTTACCTGCACGCTCTCCGATACCATTGATGGTGCCTTCAACTTGACGAGCTCCTGCTTGAACGGCGGCAATTGAGTTTGCCACCGACATGCCCAAATCATCATGGCAATGGACGGAGATAATCGCTTTATCGATATTTGGCACGCGATTAAACAGTGTCTGAATGATGCCGCCAAATTCGCTTGGGATTGTGTAGCCGACGGTGTCTGGAATATTGATGGTGCGTGCGCCCGCATTGATAGCGGCTTCAACCATACGACAAAGGTTGTCGATAGGTGTGCGTCCTGCGTCTTCACACGAAAACTCCACATCATCCGTGTATTGGCGAGCGTGTGTCACCGCTTTGACTGCCATTTCTACGACGTCATCGTAGCTACGGCGCAATTTGTCTTGTACATGGATAGTTGAAGTAGAAATGAAAGTATGAATACGGAAAGCTTCGGCAACTTTCAATGCTTCTGCCGCGGCATCGATGTCTTTCGCAACGGCTCGCGAAAGGGCGCAGACACGGCTGTTTTTGATGTGTTTAGCAATGGTTTGTACAGATTCAAAGTCACCAGGGGAAGACACAGGGAAACCCGCTTCGATGATATCTACCCCTAAGCGCTCCAGTGCGTAGGCGATTTGTAGCTTCTCTTTTACCGTCAGGCTAGCAGACAACGCCTGCTCACCATCGCGCAATGTGGTATCGAATATAATCACCTGATCGTTCATGTTTGCTTCCTCGCACTAGAGTTAACGACTAACTTCCTGAATATTGTTGTAAAAATCGGCTATAAAAAAACCCGCATCGGATGCGGGTTTTTTATCTCGTGTGGTGTTTTTCGTCCACAACCTACCCGCGTGATGGTTCCACGATCAGTAGTAGGCCTAGCAGGAGAGAAAAACGCATTGTCATCATTAACAATCCACCAAATTAAGTTAAGAGATTAGTACCGTACTCGACACAATGCGTCAACCCCAAAGTTGTTTTTTTATTCATCTTGCTAAGCATTTGAACAAAATGCTGAGTTTGTCGACGTGTAAGAAGTGAGATTGAAAGTTGTACAGATTTGAGTAAAAAGGGTGGGGTTACTTATAATTCATCGAGTGATGAATAAAGGAGATGACATGTCATTACGTAAAGCCGGACGGCCAACTCAACAGACACAAGCTCGTGAACAGCTAATTACTCATGCTAGAGAACTGTTTTCTGTGATGCCTTATGACAAAGTATCAACACGCTTGATTGCCAGTAAAGCCGGTGTCGACATTGGTTTGATTCGCTATTATTTTGCGAATAAAGCGGGGCTATTTGAGGCTATGTTGCGAGAAACGTTAATGCCAATGAAAGCGCAACTGGGGTTGTTGGTAGCAGAAAGTAGCCATCAAAATTTTACCGATTTAATGCGAACTTACTATCGGGAAATGTTCAATATCCCGCATTTTCCTCGTCTAATTATGCAAGTCATGAGTACCCCAGGGAGTGATATCAAGAAGCAATTGATTGAAAAAGTGGTTTTGGATATTACGCGTCCGATTCAAGAAACGCTGTTTGAAAAGTTAATTGCGCGAGGCGTGATTCGAGAGGGAATGGATCCGCACTTGTGTAAAATTTCCTATCTGAGCTTGATGATTTTTCCTTTTGTCGCACCTCCTGCGCTGCTCAAAATCCATGGTGTTGAATTATCGCAGGCCTTTCTCGAGAAGTTGGTCGAGCATAATATTCAGCTGATGGAACAAGGCTTTATCACGATAGCGAGATAAATAATTCTGTTTAGCCATGCTTGGCGTAGATTTGTCGCTTATGTGTCACCATTTCGACAAACAATTTTCACCTGACTGTCATGCGCTCTAGATAAGCTCAAAGCATCACCTTATGAAAAAGGATGCGTGATGCGAGTGATTGAACCTATTGCTAAATTGGATTTGGCTTTTTCACTACTCTGTTTGCAGCATCGGTATAATTTACCTGCGGCAAGGCTGAGTAAGTCGATTTCACATACCGGAGATGGTCATCTTTATGCGGTGATGGGCGGTTTGGCTTGGCTGCTGGATAGTAGCCATGGTTTGCTCTTCCTCACCATCGGATTGCTGGCATTTGCAATCGAGCTCCCAATCTATTGGGTGTTGAAAAATGGTTTTCAACGTCGCCGTCCACAAGAGCTTTCTGCGTTAGTGACGGCTTACATTATCCCCAGCGATCGTTACAGCTTACCCTCAGGTCATACCGCAGCCGCCTTTGTAATGGCGACAGTGATTGGCTACATCTACCCTCATTGGTACCCCCTAGCGGTCGGTTGGGCTAGTTTGATTGGTTTTGCTCGAGTATTGCTTGGCGTGCATTTTCTAAGTGATGTGTTGGCGGGAGCTTTACTTGGTATCAGTAGTGCAACTTATGCGATCAGCGTAGTGGGGAAGAGTATTTGAAGATTCTTTATGGAATACAAGGTACGGGCAATGGGCATATTGCTCGTTCTAGGGCGATGTGTGCTGCATTGAAAAAGCACCAAGTTGAAGTGGATTATTTGTTTTCTGGACGGCCTGCTACAAACTATTTTTCGATGGAGTGTTTTGGGGATTTTGCTACTCGACGAGGTTTATCGTTTGTGACCGAAAATGGTCACGTTAATTACGTCAAAACCTTGTGTAAGAATAGTCTTTGGGAGTTTTGGCAAGATGTACAAGCTCTAGATCTGACTGCTTATGACTTGATTTTGAACGATTTTGAGCCAATAACCGCGTGGGCTGCAAAAAGACAAAATGTGCCCTGTCTGAGCATCAGTCACCAAAATGCTTTCCTTTATCCGGTGCCGTTAAAAGGAGCTTCTTGGTTAGATAAGGCGATCCTGCGTTATTTTGCTCCGGCAAAGCATCAGTTAGGTTTACATTGGTACCATTTTGAACAACCTATCTTGCCGCCAATTGTCTATACGCCAGAGCAGACCATCGCTTATCAAGATTTTGTTTTAGTGTACCTTCCTTTTGAAAATGTGAATGAAATCTGTGAGTTACTGCATGGCTTCATGAACGTCCATTTCATCTGTTATCACCCTGATGTGCAAGATAATGAGTTTGTGGAAAATGTCGAACTGCGTCGATTACACCACGGTGACTTCCAACATCACTTACATCAATGTCATGGAGTGATCACTAGCGGTGGCTTTGAGCTGCCATCTGAAGCATTAGCGTTGGGAAAAAAGCTACTTATCAAGCCCTTACATGGTCAATTTGAGCAAGTCAGTAATGCGGCAACCCTTGAAATGCTTGGTCTGGCGAGTGTTATGGAGTTTCTAGACCCGGCTAGCTTGCGCAAATGGTTGGACGAAAAACAGGCAGAACGAGTGATTTATCCCGATGTCGCCAATTCTTTGGTTGAGTGGATATTAAAAGGTCAATGGGAGGATAGTGAAGATCTTTGTCGTCAACTTTGGCAAAAAGTTGATTTGCCGAGTTACACAATTTTAAGCAATGAAATGACGAGCTCAATGAATTCTCCGTTAAATCATTTTTAACGTGAATATTAGTGTGTGATAAAGAGAGAACCTATTGTTCAGATTAATAATTAATAAAAATCCATTAAAAGTGCATTTTTATAGATTTTTATAAAAATTAATCATATTGATTAATAAGGTTTTTTTGATGCAATGACTAAAATTAACTGACTTTTTGTCAATGCTATTGCATAGCCTCAAATGATTAGTCGATATTAATAGCCATCCACCAAGTATCTGGGCGGTAAATATTAAAAACAGCGCTTATCTATTCACCTGCGATTTATGCATATCTATCGTTGGTGATAACACTGTGAGGCATGCAAATGTTAGATAAAAAAGACGCAATGAGTGCCATTGCGAGTTACCGCATGGAAAGCACCCTTCGAGGCGTAGACCTCAACCTGTTAACCGTTTTTGACGCCGTGATGCAAGAGCAAAACATCACACGTGCTGCACATAATTTAGGTATGTCACAGCCTGCGGTAAGTAATGCCGTAGCGCGTTTAAAAGTGATGTTCAATGATGAGTTGTTTATGCGCCAAGGTCGCGGTATTCAGCCAACTCAACGTGCTCGTCAACTGTTTGGTCCAATCCGTCAGGCGCTACAGTTGATCCGTAACGAGTTGCCAAGTTCAGTGTTTACACCTGAAACGTCGACTCGATTGTTTAAGCTGGCGATCTGCAGCCCTTGTGATCTGCGTTTTGCACCTCAAATCATGGCATCTATTGACGAGTTGGCTCCAAGCGTACAACTTCATTTGGATGCAGAGTTTGATCGCCAAATTGCAGAACGTATGCGTTATCAAGAGATTGATTTTGTTATCGACTATGCTCGTTTTGATGATCAGGGCTTCTCCAGCACTGAAATTTTCCAAGATGAGTTGGTGGTCGTCGCATCAAAATTACACCCACGCATTCAAAGCAATATCACCGCAGAGCAACTGACGGCTGAAAAACACGCCAAGCTGTCAAAAGTGCATGGTCAACGTAGCTTCTCTGAGTTAGCGTATCGTGAATTTGATTGCCAGTCATACTACGAAGGCACCAGCTTGAGTAATGTACTGTACGTTGTTGGTCAATCTGAATTGGTCACCGTTGCACCTCGTTGGATGGCAGAAAATGCCGCAAATCGCGATGAGCTTCAGATCCTCGACTTCCCATTTGCGGATGCCAAAATCTCAGGTTATCTGAGCTGGCACGAATCAAGTGAAAAGGATAAAGGTCATATCTGGTTGCGTGATCAACTGATGGTGATTTGTGGAGAAGTGGTCGCAAACCGCTAATTTTTTCACCAAACTGAGTCTTTAAGGCCTTGGGCAGTAAGAACTGTCCAAGGCTTTTTTGTTACAGAATGAGTTTTAATCGATAACTTTGACGTTAGTCAGTTGTGTTTTGGCCTTTGAAATGTACACTTGTGCGCTGAAAAAGGCTTACAGGTGTAAGCTATAGGTAAGAGATATGACGAACTTAGATTTTCACATCGTTAAACGGCTCCGTCAGCGCATTGCCCAAGGTGGTGATCGAGCAGCGCTGAAGCATAAAGAGAATGGTGCATGGCATGCAATCAGCTGGCAGCAATTCGGTAGCCAGATTGATGCGCTTTCTATGGCTTTGCTCGCCCAAGGTATTGGCATACAAGATAAAATCGCGATTTTCTCCAATAACATGCCGCGTTGGACGATTGCAGATTTTGCCGCATTACAGATTCGTGCTGTGACTGTTCCGATTTATCCTACCAACACACCAGAACAAGCCGCTTACATTTTGCAAAATGCCGATGCTAAAGTGGTGTTTGTAGGGGATCAGCCCCAATTTGATGCTGCCTTGAGTCAGTTTGAACAATGTTCAGAGCTACGCTTGATCATAGCAATGAATGTGAACATCGATCTTAAACAAGCTGATTGTGCAATGCATTGGGATGATTTTGTCACGCAGCATCAAACACAAGATCACACACCACTTTTGGAACTGATTGAACAAGCCAATTTTGACGATCTCTTCACCCTGATATACACCTCAGGCACTACCGGAACACCGAAAGGCGTGATGCTGGATTATCGTAATATTGGCGCACAATTAGAAGGGCATGATCAGCGTCTCAATCTCACTGAAGAAGATGTCTCACTTTGCTTCTTACCGCTGTCACATGTCTTTGAGCGGGCTTGGACTGCCTACGTGTTGTACAAAGGTGCCACCAACTGTTACTTGCATGATGTCTCCCATGTACGCGATGCTCTAGGTGAAGTACGCCCGACCGTGATGTGTGCGGTTCCTCGCTTCTACGAAAAAATCTTCTCGGCGATCCATGAGAAAGTCGCTAAAGCACCATTCATTCGCAAAGTGTTATTTACTTGGGCGGTGAATATGGGTGCAAAAATGGCCGTATGTCGCCAGCAACAGCGTCAACCTTCGTGGTTACTCAAGCAAAGTCATCAGTTAGCGGACAAACTTGTACTGAGTAAATTACGTGCGCTGCTCGGTGGACGGATCAATTTCATGCCTTGTGGCGGTGCCAAACTAGATGAAACGATAGGCCGTTTTTTCCATGCCATCGGAATTAACATTAAGCTCGGTTATGGTATGACCGAAACGACAGCCACTGTTTCTTGTTGGGATGACCACTGTTTTAACCCCGACTCTATTGGTCTTTCCATGCCGGGCGCACAAGTCAAAATCGGTGAAAATAACGAGATTTTGGTACGAGGCCCGATGGTGATGCGTGGCTATTACAAGTTAGAGAAAGAAACCGCAGAAAGTTTTGATGAGCAAGGTTTTCTGAAAACCGGTGATGCGGGCCATATTGATGAAAATGGTAACCTGTTCATAACCGATCGAATCAAAGAACTGATGAAAACCTCTGGTGGTAAGTACATTGCGCCACAAGTCATTGAAGGGGCGATTGGCAAAGATCACTTTATTGAACAGATCGCAGTCATTGCCGATACTCGCAAGTTTGTCTCCGCACTGATTGTACCGTGTTTTGATTCACTGGAAGTGTATGCCAAAGAGTTGAACATCAAGTATCAGGATCGTTTGGAACTCCTCAAACATAGCCAAGTGCTGGAAATGTTTGAAAAACGAGTTAACGAACTGCAAAAAGAACTGGCAAAGTTTGAACAAGTGAAAAAGTTTAAACTACTGCCCAAAGCGTTTTCGATGGATAGCGGAGAGCTAACTCCGACGCAGAAATTGCGCCGAAAGGTGATTAACGACCGTTATCAGGATGAAATCGAAGAAATGTACCAAGATTCTCCGAAGAAATAACACCATCAAATTGTTAGCTTGATTCAGTTGAACACCTCTAAGCCTTGTCTGCTCAGAGGTGTTTTTTATGTGTGAGCGAGTTTTACAGATTTGGAGTTGCATTGTTTAATCCACGATGCACAGTCACGCATTTAGACGACAAAATAATCCACTTTTTTTCGATTGCTCACTGGGTATTCAGTTCGAAACTCAATGAATTGTCGAAATTGAATGCTTAATTACCGTCTTATTTTCGATTCAGCTGCAAAAGTATCCAAATTGGGGTTAGACCAGTTGCTAAGAAAGCGTTACATTTGTTGCGTAACCTCGCGGCTGTTATGACAGGCGCAGGACATAGCCGAAAGCGGAGCGTTTTCGAATTAGGCTACAAATAAGCCCTAAACTATGTAAAACCAACCCTTTTGCCGACCGGGCATTAGGTATGTTGGTAAAAGGAGACAAGATGGAAATGCTATCTGGCGCAGAGATGATCGTTCAATCTCTGATCAATGAAGGTGTTGAGCAAATCTTCGGTTATCCCGGTGGTTCTGTACTCGATATCTATGATGCCCTTCACGAAAAAACCGATCAAATTAAACACGTCCTCGTTCGTCACGAACAAGCCGCAACGCATATGGCTGATGGCTATGCGCGCGCCACTGGAAAACCGGGCGTGGTGCTCGTCTGTTCAGGCCCTGGTGCCACCAATACGGTCACAGGGATTGCAACGGCTTATATGGACTCTATCCCGATGATTGTGATCTCGGGTAACGTTGCGACCAATCTGATTGGTAACGATGCGTTTCAAGAGTGCGATATTGTTGGCGTGTCACGCCCTATCGTTAAACACAGCTTTTTAGTGAAAAGAGCGGAAGATATTCCAGAGACCATCAAAAAAGCATTTTACATTGCATCAACAGGGCGTCCTGGTCCTGTGGTAATTGATGTGCCGAAAGATGTGATGAATCCTCTCAATAAGCTGCCTTATGAGTACCCAGAAACCATAAAAATGCGCTCTTACAACCCGACAACTGCAGGCCATAAAGGCCAGATCAAAAAAGGGTTGCGTGCGCTATTAGAAGCGAAAAAGCCCGTGCTTTATATCGGTGGTGGCGCGGTGATTTCGAATGCACATCAACAGGTACGCCAGTTAGCCGAAGCGCTGAATCTGCCAGTGGTGAGTACTTTGATGGGGCTGGGCGTATTTCCGGGCACACATAAAAACGCGCTAGGTATGCTAGGCATGCATGGTGTGTATGAAGCCAATATGGCAATGCACAATGCGGATCTGATTTTTGGTGTTGGGGTACGTTTTGATGACCGTACGACCAATAACTTAGAAAAATACTGCCCAAACGCGAAAATCATGCACATTGATATTGATCCCTCTTCGATTTCCAAAAATGTGAAAGTTGATTTGCCGATTGTTGGTTCCGCTGATCAAGTGTTGGATGGCATGCTTAAGCTTCTGGAAGAGAGTACCGAACGCAATGATGCGGTAGCGCTAGAACGCTGGTGGAGTGAGATTCAAGTGTGGCGTAATCGCCAATGCTTGGCTTATGAAAAGTCTGCTGAGCGTATCAAACCGCAGCAAGTGATTGAGGCTCTGTACAAAATCACGGAAGGCAAGGCGATTTTGGCTTCTGATGTAGGCCAGCATCAAATGTTCGCGGCACTTTACTACCCATTCTCTAAACCACGCCAATGGATCAACTCTGGCGGCTTAGGGACGATGGGCTTTGGTTTGCCAGCAGGTATGGGGGTGAAATTCGCCATGCCAGAGGAAGAGGTGTTGGTGGTGACGGGGGATGGCAGTATTCAGATGAATATTCAAGAGCTCTCGACCGCGCTGCAATACGATATTCCAGTAAAAATTATCAACCTGAATAACCGTTTCCTTGGAATGGTAAAACAGTGGCAGGACATTATTTATCAAGGGCGTCACTCTAACTCATACATGAGTTCCGTGCCGGATTTTGCGGCGATCGCTGAAGCTTATGGTCATGTGGGGATTCGCATTTCTCGCCCAGATGAACTGGAAGCAGGGCTGGAAAAAGCCTTAGCGATGAAAGATCGTCTGGTGTTTGTCGATATCAATGTCGATGAGACTGAGCACGTGTACCCAATGCAGATCAAAGGCGAAGGGATGGACAAAATGTGGTTGAGCAAAACGGAGAGAACCTAAGATGAGACACATTATTTCACTGCTATTGGAAAACCAACCGGGTGCACTGTCTCGTGTTGTCGGGCTCTTTTCACAGCGCGGCTACAACATTGAAACGCTCAATGTGTCTCCGACCGATGATGAAACGCTCTCGCGACTCAACATCACGACCAAAACCGATGAAATGCAACTGGAGCAGATCCAGAAGCAGCTGCATAAGTTGATTGATGTACTCAAAGTACAAGAAGTGACGGAGTGTGAGCACATCGAGCGTGAGCTGATGCTAGTGAAAGTGAAAGCCTCTGGCTTTGCACGTGCGGAAGTGAAACGTACAGCGGATATTTTCCGTGGACAGATTGTGGATGTGACAGCTTCGCAATATACCGTTCAATTAGCGGGAACGAGCGAAAAACTGGATGCCTTTATTGAAGCGATTGCTGAAGTTACCGAAGTGATTGAAGTGGCACGCAGTGGTGTCGTCGGAATTGCGCGTGGTGAACGAGCACTCAGAGCGTAGTCGTTACCAACACAATAAAAAACAAATAAAAAACAAATAAAAAACCAGCTGAAAGGCTGGTTTTTTGTGTTCAGGATTCTGGATGGGTGAGCTTATAGCCCACCAATCAATTAGTGCAGAATACGCGCGCGAATGGTGCCATCGATCGCTTTGAGCTTAGTTAACGCCTCTTCAGAGCGAGCGGTTTCCACATCGATGACCACATAGCCAATTTCTGCGGTCGTTTGCAGATATTGAGCTGCGATGTTGATCCCTTCTTCGGCGAAGATGGTGTTAATTTGCGTCAAAATGCCTGGGCGGTTAGCGTGAATGTGCAGCAGACGAGAGCAGTTGCGATGCTCTGGTAGCGACACATCTGGGAAGTTGACGCTAGAGAGCGTTGAACCATTGTCTGAGTATTTAGCCAGCTTGCCAGCCACTTCGATACCGATATTTTCTTGCGCTTCTTGAGTTGAACCACCTACGTGTGGCGTCAAAATCACGTTATCGAACTTCATCAGCGGAGATTCAAACGGTTCTTTGTTTGATGCTGGTTCTTCTGGGAATACGTCAATCGCTGCGCCTGCAATATGGCCAGATTCAAGTGCACTACACAGGGCTGGGATATCGACCACAGTACCGCGTGCTGCGTTGATGAAGATAGAGCCGGGCTTCATACGTGCGAACTCTTCCGCCCCCATCATGTTTTTGGTACCTGCGGTTTCTGGCACATGCAGCGAAATCACATCACATTTGTTGAGTAGATCGCTTAGCGTATGCACTTGAGTGGCGTTACCAAGCGAGAGTTTGCTTTCAATGTCGTAGAAATAAACGTGCATCCCCAAGTTTTCAGCAATGATACCTAATTGAGTACCGATATGGCCGTAACCAATGATGCCTAAACGCTTGCCGCGTGCTTCATAAGAGTTGTCGGCACTTTTTTTCCAAATTCCACGGTGGGCAAGAGCGTTCTTTTCTGGAATACCACGCAGTAACAGCAGAATTTCGCCCAACACCAGTTCCGCCACGCTACGAGTATTGGAGAATGGTGCGTTAAACACTGGAATACCGCGTTTTGCTGCCGCATTAAGGTCGACTTGGTTGGTACCAATACAGAAACAACCAATGGCCACCAGTTTTTCAGCCGCATTAATCACTTTCTCGGTCAGGTTGCTGCGCGAGCGGATGCCGACAAAATGCACATCTTTGATGGCTTCGATCAACTCAGCTTCTTCAAGCGAGCCTTTATGGTATTCAATGTTGCTGTAACCGGCTGCTTGCAGAACTTCTACCGAAGAGGGATGAAGTCCTTCAAGAAGGAGGATCTTAATTCTGTCTTTTTCCAGTGAAACTTTGGCCATTTTATCGTCCTTAAAACTATGGAAAGGTGGGCTAACAGGCGCAGTTGTTCGAAACTGATCGAATTTAAGTCGTAATTTAGAAAAGCAAACGTTTTCCTTGTGCGCCTTCTGTTCACTAAATTAACAAACTTTTTTTGCTTTGGGTAAGAAAATTACGGAATAAGGCATATTTTTCTGAGAGAAAAGGATAAAAAACGGCACCCATCGGTGCCGTTTGTAATCAAATAACGGAATATGTGTGAAATCGCCGATATTACTCTTCGACTTTTGCACCTTGCGGTGTGCCGGTGATCACTACATCCGCTCCACGGTGGGCAAATAGACCTACCGTGACAACGCCAGCGATGCCGTTGATCTTAGTTTCCAGATCTTTCGGATGGGTGATTTTCATGTTGTGCACATCGAGGATCACGTTGCCGTTATCCGTGATCACGCCTTCGCGATACACAGGATCGCCACCTAATTTCACCAGTTCACGTGCCACGTAAGAGCGCGCCATTGGAATGACTTCAACAGGCAGTGGGAAGTTACCTAGAACATTAACTGCTTTGGTGCCATCGACGATGCACACAAATTTCTTGGCAATCGCCGCTACGATTTTTTCACGCGTCAGCGCAGCGCCGCCGCCTTTGATCATGTCTCGTTCTGGGTTGATTTCATCTGCACCATCAACATAGATATCCAGTGCTGCCACATCATTGCAATCATAAACGCGGATGCCGAGGGCTTCGAGTTTCTCGGTAGAGGCGATAGAGCTGGATACTGCGCCTTTGATTTCTTCTTTGATAGTGCCTAAAGCATCGATGAAGTGATTCACGGTTGAACCTGTACCGACACCGACAATGCTGCCTTTTTCTACGTATTTAAGAGCAGCCCAACCGGCGGCTTTTTTCATTTCATCTTGAGTCATGCCTATCTCCTGAATATCAACTTGAGGGTATGTTGCGCGGCGCGATTATAACCCCAAACCGGAAGCAGAAGTAATCACTAGCAAGGTGCTAAAGGGAAAGATTCAAAGCTTACCACTGCCAAAGTTTGCTCGGTGTCACGATTTTGCGCAGCGGAATATCCCAACTTTCCGTAGGGAGAGTATCCACATATTGGCAGTCGTGTGCCAATCCGATTGGCATAGCGCCTTGCTGAGTATGAAACCAAGGCGCTAAGGTGCGATCGTAGTAACCGCCGCCCATCCCCAAACGCTGCCCTGAACCATCAAAGGCGACCAGTGGGGTGCCGATAATATCGAGTTCTCGAACTGGGCAGATTAAACGCTGATCGAGTTTCGGCTCATCAATCCCATAACGGTTTTTGGTCATCGGGGTTTGTGCGTGGTACTGCAGGAACAACAAGTGACCTTTGGCAAAAGGGTGTAAAACGGGCAAGTAAACTTGTTTGCCTTGTTGCCAAAGCCATTCAATTAGCGGTTGGGTATTCAGCTCGCCGTCATTGGCAAGATAAAGGGCGATCCGCTGCGCTGAGGCAATGTCTGGCAGAGTCGAAAAGGTATGAATAAGTTGCTGGCTAGCCGTTTGCTGGTCTAAAGGGGATAGCGCTTGTCGGCGTTGACGAATTTGCTGGCGGAGGAGTGTGCGAGAATCAGTCATAAAGGGAACCCCGGGGTGCCGTTGAGGATCGTAGCCCTTGAACCATTAGGTTCAAGGCGGATCAGTAATGGTAACCGTAGGCTTCTCGGTACAAGCCGAGCCTGCTCAATAGCTACCCAATACCAACCCTGTTATGTTGCTTATCGGCTCAGGGACATAAATCCACTGACAAACACCCCAGGGTAAATCAATTCTTTGCTTATTGCTTTGCTGGCTTCACATTTTTCAATGCGGCTTCTAATGAAGCGGTGAGCTGTTCCATTCGCTCACTGAGTTGTGACTGGTTGCCTGCGTTTTCTTGCTGCTTAGTTTGTAACTCGTAGCAGATATTGAGTGCGGCAATCGTCAATAATTTCACCTCATTGGTGACTTTAGTTCGCTCAGCCATTTCTTTCAAACGGTGGTCGAGATCTTGTGCGGCTTGAAGCAACGACGCCTCTTGACCCGCAGGGCAGTTTACCCGGGTCACCTTGCCCAAAATTTCAATGTCAACCGCTTGATTACTCATGATAAATGAACTCTTTTGGCGTAACTAAAAGATGAATCAGCTCAGGTGACCATCGAGGTGGAACTATAGGTAAAGCTAAAACAAGATTCAAGCCTTTCCCGTCGCAACCCCGTAAATGGACGTTTGAAAACTCATGATTTGGACAATTTGAGCAAAAGCTAAGCACCAACCGCAAGCGAGCGTTTTCGCTCTGGCGATGAAGTGGTAGGATTGGGCTAAATTTCTCGGTTAATGAATCCAATATGAGCAAAAATACACTTCCTGCTTACCCAGCTTTGGCAAACGAACTGCGTGCCGCCTCTCTCGGTATCAATCCTGCTGAGCTACAAGGGTTACTGACGGGGATGTTGTCCGGCGGTTTGAGCCTCAACGATAAAAGTTGGCAAGCGTTGATCTTTGATTACACCAATGACGGCATGGGCTGGCCAATTGGGGTTCTAGCCAGTGCCGAACACATTCTGCTTGCAATGAATGCTGAGTTGGTGGATACCGATCTTGAGCTTTCTTTACTGTTGCCTGAGGGGGATGGTGAAGAAGCCCTGTTTGAGCTGGCGGATGCCGTTGCAGAATGGATTAACCATTTTATCTCTGGATTAGGCTTGATCGGCGCAAATCTTAAACATGCCTCAGCGGAAGCCAAAGAAGCGCTAGAAGACCTTGAAGAAATGTCGAAATTGGGCATTGATGAGGACGATGATTTGGCTGAACAAGCTGAGCTTCTTGAGCAGGTAATCGAACATATGAAAGCCTGTGTGTTCACCTTGCATGCTGAATTTGGCGTAAAACCAGAGCAAGATAGCAAGCCAACAGTGCATTAATAAGGAAGCGCGATGACGGACAGCAAGCAGCCCAGTTTGAGTAAGCCGATCAGTTTTGATGTGATCATCGCTGGTGGAGCGATGGCGGGCGCTACTTTAGCTTTGGCTTTACATCAACTGAGCCAAGGCAAACTTAAAGTGGCGGTTATTGAGGCGTTTGCCACCGATCATTCTGCGCACCCCGGATTTGATGCACGCAGTATTGCGCTGTCTTACGGCACTGTGCGGATCCTACAAGAAATGCAACTCTGGTCGAGTTTACGCCCTTTTGCGACTCCGATTGAACATATTCATGTATCGGATCAATCCCATGCGGGGATGACGGATATTCACCGTGAATCGCTTGGGGTGGAAGCGTTGGGGTATGTGGTTGAACTTGCTGATGTGGGGCGAGTCTACGCCGAGCGTATGGCGCAATGTTCTTCCATCCAACAATTTGTGCCAAGCCGAGTCATCAATATTAACCGTGAACAAAAGTCGGTCACGGTACAACTCGACAGTGGTGACGCTTTACAAGGGAAGTTGTTGGTGGCGGCTGATGGAGCAATGTCCACCTGTTGCCAAGCGCTAGGACTAACGATGCAGGAACACGATTTTGAGCAAGTTGCGCTGATCGCCAATATCATTAGCTCGCAACCTCATGCAGGACGAGCTTTCGAGCGTTTTACGCCACACGGTCCAGTTGCTTTGCTCCCGATGAGCCAAGATCGCCTGTCTTTAGTTTGGTGTCTGCCTCCAGAACAAGTTGCGCACTGGTTGCATTGCAGTGAAGCCGAGTTTTTACAGGGGTTACAAAAAGCCTTTGGATGGCGGTTAGGAGAGTTAACGCATGCGGGGGAGAGAAGTGTTTACCCGCTTGTTCTGCGCTATCGTGAACAAACCATCTCTCATCGATTTGCTATGGTGGGCAACGCTGCGCAAACCTTGCACCCGATTGCCGGGCAAGGTTTTAACCTTGGAATTAGGGATGTCGCCACGCTGGCCGAAGAAATAGCCAAGAGTGACGATGCAGGTGATTACGCTTTGCTGCAACGTTTTTATCAACGTCGGCAAGCTGATCGCACCGCGACTATCACGCTGACGACTGGCTTAGTACACACCTTTTCCAACGACTGGTTACCTATGCGGATTGGTCGTAACCTTGGTCTGATGGCGATGGATAATCTGCCTTTATTAAAAACCCCGTTATTGCGCCGCACTCTCGGCATAGTTAACCGTTAATAGGTAAGAAAATGATGCAAAGTGTTGATGTTGTGATTATCGGTGGAGGCATGGTTGGCCTTGCGCTGGCGGCCGCTCTGAAAGAGAGTGACCTACGTATTGCCGTGGTCGAAAACCATTTGCCGGAAGATTCTTTAAGCCCACTGCCAGATGTACGCGTTTCGGCCTTGAGTCGTTCAAGTGAGATTGTACTGCGTAACCTCAATGCGTGGGCGGGCATTGAAGCGCGCCGAGCTGCGCCTTACACCGCAATGGAAGTGTGGGAGCAAGACAGCTTTGCGCGCATTGAATTTAAAGCCAATGAGATGACTCAGCCGAATCTGGGCCATATTGTTGAGAATCGAGTGATTCAGTTGGCGCTGTTAGAACAAGTGCAGCAGCAAGCGAATGTTACTTTACACGTTCCTGCAACGTGCCAGAGCATCGCAGTAGGTGAGAGTGAAGCGTGGCTTACTTTGAGCAATGGCCAAGCCTTAAGCGCCAAGCTCGTTGTTGGGGCTGATGGTGCGAACTCATGGCTGCGTCGTCAAATGGATATTCCTTTAACTCATTGGGATTATGGACACAGTGCGTTGGTGGCCAATGTGCGTACCAGTGAAGCGCACAACAAAATCGCGCGGCAGGTTTTTACACCGCAAGGACCTTTGGCTTTTCTGCCGATGTCAGAGCCGCAAATGAGCTCGATTGTGTGGTCAACGGAGCCGTCACGTGCTGAGGCTTTGCTCAATATGAGTGATGCGCAGTTTAACAAAGCGCTGACCGCAGAATTCGATGCACGATTAGGCCGCTGTGACGTGGTCGGTGAGCGACAAGCTTTTCCACTGAAGATGCGCTATGCCCGTGATTTTGTTGCGCCACGAATTGCTTTGGTAGGAGATGCAGCGCACACCATACATCCTTTGGCGGGGCAAGGCGTGAACTTAGGCTTGCTTGATGCTGCTTGCTTGGCACAAGAGCTGCTAAGCTTGTGGGAGCAGAATCGTGATATTGGTGATGAGCGTAATTTGCGCCACTACGAGCGTTGGCGTAAGGCGGAAGCAGCAAAAATGATTGCCGCAATGCAAGGTTTCCGCGATCTGTTTGAGGGCGATAATCCCGCCAAAAAGCTGATCCGTGGGATCGGTATGCGTCTAGTCGGTCAGTTGCCGGGCGCCAAAGATGAAATCATGAAACGTGCTTTGGGCTTGAAGGGCGATTTGCCTGAGCTGGCGAAGCAAGTTTGGTTAGAACGTGCCTACTGATTAAATAACAAGTTGATCAAATAAAAAGGGTTGGCATTGCCAACCCTTTTTACATTAAATCGTTTTGCATTAAATCGAATACTATTGAGTGTTTGCTTGTTTATGCATAAGCGCAACGCAGTCTCATGATCTCTTGATTGACCTCTTTAACGGTCTGATAGTGGCGCTGATCCGCTTTCTCTGGCAGCTTTAACTTGCCATTATCGAACTCGAATTTACCGACGCCAAAGATATAAATTCTACCTTTAAACAGACGGCTCACGTGTTTAGCAATCATACCTGGTGTATAGCGCTTAAACAGTCTCATACTTCGATCCTTGCGTTGTTCTGGCACTGCTAAGTATAAGAAAACCTGATCAAAAAGACTGTGATAGGTTTGGTGAAAAACGCAGTGCTAACGGATTATTTGGAGTATCTGTGCAGAGGTAAGCAAATCTGCAGTGAATTATCCAGAATCATGTGACCAAACTTACAAATTCTTCTGGCCTATAAATACCGGTTCTCTGTGAACGCGAGTATTAAGCCACTCTCTTGTGACACTTTAAAGAATAGTTGAAAAAATTCCGATCAGGCAAGTTACTTGTAAATAAATTGTAAAAAAACGCCCGCAATTAGGCGGGCAAATAGTCACAGATGCATTACACAAAAAGTGGATAACTTGAATGCTTAGTTGATTCACTTTTGAGTTGATGAAAAAAGAGCGAACTTGGTTACTCAATGCCCCATCAACTTTGCATAGCGTAGAGGATTCTGATTGATTTGACTATTTATGTTTTAGTTGTGACTTTAAATTCATCAATAAGTATTGGTTTGTTTGAAGAGGCTCGCGTGGATATGTAACTTTGGTTTGGCGTTGCATGCGGGATGCGATAACAGATGCCCATGACCAAGCTTGAGTGGCACGAGTATACCGCTCAAGCTTGTAAAGTAGTTGTTTATTCGTCGTTGAGGGAGTATGGCAGTGCTTGAATATGCCAGCGCGTTTCGGGGTGTTCGGCTAAGCGAAGTTCAACGTTTTGCTCAAGATCGTTAGGTAGCACAATTAAACCGATTGCTATTGAGTCCGTGAAACTGTAGTGGGTGAGTAAAGTTCCCGCACTACGCCAGTTTTCACCAACCGCACGCTCAAGTGTCACTGGAGCGTTATGGCTAAGTGCCGTAATCAGGTTGCCTTTGACAATGTACATGGCTCGCTTATTGATCCCACGATACTTGGCTCGCGCGACGGTTTCTTGCCCTGTGTAACAGCCTTTGCTAAAGCTAATTCCATCTACCGCCTGAACATTGAGTGCTTGTGGAATGTGTTCATTTTGGGCGCTTTGAGTAACGACAGGTACGGCTTCTTCAATATCCATACGAGTCCATAGGGCTTGCTCAACACACAGATCTTGCCACGCATTCACGTAATGCTCAGCTTGTTCTGCGGTGATCAGTAGTAACCAACGCTGCTCACTTATGCGCACAGCAGTACCACCTTGGATACGGCGCACATCGCCAGTTTGCTCAGTAAAGCTATCAATCCAAGCGTTGGCTTGGCTACCCATCACACCTAATGCGATATCGTTGCTCTCGGCAATTGTGACTTTAGAGAAGATGGCGTATTTCTTCAGCTCGCGTAATTCGACTTCAATCGCAGATTGAGGTTGGAACATTGCGTAACCATCGTTGTGATGGAATAAACGAAACACAGACCATACCTTGCCTTTAGCATCACAGTGTGCACCAAAGATCACTTGTTGTTCTTGCAAAGAAACCACGTTACAGGTGACTTGGCCTTGCAAATAAGCTTTTTTATCTGCACCGACCATAGTGATGGCTCCCCATCCAGTGAGATGCGTGAGCATCAGTTCAGGGAGAGGATCGTGAGAAGAAAGATTGAGTACTGAAAAACGATTTTGCCAGTCCATGTTGTTCACCAGTGAGGAAAAAAGTCTCGCTATGTTAATCTGGATCAACTTTTTTGTCAGCTTGAACAGGGACTGTGACTGAGTTACTAGTTGTCCGCCTGCACCCTTGTTACACTCCGAATCAAACAAAAACCATAAGGTGAGGAATACTGATGTACACCGCTGAACAAAAAGCGCGAATCAAATGGGCATGCCGTCGTGGTATGTTGGAGCTTGATGTGGTCATCATGCCATTTTTCGAAGAGTGTTTTGATTCTCTGACTGAATCTGAACAAAACGACTTTGTGGCGCTACTGGAAAGCGACGACCCAGACCTTTTTTCTTGGATTATGGGACATGGCCGCTGTGAGAATCTAGGCCTAGCTGCGATGGTGGATAAGATTGTCGCTCATAACCTCAGCAAAGTCCGTTAAGCTGATTTTAACGTCTTCTTATTACGCTCAGTTCACTGCATGGTTAATTCTAATGTTGATGCTCTGGGCGTTATTCGTTTCTTCTATTCCTCTCGTGTTAGTTCCCTTTTTTAGCGCTTGGATCTGGCGTGGTCATTATCTTGGCCAATGGATGCCCAACAGTCTTACGGGGGAAATTGACCTCACGTTTTGCGGCTCGTTGGAGCACAATGGGCAGCATTTCACATTCCATACCATTCAAACCTTGTATGCGCCGTTATTTGTCACTATACAAGGGCCGCGTCAGCGTTGGTTTATCTGGCGTGATAGCTGCGATGAAGCCACCTATCGGCAATTGTTAGTGCGATTAAAACGGGAGCTCAATGGCTCCCGTGATAATGTGCAGATCTCTTGAACGCGGTTTCAAGCGGAGAGAGCGTTATTTTTCCGGTACTAGAATAGTTGGGCCACTGTCTGCGAGTTGTTCTGGGTAGTCCAGCGTGTAGTGTAATCCACGGCTCTCTTTACGCTGCATTGCGCAACGTACCATTAATTCAGCCACTTGCAGCAAATTACGCATCTCAAGCAAGTTATTGGAGACTCGGAAGTTGCTGTAATACTCATGCGTTTCTTGTTGTAGCAGTTGAATTCGGCGCATGGCACGCTCTAAACGTTTATTGGTACGCACAATCCCCATGTAATCCCACATAAAAAGGCGCAGTTCGTGCCAGTTATGTTGCAGAACCACTTCTTCATCGGAACAGGTCACTTGGCTTTCATCCCAAACGGGGAGTGACTGTGGCATGTGCGCATTAGGCAACTGAGCAATGATGTCTTGCGATGCCGACCATGCGTAAACCACACACTCAAGAAGAGAGTTGGAGGCCATACGATTTGCACCGTGCAAGCCGGTGTAGCTGACTTCACCAATCGCATACAACTGTTTGATATCGGTTTGTCCTTGTGGGTTGACCATCACACCACCGCAAGTGTAGTGGGCGGCAGGAACGATAGGGATAGGCTCCTTGGTCATATCAATGCCCAAATCCATTAAGCGTGAGTAGATGGTTGGGAAATGTTTCTCGATAAAATCCGCTGGTTTATGACTGATGTCGAGATACATGCAGTCCGCTCCTAAGCGTTTCATTTCAAAGTCGATGGCGCGCGCCACGATATCACGCGGGGCCAGCTCAGCTCGCTCATCAAAATCCGGCATAAAACGGCTGCCATCTGGGCGGCGCAAATAAGCGCCTTCACCACGCAGCGCTTCGGTGAGCAGGAAGTTACGCGCTTCTGGGTGATATAAGCAAGTCGGGTGAAATTGGTTGAATTCTAAGTTCGCAACACGACAACCCGCGCGCCATGCCATGGCAATGCCATCGCCTGAGGAGACATCAGGGTTGGAGGTGTATTGATACACTTTAGATGCACCACCAGTCGCCAGTACCACAAATTTCGCGCGAATCGTTTCTACGTGTTCCGCATTGCGGTTCCATACATAAGCCCCGACCACCTTATTAGCATCACCACCAATTTTATCTTCAGTGATCAGATCGAGAGCGTTGTGCCGTTCCAGTACCGTAATGTTGGGATGGTTGTGGGCGTTATCTTGCAATGACGTTTGCATTGCCATACCCGTAGCATCGGCTGCGTGCAAAATACGGCGATGGCTGTGACCGCCTTCGCGAGTCAAATGGTAGCGAGGATGTTCTGTATCACTGTCATCTTCTTTATCGAATGGCACGCCGCCATCAATCAGCCATTGCACGCATTCTTTGGCATGCTCGGCGATAAAACGCACAGTTTGCTCATCACAAATCCCTGCGCCAGCAATTAGCGTATCTTGCACATGCGAATCAATGCTGTCTGATTCATCAAACACGGCGGCAATACCGCCTTGAGCATAAAAGGTTGCGCCTTCACTGCGCGGCCCTTTGCTTAATACAATCACTTTTCCGTATTGAGCGACCTGTAAAGCAAGCGATAAGCCTGCTGCGCCACTTCCTATGACTAATACATCACACTGATGCTCTCGGTCTGCGTTCATAAAATTGCCAATTCCCAAACAGTAGCGAGTCATCCAACTCGACATTTCTTTAAATTCCTCAAAGAGTGATTTTCTTTAGAGGAAAAAAACACCGCATCGATTGAGCAGACATGCCACTGTGTACAATCAAGTGGCAAGAAATTATTGAAAAATTCGGATCGTTGATACGGTGTTAGTCCTGCTATTATCATCGCGCTAAATGCAATAGTTTGTAAATCTTATTGTCATCTTGGCTAGCACGGCCTATTTATCTGCCATTTTCCCCCTTATATAAAGAATGGACGTGGAGTGGTGAATGGTAAATGTGTCATATAAGCTAGAGACAAAGGGTGAAATGCTGCATTGGTAAGGTTTTGAGTAAAATATTTCACCAAATAATGAACTTTCTCGAAGATGCCGAGTCTCTAAAGGTGCTCATGCTAGTAGTGGTGTCAATATTACAATTCGCATAATGAGTACCCATATCTGAGAAGGTAGGGGAAATAACAATAGGAGTGACCGCTCGAATGAACGAGCAACTGACCGATCAAGTACTGATTGAGCGAGTTCAGAATGGGGATAAGCAAGCATTTAACCTTTTGGTTTTGAGATATCAAAATAAAGTGTGCAACCTTATTTCCCGGTATGTGAGCAATTCCGGCGATGTGGCTGATGTAGCGCAGGAAGCGTTTATTAAGGCCTATCGAGCCATTCCAACCTTTCGTGGTGAGAGTGCGTTTTACACTTGGTTGTACCGTATTGCTGTCAATACCGCGAAAAATCACATTGTTGCGCAAAGCCGACGCCCACCCGCAAGTGATGTTGATGCTGAAGAAGCTGAATTTTATGAAGGTGGTGATGCATTAAAAGAATTATCGAACCCGGAGAACATTACGTTGTCCAAAGAGTTGAAACAGGCTGTGTTCGATGCCCTTGATGCGTTACCTGATGATTTAAGAACGGCAATGACGTTGCGCGAGCTTGATGGCTTGAGTTACGAGGAAATTGCGGAAGTGATGGATTGCCCTGTCGGTACAGTGCGTTCCCGAATTTTCCGTGCTCGTGAGGCGGTAGAGAAGAGAATTAAACCTCTGCTTTAACGCAAATTCCGTAATGACTATGGTGAATAGAATGGCTGACAAAGAAAAACTTTCAGCACTCATGGATGGCGAAACGATCGACAATGAGTTGATTTTAGGGTTGACTCAGGATCTAGATGCTCGTGAAACATGGAAAAATTATCACCTGATTGGTGATGTGCTCCGTGGTGACATTCCGATGCAAAAAGAATGGAATATTGCTGAAAGTGTGGCCTTGGCGTTAGAAAATGAACCCGCGCACAATCCGTTGAACCATTCACAAAAAGTGATCGACCTGCAGCAAGCAAGGTTGGAGGCTCAGCCGAAACCACAACAGGCGAAGCGTCAATTGCCTGCATGGTTGACTCAGTTTGGTCAAGTGGGGATTGCGGCTTGTGTGTCTCTCGCGGTCATCTTTGGTGTGCAACAATATGGCGCTCAAAGCTCTGCTGAAAATGAATTGCCTGTACTACAAACGATCCCGTTGGCGGGAAGTGCCGAGCCAGTGAGCTTAACTCGTGATTCGGTTGAAAAGCATTCATCAGATAGCACCATGCAAGAACAACGTCGTCGCGTAAACGCCTTGCTGCAGGACTACGAACTGCAATTACGCCTGAATAGTGAGGATCTCTCTCACCAACATCCAGTTGAATCGGTTGTGGAATGAATAAATTTTTGATCAGTGCGCTGACACTGTTCTGTGTGAATTCAACGTTCGCCTTTGCAGAGGAAGAGTCTGCAGAGGCGTTGTTGTCTCAGATGAACGAAGCCAGCCAACATCTCAACTACGAACTTTCATACATCTTAGTTAAGAAAAACAGTATTGAACCTTTGCTCTATCGTCATGCACGGCAAGAAGAGCAGCAACTGGCGCATTTAGTCTATTTGAGCGGCCCTGTGCGTGAAGTGATCCGTCGTGGTGATGAGGTCAGTTACATAGAACCAGGTGTCGAGCCGTTTACGATTGAGTCTGGGAGCATGGTGGCGCCAACCATCCCGATGATCAATAGCGATGTTACGGAGTTGGGCCAGTACTATGACTTTGTCAAAGTAGGGCGAGCGCGTGAAGCGGGTACTGCTTGTCAGGTGCTGCGTATTGTTCCGAAAGATGGCTTACGTTATTCCTATGTTCTATGGGTAGATGAAAAGAGCCGCTTACCATTGCGTGCAGATTTGCTAGATCGTGATGGTGAGGTGCTGGAGCAGTATCGCACCATCTCTTTCTCTGTGAGTGAGCGTTTGGCTGAATTGATGGCTGGGTTGAACAAGGTGCAACTGCCGGAAGTGCTTAAACTGCCTAAAGGCAGCGTACAAGAGACATTTTGGCAAGTCAGTTGGGTTCCTGAAGGTTTTAAAGCGATGGAGCTGAACCGCTATCGGATGGCGATGACCGATCGCTTAGTGGAAAGCCAAATGTATTCTGACGGGCTGTTTAACTTCTCTGTGTACGTCTCTGCCAGTGATAACTACTCCTTGAAGGGACAATTAGTTCGACAAGGTCGCCGCACGCTGCACAGCTTAGTCAAAGGCGAGAATGAAATCTCTGTCGTTGGTGATATTCCTCCTTCTACTGCGCAGCGTATTGCTCAATCCGTTATGTTTGGTGTGGGAGGCGTGAAAGCGCAATGATGACTGCATTAGCCACGGTAACCAAAGTGGTACCCGCTCAACAAGGATTTCAAGTCACGCTGAGTTGCGAGCAGCAAACCAGTTGTAGTAGTTGTCAATCCTCACAAAGCTGTGGCACTGGCGTGGTTTCCAAAGCACTGGGCAATAAAACGCTTTTCTGGCGTTTGCAAACCACACAAGCTTTGCAAGCGGGAGAAGTGGTCGAGATTGGTTTGCCAGAGAAGAGCCTGCTGCAGTCGGCTGCGCTTGTCTACTTATTACCGCTGTTTTTCATGATGCTGGGCGCTTGGCTTGGCACTCAATGGCTAGCCCCTATGTGGGATCTGGGTGAGGGTATCGTGATCTTTACTTCACTGCTCTTTATTGGATTAGGCGTCTGGGTAGCCAAACGTTACGCGAAAGTGCTCGAACAGCGTTCAGAACAGCAAGTGGTTTTGTTACGAAAACTGGGTATCCCGGTTGCCTAAATTATGATGCGAACCCCAACGAAATTGGGTAGAATCGCCCAACTTGAATGAATAGCCGCCAACGCGGCTTTTCTATGTCCTTATTATTTAAGAGTTTAGTCATCCCAAACCTATGAAGCACATTCGTAACTTTTCGATTATCGCCCACATTGACCATGGTAAATCGACTCTATCTGACCGTTTAATCCAAGTCTGTGGCGGCTTGAGCGATCGTGAAATGGCCGAGCAAGTTCTTGACTCTATGGATCTAGAACGTGAGCGTGGCATCACCATTAAAGCGCAGAGTGTGACTCTCGACTATAAAGCAAAAGATGGCGAGACCTATCAACTGAACTTCATCGACACCCCAGGACACGTTGACTTCGCGTACGAAGTATCACGTTCATTGGCGGCTTGTGAAGGCGCCCTGTTGGTGGTGGATGCGGGTCAAGGCGTGGAAGCGCAAACCCTAGCAAACTGCTATACCGCGATCGAAATGGATCTGGAAGTCGTGCCAATTCTGAACAAGATTGACCTACCTGCAGCAGAGCCTGAGCGTGTGGCGGAAGAAATTGAAGACATCGTCGGTATCGATGCGATTGACGCTGTGCGTTGTTCAGCGAAAACCGGTGTGGGTGTTGATGACGTTCTAGAAAAGATTGTCTCTGCGATCCCTGCGCCACAAGGCGATCCTGACGCACCGCTGCAAGCGCTGATCATCGACTCATGGTTCGATAACTACCTGGGCGTAGTGTCTCTGGTTCGAATCAAAAACGGTAGCCTGAAGAAAAACGACAAGATCAAAGTGATGAGCACCGGCCAAACTTGGGGTGTGGATCGCTTAGGTATTTTCACACCGAAACAAGTGGATACCGATTCACTGGACACTGGCGAAGTAGGCTGGGTGGTGTGTGGTATCAAAGACATCATGGGTGCACCAGTGGGTGATACTCTAACCTTGGCGAAAAACGGTTGTGACAAAGCACTACCGGGCTTTAAAAAGGTAAAACCTCAGGTGTATGCGGGCTTGTTCCCAGTGTCTTCTGACGACTATGACAACTTCCGTGATGCGCTAGGTAAACTCAGCCTCAATGATGCGTCACTGTTCTATGAACCAGAAACGTCAGCGGCACTTGGCTTTGGTTTCCGTTGTGGCTTCTTGGGTATGCTGCACATGGAGATCATTCAAGAACGTTTAGAGCGCGAATACGATCTCGATCTCATCACCACAGCACCGACCGTAGTGTATGAAGTGCTGAAGACCAACAAAGAGATCGTCTACGTTGATAGCCCTGCCAAATTGCCTGCTATCAATGATATTGAAGAGATCCGCGAACCGATCGCGCGTTGTAACATTCTGGTCCCTTCGGATTATCTGGGTAACGTTATCACTCTGTGTATCGAAAAACGGGGTACTCAGGTGGACATGGTTTACCACGGTAACCAAGTCGCACTGACTTACGACATCCCAATGGCAGAAGTGGTACTTGATTTCTTTGACCGTCTGAAATCAACGTCACGTGGCTATGCGTCACTGGATTACGGTTTCCAACGTTTTGAAATGTCGTACATGGTACGTGTGGATGTGCTGCTCAACGGTGACAAAGTGGATGCACTTGCGATCATCACTCACCGTGATCTATCACAGACTCGTGGTCGTCAATTGGTGGAGAAGATGAAAGAGTTCATTCCTCGCCAAATGTTCGATATCGCGATTCAAGCGGCGATTGGTAACCATATCATCGCGCGTTCAACCGTAAAGCAGTTACGTAAAAACGTACTAGCGAAATGTTACGGTGGTGACGTGAGTCGTAAGAAGAAACTGTTGAAGAAGCAGAAAGAAGGTAAGAAACGTATGAAGCAGATCGGTAATGTTGAGCTGCCACAAGAAGCGTTTCTTGCGATTCTGCATGTCGGCAAAGACTAATTTCTTTGGCGACTTCAATCTTATTGGTTTAACACATGAGTGAAAGGGTTTCGGCTCTTTCACTTTCGTATTTTTTAGATAAGGGAAGTCAATGGCGAACACATTTTCACTGATTTTGGTGATTGTAACTTTGGTCACCGGTATCGTCTGGACACTGGAAAAGCTGGTGTGGGCGAAAAAACGCCAACAAAAACTGTCTCAGTTAAAGGCTCAATCGCCGGACATGCCTACGTTGGCACTCGATCAAGCAGCGGCTCAACCGTGGTGGATTGAGAATAGCGTATCGGTGTTCCCTGTGATCGCTTTTGTCTTAATTCTGCGTTCGTTTATTTATGAACCGTTCCAGATCCCTTCTGGCTCCATGATGCCAACCCTGTTGGTGGGGGATTTTATTCTGGTTGAAAAATACGCTTACGGTTTGAAAGATCCGGTATGGCGTACTCAACTGGTAGAAACGGGGAAACCAGAGCGCGGCGATATCGTGGTGTTCAAATACCCAGTGAATCCTAATATCGACTATATCAAACGCGTGGTGGGTATGCCGGGTGATACGGTACGTTACAGCTCTGGTAAAGAGTTGTGCATTCAGCACCAAGGTGAGAATGAGTGCCAAAGCGTTAAGCTATCGAATGTGCAAGAAAGTGCGTTTTACCAAAACAATATTCCGCTGATTCAATTAGACGAACAGTTAGGGAAAGTTGAGCACAATATTCTGATCAATCCACTGCGCATTGATAACGTAGCAGACTATCGTCCACGCAGTGGCGTGAATGAGTGGGTTGTACCACAAGGGCACTACTTTGTGATGGGAGATAACCGTGACAACAGTGCTGACAGCCGTTTCTGGGGCTTTGTGCCAGAGCAGAATCTGGTCGGAAAGGCTGTGGCTATTTGGATCAGTTTCGAGTTTGAACGCGCTGAAGACAGCGTACTTCCAAGTTGGATTCCAACCGGCGTACGATTTAACCGTGTTGGTGGGATCCATTAAGCCAGCATGAGCTGGTAATAACGTTGAGATTATGACACCTCCAATGAATAAATTAACAAGTAAGCTCGGTTATACCTTTAAGGAGATCGAGCTGCTTAATCTGGCGCTGACACACCGCAGCGCCAATGGTAAGCACAATGAACGTCTTGAGTTTCTGGGCGATTCAATTTTAAGTTTTGTCATTGCTGATGAGCTCTATCGCCGCTTCCCGAAAGTGAATGAAGGGGATATGAGCCGCATGCGTGCCACCTTAGTGCGTGGCAACACGTTGGCGGAGCTAGGTCGTGAATTCGATCTGGGAGATTACTTAAAATTAGGTCCAGGTGAGTTGAAAAGTGGTGGTTTTCGCCGAGACTCGATTCTAGCGGATGCGGTGGAAGCGATCATCGGTGCGATCTACCTTGACAGCGATCTGGAAATGGCGCGCAGCATCGTGCTTGAGTGGTATCACGGTCGTCTGGAAGAGATAAAACCTGGCGCATCACAAAAAGACCCGAAAACTCGCTTACAAGAGTTTTTGCAGGGCAGAAGAAAACCGCTGCCCGTCTACACAGTGACTAATATTAAAGGTGAAGCACACAACCAAGAGTTTACCGTTGCGTGTGAAGTGGCAGGTATGGATACGCCTGTGATCGGTAAAGGCACCAGCCGCCGCAAGGCAGAGCAAGCGGCTGCAGAAACGGCTCTGGAGCAATTGACCAATGGCTGATCAAGAATTTGATATCGATGCATACTTTGCTTCTCAAAGCGAAGGTAAATCTGTGGTGGCATCGACACCGGAAAACCAACATTGCGGTTTTGTCGCGATTGTCGGTCGTCCAAACGTGGGTAAATCGACTCTGCTCAATAACCTGTTAGGGCAAAAAATCTCGATTACTTCGCGTAAACCGCAAACGACTCGCCACCGCATTATGGGCGTAGAGACCGATGGCAATTATCAGGCGATATACGTTGATACCCCAGGGCTGCACATTGAAGAAAAACGCGCGATTAACCGTTTGATGAACCGTGCGGCATCAAGCTCACTGAGTGATGTCAACTTAGTGCTGTTTGTCGTTGAAGGTACTCACTGGACCGCCGATGACGAGATGGTATTCACTAAGCTGCAAAAAGCCAACTTCCCAGTAGTGCTGTGTGTGAACAAGGTCGATCAGGTCAAAGATCGCAACGAAGTGATGCTGCACATGCTGGAGCTTTCTAAACGCATGCCGTTTGTCGATATCGTACCGATTTCCGCTAAACAGGGTAAAAACACCGATGTGTTGAAAAAGCATGTTCGCGACCATTTACCGAAAGCCGTGCACCATTTCCCTGAAGAGTATGTGACGGATCGTTCACAGCGCTTTATGGCCTCTGAAATCGTCCGTGAAAAGTTGATGCGTTTTACTGGCGAAGAGCTGCCGTATTCGGTGACGGTGGAAATCGAGCGTTTCGATTACAACCCAGATACTGATGGCTTCCACATCAACGCCCTGATTTTGGTTGAGCGTATCGGCCAGAAGAAAATGGTGATTGGCAAAAACGGCGAGAAGATCAAAACCATCGGCCGCGAGGCGCGTCTCGATATGGAAGAGCTGTTCGGCCGCAAAGTCTACCTAGAGACTTGGGTGAAAGTGAAATCGGGTTGGGCGGATGATGAGCGAGCCCTGCGTTCACTCGGCTACATCGACGATCTCTAAACTCTAAAGGTGGTGACCCAGTTGCCACCTTTTTCATTTATACCTTCAACTGCATGATAGAAAGGGAAAATGTCAGACGGACTGCAACGCTGTTTTGTTCTGCACCGCCGCCCTTACAGTGAATCGAGCTTAATTCTCGATGTGTTCAGTGAGGAGTACGGGCGAGTCACCTTAATGGCCAAAGGTGCGCGCGGAAAACGCTCCAACCTCAAAGGTGCGCTGCAACCTTTCACTCCTTTACTGCTGAAATGGTCGGGCAATGGTTCGATGAAAACGCTGCGCCAAGCCGAACCAATTAGTCTCGGCTTACCGCTTTCCGGCGTCTATCTCTATTCGGCGATGTACATCAACGAGCTGGTGGATCGGGTGTTAATGCCAGAAGTCGCTAGCCCCGGGCTATTCCATGATTATCTGTTTGCGCTCACTGAACTGGCGCAAAGCACTAATCCCGAGCCAGCACTACGTCGCTTTGAACTCGCTTTGCTTGCCGCGATGGGCTACGGCGTGGATTTTCTGCATTGTGCTGGTACGGGCGAACCAGTTTCACCAGACATGACCTATCGCTATCGTGAGCAAAAAGGCTTTATTGCCTCGGTACGCCGCGATAATCTCACCTTTCTCGGTAATGAGCTGATTGCGATCAGTGAGCGGCGTTTTACCAGCAAAGAGCAACTGCAAGCGGCAAAACGCTTTACACGTTTAGCCTTAAAGCCGTATCTTGGCGGCAAACCTTTAAAAAGTCGTGAGTTGTTTCGTCAAACAACTCTACCCAGAGCACGGAGTACAGAAGAATGAGCTCAATTTATCTTGGTGTGAACATCGATCACGTGGCTACTTTGCGTAACGCACGCGGCACGCAATATCCCGATCCTGTGCATGCAGCGGAAATAGCTGAACGTGCGGGTGCAGATGGCATCACCATCCATCTGCGTGAAGATCGCCGCCACATTACAGATCGCGATGTGCGTATTTTGCGTGAAACGCTGCAAACGCGTATGAACCTTGAAATGGCTGTGACCGATGAGATGGTTGAGATTGCGCTGCAAACTCAACCAGAATACGTTTGCTTGGTGCCGGAAAAGCGTGAAGAACTGACGACAGAAGGTGGCTTGGACGTACTTGGTCAGCTTGAGCGCGTAAAAGCGGCAACGGAAAAACTCACCGCGGCAGGCATTAAGGTATCTCTGTTTATCGATGCCGATCGCGAGCAAATTGATGCGGCAAAAGCCTGTGGTGCACCATTCATTGAGCTGCATACCGGTCATTATTCGGATGCGAAAAGTGAAGTCGATCAGCAAAATGAGCTAAAAAAAATCGCGGCAGCAGCGGCTTATGCTCACGACTTGGGCATTACGGTGAATGCGGGTCATGGATTGACTTACCACAACGTTGCTGCGATTGCGGCGATCCCTGAAATCTACGAGCTGAACATCGGCCATGCGATCATTGGTCGCGCGGTATTTGATGGTTTAGCGAAAGCCGTCGCCGATATGAAAGCCATCATGGTTGCTGCGCGTCGATAACGTATGATCGTTGGACTCGGCACGGACATCGCTGAAATCGAACGGGTTGAGAAAGCGTTGGCGCGCTCAGGCGAAAGTTTTGCGCGTCGCATTCTTACCGATTCTGAACTAGAGCAATTTCATGCTTCGAAGCAACAAGGGCGCTTTTTAGCTAAACGCTTTGCAGCTAAAGAAGCGGCATCCAAAGCGTTAGGTACCGGAATTGCTCAAGGTGTGACCTTTCACGATTTCACCGTTAGCAACGACGAACTAGGTAAGCCTTTATTGAACTTGAGTGGCAAGGCTGCTCAGTTAGCCGCACAATTGCAGGTGGCGAATATCCATCTTTCCATCTCTGATGAGCGCCATTATGCCATGGCCACCGTGATCCTCGAACGCCGCTAATGCGGCGTTCATACTTTTAGTCATTTCAAATCTTTCATTTTCTGACTATATTTTCCTTACGTGTTTAATTTCCCTCAACGGAAGAATGGGTTTTATACTCTTTGCACCAAATGCGTATTTTTCTATCACCAATCACTAAAATTAAAGCAATTGGGTGATGTCATTCATCATCAATGACGCTCGAAATAGAGAATGTTTCACTAGGTGCGCAGGTTTGCGCTGTGGTGGAAGTAAGGCTTGCTTAGGGATAACCCAATGATACGATGTTTTTTTCAAACACTGCTGATGAGAAGTCTCTTTAGTGTATTTGTTATGACGAGCAATACAGCCTTGGCCGGAGATTGGAGTGTCTCTGGTTATGGTTCGATTGGTTATAGCTATGAAAATGAAGAAAATCTTGGTTTTCTGCGCAATATTTCCCAGCCCAATGAGTATCAGCGTAACGGATCATTTAAGCCAGATTCTAATCTCGGGATCCAGTTTGATTTGCAGTTAAACCCGGAATGGTCGGTGACAGCACAATGGGTGTTGGAAGATCGAGTCGAGCAGCGGTTTGATGATGTCACTGAGCTGGCTTTTGTTCGCTATATGCCTGACGAACACTGGGATCTTCGAATGGGGCGCCTTGGCCTTTATGGATATATCGCCGCTGACAGCCGGCGAATTGACTACGCGCACCTGTGGGTACGTCCTCCCCAAGAGTTTTATGGTGGTATTTTTTACGATTCTATCGACGGGGTCGATGTGACCTACCGCAGCTCATTTGACGATATAACCTGGTCTCTAGGTGCCCAATATGGCCGAATTAAGCAGAAACTGCAAAATACCGCTTCCAGTGAAGTTTCAGGGTCTCAATCTGATCAAACGTTAGTTTTAGTGTTTGCACTCGAACAGGAGCGTTGGTTTGGACGCCTTTCTTATGTACATGTAGGGAAATTAAAAGTTGACCTAGATGGTAACTCTTTACTTGGTGTGCAAGTCGTCAATCAATTAGCTCAAGCAGGGTTGGGGGCGATCAGTTCTGAAGCAAAGCAGTTGGTTGAGCAGATTAATTTAAAAGCTGAAACGATTGAGTATTGGCAATTCGGCGGAGGATACCGAGGTGAAAAGTGGTCATTTCAATCAGAAATTTTTACTATTTTAGGGAATAAAGCGGTTGTGCCTGAAGGTGTTGGTGGCTATGCGATGGCCGGATATACGCTAGGAAGCGTGACGCCTTACGTTATCTACGGCAAATTTAACCCCAGAAAATCGCCTTACCAAGCTCAATCGGATTGGGGGCTATCATCGGTGAATGGCGCCCAATTGGCGGAAGTTCAAAAATGGTTAATTGGAGGAATTAATTCTACTTATATCGATCAGCAAACGTATTCATTCGGAGTTCGCTGGGATGTGAGTTCACAAGTTGCTTTGAAAGCACAATATGATTACACCCAGATCGCCGATAATGGTTATGGCTTATGGTCGATACCCTTAGAAGAACATACTCAAGGACGCGATGTGAGTCTCTTTTCGTTAAGCGTCAATTTTGTATTTTAGGAGGACTGAATGAAATATTGGTTACTCCTAGTTATATTGCTATCGCCATTGGCATCTGCGGAATTGTATGTTGTTGCAGGCCAAGAAAGCCCCGTTTCTGCCATTACCAAAGAAGAGCTCTCCGCATTATATCTTGGGCGCAATAGAGTGGTGGGTAATACATACATTAATCAGATATTGGATCGTAGTGGTGAAGTTCGCCAACGATTTTTCTTTCAGGTAACCAATATGCAAGAAAGCCAGATTAATGCGTATTGGGCGAAGTTAAAGTTTTCAGGACGGCTTCGTGCTCCGGAGTCTGTTCCCAGTGATCAAGAGTTGGCGACGAAACTTGAGGCTAACCCATTCTCGATTGGTTACATGGCTCAGCCGCCAGATGAAGCATTAAAAGTGCTATTGGTGATTTATGACTGATCAAACGCGAACATCTCCTCTGGTTAATCGTTTATTGAAGATGATTTCGCTGTGCGCACTTGCTTATTTGTTGATCATTCTTGCGGTGATTATTCCACGAGGTATGCACATTGTTGAATTGCAAAAGCAAGAGCTTGAAGAAAAGCTGGCGCTCTCTCTGAGCAACTCGGCGGCGATTGCTCTGTACGTGAATAACTACGATATCGCCTCTGAGGTGATGGATGCCCTGTTGCTGCATAAAGAGATCAATGCCGTCAAACTAGCGAGTGTGGATGGGATTGTCTTTGAACGAACCAGTATTCCCCAGCTCCTCAAGGAGCATGATATTTGGGAGGATGCTAACCGTTACCGTTTGGTTTCGCCTGTTGATGGTAATTTAATTGGTTACTTGATGCTTCATGAGGATCATCAAGTGATAAGGCAGCAGGCGACGAGCAAAATTCTCGATCAAATTGCCGTGGTGTTGATCCAGTTTTTAGTCACCTTTGTCGCGCTAATTTGGATAGTACGCCGTTTAGTGGGTAAGCCATTAACTGAGCTTTATGAGGCATTATCGGAAGTGCGTCCAGATCATGATCGTAAAGTCTCGGTGGCTCAGGAAAATAAGCATAATGAGATCGGTTTGGTGGCCAAAAGTATCAATGAGTTTATTGATGCATCCCATCAGGCCCTGATCCGTGAGCGCGAATTACGCCAACAGATTGAGCGTTGGGAAAGTTATTACCGAACCATTGCTGAGCAAGATACGTTGACTGGGCTCAAAAATCGGTTGGGGTGTGAAAAGTACGTGCTGAATAAAAAACGCGTCAGTTGCACTATGGTGTTGCTACTTATCGACTTAGATGGTTTTAAACAGGTGAATGATACGTTAGGACATGGAGCTGGTGACGATGTATTGCGTGAAATCGCTAAACGCTTTTTGGCTCTTGCGCAGGCTCACTTTGTCGATTCTGTCGTCGGCCGACTCGGTGGGGATGAGTTTGCGATTTATATTCCACTCGACGTTTATGATCAGGCGCCAGTTGAAGCTCTTGCTGCCGATTTGATCAACGCCTCTGGTACGCCGATCGTATTGGGTAAACAGAGTGCTCAAGTTGGGTGCAGTATTGGCATCAGTCATATGGACTGTGTGCACATCGACTTAGAAAAACTGCTTTTACAAGCGGATAAGGCAATGTATTGGGTCAAACATCGAGGTAAGCATGGCTATCATGTTTATGTGATGGGGCAAGAGGTGCATTCTTTACCCCATCAGCAAAACATGAAACACGATCAATCCAGATAATCAGCGGCTGCCTTGATAACTTTCACCATCTCATCTTGCAACTCAAAGAGCTCCGGTTCCAACTCGTCTATGGCAGCTCCGCTACGCAGTGCTTGCTCCAAACTCGCGCAGACTTTACGGAGCCTTGGTACACCGCTGTATGAACAACTGCCGTGCAGTTTGTGGATATGATGCAATAAGTCGCTCGTGGCGTACTCTTCATCTTCTAAAGCCATGTTGACGACCGTTTCGACCTCCTGCAAATAATTGACCAGCATGGTCAGCATTTCTTTAGCAAGATCTTCTTTGTTGGCCGATTGGCGTAATGCGGCTGACCAATCAATGATCGCATCATCCTGCTCTGCAGTATGCAAAGCATTTTGTACTGCGGCACCATCTGGCAGAGAAATTTTTGCCACCTGTTTACTGCGCGTGTGTGGGCTCCAATGTACCAACACTTGTTGCAAAATATGCTCTTCAATCGGTTTAGTGAGGTAGTCGTCCATGCCCGCTTTCAGGAGGCGATCTCGTTCGCCTGCCATGGCATGAGCCGTGACGGCAATGACAGGAGTGTCTTGATAGCCATGTAACTGTTTAATCGATTTACATGCGGTTACCCCATCCATATGTGGCATTTGAATGTCCATCAAGATGATATCGAAGTGGCGATTCTGTGCTTGTTCTATCGCTTCTTGGCCACTGGCGCAGGCGATCACGCATTCAACTCGCTCTTGAAGCAATGCTGTAATCAGTTTTAGGTTGGCAGGGTTATCATCGACCGCCATAACACACAGCGGCAACTTATCGGCTTGCGGTTTAGACTGTGCAGAATGGAGTGAGAGTGGTTGTTGCGCGGCCAACGTTTGCAGCAGCTTTTTGCGTGAAAGCGGTTTACTGATGCATTTCACCGGATATTGTTGCATCAATAGATCGGCCAACGCCAGTTCGGTACTCGGTACACCGACAATCACGTTATGTGTCATGGCGAGCGCACGCTTAACCCAAAGTTCGACCATCGCATAGTTGGTTTCTTTACTTGGTGCTAGGTTGAGTAGTACATAGTCGTAACTTTGTTCCTCTTCCGGTATCGCGGAGCGATAAGTCACGTCTAACCCGCTTTGTACTAGCGTTTGTTGCACAATTGCCGCCGCTTGCATGTTAGGTTCAATCAACAACAGATGACGATGGTTGAGTCGTTGAGCATCATAACCATCATTGACGGGTAACTCTGTCGTGTGCAAACGCAGAGTAAACCAGAAGGTTGAACCTTGGTGTAAGCGACTAGTGAGGCTGATTTCGCCCCCCATGTGGCTAACCAGTTTTTGGGTGATCACTAGCCCTAACCCTGTGCCGCCATAGCGGCGAGAAATGCTGGCATCCGCTTGACTAAAGGCTTGGAATAATTGGGCTTGTTGGCGCTCTGAGATACCGATGCCTGTATCGCGCACCATAAATTGCAGGTCTATCACGTCATCGCGCAGTGAGCGCATTTCCACGCTGACATCAATGTTGCCGCGCTCGGTAAACTTAATCGAGTTGCCGACTAAGTTAGTCAATACCTGTTGAATACGCAGTGGATCGCCCACTACGCCGCGCGGAATTTTCGGGTCAATTTTGAGGGTGATTTCTAACCCTTTCTCATGGGCGCTGGTGGCTTGTAAGTTAACCACTTCCTCTAGAATATCTTGGAATTCAAACGGAATATTCTCTAACGCCAGTTTTCCAGCCTCAAGTTTAGAGAAGTCTAGAATGTCATTAATGATCGTTAGAAGATTGTTGGCAGACTTTTCAATGGTTTGCAGGTAATCCGTTTGGCTGTTGGTGAGCTGGGTTTTTAGCATTTGTCGAGTAAAACCAATTACACCATTCAGTGGGGTTCGCAGCTCATGGGACATGTTAGCCAAAAACTCAGATTTCACCCGTGCTGCTTCTTGCGCTCGTTTTTTGGCAATGTCGAGTTCCACGTTCTGAATCTCTAACTGTTCCAAGGTTTCCCGCAAATCAGAAGTGGCTTGGTCAATACTGTGCTGCATCTCGACATGGTATTCCGAGAGCGACACCGCCATCGCGTTGATGCCTTTTTTTAGCGCATCCAACTCGCCGTGCATTTTGCCTTCAATACGTACATCTAAATGGCCGCGCCGGATGCGATCCACCATGTTTTTCATGTGTGTGATGGGGCGAGTGACATCGTGCATCAAACGAAATGCGAACACACCTGAGAGCAAAACCCCAATCACCAACACTAAGCCCGCCGAGAAAATTTCCTGATATTGCTGTAGGCGCAAAGAGGAGAGATCAAGTTCGATGGCGATATAGCCCATGACGGGGGTCGCTGGGTTGGCATCACCGTTTTCGAGTAAAGTCCGTTCTGAGACAATCGGTGTGCGCAAAATCAAGGTGTTTTCATCAATCACCGAACTGCTCAAAAAGGGGATAGGTTTATCCTTGGGATACATGAGTTTTTCGAAATTGGGGTGAAAGTTGGAAGTGACAAACAACTCGTGGTTGCCATCAAATACCGCAATGCTGCGAACTAATTTAGAATTTTTCCGATGTGCATAGCTAATGATGCGCCGCACCGATTCGCGGCTTTGCATGCGTAGCGCATCTTCACTGGCGATCGCCAGTGGTTCGATGATGCTAGCCCCTGAGTTGATCACTTGGTTTTCTAAGTCGTGATAACGGTTAAAAGAGAACAGTGCGCTAAGCAGCAGGCCAATAATCAGGGTTGGAGCCAGAGTGAGCGTCACAACGCGGGCGCGCAAGCCATATCTTTGAGTCATTATTGTCTAAACATTGTGGTGTGGATATGGGAAAATACCCCCGCACAAATCGGATTGCGTGGGGAAACATTGGCGTTAGCTTAATCAACTCCCTGACCTTCGACAATCACCCCCGTGCAGAATAGTGATGCCGGGGCAAAAACAATTCTACTCCAACACTTGAGCACAAAGCATGGCACGTTTCTTTCAACCGAAAAAGCACAGCACGTTAGACAAAAAGCATCAACCGGTCACCATTGAACGGTTGGATCACCAAGGCAGCGGACTGGCCTTTTTGCAGAAGAAACCGTTGTTTGTCGATGGCGCTTTGCCGGGTGAAGAGGTGCTGATCCAGCTCACCGAAAGCAAAAGTAAATATGCGCGTGGGCAGTTGATTAAGGTGCTCAAGCCTAGTTCTGAGCGCGTTACCCCTTTCTGTGCACATTACGCGCAGTGTGGTGGCTGCGATTTACAGCATCTTGACCGAGCCGGTCAAATTAACCACAAGCAGCAGGCGTTAAGTCAATTAATGGTGAAGTTTGCAGGGCAGAGCCTTGCCCTGTCTGCGCCAGTTTGTTCTGATGATCAAGGCTATCGCCGCCGAGCAAGATTAAGCTTGATGTGGGATAAGAAAGCCCAGCAACTGCAGTTTGGTTTTCGCCGTAAGCAGAGCAAAGCGATTGTCAACGTAACACATTGCCCTGTACTAGAGCCGAGTTTGAATGCGCTCTTGCCGGAATTGAATACCTTGTTGAGCCAATGGAGCCAACCTGAGCAGTTGGGGCATGTGGAATTGGTGAAAGGCGATAATGCGCGAGTATTGGCGCTGCGTCATGTCGGTGCGTTGACTGAACAAGATCAGCAGCGTTTAACTGACTTTGCCTCGCAAAACCAACTAACCTTATACCTAACATTGGAAGCCGGCGCGTTGCAACACGTACAAGGTGAACCGCCTTACTGTGAAGAAACCGGTAGCCGTCTAAGCTTCTTGCCGAGCCACTTTATTCAAGTGAACCGCGCGGTGAATAAGCAAATGGTCGAGCAAGCACTCAACTGGCTTGAGGTGAATGAACAGGATCGCGTGCTTGATCTGTTTTGTGGCTTAGGGAATTTCACTCTGCCGTTAGCAAAACAAGCGCAACAAGTGGTGGGCGTAGAAGGCGTGGAAGAGATGGTGCAGCACGCTACTCACAATGCGAAATTGAACCAAATCAACAATGTGACGTTTTATCAGGCCAATTTGGAACAAGATATGACAACCGCCTCATGGGCGCAGCAGAAATTTGCTAAAGTACTGCTCGACCCCGCCCGTGCAGGTGCAGAAGGGATTGTGGAACAACTGGCTGCGTTAGGAGCGGAACGGGTGGTGTATGTGTCGTGTAACCCTGCGACACTGGCTCGTGATAGCCAAAGCTTGCTGAGCCAAGGATTTTGCTTAGAGAAACTGGGCATGCTGGATATGTTCCCGCACACCAGTCACCTTGAATCCATGGCTTTATTTGTGAAAAAACGCTAGCGACTGAACTCTTCATTTCAGCGTCAGTCGAAGGCTAAAAATACAATTATTAGGACGATATCAATGGTTGCGGTACGAAGCGCACACTTAAACCCAGACCAACAGTTTGAGCTAGAAACATGGATAGCCAGCCTTGCCCAAGAGGGTAAAACGGCCGCTAAATTGACCGCAGTGTACCGTGAGTGTGAGCAGTTGCTTGCTGGTAATCCTCAAGGACCACTGCTGTTGTGGCGTGGGCGGGAAATGATCGAAATTTTGATCACTTTATCTATGGATCGCCCAACGCTGGTGGCCGCTTTGCTATTTCCCATCGCCACCAGTGGCGTGTTGGATAATGAGTCACTCGAAGAGAGTTATGGCAGAGAAGTGCTCAAACTGATCCTCGGCGTGGAAGAGATGGCAGCCATCGGTCAGCTCAATGTGACCATGCATGGCAGTGAAGCCTCAGCGCAAGTGGATAACGTGCGCCGCATGCTACTCGCGATGGTGGATGATTTCCGCTGCGTGGTCATTAAGCTTGCTGAGCGGATCTGTAACCTGCGTGAAGTGAAAAATGAGCCGGATGAAGTGCGCCGCATCGCCGCGAAAGAGTGTGCCAACATTTACGCACCACTGGCGAACCGTCTAGGCATTGGTCAGCTCAAATGGGAAATTGAAGACTACGCGTTCCGTTACCAACAACCGGATACCTATAAACAGATTGCCAAACAGCTTTCTGAGCGCCGTATTGTGCGTGAGCAGTACATCCGTGATTTTGTCAGCGATCTGCGTGCTGAGATGAAACAACTGGGCATCAACGCCGAAGTCAGCGGTCGCCCGAAACACATCTACAGCATCTGGCGCAAAATGCAGAAAAAGAGCCTCGCTTTTGATGAGTTGTTTGATGTGCGCGCGGTGCGGATTATTGCCGACAAGCTGCAAGACTGTTATGCCGCGCTTGGCATTGTGCATACCAAGTACAAACATTTGCCGAACGAGTTTGATGACTACGTGGCAAACCCGAAGCCGAACGGCTATCAGTCAATCCATACCGTGATTTTGGGGCCAGAAGGCAAAACCATCGAAATCCAGATCCGTACCAAGCAGATGCACGAAGAGTCAGAGCTTGGGGTGGCGGCACACTGGAAATACAAAGAAGGCAGCAGCGCTGGCCGCAGTGGTTACGATGAGAAGATCACTTGGCTGCGTAAACTGCTTGATTGGCAAGAAGAGATGTCCGATTCGGGCGAGATGCTCGATGAGCTGCGTAGCCAAGTGTTTGATGATCGCGTCTACGCCTTTACCCCGAAAGGCGATGTGGTCGACTTGCCGATGGGTGCCACACCGCTCGATTTTGCCTACCACATTCACTCCGAAGTGGGGCATCGCTGTATTGGTGCCAAAGTCGCAGGGCGCATCGTGCCGTTTACCCATAAATTGCAGATGGGCGATCAGGTTGAAATCATTACCGCCAAAGAGCCCAATCCTTCGCGTGATTGGTTAAACCCATCGCTTGGGTTTGTTCACTCAGGTCGTGCACGCGCCAAGATCAATGCTTGGTTCCGCAAGCAAAGCCGCGAGAAAAACCTCGAAGCGGGGCGTGAAATTCTCGAAATCGAATTAGCCAAAGTGGGCGCCAATCTGAAACATGCCGAGGCATATGCACTTAAGCGCTTCAACGTTAACAGTGTCGATGAGATGTATGTCGGTATCGGCAGTGGCGATCTGCGTATTAACCAAATTGTTAATCATATCAATGCGTTAGTAAATAAACCGACCGCTGAGGAAGAAGATAAGCTCGCGCTGGAAAAACTGCAGGAAAACAAAGCCCTAACGCCGAATCGCCCGCATAAAGATGCGGTGGTGGTGGAAGGGGTCGATAACCTGATGACTCACCTTGCGCGTTGCTGTCAGCCAATTCCTGGTGATGAGATCCGTGGCTACATTACTCAAGGTCGCGGCATTTCAGTACATCGTAGCGACTGTGAACAGTTGGAAGAGTTGAGCCACCATGCACCAGAGCGGATCATTGATACCGTGTGGGGCGGCGGTTTTGTGGGTTCTTACCTGTTGACCGTGCGCGTGGAAGCGATGGAGCGCAGTGGCTTATTGAAAGACATCACCACCTTGCTGGCCAATGAAAAAGTCAAAGTGGCGAGCATGAAGAGCCGCTCCGACTACAAACGACAAATCATCATCATGGATTTCGATCTTGAGGTGAACAACGTTGAAGCCTTAGCGCGAGTCTCCAAACGCATCGAGCAGATCAAAGATGTTATGTTGGTCAAACGCTTAGGGTAAATCCAACGCAAACAGCGAGGTGTGAAGTGAAAACTTCCACCTCGTTGCTTTTTCAACTTCAATAAGTTTAGGCGCTCAATGCCTGATGTGAGGAAAACCATGTCACACCCGATTGAACAACTCGAACAGATCATGAACCGCCTGCGAGACCCAGAGCTAGGCTGCCCGTGGGATAAAGAGCAAACCTTTGACACCATTGCGCCATACACCATTGAAGAAACCTTTGAAGTGGTGGATGCCATCACCCAGCGCGATTGGCCTAACCTGCGTGAAGAGTTGGGGGATTTGCTATTTCAGGTAATTTTCTACAGCCAAATGGCCAAAGAACAAGGCCTGTTTGAGTTTCGTGATGTGGTGGATACAGTCAATGAGAAGCTGACGCGCCGTCATCCTCATGTATTTGGAGATGTGACCTTTGAAAATGACGAGCAAATTCACGCCAATTGGGAGGCAGAAAAAGCCAAAGAAAAAGCGCAAGCAGGCAAAAATGAGCAGAGTATTCTAGACTCTGTACCACGTTCATTGCCCGCGTTATCGCGTGCTCACAAGATCCAGAAAAAGTGCGCCAAATACGGATTTGATTGGGACAGCTTAGGTCCGGTTGTCGACAAAGTGCACGAAGAAGTCTCAGAAGTGATGGAAGAAGCGCTGCAAGTGGATGTGGATACGCAAAAAGTAGAAGAAGAGTTAGGCGATTTATTGTTCGCTACCGTCAATTTAGTGCGCCATTTAGGGCATGACCCTGAAATGGCTCTGAGCAAAGCCAACGCCAAATTTGTGCGCCGCTTTCAAGGTGTTGAAAACAAAGCGAGAGCGAAAAATAAGCCACTCCAAGACTTTACTTTGGCTGAGTTGGACGCGTTTTGGGATCAGGTAAAACTTGAAGAAAAACAGGCGATAAAGTCGTTTTAATCGCTGAGCATTAAAAAACAAAGCAAACTCATTGATGAGCTTACTGGTTGATTAAACTGCTAATTTCTCAATTGCTGAAAAAGAGTCCCGTTTGGGACAAAATTGACTCAGATAATGTGCCGCTTGTGTGGTTCGCTTCAATTTGGTTTGATTTGAAGCAAAAAATAAAAAATTGAGTGTGATAGATTTCACGTTGTGGCAATGGGGGCCTTCTGGTATAGTTTTGTCCCGTCCAGAAGAAATCCATTTCCCTCATTCAACCATTTTCAGGTTAAACATGACGACAAATTATATTTTTGTTACTGGCGGGGTTGTATCCTCTCTAGGTAAAGGTATTGCAGCGGCATCCCTTGCAGCGATTCTCGAAGCTCGTGGTCTTAAAGTGACCATGATGAAGCTTGACCCTTACATCAACGTTGACCCAGGCACAATGAGCCCAACTCAACACGGTGAAGTGTTCGTTACGGAAGATGGCGCGGAAACTGACCTAGACCTTGGTCACTACGAGCGTTTCATTCGTACCAAAATGACCAAGCGCAACAACTTCACTGCAGGTCGTGTTTACGCTGACGTACTGCGCAAAGAGCGTCGCGGCGACTACCTAGGTGCAACCATTCAGGTTATCCCTCATATCACGAACGCGATCAAAGATCGTGTGATTGCAGGCTCAGAAGGCCACGACATCGCTATCGTTGAAGTTGGCGGTACAGTAGGTGATATCGAATCACTGCCATTCATGGAAGCGATCCGTCAGCTAGCAATCGAAGTGGGCCGTGAAAACGCCATGTTCATGCACCTGACGCTGGTTCCTTACCTAGCGGCAGCGGGCGAAGTGAAAACGAAGCCAACCCAACACTCGGTAAAAGAACTGCTTTCAATCGGTATTCAGCCAGACATTCTGGTTTGCCGTAGCGATCGTATGATCCCAGCGAACGAGCGTAAGAAGATCGCTCTGTTCTGTAACGTGCCTGAAAAAGCCGTTATCTCTATGAAAGACGTGGATTCTATCTACAAGATCCCACAACTGATCCGTTCTCAAGGTTTGGATGATTTGGTGTGTGCACGTTTTGGCATTAACGCGCCAGAAGCGGATCTGTCTGAATGGGAACAGGTTATCTATGAAGAAGCGAACCCAACCGGTGAAGTGACTATCGGTATGGTCGGTAAGTACATTGAACTGCCAGATGCTTACAAGTCGGTTAACGAAGCGCTGAAACACGCGGGTCTGAAAAACCGTCTGAGCGTGACCATCAAATACGTGGATTCACAAGACGTTGAAACCAAAGGCACCGATGTGCTGAATGGTCTGGATGCTATTTTGGTGCCGGGTGGTTTTGGCGATCGTGGTATCGAAGGCAAAATCCGTGCAGCTCAGTATGCACGTGAAAACAAAATTCCTTACCTTGGCATCTGCTTGGGTATGCAAGTGGCACTGATCGAATACGCACGCAACGTAGCGGGTATGGAAGGTGCACACTCAACCGAATTCAATAAAAACACCAAATACCCAGTGGTTGGTTTGATCACTGAATGGGTAGATGGTGAAGGCAATGTCGAAGAGCGTAGCGAGAAATCAGATCTGGGCGGCACTATGCGTCTAGGTTCACAGCTATGCCACCTTGAAAAAGGTACTAAGGCGTACGAAATGTACGGTAGCGCAACGATCCATGAACGTCATCGCCACCGTTACGAAGTCAACAACCTGCTGCGTCCTCAGATTGAAAAAGCAGGTTTGAAGGTTTCTGGTCTGTCAGCAGATAAGAAGCTGGTTGAAGTGATTGAGAACCCTGCTCACCCATGGTTTGTAGCAGCGCAGTTCCACCCAGAGTTCACCTCAACCCCACGCGATGGTCACCCTCTGTTTGCTGGTTTTGTGAAAGCAGCAGGTCAGTACCAACGCGGTGAATTGAAGTAAAAGGATACGGGTAGCCACTCTAGCAGTGTGGCTACCCTTTTAGTTTTGACATTTAAATTCAATTGAGAGGAAACATTAATGTCTAAGATCGTTAAAGTTCTAGGTCGTGAAATCATCGACTCACGTGGTAACCCAACGGTAGAAGCAGAAGTTCATCTAGAAGGTGGTTTCGTTGGTATGGCAGCAGCTCCATCTGGTGCTTCTACTGGTTCTCGTGAAGCGCTTGAACTGCGTGACGGTGACAAGTCTCGTTTCCTAGGTAAAGGCGTTCTGAAAGCGCTGGCTGCGGTTAATGGTCCAATCGCAGACGCTCTGGTTGGCAAAGATGCAAAAGATCAAGCAACTATTGACCAAATCATGATCGACCTAGACGGTACTGAGAACAAGTCAAACTTCGGTGCAAACGCGATTCTGGCGGTTTCTCTAGCAAACGCGAAAGCAGCAGCGGCAGCAAAAGGCATGCCTCTGTTTGAGCACATCGCTGAGCTGAACGGCACTCCTGGCGTATTCTCAATGCCTCTACCAATGATGAACATCATCAACGGTGGTGAGCACGCTGACAACAACGTAGACATCCAAGAGTTCATGATCCAACCAGTTGGCGCAAAAACTCTGAAAGAAGCAGTACGTATGGGCGCAGAAGTGTTCCATAACCTAGCTAAAGTACTGAAGTCTAAAGGCTACAACACTGCAGTGGGTGACGAAGGTGGTTTCGCTCCTAACCTGAAATCTAACGCAGAAGCGCTAGAAGTTATCGCTGAAGCGGTTGCGGCTGCAGGTTACAAACTGGGTACTGACATCACACTAGCGATGGACTGTGCGGCTTCTGAGTTCTACGACGCAGAGAAGAAAGAATACAACCTGAAAGGCGAAGGTCGTATCTTCACTTCTAACGGTTTCTCTGATTTCCTAGAAGAGCTGACTGAGAAGTTCCCAATCGTTTCTATCGAAGACGGTCTGGACGAGTCTGACTGGGAAGGTTTCGCATACCAAACTGAGAAACTGGGTAAGAAAATCCAAATCGTTGGTGACGATCTGTTCGTAACAAACACCAAGATCCTGAAGCGTGGTATCGACAACGGTATCGCTAACTCTATCCTGATCAAGTTCAACCAAATCGGTTCTCTGACTGAAACTCTGGCTGCGATCAAGATGGCAAAAGATGCTGGTTACACTGCAGTTATCTCTCACCGTTCAGGCGAAACTGAAGACGCAACTATCGCTGACCTAGCGGTAGGTACTGCTGCAGGTCAAATCAAGACGGGTTCTATGAGCCGTTCTGACCGTGTTGCTAAGTACAACCAACTGATCCGTATTGAAGAAGCTCTGGGTTCACGTGCTCCTTTCAACGGTCTGAAAGAAGTGAAAGGCCAAGCTTAATTTTAAGCGAGCGCCTTCGCGACTGTTGACGATAACAGTCTCGCGATAAAAAACGCCCTGCATTGCAGGGCGTTTTGCTTTCTACGGTTGCGGGCAATGAACTACAGAGCCTCGATTGCCGATACGCGCCGTTTATCCAACTCTTCTTTGATATGCTTGCCTTGAAAACCATCCGCAATCACGGCTTGAACCTCTACGCCAAGGGCGGCGTGGTAGGCGCGCAGGAAAATCTCACGCTGCGGATACGGCTCACTCTCTAAACCTAAACGGCCACGATGATCCGCTTCACAGCACAGTAGCACTTGCTCAAGACGCTCCGGTTTGCGCCACACATCCAAAAGCCCCAGCACTTTCAGCTTGGTGGCAGGCTTTAACTCGTCGGCACGATGAACATTGGAATGCTGTGCGCACACCGCGAGCGCTAAATCACGAAACTCATTAGGCACGCGAATGCGCTCGCACAATGATTCAATGATGTTAAGCCCGGTATGGCAGTGCAATTTATGGCTTGGCCATTCAGAAGGTGGCGTCACGCCTTTTCCTAAATCATGCACTTGCGCGGCAAAACGCACGGGAAGGGAATCAGAAAGTTGTGCGGCTTGTTTGGCGACCATTAACGTGTGAATACCGGTGTCGATCTCTGGGTGCCATTTTTCCGGTTGTGGCACGCCGAACAAGCGATCGATTTCAGGCAGCACCACCGCCAATGCGCCGCAATCACGTAACACCTGCAAAAACACTTCGGGATGATTCGTCGAGAGCGATTTATGCCACTCTTGCCAAACGCGCTCAGCGGTTAAGTGCTGTAATTCGCCCGATTGCGCAATCTTCGCCATTAACTGCATGGTTTCTTCGGCAACGATGAAACCTAGGTGATGCAGCTTGGCCGCAAAGCGCGCCACGCGCAGCACACGCAAGGGGTCTTCCACAAACGCGGGCGAAACATGGCGCAGCACTTTCGCGGCGAGATCGCGCTGACCGCCATAAGGATCAATAAGTTGTCCAGAGTCATCTTGCGCCATCGCATTGATGGTCAGATCGCGGCGCAGCAGATCGTCTTCCAAAGTCACGTCTGGAGCATAGTGGCAAGCAAAGCCGGTGTAACCCACGCCCGTTTTGCGCTCGGTACGAGCAAGGGCATGTTCTTCTTTACTTTTCGGATGTAAAAACACTGGGAAGTCTTTTCCCACGGCTTGAAAGCCAGCACTGAGCATAGCTTGTGGGCTGCTGCCGACCACCACCCAATCACGGTCATAAACTGGAAGTTGCAGCAATTGATCGCGCACTGCGCCGCCAACGAGGTAAATTTGCATCGTAGAGTCTCAAAAAATTGCGCGAATGGCATTGGCTAATCTTAGTCAGCAATGATACGTTGCACCCACTGCGATGAATAGGGTCAACAAGCATGTATCTGAACTTCTTTGGGTTTGACGAATTACCGTTTTCTATCGTCCCCAATGCGCGCTATCTCTACCTGAGTCAGCGTCATCAGGAAGCCATAGTACACCTGCAAGCCGGATTGGGCGATGGTGGGGGCTTTGCCATGCTCACCGGAGAAGTCGGGACGGGAAAAACCACGGTAGCGCGAGCGATTCTGGCGAGTTTGCCGGGCAAAACGCGCGCGGGGATGATCCTCAACCCCACTTTCTCGGATCTGGAGCTATTGGAAGCGATCTGCGATGAATTTGAGGTCAGCTATCCGAAGAAGGCGACCTTAAAAAAGCTCACCCAAGTGCTGCATGAGTTTTTGTTGGCCGAGCACGCACAAGGCATACAAGTGCTCTTGATGATTGATGAAGCGCAGCATTTGGCTCCCGATGTGTTAGAGCAGCTGCGCCTGCTGACCAATCTAGAAACCGAAAATCATAAGTTGCTCAAAGTGCTGCTGATTGGCCAACCGGAATTGCAAGAGAAGTTGCGAATGCCGCAGTTGCGTCAACTCGCGCAGCGCATTACCGGCCGCTACCACTTACTGCCGCTGAGTGAAGCGCAAAGCACCGACTACATCCGTTTCCGGCTTGAGCAAGCGGGTGGTAATGTCGAGCTGTTTAACCGCAAAGCTTGTCAGTGGATTGCCCAACAAACTCACGGTATTCCGCGCTTAATCAATCTGGTGTGTGATGCCGCTTTAAAGCAGGCTTATCAAGCGGGCGAGCAGGAACTGAGTTTGGACAGAATCAAACGTGCCTGCCAAGAGGTGATGAGCTTTCAATCTTCTGTCTACCAAGTCACACCCACTAAATCACAAACACCGAAGTTATCTTATCTCTCTAGCGCATTAGGCGGTGTTGCCCTTGCCGTGTTACTAGCATGGCAATTACCGCCACAGCTTGAGCGAGCTGTACAAGCCTATTTCCCTGCGCCAGAGATTGTGCCACCAACCGAACAAACGGTATTTCCACAAGCTCTGCGCAGCGCGTTACTTGATGCGACCAGTAGTGAAGATGCTGTAGAAACACTATACGCCGTGTGGGGTTTTCAAGCCTCGGTGATGGATCGATTTTGTCAATCGAAGCCGGATGCTCTGCTCTGGTGTGAGCAGCAAACCGGAGATTGGGCGAGTTTACAAGCGTATGATTTGCCTGCGGTACTGACATTAGTGATTGATGAAGTGCGCACTTATGCTGTGTTGTACCGGTTAAGTGGTGATCATGCAGAACTCTTGGTGGGAGGTCAGCGTTATCGGATTGCGCGCCAATGGCTAGAGCCGTTATGGCGTGGCCAGTATTCGTTGCTTTGGCAGGGCGGTTTTTCTCGAACGTTAAAGCAAGGAATGCGAGGGGATGATGTGGCATTGTTGGAAAGTAAATTGGCGCAAGTATTAGGTGAGCCAGAACGCTCTACCGATATGTTTGATAAGGATATTTCGCGTAAGGTGGAGTTATTTCAACGTTGGCAGAGTATGCATGTTGATGGCATTGCGGGAAAACAAACCCTGCGTCGTTTAGAACTGTTGACTCAGCAGCAAGCGCCGAGTTTGAAGGAGGAGGGCTAATGTCAAAAGTGATGAATGCCTTGAAGCAATCTCAGCAAGAGTATCTGCGGACTCAGCCAGCGACCTATCGCACTTCTACAGAACAAGAACCGAGCTCCTTGACGTCATGGCGTTGGTTGCACTTAATGCTGTGGCTAGTGCCGGGAATCGTTACCGCGGGAGTGATGATTTACCAACGTTATGAACAAGTGCAGCAGGACGTCACAATGCGGCAAACCGAGCCGAGCATTGTGCAGGTTGATGCTCCATTGGAGCGGTTAGCCTATCCAGAATGGGGCGATCTGCAACCCACTTTTGTTGAGCCGGTATTGACGCAAACGAGCCGTGTGGAGGATTCCATTTCCTTTGAGGAAAAAACCGTAACGCCCCCTGCAACTTTAGGTACATCACCGCAACTGGCAGCAAATGACGGTTTAGGCGATCTGGATTTAACCCAGCTCTCTCCCGAATTAGCATTGCGAGTTCAAGCCATCATGCGCGATCAACCGGTGCCAGCCGCTGCTAAGCCGGAGTCTTCTGTGGTGGTGCTCACTCAGCACAGCGATCGTTACCAAGGCCGTTTACCCGCACTGAATTTCCAGATGCATGCCTTTTCCAGTAATGAACAAAAACGCTGGGTGAAAGTAAATGGTGTTGAACACCGTGAAGGGGAGATGTTAGCTCCCGAGGTGAAGTTAGAAAGCATTAAACCGCAAAGCAGTGTGATTCTATTTGCAGGCGAGCAGATAGAAATTCCCGCACTGCATGATTGGAAAGGCTAAGCTACGATAAGATTGAGATATAAAAAAACGGTCACAGACGTGACCGTTTTTTTATATCTTTGTGTCGTAGGGGGCCTATTATGCCCAGCCAGCAGGATGGCGTTTACGACGTGGAATGATATGTGGCAATACAAGACCAAGCAGTAAACCAATACCGGCAACACCACCACCGTAAGTGAAGTATTTCAGTAATAGGTCTTCTTTTTGCGTATCGAGCTTGGCGCGCAGCTCACGAATTTCTGTTTGTGATTCGGTCAACTGCTTACTGATATCGCCATAGCTGCGTTCTAGATCGGCGATTTGTTGATTGCGTAATTCAAGTGATTCCGCTAGCCCAGTTTTTTCACTATCGGCATTTTGACGCGCATTCGCGAGCTGATTCTTCACTTCTGCCAGCTCTTTTTCTAGAGCAGGTAAACGCAATGCAGTGCTGATTTCACGGGTCACAAAACGGCTTTCTACCCAACCTGTACGGCCACGCTCATCGGCAATTTGGCTGTAACCACTCTCTTTGTTCACGTCGAGTAGCTTAACTTTTTCCCCCGCATCAATGCTGCCAAGGATACGGTATTGATTACTTGGGCCTGAATGCATGTAAGTGAAGAGTTTGTCCGCGATGTAGCGGTCTTGCGCGAACGTTGGTGCGGCCAACATGGATAAGAGCACCATGCAGAACAGTTTTTTCACAGTAAATCCCTTAATTTAAAGATAGATTTGGCGATAAGTCTCATAAAGTTTGTGGCAAATAGTATGCAGTTTTGGCAAGCGCTGCAACAAAGAAGGGAGGCAAAGCCTCCCTTTCTGTGCGATTGAGTCAATAATGACAGTTCGCTAACACTACGCTTACGTGTGTTTTAGCCGACAAACACGGCCTGAATTGCGTAGAAGAAAACCACGGCCAGTAGGGCGCCCGCAGGAAGCGTGATAACCCAAGACGCAACGATATTACGTACTACACCAAGGTTCAGTGCGGCAATTCCGCGCGCAAAACCCACACCCAGTACCGCACCCACCAGTGTTTGTGTGGTTGAGATAGGTAGACCCGTGCCTGAAGCCAAAACCACCGTTGAAGCGGTTGCTAACTGAGCGGCAAAACCACGACTTGGAGTCAATTCTGTAATGCCAGTACCGATAGTTGCCATTACTTTGTGACCTAATGTCGCGAGACCCACAACGATACCGAAGCCGCCCAATGGCAGAATCCACCATGCGATAGAGCTTTTCGCGGCCACTTCGCCCATGTGTTCAACGGTTGAAACGACTGCTGACAAAGGACCAATCGCGTTTGCTACGTCGTTTGAGCCGTGAGCAAAAGCCATCGCACATGCGGTGATGACCATCAGTGTGCTGAAAATGCTTTCCACACCTGAAAACCCATGGTCTTCATCGCGATTAGCAAATTTCTTCTGAATGTACAGGTAACCGCCGACCATCACGATGGCAGAAACGACGGCTGACCACATCCAAGCTTCTGGGTTAGTCAGGTGTAAACCCACGTGCTTGAGACCTTTCTTGATCGTAACCAGTGCGATCACCATGGTGGTGATAAACATGTACACAGGTACAAAACGTTTCGCGTTGATCAGCGGCTTTTCCGTATCGAAAATGAGGCTTTGTGCACTAACGAATATGAGATAAGCAAAGAAGCCTGAAATCACCGGAGTAACGATCCAGCTACCGACAATACCTTGTACTGAGCTCCAATCGACCGCTTCCGTGCCAACAGACACACAAGCAAAACCGATGATGGCACCGATGATTGAGTGAGTGGTAGAGACAGGCCAACCCATGTAAGAGGCGACGAGTAGCCAAGTACCTGCAGCCAGCAATGCTGACATCATGCCGTAAATCAGCACATCAGGCTTATCGGCGAAAAGAGAGGTTTCAATAACCCCATTACGGATAGTTTCTGTCACTTCACCACCGGCTAAATAAGCGCCTGCGAATTCAAAAATCATCGCAATAATAATAGCTTGTTTAACGGTGAGCGCTTTTGACCCTACGGAAGTGCCCATTGCATTGGCGACATCATTTGCACCAATACCAATTGCCATCAAGAAACCGAAGACTGCTGCCACAATAATCAAGACGGTGCCGTAGTTCGCAAGGATTTCCATCGTAATACCTAGTTGTTGATAACAAGCGGAGCAACCTTGGCTTGTTTTTGACGCACATAACGACCTTCAGCGTAGAAAATACTCATCGCCTAGCAGGTCGTCATAGTGTGGTTGCTCTTCGTTATTTGGTTAACTTTAACTTTAAATTTAAGAACGAGAGAGCATCAGCTCTAAGCGAGCACCAACGCGCTGCGCTTGGTCGGCAATGCCGCCCATCCATTCCAGAATTTTGTACAAGAACATCACATCGATAGGATTCATTTTCGATTCGATGGCCATCAATTGTTGGCGCAGGCGAATCTGCATGCTATCGGTGTCATCTTCAATCACATCCAGTTGATGGATCATTTCAGCCACGAGAGTTACCTCACGACCTTTGAATCCAGTTTCCAATAACTCGTCGAGCTCGTTGATCACATTCTGCGCTTGGTTAGCCGCGTCTAAACAACGTTTAACGTAAGCGATGAAGTTTTCTTGGAGAGGCTCAGGGATGACAAGCTGACGGCCATATACACGGCCCGCAATGTCTTTGGCGAGGTTTGCGAGTTTATCCTGTTGAGTAAGAAGCTCAAGCATGTCACTACGATCAACAGGCATGAACAAACCGCGAGGAAGTTTAAGACGAATTTCACGCTTTAACACGTCAGCTTCTTTCTCAAGATGAGAAATCTGTGCACGAATTTCACCTGCTTTTTCCCAATCACCCTTGTTACAGACTTCAAAGAAATTGATCAGATGAGAGCAGCATTCATTCACGCACACAACGTGGCGTTGCAAAGGCTTAATCGGGGACTTTGCAAATAACCCCATGATTGTATTTACTGGCATGGTCATTCAACCTAATAGCTATAACCTTGAAATAACATACACCATAATATGGTGAAATGTTGAGCGTTGGCTATAAAGGCGCGCATGTTAACCCAAACATCGTCGCAATAAAACTGTTTTAGATCATGATTGGGCGGATATTTCTCTCTTGCTCCGCTGTCTATAAGGCAATATCCTGTCGGCATCTGCATCGAAAGGTATAACTATGGAAACCGAGATAGAACTGAAGTTTTTTGTTTCTCCAGAATTTTCAACGATTTTAAGCGCTAAGATTTCTGAAACCAAAGTACTTCAGCATAGCTGTCGGGAGTTAGGAAACACTTACTTTGATACCCCCGATAACTGGTTACGTCAGCATGATATTGGATTGCGCATCCGTCGTTTTGATGACGTCTATGTCCAAACGGTGAAAACCGCAGGTCGTGTGGTTGCTGGTTTACATCAGCGCCCAGAGTTTAATGCTGAACATCACAGCAACGATCCTGATCTCTCTTTGCATCCTGCGGATATCTGGCCGCAAGGAAAAGACCTCTCTCAATTACAAGCGGAGCTTATGCCGCTTTTCTCAACCAACTTTACGCGTGAACAATGGCTGATTGGCATGGCCGATGGTAGCCAAGTCGAAGTTGCCTTTGACCAAGGTGTGGTGGTGGCAGGCGATCGCCAAGAACCGATTTGTGAAGTAGAGCTTGAGCTTAAGTCCGGTCAAACCGATGCTCTATTTACACTGGCGCGCCAGCTGTGTGAACACGGTGGCATGCGTTTAGGTAACCTCAGTAAAGCCGCACGCGGTTATCGCTTAGCTGCCAATTATTCGGGTGATGAAATTCAGCCGATGGCGTTGGTGAGTGTCGATAAGAATGACACCGCAGAGTCCTGTTTTATTCGTGCTCTGGAACATGCGCTAGCGCATTGGCATTACCACGAACAGATTTACACGGAGCGTGAAGCGGTGGCTGCGCTGCATGAAATTCGCCATGCGGTGAGTTACCTGCGCCAACTGCTTTCCGTCTACGGAGGAATTATTCCGCGTCGTGCTAGCGCGATTTTGCGTCAAGAGCTGAAATGGTTAGAGCAAGAGTTACAATGGCTGAAAGAGTTTGAGTATTTAGAAAGCCTGCAAGAAGATAAAGGTTATGCACTGCGCAAACTGGATGCTCGTAAGTTTCTTGTCACCGCACTGAAAACCTTACAGGAAAGCCTACCACAGCGTGAAGATACACTCCGTTTGCTCAGTAGTGCTCGCTATACCGGCTTATTACTCGATTTAAGTCGCTGGGTACTCACTCGTGGCTGGCAACCTTTCTTGGATGACAAAGCACGTGAGAAAATGGCGCAGTCGCTGGAAGCGTTCTCCGTGAAACAACTCGACCGCACATGGGCTGAGCTGATGGAAGCTTTCCCTCCGGGCAAAGCGTTAACCGTACAAGAGTATGTGGATCAGCAGTATCGCTTGATGCGTAACCTGTACACCGGCGTCAGTTTTGCCGGCTTGTATGATGCAGAGGATCGCCAAGCGTTCCGTATGCCGTGGGCGGATTTATTGCATGGTATCGATGATTTATTGCGCTTGAAGCCCTTAGAGCGTTTGGTCGATTTACTGCAAGATGAAGAACAAGATCAACTCAAGCGTTGGTTGATTCGCCAAGAGAACTCGATTTTGCATGCCATGGAGCAAAGCCGCACTATGGGTGTTGAGGCACATCCTTATTGGCGTGAATAAGCATCCATAAACTCAATAATTATGCGAAAACGCATCAGGGAGGCTTAGGCTTCCCTGATTTCTATAGAGCATTGTTGGTTCTATCAAAGGATGCAAAAAACTTTAGCTTTAGCGGTTTAGGCCGATAGCAAGGTAAGACGATAGTAAAGTCGAGGGCAAGCGCTATTCGGAAGCGGGCAAAGATCACAAATTATTTTCCTAAACGAAAGAATTAGCGATATTCCGCGCATTGGCTTGGCTTTATCTTTGTTATCATCACCGTCGATTTATTTAAGGAGCCATGTTTGGCTGCCAACTGTTTTGTCACTCAGTCTCAACAATATGGAGTAAGGATAATGACAACGATGTCGTTTAAACCGTGGGAGCGCCTGATCACCGATATTCGCCTTGTGCCTAAAATGGTGATGTTAATGGTGTTCAGTACGGCGTTGATCGTTGGCAAACAACTTTGGGATGCCCATACTTTTTACCAATCCTTATTGACCGCAACCAATAGCGTTGAAGTCGCGCAGCAGCATTACGATAATTACCTTGTGCAAGTGTTTTGGCAAACGCTGTTGTTGATTGCGGTGTTCGTGGTGCTCTTATTGTTTGCCGCTCGCGTCATGTTAAGACAAACCCAATATCTCAATGATGCGATCAAGTTGATGGCACAACGCAACTTATCTGAACCGATCAATATGGATTGTAAAGATGAGTATGGCGATGTGGCACGAGAGCTGGAAAAAACTCGCCGTCAGCTACAAGATTTGATCCGTATGCAGATGAATGCCTCACAAGAGCTGACTTCGCTAACGGAAGTCATGACGATGAGCATGTCGGAAACCAAAGACTCGGCGCAAGAAGAATTCAACGAAATTGACCAACTGGCAACGGCGATGAGCGAGATGTCGTCAACGGTACAAACTGTGGCAGAACATGCGCAGAGTGCCTCTTCGCTCACTGAAAATGCTTCGCAGCAAGCTAGAACTGGGCAACAGTTTGTCAAAAGCACGATTAGCAAAATGAGTGAACTGTCGAAAGACATTAGCTCTTCTGCGCAAGCCGTCAATCAGGTGGAAGAGCGAGTGGTGGCGATCAGCAGTGTCGTTGGGACGATTCGCGGCATTTCAGAACAGACCAACTTGCTTGCGCTTAACGCGGCGATTGAAGCTGCGCGTGCAGGTGAAGCAGGACGTGGTTTTGCGGTGGTTGCTGATGAAGTGCGTAATTTGGCGCAGCGTACACAAAATGCGACGGTGGAAATCCAAGAGATGATTTCACAACTGCAAAACAGCGCCAACAGTGCGGTGGATTTAATGGAGAAAAGTGTGGTGCAAGCCGCCGATGGGGTTGAGCTGATCACCAACGCGGGCAGCGAGCTGGATGGCATCGTGAACCAAGTTCAACAGCTCAACGACATGAACTTCCAAATTGCCGCGGCGGCGGGTCAGCAAAGTAGCGTGGCAGAAGAGATGAATGAAAATCTCAATAATGTGCGTGAGTTGGTGGAAGGTTCCGTGACGGTGATGACCGAGCTACTGGAAACCTCAGAAATCATGCAAAACAACGCCGAAGAGTTGGATCGCAAGATCACTGCCTTTCGTGTGTAGCTGAGCACGATGCTCATCAACTGAAAAAATTTCGAGTAAAACGCCCACAACTGTTCTGTGGGCGTTTTTTTTAAGCCTGAGTTTGCGATATAACTAGTGAACATTCAAAGACAAGGAAGCATCATGTCACTGCCCAGCGCGCTTTTGCCTACCGCCGAGTTGCATTATCAATCATTGATTTCTGATCATCCGCAAGTCGCGAATTGGCCTTCGACTTTATTGAGTCAATTGCATTATGTGCTCGGTCTGAGTCAATTTGTGGCACAAACTTTACAGCGTGATGAGCATTTGTGTCAGGTGCTCCCCACGTTATTGGCCCAGCCAAGCCGTGAGCAGGACTATCGTAAAGAGCTCGCCCAATGGTTAACCGAGTGTCAGGATGAAACTGCAGCACAAAAACGTTTACGCCAATTTCGCAACCAAGAAATGGTCTATATCGCGTGGCGTGATTTCTGTGCAAGTTGGACACTTGAAGAGAGCCTGTCTCATCTTTCTCAGTTAGCAGAAGCACTGATTTTTGAAAGCTACCAATGGCTTTATCAACGCTGTTGCCTTGAAATGGGCACACCATGCAATGCGCAAGGTGAAGCTCAACCGATGCTGATCATTGGAATGGGCAAACTCGGTGGTGGCGAGCTCAACTTCTCTTCCGATATCGATTTGATTTTCACTTATCCCGAGAATGGCGAGACGCAAGGCGCGCGCCGCTCGATTGCCAATGCGCAATTTTTCACGCGCTTAGGGCAGCGTTTGATCAAGTTACTTGATCAATCCACCCCCGAGGGGTTTTGTTACCGAGTCGATATGCGCTTGCGCCCATTTGGCGATAGCGGCCCACTCGCGATGAGCTATGCGGCGTTGGAGGATTATTATCAAGAGCAGGGGAGAGATTGGGAACGCTACGCGATGATCAAAGCGCGGGTGATGGGGCGGGAAATGTACCCGCAATACCAAGAACTGCGCCAGATGCTGCGTCCGTTCGTATTTCGCCGCTACATCGACTTCAGCGCGATTCAATCCCTACGCCGGATGAAATCGATGATCAGCAGCGAAGTGCGTCGCCGTGGTCTGAGCAACAACATCAAGCTCGGAGCGGGTGGTATTCGTGAAGTGGAATTTATCGCGCAAGTGTTTCAATTGATTCGTGGTGGACGTGAGCCGAGCTTGCGTAAACGCGGCTTGCTAGAAACACTCGATGCGATTGCGGAGCTTGAGCTGCTAACGCGCGAACAAGTGCAAGATCTGCGTGATGCCTACCGCTTTTTACGTCGTTTGGAAAACTTATTGCAAGCGATGGCGGATAAGCAAACCCAAACACTGCCCGATAAAGAAGATGATCAGTTGCGCCTCGCGGTAGCGATGGAATTGGCTGACTGGCCGAGCTTGCAACACCAAGTGAGCGAGCAAATGCAGCGTGTGCATAACGTGTTTGCGACCTTGATTGGCGAAGAAGATGAGGATGAAGAGCAAGCGGTGGCTCGCCATTTCCATGAATTGTGGGATATGGCACATAAGCCCGAGGTCATTGAACACATTATCCAACAAGATCTTGGTTTGCTTGATGGTGCAGAGCAGATCCGAACGATCACCCAATTTAAAGAGGATCTCGCTAAACGCACGATTGGCCCGCGTGGGCGTGAGGTGCTTAACCGACTGATGCCCAAAGTCTATCAAGCGATCTTTGCTCACCCAGAAGCGGAGTTTGGTGTTTCTCGCGTGTTGGCGTTGCTACATAGCATTGCCACGCGTACCACTTACCTTGAACTACTTGATGAACACCCTGCCGCCTTGGTGCAGCTAGTGCGCTTGTGTACCGCCAGCCCGATGATTTCTGAGCAATTGGCTCGCTATCCGATCTTGCTCGATGAGTTGATTGATCCGCAGCATCTGTATAACCCGATCCCGCTGGAATCCTATAAAACGGAGCTGCGTGATTTCCTCGCGCGTATTCCGGAAGACGATATGGAGCAGCAGATGGAAGGGCTGCGCCAGTTTAAGCAGATCTCAATTCTGCGGATTGCTGCGGCTGATATTGCGGGTGCATTGCCAATCATGAAAGTCAGTGATCACTTAACTTACCTTGCCGAGGCGATTGTCGAGGCGGTGATTAGCCAAGCGTGGTTACAAGTGAGCAGTAAATATGGCGAGCCGACCCATCTTAAAGATCGTGATGGCAAAGGCTTTGCTGTGGTGGGCTATGGCAAAGTCGGCGGCTGGGAGCTGGGGTATAACTCCGATCTCGACATCGTCTTTATCCACGACTGCCCAGTTGAAGTGAACACCGATGGCGAGAAAAGTATTGATGGCCGCCAGTTCTATCTGCGTTTAGCGCAGCGCATCATCCATATTTTCTCTACCCGTACCGCATCTGGCATTTTGTATGAAGTCGATACCCGATTGCGTCCCTCCGGAGCTTCCGGCCTGCTGGTGAGTCCAACGGATGCCTTTGATGAATATCAGCACAAAGAAGCGTGGACATGGGAGCACCAAGCACTGGTTCGTGCCCGCATGATTTATGGGGATGAGCCTCTGCAACAAGCCTTTGCAACGATACGTCATGAGATTCTCTGTTTGCCGCGTGAGGAACAAAAACTCAAACAAGAGGTGGTCGATATGCGGATCAAAATGCGCGATCACCTCGGCGGCAAAAAAGCTGGGCGTTTTATGCTCAAGCAAGATGAAGGGGGGATTACCGATATTGAATTTTTAGCGCAATATCTGGTCTTACGCTTTAGTCATCAACAACCTAAGCTGACCCGTTGGTCAGATAATGTGCGCATTTTTGAATCCTTGATGAATCATCAAGTGATGGAGGAATCACAAGCCTTGGGATTGACCCATGCGTATACCAGCATGCGCGACCAAATTCATCGTCGTAACCTACTTAATCAATCGGCGGATGTGCGTGATTCCCAATTTGTACTTGAACGTGAACAAGTGATACAAGCTTGGCAGCAGTGGCTCAGTTGAGCACTTCTGCCGCCTAGGCGGCTGTGATAAACTCCGCCCCAATCGGATTATTGGAGATTGAGAATGAAACCAGTCCTACCTGACTACAGCAAAGCAGGTGTGTTAATTGTCGGTGATGTGATGCTTGATCGTTACTGGTATGGTCCGACAGGCCGTATCTCACCAGAAGCCCCTGTGCCAGTAGTAAAAGTAGAGCAGAGTGAAGAGCGTCCCGGTGGTGCTGCTAACGTTGCGATGAACATTGCCTCTTTAGGAGGCCATGCACATATCATTGGCCTGACTGGGCAAGATGAACCGGCGAGTGTGTTAACCGATAAGCTGACTTCACTGAAGGTTCATTGTGATTTTGTGGCGCTGCCGAATTACCCAACCATCACTAAACTGCGTGTGCTTAGCCGTGGTCAACAACTGATCCGTCTGGATTTCGAAGATAAGTTTGAAAACACCGATGCGCAGTTGATCCTATCGCGCATGGAAAGTGCCTTGTCTAACGTTCGTGCGGTGATCTTGTCTGATTATGCCAAAGGTGCGCTAGAGCACGTACAGCAATTCATTCAAAAAGCCAATGCGGCAGGTGTACCTGTGTTTATCGATCCCAAAGGCAGCGATTTTGAACGCTATCGTGGTGCATCGCTGCTTACGCCAAATATGTCTGAATTTGAAGCGGTAGTCGGTAAAGTCAAATCTGAGCAAGAGCTGGTTGAAAAAGGCTTTGCTCTGATTGAAAAGTTCGATCTCGGTGCATTACTGGTGACTCGCAGTGAGCACGGTATGACACTGTTGCGCCGTGGACTGGAACCTTTCCACTTGCCTACTCAAGCCAAAGAAGTGTATGACGTAACAGGCGCGGGCGATACGGTGATTTCCGTTCTAGCGGCTTCTGTTGCAGCGGGTAAACCGTTGGATGAAGCTTGTGCATTAGCCAATGCTGCTGCGGGTGTGGTCGTTGGTAAACTAGGTACCTCGACCGTTTCTACCATTGAATTGGCGGAAGCGGTACATGGTAGCAGAGATACTGATTTTGGTGTGATTGGCGAAGATGCGTTGATTGAAGCGGTGAAGAAAGCGCAAGCTCGTGGCGAAAAAGTTGTCATGACTAACGGCTGTTTTGACATCTTGCATGCCGGCCATGTTTCCTATCTTAACCATGCGGCAGAACTGGGCGATCGCCTGATTGTTGCCGTTAACACGGATGAATCGGTAAAACGCCTCAAAGGTCCAGGCCGTCCTGTGAACAGTACCGATCGTCGTATGGCGGTATTGGCAGGTCTTGGCGCTGTGGACTGGGTGGTACCCTTTGGTGAAGATACACCACAACGTTTGATCGCAGCCGTTTTACCAGATTTATTGGTTAAAGGTGGCGATTACAAACCAGAAGAAATTGCGGGCGGGCAAGAAGTGATTGCCGCGGGTGGTGAAGTCAAAGTGTTGAACTTTGAAGAAGGCTGCTCAACCACCGAAATTATCGAAGCGATCAAAGGTGGCCGCGGTTAATACTGCGCCACCAATTACGCGCCGTTTATCACTTACGTGAATAAACCAATAGCAAAAGGGGCCAAACGGCCCCTTTATTTTTCTGGTCTATTTCATGCTCATAGCGAGTTATTTTTTCGCGACTTTTAGGCCAGCATTGATATCCATAACGTCTTGCTCACTCAGAGTACCAATTGCTTGACGCAGTTGCAGCACACTCAGAATGTAGTTATAGCGAGCATTCGAGAGATTTTTGTTGGCATCGTACAGACGACGTGTCGCATCGAGCACATCAACAATGGTACGTGTACCGACATCAAAACCCGCTTCGGTGGCTTCCAGTGCAGACTTCGCTGAAATCACCGCTTGTTCGTAGGCACGCAGTGCACCAATTGAAGCGTTAATGTTGTTGTTGTACGCACGTACATCTTTAACTACTGAACGGTAAGCGGCTTCCAGATCTTGGCTCGCAGCCACATAAGCAAATTCAGCCTGCTTGGTCTGTGAAGTTGTGTTACCACCGGTGTACAAAGGAACCGACAGATTCACACCGATTTTGAAATCGTTGTATTCTTCACCTGAGGTACCTTTGGCATTGTCATTGCTGTTATTGCCATAGTTATAGCCGCCATCCAAAGTCAGTGAAGGCAGATGACCAGAGCTGGCAAGCGAGATATTGTCGCGCGCCACGTCTTGGCTGATACGAGCCGACAATAGTGACAGGTTTTGCTGCTGGGCTTTCTCGATCAGTGCTTCTGTTGAGTCAGTAGTACGACTTGCCGCAAAACGCTTGGTGTCTAACACCGCTAGCTTAGAATATTCTTGGCCAGTGATTTCACGTAGGGTTTCGTAGCTGTTGGTCAAACTGTTTTCCGCCAACACTTCATCAGCCAATACACCATCATATTGTGCTTGTGCATCATGCACGTCGGTAATCGCTGACAAACCGACTTCAAAGCGTTGCTTGGTTTGCTCAAGTTGACGACCCACTGCGGCTTTTTCTGCACGCACAAACTCTAGGTTATCTTGAGCGCGTAGCACTTCAAAATAAGCCTGTGCCACACGTAAGATTAAGCCTTGTTGCGCCGCAGCATACTGAGAATCTGCTTGGCGGGCTTTTTTCTCAGCTGTATCTAAGCTTACCCAGCTAGAACGTTGGTACAGTTCTTGTGAAAAGCTGATGCCGGCAGAGAGAAGATCACTTTCGCGTGGGTCTTGATCACTGCGGTTGATATTGTAACCAGCCGTCAGATTAATTTGTGGTAAAAGGGCACTACGGCTAGAGGTTACCGCTTCAAACGCAGCATCACGTTGAGCCGCTACACTAAGTAACTGGGGATCATTTTCTTTCGCTTGGTTATAAATCTCTGCCAGGTTTTCCGCCCAAACGGCAGAGCTTAGTGTGCCTAGCGCAGCACTAACAAATAATGGAAGCAGTTTTTTCATCGGTCCTATTCCTGACGTGATGTGAAAGGATTTATTCCTCAAGAGTTTAACTCAAATTGGTGGTAATTCACCCGAAACTTTGCACTTTTTTACACTTAACTATCCACTTGTGCAATAAAATTTATGACCCACTTAAAAAATAAAATAAATTTTATATAAAAAGTTGAGTCACCACTTGGTGGTCGGTAAATTCCGCGAGTAAACTATAAAATTCTCTATATAGGAGGTACGAATGCAAGACGCGAATCAGCAGCCAGTCTCTTTTAATAAGAAAGATGTCGAAATCCTTAACAAAGAGACACTCTTTAAAGGTTTCTTCCGCATGATTAAGTATCGCTTCAAGCATAAACGCTTTGCGGGAGGCTGGAGTGAGCCGATCGAGCGAGAGATGTTTGAGCGTGGTCATGCCGCTGCCATGCTGCCGTACGATCCTATCCGTGACCAAGTGGTGATCATTGAGCAGATCCGCGTGGGAGCTTTAGAACATGAACAGCCTTGGCAACTGGAAATTGTTGCAGGGGTCATTGATACCGAAGAGAGCTCTGAACAAGTCGTGCGTCGTGAGGCGATGGAAGAAGCGGGGCTGACTGTAGGGCGGATTGAGAAAATCACGTCTTACTATCCTTCTTCTGGTGGATGTTCTGAAAAGCTGGATGTTTTTATTGGTGAGGTCGATTGTTCACAAGCAGGTGGTCTTCATGGTTTAGACTGTGAAGGAGAGGACATCAAAGTGCATGTAATGAGCCGTCAGGATGCCTACCAATTAGTTTTGCAGGGACGAATTGAAAATGGTGCTTCAATCATCGCCTTACAGTGGTTGGAGCTGAATTATCAGCCATTACAACAGCAATGGCAGTAATAAGTGATGAGTCAATTGACAGCAAGAAAACCTTATCATGTTGATCTACCTGAATTAATGCGGGTTTATGAGACCAACTACGCCAAACTGAATGCTCTGTTGCCTGTGCAGCCGGAGGTCGGTGATGTGCGTTGTTATCAAGCTGCTCAAATGACTTATCAACTGGAAGTGCTAGAGGTCACAAAGTACACAACTTTGTTGGAGATTTGTCAAAGTGATGACTTGTCAGTATTTCCATTGCCAACTATGTCTGTCAGGCTGTACCACGATGCTCGCGTGGCCGAGGTTTGCGCCAGTGAACAATTAGGGCGAGTGCTACCGCGTTATGAATATCCGAACGAAAACATGGTGCAACCCGACGAAAAAGTACAACTGAATCGTTTTTTAGGTGATTGGCTGACTTTTTGCCTTAAGCATGGCATTAGCCGTAGCCCGATCTCCCTATCACAATAAATTACAGAGTTAGGTTTACCGATTTTGAAAGTGTCGTCTCAATCAGAGGATTCATCCGTCAAGCTTATTCAGATCACGGACACCCATTTGTTCGCTGCTGAAGATGGGAGCTTGCTCAGCGTGAATACGGCTGACAGTTTTGCCGCTGTGGTTGCGGCCATTGGTGAAGAGCAGGTCGAATTTGATGCCATTCTCGCCACCGGTGATATTTCGCAAGACCACACACCCGAGTCTTATCAACGCTTTGTGCGCGGTATTCAGCCGCTACAAAAAGCGTGTTATTGGCTGCCTGGTAATCATGATTACAAACCGAGTATGCACAGCGTACTGCCCACTCAGCAAATTCAAGCCGTTGAACATTTGTTGCTGGGGGAGTATTGGCAAGTGGTGTTACTCGATTCGCAAGTGGTTGGCGTTCCTCACGGCAAACTGAGTGAGCAGCAGTTACAACTGCTGGATCATAAGCTGACCGAATATCCAGACCGTCACACCTTAGTGCTGCTGCACCATCATCCGCTCTTGGTTGGAAGCGCTTGGCTTGATCAACACACACTCAAAGAGAGCGAGCGTTTTTGGGATGTCGTCGCCAAGCATAGCAATGTCAAAGCCATTGTGTGTGGCCATGTGCATCAGGATATGGATCGCCTTCATCTTGGTGCTCGTGTGATGGCAACCCCATCCACCTGCGTGCAGTTTAAGCCCAATTCGCAAGACTTTGCGTTAGACAACTGTTCACCCGGCTGGCGTGAGTTGACTTTGCATGCCGATGGTCAGGTAAGCACTCAAGTGAAACGACTCAAACAAGGCCGCTTTTTACCTGACTTTAACTCGAACGGATACTGATATGACGACTCGCCCTGCATTGCTGCTTTACATTCATGGCTTTAATAGCTCACCTTTGTCGCACAAAGCACAAGTGATGCAGCAGTATTGCCAACAGCACAGGCCTGATATCAAAGTCGTGGTACCCAAATTACCGAGCTTTCCAGCGCAAGCGGCGCAGCATCTGTTGTCTGTCGTGGAGCAATATAGCGAGGAATATCGCATCGGGCTGGTGGGCAGCTCGTTAGGCGGTTATCTTTCCACTTGGTTAAATGCCCAATTTGGCTTTCGCGCGGTACTGATCAACCCTGCCGTAAAACCTTACGAACTATTAGCCGATTTCCTTGGTGAGCAAATCAATCCTTATACGAAAGAACACTACGTGCTCGAAGCGTGTCATATTGATGAGTTGAAAGCGCTCGATACGCCAGTGCTGAAACAGCCAAGCGATTTTTGGTTACTGCAGCAAAAAGGCGATGAAGTGCTCGATTACCGGCAAGCGGTGGACAAGTACCGAGCCGCCAAGCTGACGGTGGAAGAGGGCGGTGACCACAGTTTTGTCGATTTTGAGCGTTATCCAGAACGGATCATTGAATTTCTCAGCCTTTAATGGATCGCCGACTTTACTGTTTGCGGAGTCAATCTGCGTTTTGCTGCGCAAAGCTTCATAAATTTACTTGATACTTGCGCTGTGCCCTTGACATCAGAGGGCTGCTTCCAGACTATGTTCCCCTTAGACTTTAGCGTGAAGGTTCCCAGTGACTGAGTGGCTTGCCGCGTGATCAACTCATGCGCTTTGCCTGAATACTCAGCTTGGGTTGACTTGAATGAACAACCCCAAATTAATGCGATTTTTCGCACAATTCATACACAAAAAAACGGGTTTTCACACAGCGCTGATAAAGTTACCAATCATGAGCAAATAAAGCATTCCGTATTATGACTGAACAATATAATGCTGGCGCCATTGAGGTACTCAATGGCTTAGAACCAGTGCGTCGCAGACCGGGAATGTATACCGACACCACGCGTCCCAATCACCTTGGGCAAGAAGTGATCGACAACTCCGTCGATGAAGCGCTGGCCGGATACGCCTCGAAAATTCAGGTAATTCTCCATGCCGATCAATCACTCGAAGTGATTGATGACGGGCGAGGTATGCCGGTGGACATTCACCCTGAAGAAAAAGTCTCTGGGGTGGAGCTGATTATGTGCAAACTGCACGCTGGTGGTAAGTTCTCCAACAAAAACTACCAATTCTCCGGTGGCTTACACGGGGTGGGGATTTCGGTGGTGAATGCGCTCTCCAAACGGGTAGAAGTCGCCGTGCGCCGTGATGGTCAAGTGTATGAAATTGCCTTTGAACATGGCGATAAAGTGACTGAACTGGCCGTCACTGGCACGTGTGGCCGTCGCAATACCGGTACTAGCGTCCATTTCTGGCCAGATACCAAATACTTCGACTCACCGAATTTCTCCGTATCGCGTCTAGTGAATAACTTGCGCGCCAAGGCGGTACTTTGCCCCGGTTTAGAAATCATCTTTACCGATAAGGTCAACAACAACGAGCACCGCTGGTTGTACGAAGATGGTCTAAAAGACTATCTGGCCGAAGGGGTGAAAGGTTATACCTTACTGCCGGAGGAGCCGTTTACGGGCGAATTTACCGCGCAAACCGAAGCAGCAACGTGGGCGGTGATTTGGCTACCCGAAGGTGGCGAATTGATCACCGAAAGCTACGTTAACCTGATCCCAACCGCGCAAGGCGGTACCCATGTCAACGGCTTACGCCAAGGCTTGCTGGATGCGATGCGCGAGTTTTGTGAGTTCCGCAATCTGCTGCCACGCGGGGTGAAATTGACAGGCGAAGATGTGTTTGACCGCTGTGCTTATGTACTGTCGATCAAGATGCAAGATCCGCAATTTGCAGGCCAAACCAAAGAGCGCCTCTCTTCACGCCAATCGGCGGCGTTTGTTTCCGGCGTGGTGAAAGATGCGTTCAGCTTGTGGCTTAACGAAAAACCACAATTGGCAGAGCAGTTAGCCGAAGTTTGTATTGCCAACGCGCACAGCCGAATGCGTGCCAGCAAGAAAGTGGTGCGCAAGAAGATCGCTTCAGGCCCTGCCTTACCAGGTAAATTGACTGACTGTACAGTGCAAGACCTTAACCGCACTGAACTCTTCCTGGTGGAAGGGGATTCTGCGGGCGGCTCGGCAAAACAAGCGCGGGATCGTGAATTCCAAGCGGTAATGCCGCTGCGCGGGAAAATCCTCAATACGTGGGAAGTTTCTGCCGATCAGGTACTGGCTTCACAAGAAGTACACGACATCTCGGTCGCATTGGGCATAGATCCCGATAACGACAACCTCGAAGCACTGCGCTACGGCAAAGTCTGTATTCTTGCCGATGCGGACTCGGATGGTCTGCACATCGCGACCTTGCTGTGTGCCCTATTTACTCGCCATTTCCGAGCGTTGGTGAAAGCCGGTCACGTCTATGTTGCCATGCCGCCGCTCTACCGCATCGACTGTGGTAAAGAGGTGTTCTACGCACTCGATGATCAGGAAAAAGAGGGCGTGTTAGAGCGCCTGAGCCAGAAAAAAGCCAAAGTGAACGTGCAACGCTTTAAAGGTCTGGGTGAAATGAACCCGCTGCAACTGCGTGAAACCACGATGGATCCCAACACTCGCCGCTTGGTGCAATTGACCATTGATGATGCAGAAGCGACCGACGAGATGATGGATATGTTGCTAGGTAAAAAACGTGCGGATGATCGCCGTACTTGGCTGCAACGCAACGGCGATATGGCAGAGGTGTAACGAATGTCTACAGAAATCAGCTTTGATGGCGTTGAACAGCTGCCGCTGCGCAAGTTTACCGAAGACGCTTATCTCAACTATTCGATGTACGTCATCATGGACCGTGCGTTGCCCTACATTGGCGATGGCTTAAAACCGGTTCAACGACGCATCATCTACGCGATGTCCGAGCTTGGGCTTTCGGCATCGGCCAAATACAAAAAATCAGCACGTACCGTGGGTGACGTACTGGGTAAATACCATCCGCATGGTGATTCGGCCTGTTACGAAGCCATGGTGTTGATGGCGCAGCCATTCTCCTATCGCTATCCGTTGGTGGATGGTCAAGGCAACTGGGGTGCGCCGGACGATCCAAAATCGTTCGCGGCCATGCGTTATACCGAAGCCAAATTGTCAAAGTTTGCCGAGATTCTACTCAGTGAATTAGGCCAAGGCACGGTGGATTGGCAACCAAACTTTGACGGCACCATGCAAGAGCCGAAAATGTTGCCTGCGCGCCTACCGCACATTCTGCTCAATGGTGTCACCGGCATCGCGGTCGGTATGGCGACCGACATTCCACCGCACAATGTGCGTGAAGTGGCGGAGGCGACGATTCACCTCATCGATAATCCTAACGCGCCGCTGACCGATTTAATGCAATACGTCAAAGGCCCAGATTTCCCGACCGAAGCAGAAATCATCACTCCAACGGTTGAGCTAGAGAAGATCTACCGTTCGGGTCGTGGCAGCGTAAGAATGCGTGCCGTGTGGTGCAAAGAAGGTTCGGACATCGTGATCACTGCGCTGCCGCATCAAGTCTCTGGTGCGAAGTTGCTGGAGCAGATCGCCGCGCAAATGCGCGCCAAGAAACTGCCGATGGTGGAAGACTTGCGCGATGAATCGGATCATGAAAACCCAACGCGTATCGTGATCGTGCCGCGCTCAAATCGAGTCGATTGCGATCTGCTGATGAACCATTTGTTCGCTTCAACGGATCTGGAAAAAAGTTTCCGCGTTAACCTGAACATGATTGGTCTCGACAATCGTCCTCAGGTTAAAGGTTTAGTGCAAATTCTGAGTGAGTGGATCAGCTTCCGTCGTGAAACGGTTCGCTCACGTTTGCAATACCGCCTCGATAAAGTGCTGGCTCGCTTGCACGTTTTGCAAGGTTTGCTGATCGCTTATCTCAACCTTGATGAAGTGATTGAGATCATCCGCAACGAAGACGACCCGAAAGCGGTGCTGATGGCGCGTTTCGATCTGACCGATATTCAAGCTGACGCGATCTTAGATACCAAGTTACGCCACTTGGCGAAACTGGAAGAGATGAAGATCCGCGGTGAGCAAGATGAGCTGGAAAAAGAGCGCAAAAAACTGGAAGAGCTACTCGGCTCTGAACGTCGTCTCAATAATCTGCTCAAAAAAGAGATCAAAGCGGATGCCGACAAGTTTGGCGATGATCGCCGCTCACCACTGGTCGAACGCGAAGAAGCCAAAGCATTGACCGAGCGTGACCTTATGCCAAGCGAAGCGATCACTGTGGTGCTGTCCGAAAAAGGTTGGATCCGCCATGCCAAGGGCCATGATGTGGATTGCCAAAGCCTGAACTACAAAGCAGGCGATAACTATCTCACCCATGCCTGTGGTAAGAGCAATCAGCAAGCGGTGTTCTTGGGCAGCGATGGCCGTAGTTACTCGCTCGAATCGCACACGCTGCCATCAGCACGTGGTCAAGGTGAGCCGATTACCGGACGCTTGAATGTGGCCGAAGGCACCACGATTCGTCAGGTTGTCATGGGTGAAGAAGATCAGCTCTGGCTGGTGGGTTCAGATGCCGGCTACGGCTTTGTGTGTAAAGGCGATGATCTGCTGTCGAAAAACCGCAGTGGTAAAGCGTTGATCAACTTGCCGGAAAACTCGGAAGTGATGACCCCACAAGTGATTGCCGATCTGGATAAAGATGAGATTTTAGCCATTACCAACCAAGGGCGTATGTTGCTGTTCCCGATTAAGGATCTGCCGCAATTGAGCAAAGGTAAAGGTAACAAGATCATCAACATTCCTGCGGCGAAAGCGAAAACCCGTGAGGAAGTTCTGTCCAATTTGATGGTACTACCACAAGGTGCCTCAATTACCCTGTATGCGGGCAAACGCAAACTGGGCTTGAAGGTGAGTGATCTGGATAACTTCCGTGGTGAGCGTGGCCGCCGTGGTGGCTTGCTGCCTCGTGGTTTACAGCGTGTGACCGCGATTGAGATTGAAAGCTCAGCTGAGCCGAACAGCACCGATAACAACGAAGAAGAATAAACAAGAGGAGCCATTTGGCTCCTCTTGCTTTACTCTCAAACCTGCGAACTAATACTGATCTTCTAACCAACCATCGCTGTCGGACATATCAGGCGCGCCGGGAATGGCTTTTTCTTCATCTGCCCACTCACCAAAATCAATCATCTGACACTGTTTGCTACAAAATGGGCGGTGTGGGCTCTGTTCACCCCATTCCACGTCAGTGCCACATTGTGGGCATTTTACGATAGTGAGTTTTTCGGTCATAACGCAGTCCTATTGAAAAACAGCAATGGCTTATCCTCTTCCAACCCGCAACGCCAAGTTGTGTGGGGATACTCTTCATCAAAGCCAAGCTGAGAATGTATTTTCGGTTCGCAACATTGTTTCGCAAAAAGTCGTTTCGAGAAAAGGTTGCGAGTTTTAGCAGCACACCGCCAAATCAAAGGCGATATCTTGAGTGCAGGCTTGCCCGTTGTGAAAGTCGATAAATTTGATGGCAAAACGGTTTTTATGTCCAGAAATCATCGGGTACACGCCGTATTCGAGCGGAATCGCAAGGCGCAGGATGTTGGCATCTTCCGCATCGCTTTGGTAGAAACCGTTGCTCGCCATGCGTGAGCGGTAGTGGCCGGTTTCACGGGTCAATTTAAGCCACAGTTTTAGCGCATTGGAAAGTGGCGTGAGAGTTTGCATCCATTGCTGGGCATCATGCATTTTGCGTTCAAGCGGCAAATGCAGCCAGTAATGCAGCGCAGGCAGATCAAAACAGCAGGATCCGCCGGGTAGATTAAAACGTTGTCGAATCGCACTCAAAAAGCGATCCTCTTTGAGTGATTGACCAAAACGCTCGGCACTCATCAGATCGCGGTGAACTTCATCCACCTCGGCTAATAGAGATTTAAGCATCTCTTGGTCGACCCCTTCGACGTTAAGCCAACTGCGATAGGTTAAGCGTTGTTTTTCCATATCTTTCGCCAGTTCGCTTTTGAGTTGGATTTGCTCAAAGATGTCGAGCATATCGAACAACGAGCGAAAGAAAAGTTGATGTTGAATCCCATCACTGAAAGTGGAGGATCGCTCCATCTGGTTAAGCAGCGCTTCCACACGCAAGTAGATACGTGTCTTTTCATTGAGAGGGTGTTCAAACTGGTGCGTGGTCATTGAGCTAGCCTTGGATTCTTTGCACTTATTCTCACAAATTTTGCCCGCTCATGGCTAGATACTTTTGGTGCAATAGTGTGATTTGAGGCAAAAGTTTCTGGTTTTCTGCGTCATTTTTGAGCACATCATCAGCAATCGCCAAACGTTGTGCGCGTGAGGCTTGCGCAGCAAGGATGGCTAGCGCTTGTTCGCGTGAAACATTATCGCGCGCCATGGTGCGCTCAATTTGTACTTGTTCATCGACATCGACCACTAACACGCGATCGGCCATACCCTGCAGTTGGTTTTCCACTAACAGTGGCACAATCAGCAGGCTGTAAGGTGATATGGTTTGGGTTAGCGCATGTTGCATTCGTTGGCGGATCATCGGATGCAGTAGCTGGTTGATCCATGCTTTCTCATCAGGTTTGGCAAAGATGCGTTCACGCAGCACGGCGCGATTGAGTGAGCCATCAGGGTGCAAGATGGTTTGCCCAAAATGGGCAGCAATCGCTTTTAATCCTTCGGTTTCCGGTTCAACCACTTCACGCGCGATCACATCGGCATCGACCAGATCAATGCCAAACTGAGCATGAAACAGATTAGCGACCGTGGTTTTGCCACTGGCGATGCCACCGGTCAATGCCACAACAAAACTCATAGCGGTTGTCCTACCCAAACGGTGAAGTACCAATCAATTACCTTATCGCCCCACAGTAAGGCAAACCATCCGGCGATGGCGAGATAAGGGCCAAACGGAAAGGCCATATCGATACCTTTTTTCTGCTGGCGCAGTTGGATTAAACCGAAAATAACCCCGACTACGGATGAGAGCAGCACGATGACTGGCAACTGCTGCCAACCCAGCCAAGCGCCGAGTGCGGCGAGCAATTTGAAATCGCCATAGCCCATGCCTTCTTTGCCAGTCAGCAGTTTAAATAGCCAATAAATCGACCACAGCGAGAGATAACCCACCATGGCTCCGATCACCGCATCACTCAGTGAAACGGGAGAAAAGCCAAGCAGTGCCAGCGCAATACCGCCCCACATTAAGGGTAATGTTAATTGGTCGGGCAGCAACAGGGTATCGAAGTCGATGAAGGTTGCCGCAATCAACACATAGCTGAAAAACAGCAGCGCCACGGCAAATACACCGAATGGAAAGTGAGTGGCAATCACCAAGCTCATGAGGGCAGTAAGTAGCTCAATGAAGGGGTAGCGAGCGCTGATCGGCGCTTTACAGTGTGAGCATTTGCCGCGCAGCGCCAGCCAACTGACTACCGGAATATTATCAATCACTCGAATCGGTGTTTGGCAGTGTGGGCAAGTGGAACGCGGCAAACTGAGGGTCAGTTTACCCTCTGGTGGCGTGATGCCATATTCAGGAAAACTTGCCGCACATTCGGCGCGCCATTCACGCTCCATGATTTTGGGTAAGCGATAGATCACCACATTGAGAAAGCTGCCGACAATCAAGCCAAACAGCGTGGCGAGCACCGGAAACAGCCAAGGGTAGAAGTAAAACAGTTCCATTCTCTTGCTCTAAGCGAAATGAGGGCGCGCTCAATGGGCACGCCGTTTGTCGCCATACTAACCCAATACACTCATTAAGTTAAAGATAGGTAAGTACATCGCTACTACCAAGCCACCCACGACTGTCCCAAGAAAGACGATGATCAGTGGTTCAAGAATCTTGCCCAAGTTATCGACCGTGTTATCGACTTCAAATTCATAGATGGTCGCCACCTTGTTGAGCATGTCATCTAATTGCCCAGACTCTTCACCGATCATCACCATTTGCAGCACCATCTCAGGGAAAGCTTCGGTATTGCGCATGGCAATGTACATCGGCATACCGGCGGCAGTATCACGATGTACTTCATTAATCGCAGTTTCAAAGTGCACATTGCCGGAAGTTTTGGCAGTGGTTTTTAAACTGGCGAGGATCGGAATCCCCGCTGCAAAGCTGGTGGCAAGCGTGCGGCTGAATTTGGCGATGGACGCTTTAGCGAGCACATTGCCAATAATCGGAAATTTCAGCCCCAAGCGACTGGTTTTTAATCGGATCTGTAACGAGTTTTTGCGCAGGGTTTTTAGTCCAAACAGTGCTGCACCGAGAGCGATCAACACCCATAAACTATAAGCCTGCACCCAGTGTGAGAGTTTCAGCACTTGCTGTGTAAACCAAGGCAGCTCGGCGCCAAAGCCTTTAAACATGCTTTCAAACTCTGGGATCACCATGGTCAACATCAAGTAGGAAACCCCAAGAGCCACCAACACCACCATACTCGGGTAGATGAGAGCTTTGATCACTTTGGCGCGTAGCTGTTCGCTTTTCTCGCGATAGGTGGCCAAACGTTCAAACACTTCAGGTAGGTTACCGGACATCTCTCCAGTTTCCACTAAGTCGACATACAAGGTATCAAAATGGGCGCTGGCAGTGCGCATCGCCTTAGAAAGCGGCGTGCCTGCTTCAACGCCTTTGGTGATTTGTGCCAAGATCGATTTCATTTCAGCTTTGCGATGATTATCGCCCACCAGTTTGAGGGCTTGCACAATGGGTACGCCCGTGGTCAGCATGGTGGCTAATTGGCGGGTGAGAATTGTGATGTCTTTCGTTTTGACACGATGGGTAATGCGAGAGAGGAGAGAAACGCTGCCTTTCTTGAGTTTTTTGATTTGGATATGCTGCTCTTTGAGCTTATCGCGAACCTCCAATTCGTTTAAGGCAAGCATTTGGCCCGACACTTTTTTGCCGTTGCTGTTGATGCCTCTCCAGCGATAGTTTTTTAAGGCTACATGTTTGGTTGCTTTCATGTTTCGGCTCGCCATGTCATGGGTAGAGTTACAAGGTATAAAAAATGAAACGGTTAAAAATAGAGCACACGTTGTAGCTCGGCAAAGCTGGTGATGCCCTCACGTAGTTTTTCTAAGCCGGATTCTTGCAAGCTTTGCATGCCATTGGTTTTAGCTAAACGTTCAATTTGGTGAATGGTGGCACGTTGCATAATGGCTTCTGCCAGCTCGGTATTAAACGCCATCACTTCATAGATCCCAACGCGCCCTGAATAGCCGCCCGTACACTCGTTACACCCCGCCGCATTGGCTTCATACAAGATTTCATTGGGCTGAAACGCAAATTGGCTTTGCAATAGGGCGGAAGGGCGCACCGAGATTTTGCAATGTTTACATAGGCGGCGCGCGAGGCGTTGGGCGATGATTAAACTGAGTGATGACGCGAGGTTAAACGGCTCCACCCCCATATTGGCCAAACGAATCACGGTTTCAGCGGCCGAGTTGGTGTGGAGGGTGGAAAGCACCAAGTGGCCGGTTTGCGCGGCTTTTACCGCGATTTCGGCGGTTTCCAGATCGCGTATTTCGCCGACCATCACCACATCAGGGTCTTGGCGCAGAAACGAGCGTAGCGCTTCGGCAAAGCCAAAGCCGATTTTCGGCTGCACTTGCACTTGGTTAATCCCAGAGAGGTTAATTTCTACCGGATCTTCCGCAGTGGAGATATTGATCTGTGACGTGTTGAGAATGCGCAGCCCTGTATAGAGCGAAACGGTTTTACCGCTGCCGGTGGGGCCGGTCATCAAGATCATTCCTTGCGGTCTTTTAAGAGCATTGAGGTAGAGCTGTTTTTGCTGCGGGTTATAACCGAGCTTATCAATATCCAGATTGGCGGCGCTACTATCGAGCAGACGCAGAACGATTTTTTCACCCCATAAAGTGGGAAGCGTGGAAACGCGCATATCAATCGCGGTATCGCGGCTCAGGCGCAGTTTAATTCGCCCATCTTGCGGCAAGCGGCGCTCGGCAATATCTAATTTGGAGAGAATTTTAATCCGCGCGGCTAAACGGCGGCTTAAATGGCTGGCGGGTTGCTGAGTTTCCACCAAGATCCCATCGCAGCGCAGGCGGATCCGATACTGGCTTTCATAAGGCTCAAAATGAATATCCGAGGCACCTTTACGCACCGCATCGAGCAGCACTTGGTTGATAAAGCGACTGACGGGGGACTCATCTTGGCTGAGATCTTCGATCGATTGCAGCTCGTCATCGCCGACTTTAACCAGGTTGGCGAGCTCATCTTGGCTGATCTCTTTGCCTTGATTGGCGGCGCCTTGAATCGAGCGGCCATACAAACGGCGAATCGCGGCTTGCAGCGCGCGGTGATCGGCCAGTGCCAGTTCAACTTGTAGCCCAGTGGCAAAGCGAAACTCTTCTTCGGCTTGCAGTAAGGTCGGGTCTGAGACGGCGAGCAGTAATAAAGTGCCTTGCTTGGCAATCGGCAGTGCATCGTAGCGGGTAATCAGTTCACGCAGCCCGAGCTGTTGGCACAGGGGGGCGTAGTCGTAGCGGCTAAGATCGGTTTCCGGCAAGCCGAAAATATGGCTCAGTTGTTCAGTCAGTTCTTGGGCGTGAAAAATCCCTAAACCAAGCAGCGCTTCGGGCACCGAAGTCCCCGAAGCGCTAACCTGTATAACCACCGCTTGTTCTTGCGTTGCGCTGATTAACTCAGCCTGACGCAAGATAGCAACAAGGTTGGTGAGCATTTAGTGATTATTTACAGTTTTTAGGTAATAGTTCAGTATCTAACTTTTTGCTACCTTCAGTTGAACATTTCCATGCACCTGTAGACGCTGTTCGTGTCAAGGTTAAATTTGTTCCTGCTGTCAAACTGCTAGCACCACTAGCTACAGAAGTAAAAGTAAATGCGATTGTTCCACCATCATTTGTAGGTGACGCAGGGAATACAGCAACACCTAAAGGCATTGTAGGAACACCTAGCTTGGTTTCATCACCTGCTTTGGGGAAAATACCATTTTCAACAGTATATGCCTCTACGTTGGTCTTGCTGCCAGTCAGTGTTGCTAAAACAGAGGCGATTTCACTTTTAGCAACATATTTCTGGTATTGGGGCATTGCAATCGCTGCCAACACACCAATTACAGCCACCACAATCATTAATTCAATTAAGGTAAAACCTTTCTGTTGTTTGTTTTTATACGCTTTCATGATTCCCTCCGTAGGTCTTTGCGTATTAAGCGCAATGAGCATAAGCAGTGTGCTGCAAAGGGGGAATGCCGTTGAAAGGAGGCTGCGAGGCAAATATGGATTTAACCAACTGATTTGCATAGTGAATACAAAATATTACGAGTCAGTTAAAAAAGGTGGGTTGATCATCTGAAAATAAAGAACAAAACAGGAAGCGTCTCGCTTCCTGTTAACTATTTGAAATATTTGAAGTTAGCCTCAAGGGTTACGACTTAAAACGCATCGACAAATCAAGGGCTTTGAGGTGTTTGGTCAGTGCGCCGACCGAGATGTAATCCACCCCCGTCTCTGCGCACTCTTTCAGGTTATCCAGCGTGATATTGCCGGAGTTCTCCAGCGCGGCGCGCCCGGCGTTAATCTTTACTGCCTCACGCATCATCTCAAGACTAAAGTTATCGAGCATAATGATGTCGGCACCGGCGCTGATCGCCTCTTCCAATTCGGCCAAGGTTTCGGTTTCCACTTCGACGGGTTTACCCGGATTGAGCTGCTTGGCGGTGGTAATGGCCTGACGGATCCCACCACAAGCAATAATGTGGTTTTCTTTGATGAGGTAAGCATCAAACACGCCGATACGGTGATTATAACCGCCGCCACAAGCCACTGCGTATTTCAGTGCGCTGCGCAGGCCGGGAATGGTTTTACGAGTATCGAGCAAACGGCACTGAGTGCCTTTGAGCTCTTGCACATAACGCGCTGTAGCCGTGGCGCAACCGGAAAGGGTTTGGATAAAGTTCATTGCGTTACGCTCACCGGTGAGCAGAATACGCGCAGGCCCGGTTAAGGTACACAAGGTTTGGTTGGGCGTGAGGGTATCACCATCTTGCACATGCCACTCAATGGTGACTTGGCCGCCGAGCTGTTTAAACACTTCATCCGCCCACAACTGGCCACAAAACACGCCCGCTTCACGAGTGATGATGGTTGCTGTATTGATGCGATCGGCGGGGATGAGGCTAGCCGTGATGTCCGCGGCTGGATCGAGCGTTCCCCCTAAGTCTTCTTTTAATGTGTCGATCACGCTGCGAGTAATATCGGCAGGCAGTTGCTGTTTCAGGTACGCAAGGCGATCCTGACTGTTGTGAGTTTCTTTCATCGCAAGTCGAATTTCCGTGTTAAACATAACCGCGCCATGATACTGACTGTTGCCTAAGAATTCAGCCTCTAATCTCGCATTTCGCTGTTAGCTAGGTAAAATCAGCGTCATTCAAGTATCCGTTTCTCATTGAAGTTGCCGCGGTGTTGGTTAGGTTTTTTCATGATCATCGCGTTGGTCGATGTTGGAGATAAACCCACTGTCAGCTACCTGCAACTCTCCGTTGTTTGAGGATATATAGACGAATAAGGTGGCCATTTGATGAAAGCCCAAGGCAAGGAGAAGAAATGATTGATAGCCAAGGTTGGTACAGCCATGCCAGAAAAGTCCCTTCTCCGCATTGTGATGCACGCAGTGATCGGGAAGATGTTTCATTGTTGGTGGTGCACAACATCAGTTTGCCCCCCGGCCAGTTTGGTGGGCCGTATATTGAGCAGTTTTTCCTTGGCCAGTTGGACGCTCATCAGCATCCGTTTTTTAAGGTGATCGCCAAGATGCGCGTCTCGGCGCATTGTGTGATCCGCCGTGATGGTGAAGTGGTGCAATTTGTGCCGTTTCATCTGCGCGCGTGGCACGCAGGTGTTTCTTCGTTTGCGGGACGGGCAAAGTGTAACGATTATTCGATTGGCATTGAGCTAGAGGGGAGCGATTTTGTGCCGTATACCGATGCGCAATATCAGGCGTTGACTGAGCTGACCCAAGCTTTGATGGTGCATTACCCGCACATCACTTTACCGCGCATTACGGGGCATCAGTATATTGCGCCGCTGCGTAAAACCGACCCTGGTTTGGTGTTTGACTGGCGACGTTTTCGGGCGGCGTTGCAGCCAGAGGCTTAGAACCCGACTGAATTCCCTCCCTTGGTAAGGGAGGGGCAAAAGATGCGGCGATGACGAATGCTCTTAAATCGCGTCGTGATACTCGGTTAGCACTTGCTCAATCCAAGTGGCGATGCGTTCATCACTCAAGTCATATTGCGAATCTTCATCCAGCGCGAGGCCGACAAAATGGCTGCCATCTTCGGTCAGTGCTTTAGAAGCCTCAAACTCATAGCCTTGATTTGGCCAGTAGCCAATCATGTTAGCTCCGCTCTTCTTGATCTGGTCGTGCAGCAGCCCCATCGCATCCAGATACCATTCGCCATAACCTTCTTGATCGCCTAAGCCGAATAACGCGACGTACTTGTTTTTTAGCGACACGCCATCGATGTGATCCCATACTGCACTCCAGTCTTCTTGAATTTCACCGAAATCCCACGTTGAAATGCCCAGCAGTAAAAGGTCGTAATCACTCATTAAAGTGAGGGGGGATTCTTTTACGTTGTGGATGTCCACCAACTCTTCACCAAGAATGGCGCGAATTTTCTCCGCGGTCATTTCGGTATAGCAGGTGCTTGAGCCATAAAATAGACCAATCTTCATTAATTATTTGTATCTGTCTGCGAAGGAATAGCAAATTCTAACCATAAAAATGGCCGGAATGCAGCCAATATCCTGCATCACTGGCTTTTTTATGCTATTAAACGCGCTGTAATGAGATAGCAAAAGCTGAGGATGCGGTGAGCGACGCCTTTTCTCCCGATCAAGGGTTGGTAGAACAATTTTTAGATACGATGTGGTTAGAACGCGGCTTGGCCGAAAATACCGTGGCTTCGTATCGTAATGATTTAAGTAAACTATTGGAGTGGATGGAACAGCGTAACTATCGGCTGGATTTTATTAGTTTCTCGGGTTTACAGGAGTACCAAAGCTGGCTGTCGGAGCAAAATTATAAGCCGACGTCGAAAGCGCGTATGCTCTCGGCAATTCGTCGTTTGTTTCAGTATTTACATCGCGAGAAAGTGCGCGCTGATGATCCTAGCGCACTGTTGATTAGCCCTAAATTACCTATCCGGCTGCCGAAAGATTTGAGTGAAGCGCAAGTCGATGCTTTACTCAATGCGCCCGACCCACAAACGCCAATTGAGCTGCGCGATAAAGCCATGCTCGAACTGCTGTATGCCACGGGGTTACGGGTGACTGAACTCGTATCGCTGACCATGGAAAACATGAGTTTACGCCAAGGCGTCGTGCGGGTGATTGGTAAGGGCGGCAAAGAGCGGTTAGTTCCAATGGGTGAAAATGCTGTTGAATGGATTGAAACTTTTTTGCAGCAGGGACGGTCTTTACTTCTGGGGGAGCAAACGTCGGATATCGTTTTCCCCAGCAGCCGAGGGCAACAAATGACTCGGCAAACTTTCTGGCATCGTATTAAGCACTATGCGGTGATTGCGGGCATTGATGTGGAAAAACTCTCACCACACGTACTGCGTCATGCGTTTGCCACTCACTTGCTCAACTACGGGGCGGATTTGCGCGTGGTGCAGATGCTGCTTGGGCATAGTGATTTATCGACCACACAAATTTATACTCATGTCGCGACTGAGCGACTTAAACAACTCCACAATGAGCACCATCCAAGGGCTTGAAAAAAGGTGATTTTCATGAGCGTATTGCGCCGATTAACATGGCTGGCATTTCCTTTACTGAGTATGGCATTCAACGTGAATGCGACCAGTGCGCCAGTCCAATTCAATAAAGCCGAACTTGAGCAGCGCTTTGCCAAACTGGGATTACAGATTCAAGACATCAAACCTGCGGATATTGATGGTTTGCTCGAAGTACAAACCTCAGGCGGTATCCTTTTTTCTTCGCCCAATGGTGAACATTTTATCGCGGGGACGCTTTACGCACTGGATGCGAATGGCGGCTACGTCGATGTTGTGGCTCAACGCCAAGCACCATTGAATGCGAAGAAGTTGGCCGCGTTGCAAGACACTATGATTGAGTACAAAGCGCCGAATGAAAAATACGCAATCACCGTGTTTACCGATATCACGTGTGGTTACTGTGTGCGGCTGCACAGCCAACTCAAAGAATACAATGACTTAGGCATTACCGTGCGCTATTTGGCTTACCCACGCCAAGGGCCTAAAGGCCAAGTGGCGGATCAGATGGCGGCCATTTGGTGTTCTAACGATCCAAAAGCGGCGATGCACGATGCGAAAACCAATCGTAAAACCATCACGGCCGATAAAGATATTGCTCAGTGCCAGCAGACGATTGAACAGCACTACATGCTAGGCCATGAGCTCGGCATTAGCGGCACTCCGGCGATCTTCCTGCCGAATGGCGAGATGGTTGGCGGTTACTTGCCAGCGCCACAACTACTGCAACGCTTGCAAGCGACACAATAATCTCCAACCGATTAAGGAATCAGGCCAAAGGTAACTTTGGCCTGTCACAGCATGATAGAAATCCAGCGACGCCCAGACCCCGATCTTTCACTTCTTCCTGACCATATCGACCCGCTATTGCGCAGGCTTTACCTCAACCGTGGTGTGCGTGATATCGCGCAGCTCGAAAAAGCCGCCAAAGCACTGCATTCCTTTAAGCAACTGCATGGGATTGAACGCGCGGTCGAATTGCTGTTTGCAGCGATTGCCGAGCAAAAACGCATCATAGTGGTGGGGGATTTTGATGCCGATGGGGCAACCAGTTCGGCACTTTCCGTGCTCGCGCTGCGTATGCTCGGTAGCCACAATGTGGATTACTTAGTGCCAAACCGTTTTGAAGATGGTTATGGCCTGAGCCCTGAAGTGGTGGATCAAGCGATTGAGCGTGGCGCAGAGATGATCATGACCGTGGATAACGGTGTTTCTTCGCTGGAAGGTGTGCGTTACGCCAAGCAGAAAGGCTTGCAAGTGTTGGTCACCGATCACCATCTACCGGGGCAGCAATTGCCAGAGGTAGATGCGATGGTGAACCCGAACTTGCAGCAGTGTGCTTTCCCTTCTAAGGCGCTCGCAGGGGTAGGGGTTGCTTTCTATTTGATGATGGCGCTTTGTGTGCACATGCGTCAGCAAGGTTGGTTTGCAGCGCAAGGTATAGCTGAACCGAAATTGATGGAGTTGATTGATTTAGTGGCGCTTGGCACCGTTGCCGATGTGGTACCGCTGGATGACAACAACCGTATTTTGGTGCATCAAGGTTTGCAGCGTATTCGTGCGGGTTTAGCGCGTCCCGGCATTCAAGCACTGATTGAAGTGGCTAAGCGCGATGCGCGCCGTTTGGTCGCCGCTGATTTTGGCTTTGCGCTTGGGCCACGGATTAACGCCGCAGGGCGTTTGGATGATATGTCGTTCGGCGTTGAACTTTTGCTGTGTAATAACATTCATGCGGCGCGGCGTATGGCGAGTGAGCTAGACGGCCTCAATCAAACCCGAAAAGAGATTGAAGAGGGGATGAAGCAAGAGGCGGTGGCATTTTGTGAGCGCTTGCAACTGAGCGATGATCGCGAGCTGCCTTACGGTTTAGTGCTGTTTCAGCGCGATTGGCACCAAGGGGTGATCGGCATTCTGGCTTCGCGCATCAAAGAGAAATATCACCGCCCCGTGATTGCGTTTGCCGAAGGTGGCGATAGCAAGCTGAAAGGTTCATGTCGCTCGGTTCCCGGTCTGCATATGCGTGATGCGTTGGATAAAATTGATACGCAAAATCCGGGCATCATTCTCAAGTTTGGTGGCCACGCGATGGCGGCGGGTTTGACCATTGAAGAGCGGAATTTTGAGGGTTTTTGCCGACTGTTTGACAATGTAGTGCGTGAAGAGCTCGATGAAGCGGCGCTCAAAGGTATTATCCTCAGTGATGGCGAACTGAAACCGGAAGAGTTTTCGCTGCATACTGCCGAATTACTGCGTGCCGGTGGCCCATGGGGACAAGCGTTTCCTGAACCCCTATTTGATGGTGAATTTAAAGTGCTGCACCAAAAACTGGTTGGCGAAAAACACCTCAAACTGATGCTTGAACCGCTGTATAAAGGCTTTCCGACCAATGTGATGATTGATGGAATTGCGTTTAACGTCGATCTACGCCGCTGGCCGGATGCTTCGGTAAAAACGGTACGCTTGGCGTACAAGCTGGACATCAATGAGTTTCGCGGCAATCAGTCATTACAACTCATGATTGATCATCTAGAAGCGAAATGATTGAAAACAACGCCCTCTCTCATAAAAAGAGGGCGTTTTCGTTATTAAGGATTAAGCGCTTCCAACAAAATTAGCTCACGTTTGAGAGTGGCTTTTTCGTCACTTGGCGCAGTTTCCAAGCGCGATAAACGCTGCATGATCGCCGCATTTTTTGCTGCTGAATCTTCTAAAATCAGGTCTTGGACATTAATCGATTCAATATTGGTGTAACGGCCATCGGCACTGGTTGGAACATCAATTTTGCCACTGTTAATCAGCTCTTTAACGATCTCCCGTTCCTTCTCAAATCCTTCTAAGCCAGACAGTTTCCAGCGTTGCATCGCTTTCCCTTCATACTTACCTTGCTTTTGCTCGGTCAGGTAACGAATGGTGAGATTGCGAATCGTGCCTTGTTCTTCACCATATTCGGCTTCGGTATCAAACAATACTGGGAATTGTTGTCCTTCTAATACGCCACCTTTCTTGGTGAGATGCCCCATACGGTAGCTATTCATGCCTAGACGAATTTCACTGTTATCCGTTACTGGTGTGCCATCGGCAAATTTCAAATCAGTAATACGTTCACCGGCTGGTTGAGTGAGATCGATGGTGTAAGTTACGCCTGCAAAGAAATCGTTGGTGGAGTATTTTGAGGCTCGGCGTTCAGGGTTAAAGCTGTATGTGACATCCCCCGGTTTGACTGAGTTGAAATAGCCCGCTGACCATTCCATATATTGCTTCAACTCTTTGCCCGTCATTTGGTAAACCGTGATTTCGCCGCCGGCATATTGGTAGTTGTAGGCGATGTCTTTGGCCTTGATCGGCCCTACATCTAACTTGGCATTATCGTTATCAATTTGTAGCGCAATCACATTGGCTTTGGGCGCATAGAAGAAGCTCGCTTCTTGGAAGAGCGCGCTGATGCCGGTGTCTTGCACATGCACTTGTGGGATGCCACGAATTTCGTTTTCTGGCACTAAATTCACCCCACTGAGCTGAGCCACTTCGCGGTTTGCCATCTCACGTAAGCGTTTATGGTAAGGCTCGTAGAGCGACTCCATTTTACTGTCAGAGGTAATGTCTTTGATTTTGTAGGTCAGGCTATCTTTGTTGACGAGAGTGAACTTGCCGTTTTGTTCTTCAAATTGCAGATCAATACGCGACAGCGCACGTCCGTATTTATCTGGCTCGGTAATGATCACACCATTCACCACGGCTTTATCAATCCGAGTGTGCATGTGACCTGCCACAATCGCATCCAGTTCTGGGTTGCCGTTGGCAATGTCGGTCACGCCAGTATTGGCGATGTCGTTTTCATTCTCCAGACCCATATGCGCGACTAGGATAATCGCATCTACCTGTGGATCAATTTGCTTGATGACCTTTTGCACTTCAAGGGTAGGGTTAGTAAAGGTCATGCCTTCGAGTCGATTGGTTCCTTCGGCAAACACTTGGGTCATTGGTGTATCCATCCCAATCACCCCGATCTTGATGCCATCACGCTCGATAATGGTGTAGCTAGGGAGAAACGGGTTGCCATCAGCACGTTGGATGTTACCCGCCAGAGATTGCCCTTTGAATTGAGTTAGAGAGCGATTGAGCACCTTGAGGCCAAAATCAAACTCATGGTTACCAAGTACCCAAACGTCGTACTTCATCTCGTTGAAGCCCAACATCATCGGATCGGTCGCTTCCTCTTTGAACGTTTCCACAAAGTTGCCTTGAATGGTGTCGCCCGCATCGACCAGAATCACGTTCGGTTGCTCTTGGCGAATCGTTTTTACCTGAGTGGCAATTTGGCTCAGGCTGCCGCTCATCTCTTTTTTATCCGCTGCATAATCCCACGGCATGAAATGACCATGTAGGTCAGAGGTACCCAGAATGGTCACATTATGAATATCGCCATTGGCGGCGAGGGCTGGAAAAGTCAGTGCCAGTGCAATCGCACTGGTGAGAAGTGTTTTTTTCATTGTTCGTCACGTCATTAGTTAAAACCATATGCATAGTAATCAATGGAATCATTACTTAATGTGATAATTGTTGATAAATGACGGAAATGTGAACATTTGTTGCATGAAATTGTGCGAAGTGAGGTGGTTTTTGATGGTGGGTTATCACCAATATTATTTCGCTGTCATCTGGAGGAACAGATTTCTAACTGGTTGATATTCAATCTTGAGCTTCGTTTGAGTTGGTACTTCTAGCCCGCCAATACCCCACCTGTATCTATTTTGTAATTGGTCTGACCAATAATTTTGCTGTTTTAATCAACTATTGTTGCTGGATTGTTAGGGCGTGACCTGTTCTATGATTTAGGTCAATTTTCGGCTGGACACTGGCGTTTTAATTATGTTAATTTCTGCACCAACTTAAAATTGGTATTACCAATTGCCAGCAAGAAGAATAAGAGTAGAAGAACAATAAATTATGGCTTATCAAAGGATCCGTCAGCCAAAGCTCTCCGATGTGATTGAACAAGAACTGGAGAGACTGATAGTGGAAGGAACACTCTCACCCGGTCAGCAACTTCCTCCGGAACGCGAGCTGGCCAAACAGTTTGAAGTGTCTCGCCCCTCGATCAGAGAAGCCATACAACGCTTGGAAGCCAAACGCTTGCTTACCCGCCGTCAAGGTGGTGGTACATTCGTTAGTGACCGAATTTGGCAGAGCTTTTCTGATCCTCTGCTAAATTTATTGTCTAGCCACTCCGAAACTCAACTGGATCTGCTGGAAGCGCGTCATGCGCTGGAAGGTATTTGCGCCTATTTTGCGGCGTTGCGTGGTACCGAAGAAGATTTTGCTCGTATTCAACACTGTGTTACGCGTATCGCGGAGGCTCAGGCATTGAATAATGTGGATGAAGAAGCAGAGCGGGTGATGGCCTTTTTGATTGCCATTACCGAAGCCGCGCACAACGTTGTGTTACTGCACATCGTACGCAGCTTGAGTCCACTGCTTGAGCAGAATATTCGTCAGAATTTTAAACTCTTACATCGCCGCCCTGAAGCGGTAGAGAAAGTAAGCAAACACCGGGCTAACATTGTGGATGCGATTGTTTCGGGTCAGCCGGAAAAGGCACGTGAAATGTCCCATTCTCACTTAGCTTATATCGAAGAAACGTTGTTGGATTTGACTCGTGAACAGACTCGCCGTGAGCGATCTCTGCGTCGAATTCAGCAGGGTAATGAGCCGCAATAGCGGCCATTGCGATTCAACTTAAATCCAACCAACAGAAGGATAGATCGCCATGTCTGACATGAAGCATGACGTAGATGCACTGGAAACTCAGGAGTGGCTTGCTGCCCTTGAATCCGTTGTCCGTGAAGAAGGCGTAGAACGTGCGCAGTACCTGCTTGAGCAAGTGCTAGAAAAAGCGCGTCTGGATGGGGTAGACATGCCAACAGGCGTGACCACTAACTACATCAACACCATTCCTGCGGCACAAGAACCTGCTTACCCAGGTGACACCACGCTCGAACGTCGTATCCGTTCAATCATTCGCTGGAACGCGATCATGATCGTGCTGCGTGCATCGAAAAAAGATTTGGAACTGGGTGGCCACATGGCTTCTTTCCAATCTTCAGCTGCTTTCTACGAAACCTGTTTCAACCACTTCTTCCGTGCTCCAAATGAGCAAGACGGTGGCGACTTGGTTTACTATCAAGGTCACATCTCTCCAGGGATCTACGCGCGTGCTTTCGTTGAAGGCCGTTTGACTGAAGAACAACTGGACAACTTCCGTCAGGAAGTGGATGGCAAAGGCATTCCTTCTTACCCACACCCGAAATTGATGCCTGAATTCTGGCAATTCCCGACCGTATCTATGGGTCTGGGTCCAATTTCTGCAATTTATCAAGCTCGCTTCCTGAAGTATCTGAACGGCCGCGGCCTGAAAGACACCACTGCACAACGCGTATACGCGTTCCTAGGTGACGGTGAGATGGACGAGCCAGAATCACGCGGCGCGATCTCTTTCGCTGCGCGTGAGAAGCTAGATAACCTATGCTTCCTGATCAACTGTAACCTGCAACGTCTGGACGGCCCTGTTATGGGTAACGGCAAGATCATCCAAGAACTGGAAGGTCTGTTCCGTGGCGCTGGCTGGAACGTAGTGAAAGTGATTTGGGGCAACGGCTGGGACAAACTGCTGGCGAAAGATACCACTGGTAAACTGTTGCAACTGATGAACGAAACCATCGACGGCGACTACCAAACGTTCAAAGCTAAAGATGGCGCTTACGTACGTGAGCACTTCTTCGGTAAGTACCCAGAGACAGCAGCATTGGTTGCTGACATGACTGACGATGAGATCTTCGCTCTGAAACGCGGTGGTCACGAGTCATCTAAAGTGTACGCAGCGTACAAAAACGCACAAGAAACCAAAGGCCGTCCAACTGTTATCCTAGCGAAAACGGTTAAAGGTTACGGCATGGGTGATGCAGCAGAAGGTAAGAACATTGCGCACCAAGTGAAGAAGATGGATATGACCCATGTTCTGGCGATGCGTAACCGCCTTGGTCTGCAAGACCTGATTTCAGATGAAGCAGTCAACAACCTGCCTTACCTGAAGCTAGAAGAAGGCTCAAAAGAGTACGAATACCTGCACGCTCGTCGTAAAGCACTGCACGGTTACACACCTCAGCGCCTGCCAAACTTCACTGGTGAGTTCGTTGTGCCGGCTCTGGAAGAGTTCAAGCCACTGCTGGAAGAGCAGAGCCGTGAAATTTCTTCAACTATGGCGTATGTACGTTCACTGAACATCCTGCTGAAAGATAAGAACATTGGTCAAAACATCGTTCCTATCATCGCGGATGAAGCACGTACGTTCGGTATGGAAGGTCTGTTCCGTCAAATCGGTATCTACAACCCACACGGTCAGAACTACACTCCACAAGATCGCGATATCGTTTCTTACTACAAAGAAGCGACTTCAGGTCAGGTACTGCAAGAAGGTATCAACGAGCTGGGGGCAATGTCATCTTGGGTTGCGGCTGCAACGTCATACAGCACCAACAACCTGCCGATGATCCCGTTCTACATCTACTACTCTATGTTCGGTTTCCAACGTGTTGGCGACATGGCGTGGATGGCGGGCGACCAACAAGCGCGTGGCTTCCTACTGGGTGCTACTGCGGGTCGTACCACACTGAACGGTGAAGGCCTACAGCACGAAGATGGTCACTCGCACATTCTTGCGGGCACGGTACCAAACTGTATCTCTTACGACCCAACCTTCGCTTACGAAGTTGCGGTAATCCTGCAAGACGGTATCCGTCGTATGTACGGTGAGCAAGAGAACGTGTTCTACTACCTGACACTGATGAACGAAAGCTACGCTCACCCAGCAATGCCTGCTGGCGCTGAAGAAGGTATCCGCAAAGGTATCTACAAGCTGGAAACTTACGCAGGTAACAAAGCAAAAGTTCAACTGATGAGCTCAGGCACCATCATGAACGAAGTGCGTAAAGCAGCACAAATTCTGAGTGAAGAGTACGGTGTAGCGTCTGACGTTTACTCTGTGACTTCATTCAACGAGCTGGCGCGTGATGGCCAAGCTTGTGATCGTTTCAACATGCTGCACCCAGAAGCAGACGTGAAAGTACCTTACATCGCACAAGTGATGGGTACTGAGCCTGCTATCGCAGCAACTGACTACATGAAGAACTACGCGGATCAAGTACGTGCGTTCATTCCTGCTGAGTCTTACAAAGTGCTGGGTACTGATGGTTTCGGCCGTTCAGACAGCCGTGAAAACCTGCGTCGTCACTTTGAAGTTAATGCTGGTTACGTTGTAGTCGCAGCGCTGAATGAATTGGCTAAACGTGGTGATGTTGAGAAATCTGTGGTTGCAGAAGCAATCAAGAAATTCGACATCGACACTGAAAAAACCAACCCGCTGTACGCTTAATTGAAGGTAGGAAAAGTAATGGCAATCGAAATTTATGTACCTGACATCGGTGCGGATGAGGTTGAAGTCACTGAGATTCTCGTCAAAGTAGGCGACAAAGTGGCTGAAGAGCAATCTCTAATCACGGTTGAAGGCGACAAAGCTTCTATGGAAGTTCCTGCTTCTCAAGCGGGTATCGTTAAAGAGATCAAAGTGGTTGCAGGTGACAAAGTGTCTACTGGCTCTCTGATCATGGTATTTGAAGCGGAAGGTGCAGCAGCGGCTGCACCAGCTCCTGCGCCTCAAGCGGCGGCACCGGTTGCTGCGGCTCCAGCGGCAGCTGCACTGAAAGAAGTGCAAGTACCAGACATTGGCGGTGATGAAGTTGAAGTGACTGAAATCATGGTCAAAGTTGGCGATGTGGTTGCTGAAGAGCAATCTCTGATCACCGTTGAAGGCGACAAAGCGTCAATGGAAGTACCAGCACCTTTCGCCGGTACTGTTAAAGAGATCAAAATCGCAGCTGGCGACAAAGTATCAACGGGTTCACTGATCATGGTGTTTGAAGTAGCAGGCGCTGCGCCAGTTGCAGCACCAGTTCAAGCTGCGGCACCAGCGGCAGCCGCTGCTCCAGCCGTTGCAGCACTGAAAGAAGTTCAAGTACCTGATATCGGCGGTGACGAAGTGACCGTAACTGAAATCATGGTTAACGTGGGCGACAGCATCAGCGAAGAGCAATCACTGATCACAGTAGAAGGCGATAAGGCTTCTATGGAAGTACCAGCACCATTTGCTGGTACTCTAAAAGAGATCAAAGTGGCTGCAGGCGATAAAGTGAAAACTGGCTCGCTGATCATGGTGTTTGAAGTTGCTGGCGCAGCGCCAGTAGCGGCACCTGTTCAAGCTTCTGCACCAGCGGCAGCACCTGCTCAAGCAGCAGCTCCTGCGGCGGCTGCACCAGCAGCAAGTGGCGAATTCCAAGAAAACCATGAGTACTCACACGCTTCTCCAGTAGTGCGTCGTCTGGCTCGTGAGTTTGGCGTTAACCTAGCCAAAGTAAAAGGCTCTGGCCGTAAGAACCGTATCCTGAAAGAAGACGTACAGAGCTACGTGAAAGAAGCGCTGAAACGTCTGGAATCTGGCGCGCAAGCAACCGCTTCAGGCAAAGGTGATGGCGCAGCTCTGGGCTTACTGCCTTGGCCAAAAGTGGACTTCAGCAAGTTCGGTGAAACCGAAGTGCAACCACTGTCTCGCATCAAGAAAATCTCTGGTGCTAACCTGCACCGTAACTGGGTGATGATCCCGCACGTGACCCAATGGGACAATGCAGACATCACTGAGCTAGAGAAATTCCGCCAAGAGCAAAACGCGATGGAAGCGAAGCGCGACACAGGCATGAAGATCACTCCGCTGGTCTTCATCATGAAAGCAGCCGCTAAAGCGCTGGAAGCTTTCCCTGCGTTCAACTCTTCTCTGTCTGACGACGGCGAAAGCTTGATCCTGAAGAAATACGTGAACATCGGTATCGCAGTGGATACACCAAATGGTCTGGTGGTTCCTGTGTTTAAAGATGTGAACAAGAAAGGCATCTACGAGCTGTCAAAAGAGCTGGCTGAAGTATCGAAGAAAGCCCGTGGCGGTAAGCTGACTGCTGCTGACATGCAAGGTGGCTGTTTCACTATCTCTAGCCTAGGCGGCATTGGCGGTACAGCGTTTACCCCAATCGTTAACGCACCAGAAGTTGCTATTCTGGGTGTGTCTAAGTCTGAGATGAAGCCAGTGTGGAACGGCAAAGAGTTCGCGCCACGTCTGCAACTGCCACTGTCACTGTCTTACGATCACCGCGTGATCGACGGTGCAGAAGGTGCACGCTTCATTACTTACCTGAACGAGTGTCTAAGCGACATCCGTCGTCTGGTACTGTAAGCGCATTCTCGGGTGGCGAAAGCCACCCGATTTAATGGTTATCTCCCAATTTGACGTTGAAACCGATTTTTCCGTTGAATTGTTGTCTAGCTCACAGGCTACATGGATTTACTTTTCACACCATTAACATCTCTGTAAACTGTTGCGGTCTGAAAGTAATCGTTTTACATGCTTGATTTGAAACATTCGTTTTTGATTCGTTTGTAAATAAAACAACTAGATAGAACACCCATCAGCCTGTTAGGGATATTGACTACAAGAGGTCGAAATGAGCAAAGAAATTAAAGCCCAAGTCGTGGTGCTTGGTGCCGGTCCTGCTGGTTACTCCGCCGCATTCCGCTGTGCAGACTTAGGTCTGGATACCGTCATCATCGAACGTTACAACACGCTAGGTGGTGTGTGTCTGAACGTTGGTTGTATTCCTTCTAAAGCCCTGCTGCACGTTGCAAAAGTGATTGAAGAAGCTAAAGCGCTGACTGAGCACGGTATTGTGTTTGGCGAGCCAAAAACAGACATCGACAAAGTTCGTCTGTGGAAAGAAAAAGTGATCAATCAGCTTACCGGTGGTCTGGCTGGTATGGCAAAAATGCGTAAAGTGAACGTAGTCAACGGCTACGGTAAATTCACTGGCCCGAACACTATTGAAGTGGAAGGCGAAGAGGGCAAAACTGTCGTAACTTTCGATAACGCGATCGTTGCCGCAGGTTCTCGTCCAATCAAACTGCCATTCATTCCGCATGAAGACCCACGTATTTGGGATTCAACCGATGCGTTGGAACTGAAAGAAGTGCCTGGAAAACTGCTGATCATGGGCGGCGGTATCATCGGTCTGGAAATGGCGACCGTTTATCACTCACTGGGTTCTAAAATTGATGTGGTCGAGATGTTTGACCAGCTTATTCCTGCTGCGGATAAAGATATGGTTAAAGTCTATACCAAACGCATCAAAGATAAGTTCAACCTGATGCTTGAAACCAAAGTGACCGCCGTTGAAGCGAAAGAAGATGGTATCTACGTTTCAATGGAAGGTAAGAGCGCACCAGCACAAGCTGAGCGTTACGATGCGGTTCTGGTTGCGATTGGCCGTGTACCAAACGGTAAACTGCTGGATGCTGAGAAAGCGGGTCTGGAAGTGGACGAGCGTGGCTTTATCCGCGTGGATAAGCAAATGCGCACTAACGTTCCGCACATCTTCGCGATCGGTGACATCGTGGGTCAACCAATGCTGGCACATAAAGGCGTGCATGAAGGCCACGTAGCGGCAGAAGTGATCTCTGGTAAGAAGCACTACTTCGATCCCAAAGTGATCCCATCAATCGCTTACACTGAGCCAGAAGTTGCTTGGGTTGGTAAGACAGAAAAAGAAGCAAAAGCAGAAGGCATCAACTATGAAGTTGCTACTTTCCCATGGGCAGCCTCTGGCCGTGCGATTGCTTCTGACTGTGCAGACGGTATGACTAAGCTGATCTTCGATAAAGAGACTCATCGTGTGATCGGTGGTGCTATCGTAGGTACTAACGGTGGTGAACTGCTGGGTGAAATCGGTCTGGCGATCGAGATGGGCTGTGATGCAGAAGACATCGCACTGACCATCCATGCGCACCCAACTCTGCATGAGTCTGTTGGTCTGGCTGCTGAAGTATTCGAAGGCACCATCACTGACCTGCCAAATGCAAAAGCGAAAAAGAAAAAGTAATTTCTGATCCACTGGTTTGGTTAAACAGTGTTTGATTGAAGAAACCGCTGCTTGCAGCGGTTTTTTTTCGTCTTTGATTCCTAATTGAATGCAAAGTAAGCAGTCAAACCGAGATTTGACTCACTGGCCGATTGTTTCTGGACTCTGCTCACACTTCTCGCTACAATCCGCCGCGGAGTTGACTGGGTAGTCGCTGCCTTATTGACGTCCCTTGGCCTATCGCCAGGGAGACTGATAAGGGGGAGGAAAGTCCGGGCTCCATAGAGCAGGGTGCCAGGTAACGCCTGGGGGGCGCAAGCCTACGACAAGTGCAACAGAGAGCAAACCGCCGATGGCCTCTCCTTCGGGATAGGATCAGGTAAGGGTGAAAGGGTGCGGTAAGAGCGCACCGTGCGGCTGGCAACAGTTCGTAGCAGGGTAAACTCCACCCGGAGCAAGACCAAATAGGCCTCCACATAGCGTTGCTCGCGTTAGGAGGCGGGTAGGTTGCTTGAGCCAGTGAGTGATTGCTGGCCTAGAGGAATGGCTACTACCGCGCAAGCGGAACAGAACCCGGCTTATACGTCGACTCCACCTATTGCAGACCCATCATAGCCTTGTGTTATGGTGGGTTTTTTGCTTTTTGCTGACTCAGGTCGTAGCAAAACCATTAAACTTAGCGCAAAGTCACGTCCTGTATACGCTTATGGCTAGCGGTAGTGTCTGAAATCGGTACACTAACCCATATGACGGGCATGCCCAGCACAACGAGAAAATCATGACTGCATCTTTCCAACACATCTCTGTACTACTGAACGAATCGATTGAAGGATTGGCGATCAAGCCGGATGGTATCTACATCGATGGCACCTTTGGCCGCGGTGGTCACAGTCGCACCATTCTCGCTCAGTTAGGCCCAGAAGGTCGTCTGTACAGCATTGACCGTGATCCACAAGCCATTGCTGAAGCGCAGAAGATTGATGATCCGCGTTTTACCATCGTCCATGGCCCTTTCTCGGGCATTGCGGAATACGCACAGCGTTATGATCTGGTGGGTAAAGTCGATGGAGTGTTGTTCGATCTCGGCGTTTCTTCACCGCAGTTGGATGATGCCGAGCGCGGTTTTAGTTTTATGAAAGATGGTCCACTCGACATGCGCATGGATCCAACCAGTGGTATGCCAGTTTCCGCGTGGTTGGCACAAGCCGACTTGGATGACATCACTTGGGTCATTCGCGAGTTTGGTGAAGATAAACATGCGCGCAGAATTGCCAAAGCCATTGTCGAATATCGGGAAAACGAGCTTAACGAGCCCTTGACGCGTACCAGCCAGTTAGCAAAACTCATCTCCGATGCGGCACCTAAGAGTTTTAAAGAGAAAAAGCACCCTGCCACCCGCGCTTTTCAGGCTTTTCGGATCTACATCAACAGTGAATTAGAAGAGATTGATACCGCATTGCGCGGCGCTTCTGACATTCTGGCTCCACAAGGCCGTTTGTCTGTGATCAGTTTCCATTCACTGGAAGATCGCATGGTGAAACGCTTTATGCGTAAAGAGAGCCAAGGCCCGCAAGTGCCGCACGGTATTCCGTTGACCCAAGATCAAATTCGCGCGTTGGGTAGTGCCAAAATGAAAACCGTGGGTAAGGCACTCAAGCCCTCGGATCAAGAAGTTGAACTCAACCCGCGTTCACGCAGTTCAGTGCTGCGTGTGGCTGAAAAACTGTAGAGGGTTATGATGCCTCGTCAGTCTCCACCGAACCTTGCAAAATTAATTGCTCTCGATCTACTGACCGTAGGTCGGGTGCCTTTGCTGATTTTGGTGCTGATTTTCAGCTGTGCGATGGGCGTGGTATTTATGACTCACCATACAAGGCAGGCGATCAGCGAGAAAGACCAAGCCTTTATGGAGCGTGAACGGCTCGATAACGAGTGGCGTAACCTGATTTTGGAAGAAACCGCTTTGGCTGAGCACAGCCGAGTACAACAATTGGCTAGACAAGATCTGGAGATGAAGCGTCCGGATTCAGACAAAGAAGTCGTGATCAATCTTAAATGAAGAAGAAAGCTACCCCTGCCAAATCCTCTCGTGTGTCTCCCCGTGTCACCACGGCAGAACCTGCGCCCATTTTTATCCGCTGGCGTTTTTATTTACTGTTGTTTTTTGTGTTAACCGCTTTCTGTGCTTTGGTCGCACGGGTGGCATATATCCAAATCATTGAACCTGACAACCTCATTAAAGAGGGTGATTTACGCTCGATTCGCGCCAAAACCTTGCAATCAGCGCGCGGCATTATTTCCGATCGTAATGGTGAAGCATTAGCGGTGAGTGTACCTGTCGAAGCTGTCTGGGCTGACCCTGTGGCAATCTATAAAGAGGGTGGACTGGTCGAGAAAGAACGCTGGTATGCACTCGCCGATGTGCTTGGTTTGGATCGTCAAGAAATGATGAAAAAAATCGAGGATAACCGTGCGCGGCGATTTATCTATCTGCAACGTCAGGTGAGCCCGGCAATGGCGAAATACATCCGCGAATTGAAATTAGCGGGCGTTGGCCTAAAAGAAGAGTCCCGTCGCTATTATCCTGCAGGTGAGGTGAGTGCACACTTAGTTGGCGTGACCGGAATTGACGGCCATGGTCTTGAAGGGGTAGAGCGCAGTTTTGATAGCACGCTCACTGGCGAGTCAGGCAAAAGCGTAACGCGTAAAGATAAGTTTGGGCGAGTGGTGGAAAACATTGCCCTAGAAGAGCGTGAAGAGGGTAAACCCATTCAGCTCACTATAGACCAACGCTTGCAGGCGATCGCTTTTCGCGCCGTGAAACAGGCAATGGCGGATTACCGCGCGACCTCGGCATCGGCGGTGATGTTGGATGTGAAAACGGGGGCTGTGCTGGCGATGGTCAATGCGCCTTCTTACAACCCGAATAATCGCAGTGACTGGCAAAGTTTTAAAATGCGTAACCGCGTGATCACCGATGCATTTGAGCCCGGTTCAACGGTGAAACCTTTTGTGGTGTTAGCCGCGTTGGCTAATGGTGTTGCGGATAAGAACACCATCATCGATACCGGGGATGGCACCATGCAAATTGGCGGTAGCCGCGTGCGTGACACCTCCAAGGTTGGCAAAGCCGATCTCACGCTGATTTTGAAAAAGTCGAGCAACATTGGTGTGGCTAAATTAGCTCTAGAAATGCCATTGGAAGCCTTACTCGGCATGTATAACTCGGTGGGTTTGGGCGAAATCTCTGGGCTTAACTTAGTGGGCGAAACGCTAGGTATTTTCCCGAACCGTCGCCGCTGGTCACAGTTTGAAATCGCGACCTTGTCGTTTGGCTATGGTTTGGCGATCACACCCATCCAACTGGCTCACGCCTATGCCACGTTAGGCAATCATGGCAAATATCAGCCGATTCACGTTGTAGAAGGGAATCGGCTCGGTGAACCTCGCCAGGTGGTAGATGCTAAATACGTCAATCAAGTGCTCGAAATGTTGGAAACGGTGACGCAACCCGGCGGTACGGCAACCCGTGCGGCGGTTCCGGGGTATCGCATTGCGGCCAAATCTGGTACGTCACGTAAAGCGATTGCGGGTGGTTATAGTGATGAATATTTCGCCTATACCGCAGGGGTGGCTCCGGTGAGCGACCCAAGAATTTCACTGGTGGTCATGGTTAACGAGCCGCAAGGCGACTCTTACTATGGCGGCGCAGTGGCCGGTCCGGTTTTCTCGGAAATCATGAAAGGCGCATTACAAATCCTCAATATTGCTCCGGATGAAAACCGCTTCCAAAACAAATAATAGTGTGAGATGAAACATGAACACGCAGACAGCGCTCTCCGAACTGATCGCTCCTTGGCTAGAGTTGACTGACCCTAAGTTGGCGTCTCTGGTCATTACTCATTTAGAACTGGATAGCCGCCAGATTAAGAGCGGTGATACCTTTGTTGCCATTCAAGGCCATGCGGTCGATGGTCGCCAATTTATTGATAAAGCCATCGCACAAGGTGCTAATGCCGTGCTGGCAGAAGCGGATGCTCACCACGCTCATGGGCAGGTTGAGTACCGTGAAGCAGTACCTGTGATGTATTTGAGCGAGCTTGATCAGCATTTGTCGGAAATGGCAGGACGTCTGTATGGCGGCCACCATAATCAACTGATTGGCGTAACGGGTACCAATGGTAAAACGACCATCACACAACTGATTGCTCAGTGGCTAGAATTGCTAGGCCATAAGGCAGCAGTGATGGGTACCACGGGGAACGGTTTTTTAAATGCGCTTGAACCTGCGGCCAATACCACAGGCAATGCGTTGCAAATTCAAGCCACACTGAGCGATTTAGCTGAACGCGGCGCGCAATATACGGCGCTGGAAACCTCGTCTCATGGTTTAGTGCAAGGGCGAGTGAAAAAGCTCCATTTTGTGGCCGGTGTCTTTTCCAATTTGAGTCGTGACCATTTGGATTATCACGGCACGATGGAGGCCTACGCGGCTGCGAAACTCTCCCTATTTAGCGAGCATGCCTGCCAAAACGCGATTATTAATGTCGATGATGCGGTCGGCGCGCAATGGGTCAAACAGCTGCCGCAGGCGATCGGGGTTTCCTTGGTCGCGAAACCGGATACGGCGCAAGCCATTTGGGCGCGTCAAGTGGCATACGCCGAAAGCGGCATCACGCTGGATTTTGACAGCTCATGGGGTGAAGGCGAACTGCACGCGCCACTTATTGGCGAGTTTAACGCCTGTAACTTATTGCTCGCATTCGCAACCTTGCTCAGCTTGGGTTTTGAGAAAAGTGCACTGCTCGCCACTGCGCCAAAGCTGCGTCCAGTATTAGGGCGAATGGAGCTGTTCCAACGTGAGCACAAAGCCAAAATAGTGGTCGATTATGCACACACACCTGATGCATTAGAAAAAGCGTTGCGCGCGTTACGTGTGCATTGTGTTGGTCAGTTGTGGGCGATTGTGGGTTGTGGTGGCGATCGCGACCGTGGTAAGCGCCCGATGATGGCCGCGATTGCCGAGCAGTTTGCTGATCGGGTGATCCTGACCGATGACAATCCGCGCAGTGAATCGCCGCAAGCGATTGTGGCGGATATGGTGGCAGGACTGATTCACCCTGCACGCGCTCATATCGAACATCAACGTTTTCAAGCCGCGAGTTATGCGCTCCAACATGCAGGAGCGCAAGATATCATCCTGCTCGCGGGCAAAGGACATGAAGATTATCAGGTGCTGGCCAACGAAACGATTCACTACTCGGATCGGGAAACCGCCCAACAGTTACTGGAGTTACACCCATGATCCGCGTAATGCTTTCACAGCTTTGTTCGGTATTGAATGCTCGCTTAATCGGCGCCGATCGCGCGATCAGCGCCGTATCGACGGACAGTCGTACTATTCCCGCCGAAGCGCTGTTTGTTGCCTTGGTCGGTGAGCGTTTTGATGCGCACGATTTTGCTTCTCAAGCGGTAACCGGTGGCGCAGTGGCGCTGTTGGTTGAGCGTGAGCTCGATGCAGACTGTTCACAACTGGTTGTTGCCGATACCAAACAAGCCTTAGGTCAACTGGGGGCTTGGGTACATGCTCAGTGCCAAACACCCACTGTGGCGATCACCGGAAGTTGTGGCAAAACCACGGTAAAAGAGATGGTGGCGAGCATTTTAAGCCAAAAAGGCCAAGTGCTGTATACCCAAGGGAACTTCAATAACGACATCGGCGTTCCACTGACTTTGCTGCGTTCAACCGTCGAAGATGATTATGCGGTGATTGAGCTCGGTGCCAATCATATTGGTGAGATTGCCTACACCACGGCTTTGGTTAAACCGGATGTGGCGTTAGTCAATAACGTGGCCGCCGCGCACTTGGAAGGTTTTGGTTCGATTGAAGGTGTTAAACGTGCCAAAGGCGAAATTTACCAAGGCTTACGCGAAGGTGCGGTCGCGATTGTGAACCTAGATAGTAATGGTGGCGAGCACTGGAAAACAGTTCTGGCTGACAAAACCGTGAAAACATTTTCCGCGACCGATCACAATGCTGACTTTTATCCACGCGATGTGCGGTTAAATGCGCTCGGTGTGGCTAGTTTTACTTTGGTAATGCCAATCGGTGAAGTGGACGTTGAGTTGGGTATTATTGGTCAACACAACGTAGCCAATGCTTTGGCGGCGGCGGCGTTATCACTGGAAATGGGCGCAAGCTTGGCGGAAATTGCTCACGGTTTGGCGCATTTATCCAAAGTGAAAGGCCGAGTTGATCTGACTCACCTGCGTGACGATATCACTCTGATTGATGACAGCTACAACGCCAGTGTGCCGGCCATGAAAGCCGCAGTGGACCTGTTGGGCAGCTTTTCAGCAGTACGTTGGTTAATTTTGGGCAATATGGCGGAGTTAGGTGATGAAAGCCTTGCACTTCACCAACAAGTCGGTGAACATGCTGCACCATTCAGTTTTGAGTTTGTCCTGACGTATGGCAAGGACGCAAAAGTGATCAGCGACCTTTGCCAAGGGCATCACTTTGCTACCCATCAGGACATGATGACATTTATTGAGCAGCACATAGAACAACAACAGGGTCGCGCTCAAGTATTGTTGGTGAAAGGTGCCAACAGTGCAGGGATGAGTAAGATTGCGGCTGCTCTCAAGGAGAAATTTGCATGATTATTTGGCTTGCTGAACTGCTCCAGCCATATTTTTCGTTTTTCCGTCTATTCGAATATCTCTCATTTCGCGCTATCGTCAGCATCCTGACTGCGCTTGGGATTTCGTTGTGGATGGGGCCACGTATGATCAGACGCTTGCAGATGTTGCAGATCGGCCAAGTTGTACGTAATGAAGGGCCAGAATCTCACTTTAGTAAACGTGGTACTCCGACCATGGGCGGCGTGATGATCCTCGCCGCCATCACCATTACTGTGCTGTTGTGGGCCGATCTGACTAACCCTTATGTTTGGGCTGTGCTTGCGGTACTGCTCGGTTACGGTGCGGTTGGTTTTGTGGATGATTACCGCAAAGTGGTACGCAAAAATACCGATGGCTTGATCGCGCGTTGGAAATACTTCTGGCAATCTGCGATTGCTTTAGTGGTTGCTTTTGCGCTCTATGCCCATGGTCAAGATACCGCGGCAACGCAGCTAGTGGTGCCTTTCTTTAAAGACGTGATGCCACAACTGGGCTTGATGTACATCGTGTTGACCTATTTTGTGATTGTCGGAACCAGTAACGCGGTGAACTTGACCGATGGTCTAGATGGTTTGGCGATTATGCCGACTGTGTTGGTGTCTGCTGGTTTTGCGGTCATTGCATGGGCAACTGGCAACGTTAATTTTGCCAACTATCTGCACATTCCTTATATCCCACATACTTCTGAACTGGTCGTGGTGTGTACCGCGATGGTTGGTGCAGGCTTAGGCTTCTTGTGGTTTAACACTTACCCTGCTCAAGTGTTTATGGGTGATGTTGGCGCGTTGGCATTAGGTGGTGCGTTAGGCACTATCGCGGTACTGGTTCGCCAAGAGTTCGTGTTAGTGATCATGGGCGGTGTGTTCGTGATGGAAACCCTATCAGTGATTTTGCAAGTCGGTTCTTACAAGCTGCGTGGACAACGCATCTTCCGTATGGCACCGATTCACCATCACTACGAATTAAAAGGCTGGCCAGAACCACGCGTGATCGTGCGTTTTTGGATCATCTCTATCGTTTTAGTATTGATTGGCTTAGCGACACTCAAAGTACGCTAAGTGGATTAAGGATGTAAATTTCAATGGACCGTTGGCAAGGCATACAGCATGTGGTCGTCGTAGGGCTCGGGATTACCGGGCTCTCTGTCGTTAATTATCTGCGAAAATATCATCCGTCAGTGACTATTCAGGTCATTGATACTCGTGCAACGCCACCGGGGCAAGAGCAGCTTCCAGCTGAAGTAGCACTGCATTGTGGCGGTTGGAATCTTGAGTGGTTACTCAGTGCCGATTTGGTGGTCACCAATCCGGGCATTGCGTTGGCGACTGCTGAGATTCAACAAGTGCTTGCGGCTGGCATTTCCGTGGTCGGTGATATTGAGCTGTTTGCATGGCATGTGGATAAGCCCGTCATCGCAATCACTGGCTCGAATGGCAAAAGTACCGTAACCGATTTGAGTGGTGTACTGGCCAAGGCAGCAGGAGTGAAAGCCGCGGTAGGTGGCAACATTGGTGTGCCTGCACTGGATTTGATTTCTCCAGAAGTTGAACTGTATGTGCTTGAGCTATCGAGTTTCCAACTTGAAACCACCTCTAGCTTAAAACTGAAAGCCGCTGCGTTTCTCAATCTGTCTGAAGATCACATGGATCGCTATCAGGGGATGGAGGACTACCGCCAAGCCAAACTGCGCATTTTCGATCATGCCGAAACCGCAGTGGTGAATGCCGATGATGTGCAGACGTTTCCTGATCATGCGGCGCATCTGCAAGTGGTGACGTTTGGTGTTGAGCAAGCTGCACAATTTAGCGTAGCGGAACATCAAGGTCGTGAATATCTCTTTGCACGCGATGAAGCCGTGATGGCGTGTGCTGAGCTGAGTTTGGTTGGCCGTCATAACGTGGCAAACGTACTGACTGTGTTGGCTTTGCTTGATTCAGCAGGAGTAAGCAGCCGTTTAGCTTTGGATGCACTGAAGTCTTACACGGGTTTGACACACCGCTGCCAAGTGGTTGCCGATAATCACGGTATTAAATGGGTCAATGATTCTAAAGCGACCAACGTAGCAAGTACGCAGGCGGCTCTGTCAGGTCTTAAAATCGAAGGGCAACTCTATTTACTGGTCGGTGGGGTTGGTAAAGGTGCTGATTTCTCACCACTTGCTCCGATCTTGGCGACATTGCCTGTGCAGTTGTGCTGTTTTGGTGTGGATGGTGACAAGTTTATGTCGCTGCACCCTTCAGCTCGTTTTTATGACTCGATGGAGAGCATTATTCGCTCGATTCGTCCACAGTTGAAAAGCGGCGATATGGTTCTGCTTTCTCCTGCTTGTGCGAGCTTTGATCAATTCAAAAATTTTATGGCGCGTGGGGATATTTTTGCCCAACTCGCTCGGCAATACGCCTAACAACAGGTAGTTCAGCTTGTTTTTATCCAGACCTTTTACAAAACTTCGCCACTGGCTGAGCTCGGCTTCGCCAGAGGCTCTGTTTGACCGCCAATTGGTCTGGATTGCGTTTGGCTTGATGCTGATTGGTCTCGTAATGGTGACATCTGCTTCTTTTCCAATCAGCTCTCGCCTGACTGATCAACCTTTCCACTTTATGTTCCGTCACGCCATCTTTCTACTATTGGCTCTTGTCACCTCCAGTTTGGTACTGCAGGTTCCGTTAGAGCGTTGGATGAAATACAGCTCACTGCTACTCGGGATCTCCTTTTTTTTGTTGGTTGTGGTGCTGGTAGCGGGTAAATCGGTGAACGGTGCATCACGTTGGATCCCGTTAGGGTTGTTTAACCTTCAACCTGCGGAAGTGGCCAAGCTGTCACTATTTATTTTCATGTCTGGTTATTTGGTGCGCAAACATGACGAAGTTCGTCAGACGTTTTTTGGCGGATTTTTAAAACCGATCATGGTGTTTGGTACGCTCGCCGTATTGCTGCTTGGGCAGCCAGACTTGGGAACGGTGATCGTAATGTTGGTCACGCTGTTTGGCATGTTGTTTATCGCAGGTGCGAAACTCTCCCAGTTTTTGGCATTAATGGTCGCAGGCGTACTGGCGGTGGTCGCCTTGATTGCTGCAGAACCCTATCGTATTCGTCGTGTGACTTCCTTTCTTGACCCATGGGAAGATCCGTTCGGCAGTGGCTATCAGCTCACTCAATCTTTGATGGCGTTTGGCCGTGGTGAATGGTTTGGGCAAGGCTTGGGCAATTCGATTCAAAAGCTCGAATACTTACCCGAAGCGCACACCGACTTTGTGTTTGCCGTATTGGCCGAAGAACTCGGTTTTGTTGGCGTGGTATTAGTGCTGGTGTTGATTTTTAGCTTGGTACTGAAAGCCATTTTTATTGGTAAGAAAGCCTTCCAACATGATCAGCAGTTTGGCGGTTATCTCGCGTTTGGTATTGGTATTTGGTTTGCTTTCCAAACCTTGGTTAACGTTGGTGCAGCGGCAGGTATGGTTCCGACTAAAGGTCTAACGCTACCGCTGATCAGTTACGGTGGTTCTAGTTTAATTATTATGTCAGTGGCGGTGTCGATTTTACTGCGTATCGATCATGAATGCCGTTTAGCGGATCGCCACACACCAGAAGAAATCACAGTTGATGAACAAGAATAAAAAATTAATGGTGATGGCCGGAGGTACTGGCGGTCACGTGTTTCCCGGTTTAGCCGTGGCGAAACAACTACAGCAACAAGGCTGGCAAATTCGTTGGTTGGGAACGGCTGACCGAATGGAAGCGGACTTGGTTCCTAAACACGGCATTGAGATTGACTTTATTCAGGTCAAAGGGCTGCGTGGTCAAGGATTTATGCGTTTGCTCAAAGCGCCGTTCCAAATTGTGAATGCGATTTTGCAAGCGCGCCGCCATTTACTGGCTTATCAGCCTGATGCGGTACTCGGTATGGGCGGCTATGTGAGTGGTCCTGGTGGTATTGCCGCTTGGCTACTGGGTATTCCCGTGGTGCTGCATGAACAAAATGCCGTTGCGGGTTTAACCAATCAATGGTTGGCAAAAATTGCTCGCCGTGTGTTTCAAGCGTTCCCAGGAGCATTCACTGACGCGCCTGTAGTGGGTAACCCAGTACGTCAAGATGTGGTGCAACTTGACGAGCCAGAGCAACGTTTTGCGCAGCGTAGTGGTGCGATCCGAATTTTGGTGATGGGCGGTAGCCAAGGCGCTCGCATTTTGAATCAAACTATGCCAGCGGTAATGGCAGCGCTAGGTGAGGGGTATGAAATCCGTCATCAAGCAGGAAAAAACAGCCAACAAGAAGTCGCAGAGGCTTATGCGGCAGCTGATGTTGTGGACGCACAAGTTACCGAATTTATCGACGATGTGGCAGAGGCCTATAGCTGGGCGGACTTACTGATTTGTCGTTCAGGTGCATTGACGGTTTCTGAAGTGTCGGCAGCGGGAGTCGGTGCAATTTTTATCCCTTTCATGCATAAAGATCGCCAGCAAGCACTCAACGCTGATCATTTAGTGGCCTGTGGAGCCGCCAAAATGATTGAACAGCCCGATTTGAGCGTGGAAAAGCTCGCTCAAATGGTACGCCAACTCGATCGAACACAATTATTGTCTATGGCACAGCAGGCGCGCCAAGCTGCCAAATTAGATGCTGACAAGGTGGTGGCGCAAGCGATCATCGCCATTACAGAATAACGAGAACAGAATTATGACGATTAAACACACTCAAGATCTTGCCCAAATTCGCGCTATGGTGCCGGAGATGCGCCGTGTTAAAGCGATCCACTTTATTGGTATCGGTGGGGCAGGAATGAGCGGGATTGCCGAAGTGCTGCTCAACGAAGGCTACCAAATTTCAGGTTCCGACTTAGCGGCAAATCCAGTCACTGAGCGATTAGCGGAAAAAGGTGCGACGATTTTTATTGGCCATGAAGCGCAGAATATCGAACGTGCCAGCGTAGTGGTGGTTTCCACCGCCATCAATGAACAGAATCCTGAAATCCAAGCTGCACGTGAAAAGCGCATCCCGATTGTACGCCGCGCCGAAATGCTGGCTGAACTGATGCGTTTTCGTCACGGTATCGCAGTCGCCGGAACCCATGGCAAAACCACTACCACGGCACTGGTGACACAGATTTATTCTGAAGCGGGATTGGATCCTACCTTTGTGAATGGCGGTTTGGTAAAAAGTGCTGGCACCAATGCGCGCTTAGGTTCTAGCCGTATTTTGATCGCTGAAGCAGATGAGAGTGATGCGTCATTCCTGCATCTGCAACCTATGGTGACCATTGTCACCAATATCGAAGCCGATCATATGGATACTTACGGCGGCGATTTTGAAAACCTTAAACAGACCTTTATCGACTTTCTGCATAACCTGCCTTTTTACGGCCAAGCGATTTTGTGTATTGATGATCCGGTGATTCGTGAGCTTATTCCGCGTGTTAGCCGCCAAGTGATCACTTATGGATTCTCAGAAGATGCCGACGTGCGTATTGAAAATTACCGCCAGAATGGTCAGCAGGGCCAATTTACCGTGGTACGTAAAGGCAAAGCGAATTTAGATATCACATTGAATATTCCTGGGCGTCATAATGCACTTAATGCATCAGCGGCTATTGCGGTTGCGACCGAAGATGACATCAGCGATGAAGCGATTTTACGTGCTATGGCCAATACCCAAGGCACTGGCCGTCGTTTTGATCATCTAGGTGAGTTTGAAACTGGCAATGGAGTGGCAATGCTGGTGGATGATTACGGTCACCACCCAACCGAAGTGGATGTGACGATTAAAGCGGCGCGTAATGGCTGGGCTGAAAAACGTTTAGTGATGATTTTCCAGCCGCATCGTTACACTCGAACGCGCGATCTGTATGATGATTTTGCCAACGTACTTGAGCAAGTCGATGTGCTGATCATGCTGGATGTCTATTCAGCCGGTGAAAAACCAATTGCTGGTGCTGATGGGCGATCCTTGTGTCGTACAATTCGTAGCCGAGGCAAAATTGACCCGATCTTTGTGCCGGATAGCCAAACTTTACCTGCTGTACTTGCCAATATCTTGCAAGAGGGTGACTTAGTATTGACGCAAGGTGCCGGTGATGTCGGGAAAGTAGCAAGACATTTAGCGGCGCTTGAGCTCAATATTGCGAACATGCAGCAGATATAAAGCAAGCTAAAGGTTGTCTCATTGGTGAATTCCTTGGTATCAAGCCCAGATTTCTGATGTTGGGTATTTGATACTTTGGATCACCTCAGTATAATCCGGAGGTTAAAGTCATTGCTTTTACCTCTATGACGCAACGAAATAGGGAATCAAATTGCCAGTCGTTAACAGGAACACCGGGCTTTGATCAACAAGGTACTTTTAGAAGGCCGTAGAATCACCCGCTCACCACAAGTGAAACAACATGCCTGTGGTGCGAGTTTTTTTCTGGTGGTGCTATTGCTGATAGGTGGTTTGCTGTATTCGACGATCAGTTGGATGTGGGACGAACAACGTCTTCCCCTCTCGAAACTCGTTTTACAGGGTGACTTACAATATGTTTCCTCCCTCGATGTGCAACGAGTATTAGCGCGCTTGGATCATATCGGGACATTTATGTCGCAAGATATTAATGTTCTGCAAGAGAGTGTGCAGTCGATTCCATGGGTATCACATGCATCGATAAGGAAACAGTGGCCAGATACGATTAAAGTCTATTTAACCGAATATCAGGTCGAAGCATTATGGAATGCGAATGCGTTATTAGATAAAAATGGCACAGTATTTTACGGTGATATTGCGCAAGTTAAAGGCGAACACGTTAAATTATATGGGCCTGATGGCACTGCGCCGCAAGTATTAAAAGCATGGCGAGATTACAACCCGAAATTTGCTCAGCTAGGTTTAAATATCTCTTCATTAGTATTAAATGACCGACGAGCTTGGCAAATTATTCTCGACAATGGTATTCGTCTGGAATTGGGGAAAGAGTCATTAGAAGAACGAATATCGCGCTTCTTTTTGCTCTACAAACAATTAGGTAATAAAGCTGAACAAATCAGCTATATCGACCTCAGGTATGATACTGGAGCCGCGGTGGGTTGGTTCCCTGAACAAGAGTTAACACAAGAGAAAAACGATGACTAAGACTGCCGATGACAACATTATTGTTGGTCTAGACATAGGCACTGCCACCGTCTCCGCTCTCGTGGGTGAAATACTCCCTGATGGTCAGATCAATATTATTGGCGCGGGTAGTAGCCCATCCCGTGGGATGGATAAAGGCGGCGTGAACGACCTTGAATCTGTAGTGAAATCGGTTCAACGTGCGATTGATCAAGCAGAGATGATGGCTGAGTGTAAAATCAGCCAAGTATTCCTTTCGATTTCTGGGCGGCATATTGCCAGCCGTATTGAGAAAGGAATGGGGACGATTTCAGATGAAGAAGTTTCCCAAGAAGATATGGATCGCGCGATCCATACAGCGAAATCGATCAAAATTGGTGAAGAACAGCGTATTCTGCATGTGATTCCGCAAGAATTCACCATAGATTATCAGGAAGGCATCAAGAATCCGCTCGGCTTGTCTGGGGTTCGCATGGAAGTGAGTGTGCACCTGATCACTTGTCATAATGATATGGCAAGAAACATTATCAAAGCGGTTGAGCGCTGTGGACTAAAAGTTGAACAATTAGTCTATTCCGGTTTAGCTGCAAGTAATGCTGTAATTACCGAAGATGAGCGTGAACTGGGTGTCTGTGTGGTTGATATCGGCGCAGGCACCATGGATATCGCAATCTGGACTGGCGGAGCGTTACGTTACACCGAGGTCTTTTCCTACGCAGGAAATGCCGTTACTAGCGATATCGCGTTTGCCTTTGGTACGCCAGTTAGTGATGCGGAAGAGATCAAAGTTAAATATGGTTGTGCGTTGAGTGAGTTAGTCAGCAAAGACGATACGGTTAATGTTCCCAGTGTTGGTGGACGCCCGTCGCGAAGTTTACAGCGACAAACCTTGTCGGAAGTGATTGAGCCTCGCTACACTGAGCTAATGGGTTTGGTTAACCAAACGGTGGATTCGGTGCAAGAGTCCTTACGTAAAGAAGGTATCAAGCATCATTTGGCTGCCGGTGTTGTGCTCACTGGTGGTGCAGCACAAATTGAAGGTTTAGTGGCATGCGCAGAACGCGTATTCCGCAATCAAGTTAGGGTAGGTAAGCCGCTGGAAGTGAGTGGCCTTACCGACTACGTAAAAGAGCCGTATCATTCTACGGCAGTGGGATTACTTCATTACGCAAGAGATAGTCAAATCAGCGACGATACTGAATATCAAGAACCCAAACGACCGTCAATGACAGGTTGGATAGGCCGCTTGCGCAACTGGATACAAAAAGAGTTTTAACCTGAGAGACAGGAAAAACGGAGATAACACATGTTTGAACCGATGATGGAAATGTCTGACGATGCGGTAATCAAAGTCGTTGGAGTAGGTGGTGGCGGCGGTAACGCTGTTGAACACATGGTGCGTGAATCCATCGAAGGTGTGGAATTCATGAGTATCAATACCGATGCTCAGGCACTGCGCAAAACAAGCGTTGGTACTGTCATTCAGATTGGTGGCAATATCACTAAAGGTCTAGGTGCGGGCGCTAACCCACAAGTGGGGCGTGATGCAGCACTAGAAGATAAAGAACGCATTAAAGAATTCCTTACTGGTGCCGATATGGTGTTTATCGCAGCAGGTATGGGTGGCGGTACAGGAACCGGAGCTGCACCAGTGATTGCCGAAGTGGCAAAAGAGCTGGGCATTTTGACGGTTGCTGTAGTAACTAAACCTTTCAGCTTTGAAGGCAAAAAGCGTTTGGCTTTTGCTGAGCAGGGAATTGAAGAGCTGTCTAAGCACGTTGATTCACTGATCACGATTCCAAACGAAAAACTGCTCAAAGTATTGGGTCGTGGTATCACGTTACTGGAAGCCTTTGCGAGCGCGAACAACGTACTTAAAAATGCAGTGCAAGGCATCGCTGAACTGATTACTCGCCCAGGCATGATTAACGTCGACTTTGCGGACGTGCGTACTGTGATGTCGGAAATGGGTCATGCCATGATGGGTAGCGGTGTTGCAAGAGGTGAAGATCGCGCGGAAGAAGCTGCTGAAATGGCGATTTCTAGCCCGCTGCTGGAAGACATCGATCTCGCTGGTGCGCGTGGTGTTCTTGTGAACATTACTGCAGGTTTAGATATGCGACTGGATGAATTCGAAACTGTCGGCAATACTGTTAAAGCCTTTGCTTCTGACAATGCAACCGTAGTGATCGGTACTTCGTTAGATCCAGATATGGCTGATGAAATTCGTGTAACCGTAGTGGCTACGGGTATCGGCACCGAGAAAAAACCTGATATTACGTTAGTAGCAGGTGGTAAAGCTAAAGTGGCTGCAGTATCGGCTCCAGTTGCCTCTCGAGTGGAAGAAAAAGTGGCTCAGCCTTTGCATGAAAGAGTTGAAGTGAAAACTCAACCAGCAGCAGCGCCATCACACTCTTCGGCAAGTCAGAGTGTCGCGCCAAAGCCAGAAAAAGAGAGCGGATATCTTGATATTCCGGCTTTCCTGAGACGTCAAGCTGACTAAAATATCAGCGTAATTTGACAGTGTTCAGAATTCTGGTAGGATGTCGGTCGGTGTTGTGCCGGCCGTTCATTGTGGCTAAATAAATCGAGGCAACTAGATGATCAGACAACGTACTCTGAAAGAAATAGTGAAAACAACTGGGGTGGGCTTACACTCTGGTCGTAAAGTTACGCTGACTCTTCGCCCGGCCGCAGCCAATACGGGGATTGTATATCGTCGTACTGACGTCAACCCACCGGTTGATTTCCCAGCCGATCCGGCTTCTGTGCGTGACACCATGCTCTGCACGGCTCTGGTCAATGACCAAGGTATTCGTATCTCTACCGTAGAGCATCTTAATGCTGCTTTAGCAGGGATGGGGATCGATAACGCGATTATCGAAGTGGACGCACCCGAAATCCCCATTATGGATGGCAGTGCAAGTCCATTTGTTTATCTGCTACAACAAGCAGGTATTGAAACGTTGAATGCACCAAAACGCTTCATCCGTATCAAGAAACCTGTACGCATTGAAGATGGCGATAAGTGGGCGGAATTTGTTCCATTTAACGGCTTCCGTATGGATTTCGAAATTGAGTTCAACCACCCAGCGATTGATGGCGATGACCAACGCCTTGTGTTTGATTTCTCTTCACAAGGGTTTGTGAAAGAAATCTCTCGTGCGCGTACCTTTGGTTTTATGCGTGATATCGAATATCTGCAATCACAAAACCTTTGCTTAGGTGGTAGCTTTGATTGCGCGATCGTGCTGGATGATTACCGTATCCTGAATGAAGAAGGACTGCGTTTCGATAACGAATTTGTGACCCACAAAGTATTGGATGCGATTGGTGACTTGTACATGTCTGGTCATGCGATTGTTGGTGAGTTCCGTGCCTACAAATCAGGTCACGGTTTGAATAACCAACTGCTGCGTGCGGTATTGGCCGATCAAGAAGCATGGGAATGGGCAACCTTCGAAGAAGAAGTGGGTTCCCCTGTAGCTTTTGCTGAGCCTAACATGGTACTCGCGTAAGCCATTTAGAAAGAACAATCATAATAAAGCCAGACTGATGTCTGGCTTTATTTTTTCCATTAAACTCAATGGCATTTAAATGCTATTCGATAAGTGTAACCTGCTCAATCGTCTTTCTGATTTGCTTTGGCTAAACGCGCTAAGCTCTGTAAGCGTTTTTTGACTTTATCTGAGGCTTGATCGGCAATCGCGAGCAGTACATGAGCGGCATTCTCAGATAAGGGTGGGCGAGGATTTGCCGCCGAGGCATCTTCCGAAGGTAGTTTAGTTTGCCGATACAGCTCTGGGTTGACTCGTACTTCGATGCTGATCAAATGGCCAAACCCGTTTTGCCGTAACTGAGTCAAAATATGTAAACGCTCATAATCCACTTTCATTTTAAGTGCTGCACTCGCGGCTTCAAGTACCAAATTTCCCCCTCGTACATTTGCAGCGCGCACTTGGGTTTTTAAGCCTTTGGGTAGGATTTCTTGTAACTGACGATTGATCTGCAAAATCGCTTTCGCATGTTCTTGGATCTGCTTGAGTTTGGATGCCTGAATCAACTCATCGGTAGCGGTAGGGCGGTGATCACGCATCGGATTCTCCTTTGTCTGGTATGACGCTATTCTAACGTGCTTCTTGGCGCATCGAAACGTACATCTTAGTTTGCTGAGATGAATTAAAAATCACGAGAAACCTTGTAAACATTGGGCTTAGTGCACAAAACCGTAAGCTCGTATTCAACAAATCGTAGAGAACCTTGGTTGTTAAGACGAAAATTCCTTAAACTAGGCGGCACTTAATTAACAGCATGCCTTGAAAATAAACGCCGTCATCACAATATCTCACACAGATGACTTATCTCAGTACCCTTAGTTGAAAATAGGTAGAGACTAAAGACATTCCAAGGTCGATAGACAGCGATTTAGCACAGAGAGATTCACAAGAAATGATAACTAAGCTACTGACAAAGGTGATTGGCAGTCGCAATGACCGCACACTGCGCCGTTTACGCAAGATTGTAAAAGAGATTAATAACTACGAACCTGCCTTTGAAGTTCTCTCCGATGAAGAGCTAAAAGCCAAAACAGTAGAATTCCGTCAACGTATTGAACAGGGTGAAAACCTAGACCAACTTCTGCCAGAAGCTTTCGCGACCGTTCGTGAAGCCTCTAAGCGTGTGTTTGGTATGCGCCATTTTGATGTACAGCTGATAGGCGGTATGGTGTTGCACGGTGGCCAAATTGCTGAGATGCGTACGGGTGAAGGTAAAACCTTAACCGCAACGCTGGCTGCTTATCTGAATGCCTTACCGGGTAAAGGTGTGCATATTGTTACGGTTAACGACTACTTGGCTAAACGTGACGCTGAAACTAACCGACCTCTATTTGAATTTCTAGGTATGACGGTGGGTGTGAATATTCCAAACATGCCACAGCCAGCCAAGAAAGAGGCTTACCAAGCCGATATTCTTTACGGAACCAACAACGAATTTGGTTTTGACTACCTGCGCGATAACATGGCATTCCGCCCTGAAGATCGCGTGCAACGTGCTCGCTTCTTTGCGGTAGTCGATGAAGTGGATTCGATCCTAATCGACGAAGCGCGTACCCCACTGATTATTTCAGGTCCTGCAGAAGACAGCTCTGATCTCTATATCCGTATCAACAAGCTGATCCCACAACTGGAAAAGCAAGATAAAGAAGATTCTGAAGAGTACCGCGGTGACGGCCACTTTACGGTTGATGAAAAATCCAAGCAGGTACACCTAACCGAAACAGGCCAAGAGTTCGTGGAAGAACTGCTGGTGAAAAACGGCATGATGCAAGAGGGGGATACGCTTTATTCTCCGGCTAATATTAGCTTGTTACACCATGTGAACGCAGCACTGCGTGCGCATGTGCTGTTTGAAAAGAACGTTGATTACATCGTGACACCAGATGGTGAAGTGGTGATCGTCGATGAACACACCGGCCGTACCATGCCGGGGCGTCGCTGGTCTGACGGTCTGCACCAAGCGGTGGAAGCGAAAGAAGGGGTGAAGATCCAGAACGAAAACCAAACGCTGGCTTCGATCACTTTCCAAAACTACTTCCGTTTGTATGAAAAACTATCCGGTATGACGGGTACTGCTGATACCGAAGCGTTTGAATTCCAACAAATCTACGGTTTGGAAACGGTGGTGATCCCAACCAACAAACCTATGGTGCGTAACGATATGCCAGATGTGGTGTATCGTTCTGAAGCAGAAAAGTTTGCCGCCATCATTGAAGATATCAAACTCCGTGTTGAAAAAGGCCAGCCTGTGCTGGTGGGTACCGTTTCGATTGAAAAATCAGAGCTACTCTCTAATGCTCTGAAAAAAGCAGGCATTAAACACAATGTTCTGAACGCGAAGTTCCACGAAAAAGAAGCGGAAATTGTTGCCGAAGCAGGTAAACCCAGTGCGGTGACTATCGCAACCAACATGGCGGGTCGTGGTACAGATATCGTGTTAGGTGGTAGCTGGCAAGCGAAAGTGGAGAAGCTGGAAAACCCAACCCAAGATCAAATCAATGAAATTAAAGCTGAATGGAAGCAAGTGCACGATCAAGTATTGCAAGCTGGCGGCTTACACATCATTGGTACTGAGCGTCACGAATCTCGCCGTATCGATAACCAGTTACGTGGTCGTTCTGGTCGTCAAGGTGATGCAGGTTCTTCACGTTTCTATCTCTCAATGGAAGATACGTTACTGCGTATTTTCACCTCTGATCGTATGGCGGCATTGATCCAAAGTGGTATGGATGAAGGCGAAGCGATTGAGTCAAAAATGCTCTCTCGCTCGATCGAAAAAGCGCAGCGCAAAGTGGAAGGCCGTAACTTCGATATTCGTAAGCAATTGCTTGAGTATGATGATGTGGCGAACGATCAGCGTAAAGTGGTTTATGAACTGCGTGATGAGCTGATGAGCGCAGATGATATCAGCGACATGATTGCGCAAAACCGCGAAGATGTGCTGAATGCGGTAATGGATGAATACATTCCGCCACAATCTCTGGAAGATATGTGGGATATCAAAGGATTGGAAGATCGTCTGAAGAACGATTTCGATCTGCCTCTGCCGATCCAATCTTGGTTAGATGCTGACAACAAGCTGTATGAAGAAGCGCTACGCGAGCGCATTATTGAGCAAGCGGTTGAGGTTTACAAAGCCAAAGAGCAAGCGGTTAGTCCAGCGGTTATGCGTAACTTTGAAAAATCGGTGATGCTGCAAACACTTGATACTCTTTGGAAGGAGCATTTGGCAGCGATGGATCACTTGCGTCAAGGTATTCATCTACGTGGCTACGCGCAGAAGAATCCGAAACAAGAGTACAAGCGTGAATCGTTTGAGTTGTTTGAAGAGTTACTTGAATCACTCAAATCAGATGTGATCACTGTCTTGTCAAAAGTTCGCGTTCAGCAGCAAGAAGAAGTGGAGCGTATGGAAGCTCAGCGCCGGGCTCAAGCTGAAGAGGCTGCTCGTCATGCTCATGCGCAACACGCAAGCGCTGATGAGATTGAGCAAGAAGAATCGAACCAGCCGATGGTGCGTGATGAGCGTAAAGTGGGGCGTAACGAACCTTGCCCATGCGGTAGCGGTAAAAAATACAAACAGTGTCACGGACAAATTAACTAAACCTGTTTCACCTTATTAAATAAAAGAGTCGCTATGGCGACTCTTTTTACAACTGAAACATACGTCAGCTAGAAACACAGGAGCGACACCTTGAAACGAATCCATATTGTTGCAGGGATCATTTTTAATCCAGACCAGAGCGAAATTTACATCACTAAGCGTCCAGATCATCTTCATAAAGGTGGGTTCTGGGAGTTTCCCGGTGGTAAAGTCGAAGTGGGTGAGAATATTGAGCAAGCCATGGTTCGCGAGCTTGAAGAAGAGATCGGCATTACCGTGACGGAGCAACAGCCATTCCAACACTTTGATTATGACTACACAGATAAATCATTGAGCTTTGATTTTATGTTGGTTACTGCTTTTGACAATCAACCCTATGGCCGTGAGGGACAGCAAGGATGTTGGGTGAAGATTGCAGATTTAGCTAACTACCGTTTTCCTGAAGCGAATGAGCCTGTACTCCAGCAGGTCATTGCTCAGTTTGGTTAAGTGGATTTTTCCTCACTCGGTAAAGTTGTCAGGCTAGCCAGAGTGGAAGATAGTTGGTAGTTTAAGTCTACAAATTGGAACTGCCTGAAGGCAGTGGAGAATGGAGACAGCAAGATGGTTAGAATTGCGATTGCGGGTGCCGCAGGACGTATGGGGCGCAATCTGGTAAAAGCAACGCACCAGAATCCGCTTTCCGAATTGGGTGCAGGCTCTGAGCGTCCAGAATCCTCATTAGTGGGTGTCGATGTTGGCGAGCTGTGCGGTATCGGTAAACAGGGCATTGTTTTAGTCGATAACCTAGAGCAAGCCGTTGAACAGTTTGATGTGATTATTGATTTCACCGCGCCAGTCAGCACCTTGGCTAACTTAGCCTTGTGTGAGCAGCATGGTAAGAAACTGGTGATTGGCACAACGGGCTTTACCGATGCTCAGCGCCAAGCCATTGAACAAGCAGCAAAGAAGATTCCGATTGTCATGGCACCCAACTACAGCGTTGGCGTGAACTTGGTGTTTAAACTGCTGGAAAAAGCGGCCAAGGTGATGGGAGATTACTGCGATATCGAGATTGTTGAAGCTCATCATCGCCATAAAGTCGATGCCCCTTCTGGTACGGCAATTGGGATGGGAGAGGCTATCGCTCATGCGATGGGCAACCAACTGAGTGATGTCGCGGTATATGCGCGAGAAGGAATCACCGGTGAACGTTCACGCAATGAAATTGGTTTTGCCACGATTCGTGCGGGAGACATTATCGGTGAACATACTGCTATGTTCGCCGATATTGGTGAGCGAGTCGAGATTACCCACAAAGCCACCGATCGAATGACCTTTGCTAATGGTGCTGTGAAAGCTGCCATTTGGCTGGCGGAGCAACCCGCCGGTTTCTACACCATGACCGATGTGCTCGGATTGAATGATCTCTAAATACATAATTATGCGCCAGCGAACAGCTGGCGTTTTTTTTATCCTTAAAACTTGATTAAAAATCTTCTCATCCATTTTTAGTGAAAGCTACGCTTATTTTCTTTGTTTTTTGGGTGCTTCGTATGTATTTTGTGTTTTTTGCTCCATTTGTGATTGGAAACTTGACCTGTTAACGATTGCTTTATGTGTGGTTGTTTTTTTGCCACCTGTTTCCATTTTTAAAATGTTCTTTCTCACCGAGTGGGGGATGAATAGACAGGAATGACTGAGTAAAGATGTTTTTTTGATGGTTTTGATGAATAAATCCATCAGAGTCTCGTAAAGATAAATTAAATTTTTAGGCTTGTGTTGACAGCCTCCGATCACATCCCTAGAATATCGCCAATTTGTCTATAGCATCCTAATGCATGTTTTAGTGGCTAGTAGGAAGACGAATTTGCAAAATAATTTATTTTTTATGCATTTTTATTCTGGAGGTTGTCTTGAGTAAATCAGCACTGTTAGTCCTGGAAGATGGGACAGTGTTCCGCGGAGTGTCCATCGGGGCAGATGGTATTTCCGTTGGAGAAGTCGTTTTCAATACCTCGATGACGGGGTACCAAGAAATCCTCACTGATCCTTCTTATTCCCAGCAAATCGTTACTCTTACTTATCCTCACATTGGCAATACCGGAACCAATTCCGAAGACGAAGAATCCACAGCGATTCATGCTCAAGGCCTTGTGATTCGCGATCTCCCTCTTATCGCTTCCAACTTCCGCAGTGAACAATCCCTCTCTGATTATCTCAAGTCACAAAACATTGTCGGTATTGCTGACATTGATACCCGTAAACTGACTCGTATCTTGCGTGAGAAAGGTGCACAGAACGGCTGCATCATGGCGGGCGATAATCTGGATGAAGCATTAGCACTGGCAAAAGCGAAAGAGTTCCCTGGCCTGAAAGGCATGGATCTCGCGAAAGTGGTTTCTACCAAAGAAGCGTATGCGTGGAAACAAGGCTCATGGACGCTAGAAGGCGGCCTACCTGAAGCGAAAGCAGACTGCGATCTGCCTTACCATGTTGTGGCTTACGATTTTGGCGCGAAGCGTAACATCCTACGTATGTTGGTGGATCGTGGCTGCCGCTTAACTGTGGTACCGGCGCAAACCTCAGCAGAAGAAGTGCTCGCCCTTAATCCAGACGGTGTGTTTCTATCCAATGGCCCAGGCGACCCAGAGCCATGTACTTATGCGATTGAAGCCACACGCGTTTTCCTTGAGAAAAACATTCCTGTTTTTGGGATCTGTCTAGGTCACCAAATTCTGGCACTCGCCTCCGGCGCGAAAACAGTAAAAATGAAGTTCGGCCACCATGGTGCAAACCACCCAGTGAAAGATTTGGATCGCGGTGTGGTGATGATCACCTCGCAAAACCACGGTTTTGCCGCTGATGAAGCGACCCTACCTGACAACCTGCGTGCAACTCACAAATCGCTGTTTGATGGCTCACTGCAAGGGATTCATCGTACGGACAAACCTGCATTCAGCTTCCAAGGTCACCCAGAAGCGAGCCCAGGCCCACACGATGCAGCACCGCTGTTTGACCACTTTATTGAACTGATTAAACAATTCCGCGCTTAATTTGGAGTAGTAGATAATGCCAAAACGTACTGACATTCAAAGCATCCTTATCCTTGGTGCGGGTCCAATTGTTATCGGTCAGGCTTGTGAGTTTGACTACTCAGGCGCGCAAGCGTGTAAAGCCCTGCGCGAAGAGGGCTACCGCGTTATTCTGGTTAACTCAAACCCCGCCACCATCATGACTGACCCAGAAATGGCTGATGCGACTTACATCGAGCCAATCCACTGGGAAGTGGTGCGTAAAATCATCGAAAAAGAGCGCCCAGATGCGATTTTGCCAACCATGGGCGGCCAGACTGCGCTGAACTGTGCATTGGCTCTGGAAAAACATGGCGTATTGGCTGAGTTTGGCGTGGAAATGATCGGTGCAACCGCCGATGCGATTGATAAAGCGGAAGACCGCTCACGCTTTGATAAAGCGATGAAATCAATCGGTCTGGAGTGTCCTCGCGCTGATACTGCGAAAAGCATGGAAGAAGCGTACAAAGTCCTCGATATGGTGGGTTTCCCATGTATCATCCGTCCTTCTTTCACTATGGGCGGCAGCGGCGGCGGTATTGCTTACAACCGTGAAGAGTTTGAAGAAATCTGTACTCGCGGTCTGGATCTTTCACCGACCAATGAACTGCTGATCGACGAATCGCTGATTGGTTGGAAAGAGTACGAGATGGAAGTGGTGCGTGATAAGAACGACAACTGCATCATCGTCTGTGCGATTGAAAACTTTGACCCAATGGGCATCCACACCGGTGACTCGATCACGGTTGCACCAGCACAAACACTGACTGATAAAGAATACCAAATCATGCGTAACGCTTCTTTGGCGGTACTGCGTGAAATCGGTGTAGAAACCGGTGGTTCAAACGTTCAGTTTGGTATCAATCCGAAAGATGGTCGCATGGTTATCATCGAGATGAACCCGCGTGTCTCTCGCTCTTCTGCTCTGGCTTCAAAAGCAACTGGTTTCCCAATTGCGAAAGTGGCGGCCAAACTGGCAGTGGGTTTCACACTGGATGAGTTAATGAACGACATCACGGGCGGCGCAACACCAGCCTCGTTCGAACCAACCATCGACTACGTGGTAACTAAGATTCCTCGTTTTAACTTCGAAAAGTTCGCCGGTGCGAATGACCGCCTGACCACACAAATGAAGTCGGTGGGTGAAGTGATGGCGATTGGCCGTAACCAACAAGAATCACTGCAAAAAGCATTGCGTGGCTTGGAAGTGGGTGCTGCTGGTCTGGATGAGAAAGTGGATCTGGACGCGCCTGACGCTCTGACCAAAATTCGTTATGAGCTGAAAGAAGCAGGCGCAGAGCGTATTTGGTACATCGCTGACGCATTCCGTGCGGGTATGTCTGTTGATGGCGTATTTAACCTGACTAACATTGATCGCTGGTTCCTAGTGCAAATCGAAGAACTGGTGAAGCTTGAAGCCGAAGTGAAAGCCGGTGGCTTTGCTGGCTTGAACCAAGACGTACTGCGTAAGATGAAGCGTAAAGGCTTCTCTGATGCACGTCTGTCAAAACTGCTGGGTGTAAGCGAAAACGAAATCCGTCGTCTGCGTGACCAATACAACATCCATCCAGTTTACAAGCGTGTGGATACCTGTGCGGCAGAATTTAAGTCAGATACGGCTTACATGTACTCCACTTATGATGAAGAGTGTGAAGCCAATCCGACTGACAAAGACAAGATCATGGTTCTGGGCGGTGGTCCAAACCGTATCGGTCAAGGTATTGAGTTTGACTACTGCTGTGTACACGCAGCTCTAGCCCTGCGTGAAGATGGTTACGAAACCATCATGGTCAACTGTAACCCAGAAACCGTATCAACCGACTACGATACTTCAGATCGTCTCTACTTTGAGCCTGTGACTCTGGAAGATGTTCTAGCTATCGTGCGTGTTGAGAAGCCAAAAGGCGTTATCGTTCAATACGGTGGTCAAACTCCACTGAAACTGGCTCGCGCTCTTGAAGCGGCTGGTGTACCTGTGATTGGTACTAGCCCAGATGCGATTGACCGCGCTGAAGACCGTGAACGTTTCCAACAAGCGGTACAGCGTTTAGGCCTCAAACAGCCAGACAACGCAACTGTGACAGCAATCGAGCAAGCGATTGAGAAATCGCGTGAAATCGGTTTCCCACTCGTGGTTCGTCCATCTTATGTTCTGGGTGGTCGTGCGATGGAGATTGTGTACGATGAGCAAGATCTGCGTCGTTACTTCAACGAAGCGGTGAGCGTGTCGAATGAATCACCAGTCCTACTGGATCGCTTCCTTGATGACGCAACCGAAGTGGACGTGGATGCGATTTGTGACGGTGAGCGTGTCGTGATTGGCGGCATCATGGAGCACATCGAACAAGCGGGTGTTCACTCAGGTGACTCAGCATGTTCTCTGCCGGCTTACACCTTGAGCCAAGAAATCCAAGACAAGATGCGTGAACAAGTTGAGAAGCTGGCATTTGAATTGGGTGTTCGTGGTTTGATGAACATTCAGTTTGCGGTGAAAGACAACGAAGTTTACCTGATTGAAGTAAACCCACGTGCCGCGCGTACTGTACCGTTTGTCTCCAAAGCGACAGGTGCACCGCTGGCGAAAATTGCTGCGCGCGTGATGGTTGGACAAACTCTGGAGCAACAAGGCTTCACTAAAGAGATCATTCCACCTTACTACTCAGTAAAAGAAGTGGTTCTGCCGTTCAACAAGTTCCCAGGTGTTGACCCACTCCTTGGCCCTGAAATGCGCTCAACCGGCGAAGTGATGGGTGTCGGTGCGACGTTTGCTGAAGCGTACGCCAAAGCAGAATTGGGTAGTGGCTCTGTTTACCCTGAAGGTGGTCGTGCGCTACTTTCGGTGCGCGAAGGTGACAAACAACGTGTGGTGGATCTGGCTTCTAAGCTGGTGAAACTGGGTTATCAGTTGGATGCCACTCATGGTACAGCGGTGATTTTGGGCGAAGCGGGCATCAACCCACGTCTGGTCAACAAAGTGCATGAAGGTCGTCCACACATTCTGGACCGTATCAAGAACCACGAGTACACCTACATTGTGAACACGGCTTCTGGCCGTCAAGCGATTGAAGACTCAAAAGTGCTGCGCCGTGGTGCTCTGTCACACAAAGTGAACTACACCACCACACTGAACGCTGCGTTTGCTACTTGTATGGCACACACAGCAGATGCCAAAGCATCGGTAACTTCAGTGCAAGAGCTGCATGCGCGTGTAAAAGCTAGCCAAGCTTAATTGGTATTACAACAAGAGAGGCTCAAGGCCTCTCTGACAACCTCTTTGCCCGCTCGTCAGCGGGCTTTTTTATTTTTGGAACTCACCGATCTTTGCTGATTTCATCTCGAATACTTATTGATGAAAAATGGGAATAGGTTGTCGTCTTGTGTTTCGCTGTTTTCACTTTTTCAGCAGTGTTACTGTTGGGTTTTATTGTTCAATGCGTTGATAAGAAATGGAACTTTCACTGGAAGTATTAGGCCTGCTGTTTTTGGTGGCAGGGATTGCAGGATTCATTGATGCCATGGCGGGCGGTGGCGGTTTGCTGACCTTGCCTGCTTTGCTTGCGGCTGGCGTTCCACCGACTCAAGCCTTAGCAACGAATAAGTTGCAAAGTTCTTTTGGTAGCTTTTCTGCCACCCTTTATTTTGTACGCAAGGGCGTAGTGAGCCTGAAAGCGATGCGACTGGCAATTGCTTGTACTTTCGTTGGTGCAGCACTTGGCGCAGAAGCGGTGCAATATATTGATGCGACTTTGCTAACCAGCCTCATCCCCATATTACTGCTCGGTATCTCGCTTTATTTCTTGCTGGCACCGACAACGAAAACCCACAGTGGCCCAGCACCTCTATCCGAAACCGCTTTTGCTTTCACAGTGGGTTTTGGTATCGGTTTTTATGATGGATTTTTTGGTCCCGGTACGGGGTCGATTTTTACTGTCTGCTTTGTGGCCTTAGGGCATTTCAGTTTGGTTGAAGCCACCGCGCGAACCAAAGTGTTGAATTTCACTTCCAATATTGCCGCTTTGACCTTTTTCTTAATCGCAGGTTTGCCGATTTGGGAAATTGGCTTAACCATGGCGGTAGGCGGATTTATCGGTGCTCGTATGGGCGCGAAAGTTGTGATCAGCAAAGGTCAGCGTTTGATTCGGCCTTTGGTGATCACCATGTCTATGTTGATGGCGCTAAAACTGCTTTGGGAACAGCATCATGCAGCGCTGTTATCAATGCTTGGACTCTAGTACTACGATAACGGCTGGCGCGCAGGCAAATGTGAATGGGCCGACTGAGGTCGGCGAGTTCTTCAAAATCAAAGCAATAGTGAGGTTCAATTTTCAGTGTGCTCACTATCGAGCATGGCACCAAAGCGGGCAACATACCGCCAAGGGCTAACTGAGCGGCAGCAGTATAAGAATCCATTTCCATTGCAGGACGAATACCTTGTTTGTGCAGCATGGCAGCTTGATAGGTGTTCGAGGGATTAGCTAAATCATTGGTAATCAACTCATTTGGCAGTGAGTGCAGAGCTTCTTTGCTGACAACAGTAAAAGGCTCATCACCTAAGTGGAAAGTTAATAAGCCATGATTGGCGGGTAGGTAACCTGCACAGAATCCCAAGGTTGCTTTACCTGACTGCACATTTTCGACAATTCTTGGGGTGTGGTTGGTGGTGATCACAAGGTGCGGATCTTGCTGGCGATAGCGCCCCATCGTATCCCCAAGATAACCCGCCACCAAGGTTTCTGAGCAATCCATGCGAATGGGTGTGTTGTCTTCCAGTGTTTGCTGCTCAAAGATCAGTCCATGTAACTCATTAAAGGTCGGGCCGATGTTGGCAATCAACTGTTCGGCATCCGCCGTTAATTTGATGTGTCTTCCCGCAGGAACAATCAATTTCTTCCCCAGTTTTTTTTCTAAATTGGCAATACGTTTGCTAACCGCCGATTGGCTAATGTAGAGCTGGCTACCGGTACGGCTCATGGTTTTTTCTTTGCTGAGTACCAGCAGGGTTTCAATACCTTCGAGTAACATGCTTTGATGACAAACAGGAATAGATGCTTTGAATTGTATGTGGAATTCAAAGTAAGGTCGTGCGTTAAGCTCACAAAGTAAGCTTAGGCTAAAGAAAGGAATGAGTTGACGGAAGGAGTGCTCCCCACCGCTGGGCGATGGGGAGCCAGTTGAGTTATTTCGTCAGGGCAAAAGTGGGTAGAGAAAGATGCCAACGGATCGCACCAAGGCGGATGAGCAAAGTCGTGAACACGCCTGATAACAGCGCAGTTGAACTGCTATAGCCAATGGCCAGTGCAGTAGTATGGAAAATGCCGCCGATAATACAGGCCGTCGCGTACACTTCACTGCGCAGCACCATAGGGATTTCTCGGGCTAACACATCACGAATGATGCCACCGCCGCAACCGGTGATCACGCCCATGATCACGGCAATTAATGCCGAATCTTGGTAGACCAATGCTTTTTCAACGCCAATTCCAACGAATACGGCTAAGCCGATCGCATCACTGACGGGCAGAATCCACCATGCGAGCCTCTTCGGGCGGCGCACCAACAACATAGTCAGTGCACAGGTGATCATAATTACCCATAGGTAATTGGTGTCTTTGATCCAAAATACCGGAGTGGCTCCCAATGCCATATCACGAATGGTTCCACCACCGATCGCAGTGACACTGGCCAGAACCATAACACCAAATGGATCCATTTTTAGGCGCCCCGCTAAGAGCACTCCAGAAACTGCAAACACGGCAGTACCAAACATATCAATCAGATAAAGCAGAGAAGTATCCAAAGCAGTCTCACTATCTATAGAACTATTAAAAGTATAGAGCGGGCAAATTGGGGCGAATTTTACGAGATTTTATCCGCTAAAGTTACTGCTTTTGTGCAATTTTGAGGTACTGACACACTTGTTCAACCGCATCTAACGTTCTTGGTGTTGGGCGATTTAGCCAATCGGAATTGAGCGCCCAAACTTGTTCTTTTTCGACCGCTTTGAGCTGATTTTTCCACGCTTGCCACATATGGCCATTAGCGATGGCATGCTGAGAGGTAAAGATAACATCGGGTTGCTTAACCAGAACTTGCTCTATGCTTACTTGTGGGTAGGGAGCGGCACTGTCGGCAAAGACATTTTCGCCTGCACAAACGCTAAATACTTCGCTAGGCCAGTGGCCTTGAGCCAACGTAATGATCGGCTTTTCGCTGAGCTGATAGAAAAATCGGATAGGTTGATTGCCGGCATATTGCTCGCGCAATCCTTGTAAACGTTGTCGAAAGTCGTTAGCCGCTTTTTGGCCAATTTCTGGATTAGTCGAATACTGACTGAGTGCTTCGATATTATTGGCAATTTCATCCAACGTTTTGGTTTGCGAATCGTAAATCGTGAAGCCGAGTTGGCGCAGTTTGGCCAATTCACGTGGTGGATTGCCAGCAGGCCAAGCGATGATCAAATCGGGTTTGAGCGTTAGGATTTTCTCGATGTTGATGGTTTGGTGATTGGCAACGCGCTCTAGTTTTAGCGCTTGTGGCGGATAGTCACTGTACTCGCTCACCGCAACTAACTTATCGCCCAAACCTGCGGCATAAGCAATTTCTGTCGCGTGAGGGGCAAGGCTGATGATGCGCTCGGCGGGAAAAGGCGCAGCCAATAAGCTTGGGGTAATGAACAAAAAAGTGCAGGCGATGAGCCGGATAACAAGCATTTATACTCCGCGATAAATCAGTAGTAACAGTAAACTTTCTAGCGCTATCCAAACGAAGATACGCCATGCGATGAGTTTTTGGACTTGCGCAATATGAATCGCCGCAGGGGCGATGCGCCCGCCAATTTTGGCACGTACGCTTTTTTGCTCACCATAAATCGCAGGGCCGCCCAATGAGAGTTGTAATTTATTGCCAACGGCACACAGTAACCAAGCGGGGCCCGGTAGAGGCCAACTGCGGCTTTGCTCCAGAACGGCTTTAAAAACGTTACCCGCTTGTTTGCCAGTGATGATGATTAAGCTAAATAAGCGTAGGGGGAGCCAATCGAGCACTGCGAGAACACGCACGGCAGGCAAACCGAAAGGTTGGTATATGGTGCGAGATGGTGACCAAGCACGAGCCAATTCAGCGATTAAGCGATACATCAAAGCACCGCAGCCCCCGAACAAGCCATACCAAAACAGCACCCCAACCACATTGCGGCCAAAACCCATAACGAGAGTTTCAACTCCGGCTTTTCCAAGCCCAAGCGCTGAAAGCGTTGTAGTTTGACGGTTTACAAAGGGTTGCAGCAGAGTACGCGCTTGCGGTTTGTCCTCTTTTGCCAGCGCTTGGGTGAGCTGAGTACCTAGCGTTTCTTGGCGTCGCCAATCCAAGGCAAGCAGCAGCAGCGCCAAATCAAACAGCTGTGTCTGCCAGACTAAGGGTTTGAGCGCCCAAAGCACCGCGATAGTTGGCAAAACCATTAATCCCCACGCGAGAGAGCCCGAAATAAGGTTTTGGGTGTCACTGGCTGGTGTATTGACCTTACTGGCTAGCAGTTCGGCAAACTTGTGCCACAAAGTGACAGGGTGTACTGCATAAGGAATGGGCAGCAGCAAATGAAACAGTAGTGCGCCCCACATCACGAGGAGCGCGCCATTGGCATAAAGGTGGGAAAACCAAGTTTCCATCAATCGGCTCGCTTACTTGAGCAGCTCAACCATTTTCAGCACCATAGCTGAAGAGCTTTGTGCTGCCAGCGGCAGGAACTCTTCAAACGACATTGGTGATTCTTTATCGGCAACGTCAGAAATAGCGCGTACCACAACAAATGGAACTTTGAATTGATGACAAGTTTGCGCGATTGCTGATGCTTCCATTTCCACCGCAACAACGGTTGGGAAATGTTGACGGATAAAGCTTTGACGTTCAGCCGTACACACAAACGCATCACCAGTACAAATCAAGCCGCGAACCGCATGGGTATCTGGCAGGTTAGCCAATGCTTGTTCCGCCACTGTCATTAGTTTCTCGTCTGCTTTGAATGCTGCCGGTTGGCCTGCCATTTGGCCAATTTCATAACCAAATGCGGTCACATCGGCATCGTGATGGCGAACTTCGGTTGAGATCACTACATCACCGACATTTAGGCTGGCATCAAAACCGCCGGCAGAGCCTGTGTTGATCACTACATCTGGCGCGTACTGGCTGATCAGCAAAGTTGTACCCAATGCAGCTGCGACTTTACCTATGCCTGATTGCAGTAATACGACGTCGACACCTTGGATTCGACCGCTGTAAAAAGTACAACCTGCTTGGTTAACTTCTTGCACGTCTTCGATGAGATCTTTCAGGATGGCGACTTCTTGTTGCATTGCGCCGATGATGCCGATTTTCATAGGGGCTCTCTTTCATCTATCAATAGGAAAACAGGCCGCAGTGTATCATGAGCGCCCTTAGCGGATCGAGGTTAGGGTTGCTCAAGTAGACCAGACAGCGTGAGCTTTTGGCGCAGCTCTTCAGCGCGGCGACGATTAACCCCAAAATCACTGTAGCCAATCCGTGATTCAGAGCGAACCCATAAGTGATCCTGTTGAATGCTTAGTTCCAGATCATCAACAAAACGGAACACACTCGACGTGCATTCGATACGCAAATATTGCCCATTTTTTTCCGCAGTGCTTGCTCCAGAGAGGGAGAGAGCAACGCGCTCCACTTGGTCAATGGTGACACCAGGGCGCAAGATAAATGGCGTAAGATTGAATTTATCTCGTTCATCTTGAGTAGAAACACAGTTGGGTTTGTTGGCACAAGGGATGGCTGTGCGATCTTCCATTGGGGCAACTCCCTGACTGCAGGCGGTAAGCGAAAAAGCAGCGATAGCAGCATAAAATGATGGATGCATGGTGATAAGTACACTCTCATCTTTAGTTATGCTCTTCTTTCCTGCAATATTCGGTTGGAAGGGCATATATGAATATATTTTGTGCTCATTATAGGTAGCAAAAATAAAAAAGGATCCATAACACTATGAATCCTTTGTTGTTTGCGCCAATGTTCTCGCAAAAGTGTGAGCTAGAGTCCAAGATAGTCGAGAATTCCCTCGGCTGCTTTGCGTCCTTCATCTATCGCAGTCACCACGAGATCGGAGCCGCGTACCGCATCACCACCGGCGAAAATTTTCGGGTTGGTGGTCTGATATTGATAGGTTTGCTGTGCGGACGCTTTGATACGCCCCCACTGATCAAGCTCAACATCAAACGGTTCTAACCAAGCCATTTTGTGTGGCTGGAAGCCAAACGCCATGATCACCGCATTGGCTGGCAATACGTGCTCGCTGCCTGTTACGGGTTCTGGTTTACGACGACCTGCGGCATCGGGTTCACCCAAGGCGGTTTTGACCACTTTGACACCGGTTACTTGCCCATGCGCATTGACTTCAATCGCAAGGGGTTGCAGGTTGAACATGAACTCTACACCTTCTTCTTTGGCGTTTTTCACTTCACGGCGTGAACCGGGCATGTTCTCTTCATCGCGGCGATATGCACAAATCACGCGAGATGCGCCTTGGCGAATCGAAGTACGTACGCAGTCCATCGCCGTATCACCACCGCCGAGTACCACCACGTTTTTTCCTGCCATATCAATGAACGGCGTATCGCTTGCAAGCTCCATCACTTTATAGGTATTGGAGATCAAAAACGGCAGTGCATCGTAAACGCCAGAAGCGTCTTCGTTGGCTAATCCTGCGCGCATATATTGGTAGGTACCGACGCCGAGAAATACTGAATCGTACTCATCAAGCAGTTGTTGAAGTGTGATGTCTTGGCCGACTTCGACATTAAGACGGAATTCGATACCCATTTCGCTGAAAATTCGGCGACGATTTTCCATCACGCCTTTTTCCAGCTTGAACGATGGAATACCAAAAGTGAGTAACCCGCCGATTTCTGGGTAACGATCAAACACCACAGGTTTTACCCCGTTGCGCACTAGAATATCCGCTGCGGCAAGCCCTGCAGGGCCCGCGCCGATGATCGCCACTTTTTTATCAGTCCACACCACGTTGGACATGTCGGGTTTCCAGCCCATTTCGAATGCGGTATCGGTAATGTATTTTTCGATATTACCGATAGTTACTGCGCCGAAATCGGCATTCAAGGTACATGAGCCTTCGCACAGACGATCTTGCGGGCACACTCGGCCACACACCTCTGGCAGGCTATTGGTTTGATGCGACAACTCGGCCGCTTCAATAATGCGTCCTTCATTGGCCAGCTTCAGCCACTGCGGAATGTAGTTGTGTACTGGGCACTTCCATTCGCAGTAAGGGTTACCACAATCGAGGCAGCGATCGGCCTGTGCGGTGGCTTGTTGCTTAGTAAAGGGCTCATAAATTTCGACAAATTCAATCTTGCGGATTTGCAGTGGCTTTTTCGCCGGATCCACACGATTGACATCGATAAATTGGTAAACGTTTTGGCTCATCAATCAGGCTCCTTCCAATTATTGTGCTTGCACGCGCAGTTCAGCTGCGCTGCGGCTCTGATGGCCGAGCAGGGTACGTAAGTCCGCTGCTTGTGGTTTGATCAGATAGAACTTCGGAATCCATTCATCAAAGTTCGCCAAAATTCGCTCTGCGTGGGCGGAACCAGTCTCTTCGAGATGTTCAGCAATCAACCCGCGCAGATGCTCTTGATGGATATATAAGTCGGTCAAGGCAACCGCTTCAACGGATTCATCATTGACGCGGCCTTGGAAATCGCCATTCTCATCGAGTACGTAAGCAAAGCCGCCGGTCATGCCTGCGCCAAAGTTCACGCCCGTTGCGCCTAAAATGGCGACGATGCCACCGGTCATGTATTCACAGGCGTTATCGCCAGCACCTTCAATCACCGCAATCGTGCCGGAGTTGCGCACCGCGAAACGCTCGCCAGCTTTACCTGCGGCAAACAGTTTACCGCCGGTTGCGCCATACAAGCAGGTGTTGCCGATAATGGTCGCTTCATTACACACAAAAGCGGTGCCTTGGTGAGGGCGAATCACAATCTTGCCGCCTGCCATGCCTTTACCGACGTAGTCGTTGGCATCACCGGTGAGATACAGCTCAAGACCACCTGCGTTCCAGACTCCGAACGATTGCCCAGCGGTGCCATTGAGGACGACCTTGATGGGTGAGGTGGCGACGCCGAGATTGCCGTAACGTTTCGCGATTTCACCAGACAGACGTGCGCCAATCGAACGGTCGGTGTTGATCACGTTGTAATAGAGTTCCAGCGATTGCTGTTTTTCCACCGCAGCCAAAGCATCTTCCACGATCTTCAGGTTAAGCGCCCCTTTATCAAACGGCGTGTTCGGTTCGGTGCAGTACAGTGGCAGATTTTGTGGTGACACTGGCGCTTCGAGCAGATCGGAGAGATCCAATTTGCTCTGTTTCGCGGTCATGCCTTCTATCACTTCCAGTAGATCGGTGCGGCCGATGAGGTCGGTGAGCTTCTCAACGCCCAATTCGGCCAGATAACCGCGCACTTCTTCAGCTAACCCTTTGAAATAGTTCATCACCATTTCAGGCAGACCTTTGAAGTAATCTTTGCGCAGCGTTTCATCCTGCGTTGCCACACCAGTTGCACAGTTGTTGAGGTGGCAAATACGCAAGAATTTACACCCCATCGCGACCATAGGCGCTGTACCAAAACCAAAACTTTCAGCGCCTAAAATCGTTCCTTTGATCACATCCAATCCGGTTTTCAAACCGCCATCGACTTGCAGGCGGATCTTGTGACGCAGACCGTTGGCGACCAAGGCTTGTTGCGTTTCCGCCAAACCGAGCTCCCAAGGGCTTCCTGCATATTTTACAGAGGTGAGCGGGCTGGCTGCGGTGCCGCCGTCATAACCTGAGATGGTGATAAGGTCGGCGTAGGCTTTTGCCACACCGGTCGCAATCGTGCCAACGCCCGGCTCAGAGACGAGCTTGACCGAGACCAAGGCTTTCGGGTTGATCTGTTTAAGATCGAAAATCAGCTGCGCCAAATCTTCAATCGAGTAGATATCGTGATGCGGCGGCGGCGAAATCAAGGTCACTCCGGGAACGGAATAACGCAGTTTCGCGATCTCAGCGGTGACTTTGTGCCCCGGAAGCTGGCCGCCTTCACCGGGTTTTGCCCCTTGCGCCACTTTAATTTGCAGCACATCGGCATTGGTTAAATAGTGCGGCGTTACACCGAAACGGCCAGAAGCGACTTGCTTGATACGCGAGTTACGTTCGGTGCCAAAGCGGCGTGGATCTTCACCGCCTTCACCTGAGTTGGAATGGCCACCCAAGCGGTTCATCGCGGTGGCCAATGCTTCGTGGGCTTCCGGGCTTAACGCGCCAATCGACATCGCTGCTGAGTCAAAGCGTTTGTAGAGATCGCTCGCGGGCTCGATATGTTCCAGTGGCAGCGGTTTATCCGAGGTTTTCAAACGCAGCAAATCACGCAGCATGGCCACTGGGCGCTGGTTGACTTGTTTAGCAAAGTCGCGGTAATCCACCGTTTCGCCAGATTTCACCGCTTTTTGTAGTGTGCCAACCACATCTGGGTTGTAGGCGTGGTATTCGCCACCGTGGACGTATTTGAGTAAACCGCCGTGTTCGAGAGGTTTACGTTTTGCCCATGCCTTACGCGACAGGTTGAACAGATCTTGCTCAAAATCGTCGAAGTTCGCGCCTTGGATACGTGTGGTTACCCCTTTAAAGCAGAGATCAACCACATCGCGGTGCAGACCTACGGCTTCAAACAGTTGTGAGCAGCGATAAGAGGCAACGGTCGAAATGCCCATTTTGGACATGATTTTGTACAGACCTTTGTTGATGCCGTATTGGTAATTCTGCATCACTTCACGATAGCTCTTTTGTAGTGCGCCATCGTCAATCATTTTGCCCAGTGTTTCGTAGGTAAGGTAAGGATAAACGGCAGTGGCACCAAAACCGATCAGTACCGCAAAGTGGTGTGGATCACGCGCGGCGCCGGTTTCAATAATGATGTTGGCATCGCAGCGCAAATTGGCTTCAACCAGACGCGCTTGCACCGCACCTACTGCCATTGCCGCGGGGATCGGCAAACGATCCGCGGTTAACGCGCGGTCGGAAAGCACGATCAATACCGTACCTTCGCGCACCACTTGCTCTGCTTTGTCACACAAATCGAGTACGGCTTGTTTGAGATCTTTCTCTTGCGGATCGAAGTTGATATCGAGAATCGTGTTGCGATAGTGTTGATCACTCAATGTCAGCAGTTGCTGCATATCTGAATAGAGCAATACCGGCGAGCCAAAGGTCACACGATGTGCATGGCCATCAGTTTCACAAAACACGTTCATCTCTTGGCCAATACTGGTGGCCAGCGACATCACATGTTTTTCACGCAATGGGTCGATCGGTGGGTTCGTCACCTGAGCAAATTTTTGGCGGAAGTAGTCGCTGATCAGGCGCTCTTTTGAAGAAAGCACCGCCATCGGTGTGTCATCGCCCATTGAACCGACCGCTTCTTGCGCCATGTCGCCAAGCACACGCAGCACTTGATCGATCTCTTCGTTGCTCATGGCAAACTGCTTTTGGTAAGTTTTGAGCAGATCTTGGTCGAAGCTGCGCTCACCAACTTGATCGTCAGGCAATTCAGAGAATGGCGTCAGTTTGTGAACGTTGTTTTCCATCCATTCACGATACGGATGGCGGCTTTTCAGATCGTTATCGATCTCGCTCGATTGCCAAATTTTGCCTTTGCGAGTGTCAATCACCAGCAGTTCACCGGGGCCAACACGGCCTTTTTCGGAAACCTCATCCGGCGCGTAATCCCAAATCCCGACTTCTGAAGCGAGGGTGATGAGCTTATCTTTGGTGATCACATAACGCGCAGGGCGCAGGCCGTTACGGTCAAGGTTACACGCGGCGTAGCGACCATCAGAAAGCACGATCCCGGCTGGGCCATCCCATGGCTCCATGTGTTTGGAGTTGAAATCGTAGAACGCACGCAGATCTGGATCCATGTCTGGATGGTTTTGCCATGCAGGTGGAACTAGCATGCGCATCGCGCGGAAAATATCCATCCCGCCGGCTAAAAACAGATCTAGCATGTTATCTAAGCTTGAGGAGTCAGAACCGGTTTCGTTAACAAAAGGAGCGGCGGTTTGTAGATCGGGCAGTAGCGGTGAAGCAAATTTATAAGCACGTGCGCGCGCCCACTGGCGGTTACCATCAATAGTGTTGATCTCACCGTTGTGTGCTAGATAGCGGAATGGTTGAGCCAGAGGCCAGCGTGGCTGAGTATTGGTAGAGAAACGTTGGTGGAACAAGCAAATCGCCGATTCCATACGCAGGTCTGCCAAATCAAGATAAAAGCGAGGCAAATCGGCTGGCATGCACAGGCCTTTGTAGACCAGCACTTGCGTGGAGAGCGAGCAGATATAGAAATCACGATCATCCGTAATCTGTTTTTCAATCCGACGACGCGCGATATAGAGACGGCGCTCAACATCGCGCTCACGCCAACCGGCTGGCGCGGAGATAAACACTTGTTGAATATCTGGCAAAGAGTCGAGGGCAATAGGGCCAAGCACCTTAGGGTTGGTAGGCACTTTGCGCCAACCTGCCACGCTTAAGGTTTCTTTGGCGAGTTCTTGATTAACAATCTGCTGCGCTTGTTGTGCTTTTTGTGGATCTCGGCTGAGAAACAGCATGCCAATCGCGTACTGTTTGCTGAGCTTCCAATGTTGCTCTTCTGCGATCAGGCGCAAATAAGAATCAGGTTTTTGCAGTAACAGACCACATCCATCACCGGTTTTGCCATCGGCTGCGATACCGCCGCGGTGAGTCATGCGATCAAGTGCTGAAATCGCAGTACGAACGAGTTTGTGGCTGGCTTGCCCTTCCATATGCGCGATCAAGCCGAATCCACAGTTGTCTTTTTCAAGACTTGGATCGTATAGAGCCATTGCAATTCTCCCTTTGCCTCTCTGTCATCTAGACAGTAAATGACTAACTATTCATTAAAATTTTATTATTTGAATATTTAATTAACATCCATGGTTAATTAATTAACATTTTTGCGGGGTTTTATTTTCACCGAATTCACAACCTATAGCTTATTGTGCAAAAGGTCAAGTTATTGGTTAAAAATAGGGTTTGAGGGAGATTTGCCGAGGAATACTTCAGATAATTTCTTTTTATTCAATAAGATAGTTTTTTGTCAGTTACAGATAACTCGAGTTTTTATCCCGAGCAATGAGAATAGGCGTAAAAAAGGCCAGCAGGGAATGCTGGCCGAAGTAAAACAATATGGAAGGAAACGTTCACATTAAGGCGTGGATCAGGATGTATGACTCACGCCTTGGTACTCACTTACGCTGAAAGCATGAGAGAGTCAGCTTTAGCCTCAAGATGGGTATTGCCCATCAAGAAGGTGTCAACGGCTCGCGCACATTCACGTCCTTCGTTGATGCAGCGTACCACCAGCGATTGGCCTGTGCGCATGTCGCCAGCGGCGAATACGCCTTTTTGGTTGGTCGCAAAGTCTTGCGTTGCCACATTGCCGCGTTCATCGAGTTTAATGCCTAGCTGAGCCAATACACCGTGTGGTTCAGGATGCAAGAAGCCCATCGCTAGAAACGCCATATCACAAGGAATCACGCGTTCACTGCCTGCGACTTCGTCAAAGCTTGGACGCTCACCGGGTGCTGCATCTTTCCAAACGATGTCAGCAATGCGTAGACCGGTTACTTCACCTTGTTCATTGCCAATGAACTCTTTGGTGAGGATATTCCAGTGACGCTCACAGCCTTCTTCGTGAGAAGTAGAAGTGCGCAGAATCATCGGATATTGCGGCCAAGGCATGTTAACTGGGCGCATTTTGGATGGGATCGGCATAATCTCAACTTGAGTAATGCTCGCTGCACCGTGGCGGTTAGAAGTGCCCACACAGTCAGAGCCGGTATCGCCACCACCAATCACCACCACGTGTTTGCCTTTGGCGTGGATCGCTTCGCCTTTCAGATCCATACCATTGGCTCGGCGGTTATTTTGCGCGAGGAACTGCATCGCGAAGTAAACGCCTTTCAGATCACGTCCCGGAATCCCTAGATCGCGTGGTACGGTTGATCCGCCCGTCAGCAATACCGCATCAAACTCCTGACGCAACTGTTGAGCGTTGATGTCTACACCGATATGCGCATTGACCACGAACTTAACGCCCGCTTGCTCCATCACATTGATTTTGCGATCAATCACATCCATGCCGAGTTTGAAATCCGGAATACCAAAGCGCAGCAAACCACCGACTTTTTCATCACGTTCAAACACGGTCACGCTATGGCCCGCCGCATTAAGCTGCTCAGCTGCGGCAAGCCCAGCAGGGCCGGAACCTATGATCGCGACCGTCTTGCCTGTGCGTGAACGTGGCGTTTTCGGCTTGGCATAACCTTCTTGGTAAGCACGTTCTACAATGGTTTTCTCAATGTTGCAGATGGTGATCGGATCTTGGTTGATGCCGAGCACACACGCGCTTTCACAAGGAGCAGGGCAGACACGACCCGTAAACTCAGGGAAGTTATTGGTCGAGCTCAGAATATTCCAAGCCTCTTCCCAGCTGTCGCGATACACCGCATCGTTAAACTCGGGAATGATGTTGCCAATCGGGCAGCCGTTATGACAAAACGGCACGCCACAATCCATACAACGTGAAGCTTGCTGATTGATTTTCTTACCAAACTCTTGGTTAAGAACAAACTCTTTGTTGTTTTTGATGCGCTCTGCCGGGTCGATTTTTTTCGGCAGTTCACGACCAAATTCTAAAAATCCGGTTGCTTTACCCATTTATACCGCCTCCGCTGCTAATGTGGCTTGTTGCTCCTGCTCTTTGCGCTTTTGCAGTACCGCTTTGTAATCACGCGGCATCACCTTGACCATAGTGGCTAGGCTGGCGTCAAAGTTGGCAAGGAAAGCTTTGGCCACTTCACTTCCTGTGAATTGAACATGCTTAGTTAACATTTCTTTGAGTAGTGCTTTGTCTTCCGCTTCGATTGGATCCAGATCGACTAACTCAGCATTGAGCTTAGATTGGAAGTCGCCAGATTTATCCCAAACGTAAGCCACACCGCCACTCATACCCGCGGCGAAGTTACGACCAGTTGAGCCGAGGATCACCGCGACACCGCCGGTCATGTATTCACAGCCGTGATCGCCGATACCTTCAACCACCACTTTAGCACCTGAGTTACGTACACAGAAACGTTCGCCCGCAAGGCCGCGAATGTAAGATTCGCCAGAGGTCGCGCCGTAGAAACAGACGTTGCCGACCACAATGTTCTCTTCAGGAACGATGGTGGCGTTACGGTTCGGGTAGAGCACCAGCGTGCCACCAGAAAGACCTTTGCCCCAGTAGTCGTTAGCATCGCCTTCCACTTCAAAGTAAACGCCTTTAGTGAGGAAGGCTCCGAAAGATTGTCCCGCACTGCCGTTGAATTTCACCTGCATTGGCTGTGGTAGGCCTTGGTCTTTGTAAACCTTACAGATTTCGTTCGACAGCATAGTACCGGTACTGCGATCGGTGTTGATGATCGGCAGTTCGGCTTTGACGGTTTCACCACGCTCAAGGGCTGGTGTCGCCAATTGGATCAAGGTGCGATCCAGTACGCTTTCAAGCTGATGGTTCTGCTGAGTCTGACAGTAAATACCATCGACACTGCGCGGCTGCTCAATAAAGAGGATTGGCGACAGATCGAGATTCTTATATTTCCAGTGACCCACATCATCACGCACTTTGAGTTTGTGCGCTTGGCCAACCATGTCATTGATGGTGCGGAAACCCAGTTCAGCCATGATTTCACGCAGACCTTGTGCCATGTATTGGAAGAAGGTAACAACGTCATCAACACGGCCAGCAAAACGCTCACGCAGGGTTTTGTTTTGAGTCGCTATACCGACTGGGCAAGTGTTTTTATGACACTTACGCATCATGATACAGCCTTCAACCACCAGCGCTGCGGTTGCCACGCCCCATTCTTCTGCACCCAGCAGTACCGCAATGGCGATATCGCGTGGGGTTTTCATCTGTCCATCGGCTTGCACCACGATGCGGTTACGCAGGCCGTTTTTGAGCAGAGTCTGGTGGGTTTCAGCCAGACCCAATTCCCAAGGCAAACCAGTATGACGGATAGAAGAGATTGGTGATGCACCGGTACCACCATCGTGACCGGCAATCAGTACTACGTCGGCTTTGGCTTTGGCTACACCAGAAGCGATGGTGCCGACACCAGCTTCAGAAACCAGTTTGACGTTGACGCGGCCTTTGCGGTTGGCGTTTTTCAAATCGAAAATCAGCTGGGCTAAGTCTTCGATTGAGTAAATGTCGTGGTGTGGTGGTGGTGAAATCAGGCCAACTCCAGGCGTGGAGTGACGAGTCGCCCCGATCCATTCATCGACTTTATCACCCGGTAGCTGACCACCTTCGCCCGGTTTCGCACCTTGCGCCATCTTGATCTGGATTTCATCCGCGTTGGTCAGATAGTAAGAGGTCACGCCGAAACGGCCAGAAGCCACTTGCTTGATCGCTGAACGTTCTGAATCGCCATTCGCATTCAGTTCAAAACGCATTGGGTCTTCACCACCTTCACCGGAGTTGGATTTCGCGCCTAAGCGGTTCATCGCAATCGCCAGTGTGGAGTGCGCTTCGTAAGAGATAGAGCCGAACGACATCGCACCGGTTGCAAAGCGCTTCACAATGCTCTCGATCGGTTCAACTTCATCAATCGGAATAGAACCCGCTGGATTTTTCACAAAATCGAGTTGGCTGCGCAGAGTCACCGCTTTATCGCCTTGGCTATCAACCGCTGCCGCATATTTCTTAAATTGCGGGTAGTTTTTATGGCGAGTGGACTCTTGCAGCAAGTGAATGGTTTCTGGGTTAAACAGATGCTGCTCACCGCGCTGTTTCCATTGATACACGCCGCCGACATCCAACACTTGCAGTGGGATTTCGCGCGTTGGGTAGCCAATGCGATGACGAACCAGAACTTCTTTGGCGATATCGTCGAGGGTTAAACCTTGAATACGCGTGATGGTGCCGGTGAAGTATTTATCCACCACCGCTTTGCTGATCCCGAGCGCTTCAAAAATCTGTGCACCGTGATAAGACTGTAGGGTCGAAATCCCCATTTTTGAGAAGATCTTCAGTAAGCCGCCATTAACGCCTTTACGATAGTTTTCGAAGTATTTCTCAACCGAGACATCGGCATCGAGTTTCTTCTGACGCTTAAGGTCAACGATGGTTTCTACCACTAAATACGGGTTAACCGCATTTGCGCCGTAGCCAAGCAGGGTCGCAAAGTGGTGCGTTTCACGCGCATCACCGGTTTCGACCACAATGCCGCATTTCGAACGCAGACCTTTGCGGATCAGGTGATGGTGTACTGCACCCACGGCCAGCATCGCTGGGATGGCGGCATGGTTGGAGTTCACCGCACGGTCGGTCAGCAAAATGATCGAGTAGCCATCAATCACTGCATCTTCCGCGTATTGGCAAATACGTTTCAGAGCACGCTCTAGCTTGCCTGATTCATCGCTGGCACGAAATACGATGTCCAACGTTTTGGCTTGTAGGTGCTCGTTATCAATCGCACGCAGTTTTTCCAACTCAGCGTTAGAAATCACAGGTGATTCCAGCTCAACCTTACGGCAGTGAGCAGGCGTTTCAGAAAGCAAGTTTTGATCGCGGCCGATATAAGTGTTGAGCGACATTACCATGCGCTCACGGATCGGGTCGATTGGTGGGTTAGTCACCTGAGCAAACAACTGCTTAAAGTAGTTTGAAAGATGCTGAGATTGGTGCGACAGCACGGCTACAGGCCAGTCTGCACCCATCGAACCGAGAGGCTCATAACCGGTTTGAGCTAGGGTCAGAATGATGTCATTGACCTCTTCGCTACTCACTCCAAACGCTTGTTGGCGGTGAAGCAGGCGCTCTGGCGATGGTTGGCTATGTACGTTGTCGGCATCCGGCAGCTTTTTCAAGCTGAGTAGGTTTTCTTCTACCCATTTTTCATAAGGCTGCGCCGAAGCGATACCGTCTTTGACTTCTTCATCAGAGATAATACGGCCTTGCTCTAGGTCAGCAACAAAGATACGTCCCGGTTGCAGACGACCACGGTATTCCACATTGGCTGGATCAATTTCCACTACGCCAGATTCAGAAGCCATGATCAGGAAATCATCTTTGGTCACGGTATAACGAGACGGACGCAGACCGTTACGATCTAGCGTTGCACCGACTTGTACACCATCGGTAAAGCATACTGATGCTGGGCCGTCCCATGGTTCCATGACGTTGGCATGGTACTGGTAGAAAGCGCGGCGTTTTGGATCCATCGCTTTGTTTTCTTGCCATGCTTCCGGGATCATCATCATCAGAGCGTGAGGCAAGCTGCGACCAGAAAGCACCAGCAGTTCTAGAACCATGTCAAAGTTAGCGGAATCGGATGCGCCTTCTTGGCAGATAGGCAGCAGCATGTCGATTTCAGCTTGGGTAAACAGTTTGGATTGTAAAATCGCTTCGCGCGCTTTCATCCAGTTCAAGTTACCGCGAACGGTGTTGATCTCACCGTTGTGCGCGATGTAGCGGAAAGGCTGGGCCAGTCGCCATTTCGGGAAGGTGTTGGTAGAAAAACGCGAGTGCACCAGCGCCAGTGCAGTGACCATGGTCGGATTTTGCAAATCGAGGAAGTATTGCGGTACTTGCTCTGTGGTCAGCTGACCTTTATAGACCAAGGTTTTGTATGACATCGAGTTGATGTAAAAATCATCACCGATGTTCGACACGCTCTCAAGGCAGACGCGAACGGTGTAATTACGTAGCACGTATAGCTTACGTTCTAGCTCGTCAGGTTGCATACCGGGGCCGCCAGAAATGAACACGTGTTCAAATTGTGGCTCAGTGCTGAGTGGATCGGCACCTAACATGCTGTTGTCGGTTGGCAAAACACGATAGCCAATCACATCCAGATCAAGGCGTTTGGCATTGCGTTCTAGAATATCGCGGCATTGGGCGCGTTTGTGTTCGTCTTTCGGGAACAGCACCACACCCACACCATATTTTTCGAATGAAGGCAGCTTAATACCAAGCTTAACGGCTTCTTCGAGTAAAAATTCGTGAGGTTTTTGCAACAAAATACCCGCACCGTCACCGCTGCAAGGGTCACAGCCCTGACCGCCACGGTGTTCCATGCGTGCGAGCATGTCCAAAGCTTGAGTGACCACCTGATGAGATTTGCGATTTTTCAGGTGAGCGACAAAGCCGATACCACAAGCATCGTGCTCTAACTCAGGCGTATAAAGACCCCGCGAACGCTGCGCTTTATCTACCATAGATACATCCTTCCAGTTCTTGAGGACGCAACAGCACTGAGTTTGCACTCAGTTATTCCCTCCACACATCAAGCAGCATTGGCTGTATCAAGTGCTCGGGTGATACGTCCTGTCCTTTTTTGTTTTGAGTGAAATCTGCTTAGGGAGCAGATCCGCGTCCTTTCCGTCTCTCACAGGAAATATATTGTGAGAAAGACAATCCTTAGTGATATTCCTGTCGTTGAGCCACTTTACTAGTGGATTCTTTTGGTAGGTATGGAATATCACTGATAGTCTGCCGAGTTTTTTGTAATTAATTGAGCAAAAAAGCACGGAAAACTGAAAGTATCCTACAATTTTGCTGGCGCAAATTCCAACGAAAAGTCTGCGGATTGGTTTATTTTTTTACAGTAAGATGAATGTTTTGTTTAACAAAACAGCAACAATATGCAAATAGTGTTTTGTTTATGCCTATTTATTGATTTGGCTTCGTTTGAAATCAAACGCGAGGGATTAAAATTTGTGACGAATTTAATTGGAAATGTAATTAAATTACACGGATGGTAGTGAGAGATATTTGTATTTAGATTGGGCTAACACATGCATCTACATCAATTGGTGAACACCATAGGTCAAGATTTACAACGTCGCTATGGAGAGAAAGTTCATAAACTGACGCTCCATGGAGGGTTTAGTTGCCCAAATCGAGACGGTACGATTGGCCGCGGTGGCTGCACTTTCTGTAACGTTGCTTCGTTTGCCAATGAAGAAACCCAGCAGAAAAGTATTCAAGAGCAGTTGAAAGATCGGGCGGGGGAGATCAAACGCGCCAAAAAATACCTCGCTTATTTTCAGGCTTACACCAGCACGTATGCGGAAGTGCAAGTGTTGAAATCGATGTACGAACAGGCTCTAGAAGAAGCGGATATTGTGGGGTTGTGTGTTGGCACTCGGCCTGATTGTGTGCCGGATGCGGTGCTTGAACTGCTCGCCGATTATGTGCAGCAAGGTTACGAGATTTGGTTGGAGCTTGGGCTGCAAACCGCACACGATCACACCTTGAAACGCATTAACCGCGGGCACGATTTTGCCTGCTACGCAGAGATCACTGCCAAAGCGAGAGCGTTAGGCATCAAAGTGTGTACTCACTTGATTGTTGGGTTGCCTGGCGAAGGGCGTAGTGACAATCTTGCCACATTACAACAAGTGCTTAGTGTGGGAACCGATGGTATTAAGTTGCACGGTTTGCACATTGTGGAAGGCAGTACCATGGCGAAAGCATGGCGAGCGGGGCGTTTAACTGTGCTCGAACAGGACGAATATGTGTCTATCGCCTGTGAAATGATTCGCTCAACGCCACCGCAGATTATTTATCATCGTGTGTCTTCGGCGGCCCGTAGACCAACGCTACTTGCCCCGTTGTGGTGTGAAAACCGCTGGTGGGCAATGACTGCGATTGGTCAAACATTGGAAAAAGAAGGGGTTCAGGGCTCGTTACTCGGCACGCCTTTTGAGTATTCTCCTTTGAACTTAAAGTAATAATCCGCAGCAAAATCAGATAATCTTTTGTACTATTTAAAGAATCATCAATAACACATCTGAATGCATGCCTGAATTTCTCTCTGAATTTGTACTGACCTTGTTCGCCACTGGGCTCATGCTTGGTGGTGGACTATTACTCTGGTTTGGCTGGTACAGCTACTTTCAACCTCAAAGATTGATTCAGCTTTTTCATCAGGCACCCTCAGGAGTGCTGCTGGTCGGCGAGCAACGTATTCTGCGTGCTAATTTAGCTGCGTATTTACTGTTGGGGATCCGCTTGGTTGGGAGACACTATTTGTTTGCAAACGAGCAAGGTGAAGAGGGCGAACATGCCTTTTATCGTGCTCTCGAAAGTAGTGTACGACAAAAACGCTCGGTACCTTTGCTTTGGCCTGTTGCAGGCAAAACGACACAAACCTTAGAAATATCAGCATCGTTATTACGCCATTGGCCGAAAAAATTATGGCTAGTGAATGTGATTGGATTTGATTGTCCGAGTACGGATATGCAGCAAGAGCGCCATTCATTAGCGATGGCGCGTACGGCTCTCGATTCTCTATCCGAGTTGATCTTTATTAAAAGTACGGAAGGGACATTGATGGCGACCAACCGTGCGTTTGATCGGTTTTGGCAAGACAGAATCGAAGAGGGTAGCGCGACCTTCAAAGGTATTATGAAAGGGCGTACCAGCCAGCGTTGTTGGACGGTGACCCCCGACGGGCGTAGCTGCCTTTTAGAAACCTATCAACGAGTACTGATGTCACCAGAAGGCGAAAATATTGGGTTATTGGGTATCAGCCATGATGTGACCGATTGGTACAACATGCAGCGCCAATTAAGAGAAGAGATGGACAAGCGGCGTGATACGGAAGTAGCCTTGGCGCAGCGTGATACCATCTTACAAAACATCCTTGAATCTAGCCCTGATTCGATTGGTATCTTTAACGAAAACATGGTTTATCAGGCTTGTAATCAGCCATTTGTGGAAGCCTTGGGGATTGCGGAAGTTTCTGATTTAGTGGGTAAGCGTTTACAAGACGTGATCCCTGAACATATTTATGCTCGTCTAGCCGAATCGGATAGCCAAGTGCTGCATGAAGGAAAGTCGTTACGCCGGATTGATAAAATCGCGCGTCCGAACGGCGAGTTTGTCTGGTTTGATGTAGTTAAATCTCCTTTTCGAGATCCGGCATCGGGTACCAATGGGGTATTGATCATGGCGCGAGATGTGTCCGATCGTTATCTGGCTGCCGAGCAATTAAAAGTCGCAAATCTTGAGTTGGAGCGCTTAAGTTTCTTAGACAGTCTGACTCATGTCGCCAATCGACGTCGGTTTGATGAACAATTGCACACATTGTGGCATCTGCATGTGCGTGAAGGTAATCCACTTAGCATTATTCTTTGTGATGTGGATTATTTTAAAGATTACAACGATGCTTATGGTCATCTAATGGGCGATGAAACCTTAAAGCAAGTCGCAATCGCTTTTACTCAAGTGGCGAATCGTCAATCCGATTGTGTCGCACGCTATGGTGGTGAAGAGTTCGGTATCTTATTGCCTAACACCCCTCAATCAGGGGCGATTTTGATTGCCGATCGTATTCACGAAAAAATTCGTTCGCTGGCGATCCCTCATGTCCACTCCAAAGTTGCGGATCGCCTTACCGTCAGCCTAGGGGTTATTACGCACATTCCTCATCCGGAAGACATTCCAGAGCAGATTGTCGCTTTGGCCGACCAAGCCTTGTATCAAGCCAAAGCTAACGGTCGTAATCAAACCTCCATTTATGAAAAAAATGACTAATAGAACGTTTTCAATTGCTTGAAATGCCACTGCTTCGCTTAACCATAATGCAATGTCTGAGATGGCTTGGTATGGGAAGTGGATCCGCATCGCTAACGTTTGCTCGGGAAAACGGCTAGACTAGTGGCTCTTTATCTGACGGAGCAGTGAATGAAACCGATGAAAAATCTGGCTCAGTATTATGTCGATTTGTTAGTCAAACTGGGTATTTTGCGTTTTTCGATTTTATTAGCTCTCGCGCTCGTAGCGTTAGCTGTGGTGGTGCAGGTTGGCATTACATTAATTCTCAACGGTTTTGTTGATGACATTGACATAATTCGATCGGTTTTCTTTGGTTTGCTCATTACACCTTGGGCGGTGTACTTCCTTTCTGTGGTGGTTGATCAGTTAGAAGAATCACGCCAACGCCTGTCGAAATTGGTTTCCAAGCTGAAAGATATGCGCTCTCGTGATCAAGAGCTTAATCAAAAACTGCAACAAAACATCGTGAAACTGAATCAAGAGATAGAAGAGCGGATTAAAGCAGAAGAAGCTCGTGAAGAGGCGATGGCCGATCTCGAAAATGAAGTGTATCAACGTGAAAAAACCCAAGTGGAGCTCGCAGAACGTACGGCATTACTGCGCTCCTTCATCGATGCCTCTCCAGATTTGATCTATTACCGCAACGCTAAAGGCGAGTTTTCCGGTTGTAACCGAGCGATGGAAGAGCTGACCGGCAAGCGCGAAAGCGAGTTGGTGGGGTTAACGCCTTGGGATGTTTACCGCAAAGAAATCGCACAATCGATTGTCGAAACCGATCAGCAAGTTTTTAACAATAACACCGCCATTACTTATGAGCAGTGGCTTGAGTATCCTGACGGTCGTAAGAGCTTCTTTGAACTACGTAAAGTGCCATTTTATAGCAAAGATGGGCGTCATCTTGGCTTGGTCGGTTTTGGTCGTGATATTACCGAGCGAAAACGCCATGAAGAATCGCTGGAGAAAGCCAGCCGAGACAAAACCACGTTTATTTCCACCATCAGCCATGAGCTGCGTACTCCGCTCAATGGCATTGTCGGCCTCAGTCGAATGTTGCTTGATACGCCATTAAGTGGTGAACAACGCAAACATCTGCAAACCATTAATGTCAGTGCCGTGACCCTTGGTAATATCTTCAACGATATCATTGATATGGATAAGTTTGACCGCCGCAAGCTTGAGCTTTTCCCAGCGGCACTCAATTTTGAAGAGTTTGTGGCAGAAATTGAAGTGCTAGCCGCTTTGATGGCGGAGCAAAAAGGGCTGCGGTTTGATTTAGAACGTCTGACCGATTTACCATCATTGGTGGAAGTGGATGCTACGCGCTTGCGCCAAGTGTTGTGGAACTTAATCAGTAATGCGATGAAGTTTACCAAAGAAGGTGGTGTTGTGATGACGGTGAGTGCGGAGTGCGATGAGCAGCATGCCGATATTACTATCGAAGTTGAAGATACTGGGATTGGTATTCCAGAAGCTGAGCAAGAAAAAATCTTTGCCATGTATTATCAGGTTAAGTCCGGCAAAGACAACTTACATGCAGTCGGCACGGGGATTGGCCTAGCTGTATCTCGTCAATTGATTAAATTGATGGGCGGCGATATCAGTGTAAACAGTGAAGAAGGCTTCGGTAGTACCTTTACCGTTACGATGCGTGTACCGCTTTTGGAGGAAGCTCCCTTTACTGAGGAGCCTCAAGAATCACAAACCCAGCTGAACATTTTCATGGTTGAGGACATTGAACTCAATATTACGGTTGCTCGTTCGTTACTTGAAAGCATGGGGCATAAAGTGACCGTGGCGATGACCGGAGAAGACGCGATCCAACGTTTTACGCCGACCGATTACGATCTGGTGTTTCTCGACATTCAGCTACCGGATATGACAGGGTTCGATATCGCTCAATATTATCGTGCTCACTACACCAAACTTCCGCCTTTGGTGGCTTTAACTGCCAATGTATTGAAAGACAAAGAAGAGTATCGCCAAAAAGGTATGGATGCAGCGATCAGTAAACCGTTGTCTGTGGCAGCGGTACGTGAAGTGATTGGTAAAGTGACGCATGATCTTGAGGATGATGCTGATTTACATGATCCGAGCTTGATTCAGAAAACTCAGGATCAAGATATTTATCAGCAGTTGCTCGATCTTGAGATGCTGCAATCTTACGTTGAAATTGTGGGCGCTCAGCCTGTTATCGATAGTGTGACTTTATTTGAGCACTCTATGCCAGCTTATCTCGAAGTATTGGACTCCAATATGGTCGCTAAAGATAAAGAGGGGATAGTGAGTGAAGCACATAAAATTAAAGGTGCAGCAGGCTCGGTAGGGCTTAAGCGGATCCAAAAAATTGCCCAAAAGGCACAATCACCGGAAGCTCCGGCATGGTGGGAAAACATCAGCGATTGGGTTGAAGAAATAAAAAATGAATATCAGTCCGATATAGTGTTGTTAAAGCAGTGGTTGAGTCAGCAAGTGGGCTCAAACAAGTGATAAAAAAAGACCCTAGCCATGGCTAGGGTCTTATCTAATCAGCTGCAGAGAAGAGATTAGTCTTCTAAATCACCACAGAAACGGTAGCCTTCACCATGAATGGTTGCAATGATTTCAGGTGTGCCTGATATCGATTCGAAATGCTTACGAATACGACGGATTGTTACATCTACAGTACGGTCGTGTGGTTTTAGCTCACGGCCAGTCATCTTCTTGAGCAGATCCGCACGTGTTTGGATCTTCCCTGGATTTTCACAGAAGTGCAGCAGAGCGCGGAACTCTGAGCGTGGCAGCTTGTAGCTATCACCATCAGGGCTCACCAGTGAACGGCTGTTGATATCCAGTTCCCAACCATTAAACACGTATTTTTCAACGCTACGTTTTTCTTCTTGTGTGGTGCCCGCATGCATTGAGCGGCTCAACAAGTTACGTGCGCGAATGGTTAATTCACGTGGGTTGAAAGGTTTGGTGATGTAATCATCTGCGCCGATCTCTAGGCCCAGAATCTTATCTACTTCATTGTCGCGACCGGTCAGGAACATTAGCGCTACATCCGCTTGCTCGCGTAATTCACGTGCTAGCAGTAGGCCATTTTTACCTGGCAGGTTGATGTCCATAATCACCAAGTTAATTGGATAATCGGACAGCACTTGGTGCATTTCTTCACCATTGCTGGCCTCAAAAACAGCGTATCCCTCTGCTTCAAAAATACTCTTAAGAGTGTTACGAGTTACTTGCTCGTCTTCGACGATAAGGATCTGCGGGGTTTGCATTAGCGTTACCTAAACTTGTGAAAAAATCGTGCTAGTAGAAGTCATTCTAGGCAAAAAGATTACATACCGGTTAGTGATGTTAACAATAAAGTAAAAAATCTAATTTATGTCACTACTTTTTGTCCGCCATCCTTGGTGTAACTAGTGTTGAGACTCCCATTCTCAAGAGGTTCTACTAGTCTATGGGGCGGATTCTATAATGTTAACAGCATGCTAACAACGCCCGAATGTTAATTCCAATCACTTTGTTGATTTACATCAAGAGTTAGAATGTAACAGATATTAAGAACAATCACGAGTTGTAAAATTACCAAATGATGTCGATCGACGCGAGCCTTTGGCAGGCCTACCAATCAGTGAAATTTGCCTTTGAAAAGCCAGTAAATTGGACGTTTTACTGCATAATTACCGCATGGAACCCTAAGAGTATTCACTTGTCAGATGATGAGAATTGCGTAAATAATCAACGTTTACAGCAATGCTTGATCGATTATGATTGGGTGAAAGTGAGGGTAGGAGACGCTCATTTTCACTGGTTTGAAGACAGTTTTGCGGTCGCGATGCCGCTTTCAGAAGCCCGATTACTGGCACAGAGATTCGCTCAAAACGCGATCTATTTCGTGCAAGACAGAGAACTATACCTCTGTTCATGTGTTGATGATCACGAGCTTTATCTCGGGCCAATCCAAAATCAACAAATCTGAAAAGTAAAATCATGGAGGAATGATGAGAGATATAACCCCAGATCTGTGCGATAAATACGAAGCACAAGTCACTTTACTCAATCTACCGTTACAAAACTTTGGTCAACGCAGCGCCTTTTGGGGTGAAATTGTGACTGTTCGTTGTTATCACGATAATTCGAAAGTACGCGATGTGTTGAGCCAAAATGGTAAAGGCAAAGTATTGGTCGTTGATGGTCACGGCTCATGTCATAAGGCATTGATGGGTGATCAATTAGCCATTTTAGCCATCAAAAATGATTGGGAAGGTGTGATCATTTATGGTGCGGTACGTGATGTAGTCGCGATGTCTGAGATGGATTTAGGTATCAAAGCGTTAGGTGCTTGCCCATTCAAAACAGAAAAACGTGGCGCAGGACAAATCAATGTGACGTTGACCATGCAGAACCAAATCGTTGAACCTGGTGATTACCTTTATGCTGATTGGAATGGGATCTTGATGTCTGAGACACCTCTTGATGTGATTTAAAAACGAAACCCAATACCGAACTCGACACCTTGCTGCCATTCTTGGTACTCCAGTGTGGCATGCAAGTCGAGATTTTCACTTAGCTTTAATCGACTAGAAAGCTCTGCCGAAAGAGCCGCCTCTTTACTTTTGGTCTTGTCTGTATTTGATGTGCTCAGCAGAGTACTTTTGAACGAGAGCCGCTCCGTAAACTGGTAACGAATACCACTAAGCCAGCCATTCTCTCCTTGCTTGTTATTATTGAGCCGCGCACCGACGTACAGGTCAATATCATCAAACACGTTATAGGCGTAACCACTATCAATGGTCCAGCTATCAAAGTGTTGGCTGTTGTTATCGCTAGCAAAAAATAGTTTGTGCGCCGATGGAGTGTTTTCCGAAGGTAGGGCTGGGAGTGTTTCGCCCCAACAAAGCGGACTCATGAAGAGCACTAGATATAGCATCCTGATCTTCACAACGGCTCCTTGTATGACTAGCTGACATTGATGATGGGTAAGCTCAATTTAAGCACAAAAATACCGACAGTACAGACTCGGTTTTATAGCAATTTGTTATTTATATATAGGCATTTCATTGGTCGCTTGTTATCTGATTCATCCGATTGGAAAAATCGTTAACGTCTCGCGGATTTTTTAAATCCTAGATAAATAAATCAGATTTTCGTTGACGAATTGAACACAAATAGGTTAAACGTATTTGCAAGCAAACACACAGATAGACAGAAAACCGTTATGTTGAATCACAGCCTAATCGTAATGACCACCATTATTACCATTACCGACACGTCGCATGTTGGGGCAGGCTGCTGAGCGCAAAATTTCACAAAAAAGGCCTGTATCCCAACCGATACAGGCCTTTTTTTATACCCGCTTTTTATGCATTTGGAGGAAGGGATGCGAGTATTAAAGTTTGGAGGTTCATCGCTGGCGGATCCGGAGCGTTTTCTACGCGCCGCTGACATCATCGCCAATAATGCCCAGCAGGAAGAGGTGGCCGTTGTCCTCTCTGCTCCGGGTAAAACCACCAATAAACTGGTGGCGGTGATTGAAAGTGCATTAGCCCGCGGTGAAGCGGAAGCGCAAATTGTAGAGCTGGAAAGTTCTTTTTATGCCTTGCTTGATGGTATTAAAGCCCAGTTACCGAATTTGAATGAAAGTGCTTACAAACAGCAAGTCGACTCATCGATGAGTCAACTGCGCCAGTTTGTACACGGCATTACCTTGCTAGGGATGTGTCCAGACAATGTGAATGCTCGCATAATCAGTAAAGGTGAGCGCGTTTCCATCCAATTGATGAAAGCGGTGATGGAAGCCAAAGGTCTGCCGGCGAATTTAATTGACCCAGTGAAATACCTGCTTGCGAAAGGGGATCATCTTGAAGCTATGGTGGATGTGGAAATCTCTACTCAGCGTTTCAGACAATCGCCATTGCCACAACAGCATGTCAATATCATGCCGGGTTTTACTGCGGGTAATGCACAAGGTGAATTGGTCTGTTTAGGTCGTAACGGTTCGGATTATTCAGCCGCTGTACTGGCTGCCTGTTTACGCGCGGATTGCTGCGAGATTTGGACGGATGTGGATGGCGTTTACAACTGTGATCCACGTTTAGTGGATGATGCGCGCCTTCTTAAATCGCTCAGCTATCAAGAGGCGATGGAGCTTTCTTACTTCGGAGCATCTGTGCTGCATCCGAAGACCATTGCACCGATTGCTCAATTTCAAATCCCTTGTCTGATCAAAAACAGCTTCAATCCACAAGGTGCGGGAACCTTGATTGGCCAAGACACTGGCGAAGATAAACTCGCGATTAAAGGCATTACCACTCTGAGTAATCTCACTATGGTCAACGTTTCTGGGCCAGGAATGAAAGGCATGGTGGGGATGGCGAGCCGCGTGTTTGGCGCGATGTCAGCGGCCGATGTGTCGATTGTGCTTATCACTCAATCCTCTTCGGAATACAGCATCAGCTTCTGTATTGAAGCGCAACATAAAGCTTTGGCACAGCAAGCACTGGCGGAAACCTTTGAATTGGAACTCAAAGATGGTCTGCTTGAGCCAGTTGAGTTTGTGGATGACGTCGCCATCATCACTCTAGTTGGTGACGGTATGCGTACTTCGCGCGGCGTGGCCTCGCAATTCTTTGCTTCACTTGCTGAAGTGCATGTTAACGTGATTGCGATTGCCCAAGGTTCCTCTGAACGCGCGATTTCTGCAGTGATCCCTGATGATAAAATTTCAGAAGCGATCAAAGCTTGTCACGAAAACCTCTTCAACTCTAAACACTTCTTGGATGTGTTTGTGGTTGGTGTTGGTGGCGTGGGCGGTGAGCTGGTCGATCAAATCCAGCGTCAACAAGCTAAGCTTGCGGAAAAAGGCATCATGATGCGCGTTTGTGGCCTCGCTAACAGTAAAGGCATGCTGCTTGATAGCCGTGGCCTGCCTCTTGAGCAGTGGCGTGATCGCATGGTCAATGCTGATCAAGCTTTTAGCTTAGCGAACCTAGTGGCCTTGGTGCAGCGTAATCACATCATTAACCCAGTATTGGTGGATTGCACGTCCAGTGATGAAATTGCCAACCAGTATGCGGATTTCCTCGCCGCGGGTTTCCATGTCGTTACCCCGAACAAGAAAGCCAACACCGCTAGCATGAGTTATTACCATCAGTTGCGTAATGTGGCGCGTCATTCACGTCGTAAACTAATGTATGAAACTACAGTTGGCGCGGGTCTGCCAGTTATCGAAAACTTGCAAAACCTAATTGCAGCAGGGGATGAGCTGGAAAAGTTCAGCGGCATTCTCTCCGGATCGCTTTCCTTTATCTTCGGCAAATTGGATGAAGGCATGACCTTAAGTCAAGCGACTCTGCTGGCAAAAGAAAAAGGCTTTACTGAACCAGATCCGCGCGATGATCTCTCTGGTATGGACGTGGCGCGTAAACTTCTCATTTTGGCACGTGAAGCTGGTTATGAATTGGAGCTGAGCGATGTGGATGTTGAACAAGCACTGCCTGCTGGCTTTGATGCATCAGGCAGTGTTGAGGAGTTCATCGCTCGTTTACCGCAAGCCGATGCCGCGTTTGCTGAGCGAGTAGCGCAAGCCAAAGCCGAAGGCAAAGTGCTGCGCTATGTGGCGCAAATCGTCGATGGACAGTGCCAAGTGCGAATTGTCGCGGTTGATGAAAACGACCCTATGTTTAAAGTCAAAGAAGGTGAAAACGCGCTGGCTTTCTACAGCCGTTACTATCAGCCAATCCCATTGGTATTGCGTGGTTACGGTGCAGGTTCTGAAGTGACTGCCGCAGGCGTGTTCTCAGATGTGATGCGTACACTCGGTTGGAAATTAGGGGTTTAATAGAAATGAGTTCAGGTGACATGAGTGTTGTGGTGTACGCACCCGCTTCCATTGGTAATGTCAGTGTCGGGTTTGATGTGTTGGGGGCCGCTGTGTCCCCGATTGATGGCACTTTACTCGGCGACCGAGTGAAAGTGGAAACTGGCGCAGAGGCCTTCACACTGAAAACGGCGGGACGATTTGTCGATAAGCTTCCCGCTAATCCGCAAGAAAACATTGTGTATGATTGCTGGCAAGTATTCGCGCGTGAGCTAGAGAAAAAATCGGTGGTACTGAAGCCGCTGACCATGACGCTAGAAAAAAATATGCCGATTGGTTCAGGATTGGGCTCCAGTGCTTGCTCGATTGTGGCGGCATTGGATGCATTGAATCAGTTTCACGCCAGTCCGCTGGATGAAACCGAGCTTCTGGCGCTGATGGGGGAAATGGAAGGCAAGATCTCTGGCAGCATTCATTATGACAACGTCGCACCTTGCTATTTAGGTGGCGTGCAGTTGATGCTCGAAGAACTCGGTATCATTAGTCAATCCGTGCCGAGTTTTGATGACTGGTATTGGGTGATGGCCTATCCGGGGATCAAAGTGTCCACGGCGGAAGCGCGTGCCATTTTGCCTGCGCAATATCGCCGCCAAGATATTGTGGCGCATGGCCGCTATCTGGCAGGATTTATTCACGCTTGCCATACTCAGCAGCCTGAATTAGCTGCAAAAATGATCAAAGACGTGATTGCCGAACCCTATCGTGAGAAACTGCTGCCGGGTTTTGCCAAAGCACGCAGCTACGCCGCTTCGGCTGGCGCACTGGCAACTGGCATTTCGGGCAGTGGTCCGACTCTGTTTAGTGTGTGTAAAGAGCAAGCGGTGGCTGAACGTGTAGCACGTTGGCTTGAGCAAAACTATGTCCAAAATGAAGAAGGATTCGTCCACATTTGTCGCCTAGACAAGCAAGGTTCGAAAGTAACAGGAAGTGAGCTATGAAGCTGTACAACATAAAAGAAAATGATGAACAAGTCTCCTTTGGCCAAGCCGTTCGCCAAGGGTTAGGTCGCAACCAAGGCCTATTCTTTCCGGCAGAGTTGCCGAAGTTTGATGATATTGATGCGCTATTGGCCGAAGATTTTGTTTCTCGTAGCAGCAAGATTTTATCGGTGTTGATTGGCGATGAACTCCCAGCGGATAAAGTTCGCGCTATGGTGGATTCCGCCTTTCAATTCGCAGCACCGATTGCCAAAGTGAAAGAGGGGGTTTACGCGCTCGAATTGTTCCACGGCCCAACGCTCGCGTTTAAAGATTTTGGTGGCCGCTTTATGGCCCAGTCTCTGGCAGCGGTCTCGAACGGCGGAAAAATCACGATTTTGACGGCGACATCGGGTGATACTGGTGCTGCTGTCGCGCATGCTTTTTATGGCATGCCAGACATTAATGTGGTGATCCTTTATCCGAAAGGAAAAATCAGCCCGCTGCAAGAGAAGCTGTTCTGCACATTAGGTAAAAACATTCATACTGTGGCGATCAATGGTGATTTTGATGCTTGCCAAGCACTAGTGAAACAAGCGTTTGATGACGCAGAGCTGCGCCAACAGATAGGTTTGAACTCTGCCAACTCAATTAACATCAGCCGTTTGATGGCGCAAATCTGTTACTACTTTGAAGCCGCTGCGCAGATGAGCAAAGCCGAGCGTGAAAATCTGGTGATTTCAGTGCCTAGTGGTAACTTTGGTAACTTAACCGCGGGGCTGTTAGCCAAAGCACTGGGTTTACCGGTGAAACGCTTTATTGCGGCAACCAATGCCAATGATACAGTGCCACGCTACTTGGAAACGGGACGTTGGGAACCAAAACCCACGGTAGCGACAACATCAAATGCGATGGATGTGAGTCAACCGAACAACTGGCTGCGTATCGAAGAGCTCTGCCAACGTATGGGATGGGGCTTAGAAACGCTAGGCAAAGGCGCTGTTTCTGACGAGGAAAGTGCACAAGCAGTACAAGAACTTTATGATCTTGGCTACTTGTGTGAGCCGCATGGTTCGATTGCTTACCGTGTATTGGAAGAGCAGCGTCAGCCGCAAGAAACGGGGCTGTTCTTATGTACCGCGCATCCCGCCAAATTCAAAGAAGTGGTAGATGACATTTTAGGTACAGATATTGATCTGCCTGCGCCATTAGCAAAACATGCGGCGATGGAGTTGCTCTCACAAGAACTGAATGCCGATTTCGCAGCGCTGCGTACGTTACTGGTGAATGTGAAATAATCCGCGGATTTGAGAAAACGAAGATAATAAAAAACGGTGCTCATTGAGCACCGTTTTAGTATGAATTCTTTACTGATGACTATAGAGATTCAGTGAAAGTACGCGCGATAACGTCGCGTTGTTGCTCTGTAGTCAGAGAGTTGAAACGCACAGCGTATCCAGAAACACGAATAGTCAGTTGTGGGTATTTTTCTGGATGCGCAACGGCATCTTCCAGAGTTTCACGCTTCAGTACGTTCACGTTCAGGTGTTGACCACCTTCGATGCGTGGTGCCGCTTCGATAGCCACTTCACGGCTTTCGAATTGACCAAGATCGTTGATGCTAACCACTTGATCAGCTTCAAAGCCATTCAGCGCAGCAACACAGCGTGCTTCATTCTTTTCGCTGTCCAGCAACCAGATAGAGTTCAGTAGGTCGTCGTTAGCAGCTTTAGTGATTTGGATACCTTGGATCATTGCTTTCTCCTAGTCCACATCAAGTGGCGTTATTGGTGTTAATTTTCATATCTTGTTGAGCTGGCTATTATATAGCAAATATCCATACATCTGATATTGATTTAAGTCAAATTACAACAAAAAACCATTTTAATACTAAGGTTTGATTTTTGATTTGTATCAATAAATGCTTTAAAAACAATGGTAACTAAGTTTATTTTAAATAATAAAAAATAGTTAAGTTATATTTTGTTGTAATTTTACTACAAAATTGTAACCCGACTTGACCCGTGCCAGAGAAAATCAGAAAGTTAGCGCTGTGAACTGAAAGTCCGAAGTCATTTAGCAACAATAAGAAGTCGTGTTATGTATGAGAAGTTAATTGGGGCGCATGTTTCGGCCTCCGGTGGTGTTGAACTCGCGCCAGTTAGAGCGCGCGAAATCGGGGCGAATGCGTTTGCTCTCTTCACCAAAAACCAGCGCCAATGGGCGGCTAAGCCACTTGAAGCGAGCAGCATTCGTGCTTTCAAAGCCAATTGTAAAAAATGGGGATTTGGCAGTGAGGCGATTTTGCCACACGACTCTTATCTCATTAATTTAGGGGCTCCTGAGCCAGAGAAGCTCGACAAATCGCGAGCCGCTTTTGTTGATGAAATGCTGCGTTGTGATCAGTTAGGGTTAACTTTGCTTAACTTTCATCCCGGTAGTCATTTGCAGCAGGTCTCTGAAGAGGCGTGTTTAGCGACAATTGCCGAGTCAATTAATCTCGCACATCGTCAAGTACCGAATGTGATTGCGGTGATTGAAAATACCGCAGGACAGGGGAGTAACTTAGGTTGGCGTTTTGAGCATCTGGCGGCAATTATTGACCAAGTTGAGGATAAAGAACGGGTTGGAGTTTGCCTAGATACTTGCCACACCTTTGCCGCAGGGTATGACTTGCGTACGAAAGCAGCATGCGATGAGACTTTTGCTGAGTTTGAGCGAGTGGTCGGGATGCACTATTTGCGCGCAATGCACGTCAATGATTCAAAAGGCAAACTGGCTAGCCGCGTTGACCGTCACCATTCCTTAGGTATGGGAGAGATTGGCTGGGAGTGTTTTGAATATATTGCTAAAGATGCACGATTTAATGGTATCCCACTGATTCTAGAAACGATTGACCCTGATATCTGGGCGACAGAGATCGCAACACTGCGCCAATTTTCTGAGGAAAAGTAAAAATAATCGGCGTGTTTCACAGATTTGGCATCTTTTTTTCATCATGCTCATGTCAGCGTTGTAAGAAGGATGCCGCTATGAACACATTTGCTCCGCCAGCTTCTCCCAGTTCCAGACCTGCCGCTCGCCGTCCTGTGCCTAATCGGCATGTCAACGGACAGGGGCATAACCGCGCTCCACAGCCGACAAAGCCTCATTAAGAAACGTTTGTCGTCTCTATCGTTCTAAAGTTTTTGCCGTCAGGGGGCGTAAGTACCCTGACGGTTTGTCCATTTGTTCAAAGGGTCGGTTGAATAAAGCGATGGTGCCATGCTTGGCAACTTCTTGTGGTTTGTGTATACAATACCGCGCTAGAAAATAGATTTAAGGTACTGATATGTCGCAATCACTGACTTGGCATGATGTCATCGGGAATGAAAAGCAGCAGGATTACTTTCAACAAACGCTACAATTTGTTGAAAGCCAGCGTCAATCCGGAAAAGTTATTTATCCCCCGGCGAAAGAGGTGTTTAACGCTTTTCGTTTTACTGAATTCTGCGATGTCAAAGTGGTGATCTTGGGGCAAGATCCTTATCATGGCCCGAACCAGGCTCATGGGCTGTGTTTCTCAGTTTTGCCCGGTGTCAAAACACCCCCTTCGTTAGTCAACATTTATAAAGAGTTGGCGCAAGATATTCCTGGATTTCAAATTCCCTCTCATGGCTACCTACAAAGTTGGGCACAACAAGGCGTATTGTTACTGAATGCCGTACTGACCGTTGAGCAAGGGATGGCGCATTCGCATGCCAATACAGGATGGGAAACATTTACCGATCGCGTGATTGATGCACTAAATCAACATCGTAGCGGTTTGGTTTTTTTACTGTGGGGCTCTCATGCACAGAAAAAGGGACGCATGATTGATCGCCAGCGTCATCATGTATTAATGGCGCCACATCCTTCGCCACTTTCTGCTCATCGTGGCTTTTTGGGTTGCCAACATTTCTCTCAAACCAATCAACTGCTGCAAGCGCAAGGAATCTCTCCAATTAATTGGCAGCCCCAGCTCGAATCTTAATTCAATTGGCGTTTTTTCGACCAGTTTCAAAGCCGGTATATCAATCCTTATGTACACTTTAAGTCAGTACAGTATGGAGATTGATATGATGATGATGGAACGAATTCGCCGCGAGCACAGCTATATGGTGCGTTTGTTGTCGATTTTACGCCATAAATTGGAGCTGGTGAAAAACGAACAACCGATTAACTACAGTTTATTGAAAGAGATCGTTGACTACTTAGCGAGTCATTCGGAGAAGGTGCACCATCCAAAAGAGGATATTCTCTATCGTCACTATATGAAGTGCTATGGTGATGAGAAAGTCGTCGCTAATCTTGAGCTGGAACATCAAACGCTGGCTCAAACTACTCATCATTTTCTTGAAATTATGGAGATGATTTTAAACGATGCAGTGGTGCCTCAGGATGTCTTTATTGAACAGCTCGAAACGTTCTTACAAGGCCAAAAAAGCCATTTAGAGTTGGAAGAGCAGTCGATTTTACCTCTGATTAATCAAACCTTTGTCTTGGAAGACTGGCAGAGCGTTGAAGCGCAATGGCAGGATAACGATGATGACCCTGTTTTTGGTGAAACAATCGCTGAACGTTATGCCCATTTAGCAAGACGAGTACGTAAAAGTGAAAACGAATACACCTGACTTGAGGTGTGAGTTTTCGAGATAGGTAAAAATAATAAAGGCACGTGATACGTGCCTTTATTATTCAATTCTTCAGATTTTGATGCTATCTAAATCAAGACACACATCCATTTCCAATAACTCTTTTTCTAGCCGTTTACGATCTCGAATCGCTTCGATTTCGCGCCACATACGTTTTACTGGTTTTGAACGACTAGTACGAATTTTGGAGATTTCCATTTCCAACAGCTCATCAAAGTGCAGTTCGTCCATAAGTAGCCTCATTATTGTTGTCATCATTCCTTGAGTGCTCTCTAAATAGCACACCTTGGCGAAGCGTAACTATGATTTGTTTCTCATTTGTTTCGTTTTAATGAAGCTTTAATGAGCTTTTGAATAGAATTTCACATTTTTGACCCGCTGTTATCGATGAAAAACCAAACAAAAAACTCAGGCAAACGATTAAATTGCACATTTACCTATGTTGCTAGAATGTTGATTTTCGCGTTAAGAGGACTGTTGGTGAGTGTTTTTTGTTCGAACGATCGCAAAATATAACGTTATTCTGACAAAAATTGCTTGCCTGAACAGGGATGTTGCTATTCCCAAGGGGTGAGATTCTGTTTATGCAATAAAGAGTTTGTGGTGAATAAATGCGCCGAATTGTAAGTTGTTTGTTTTGTTTTTGTTTTTCAATTATGTCTATTTTGATTTAAATGATGTTGCGCGAACGTAACTTTAAGGTGAAAAATAACATTTTAATGCAATTGTTATCATATTGATTTTTGTCCGGTGAGATTGCATTATCCGCCCGTCAAAAAATAGGCTGGGTGCTGTTTGAGGCCTTTCCTGCTCGATAGCACCAAGACATACACGGCAAAAACATAATCTCAATACCGTATCCGTGTAACAGAAACTCTTACTCATCGGGGTAAGAGCAGCTCATCACTCAATGCGAGGTTCCCGTGACAGACTTAATTAATTTAATGAACGACCTACTATGGGGTTCCATTCTGGTTTACCTATTGGTTGGGGTCGGTATCTACTTCACTCTACGATTGGGCTTTATCCAATTTCGCCATTTCACTCATACTTTCACCGTTCTTAAAAATAGCCGTAAAGCCGATAATGCGGGAATCTCTTCTTTCCAAGCGTTATGTACCAGCTTGGCAGCTCGTGTAGGTACCGGCAATATGGCTGGTGTAGCGGTTGCATTAACGGCGGGTGGTCCTGGTGCCATTTTCTGGATGTGGCTGATTGCGATGCTCGGTATGGCGACTTCTTTTGCGGAAAGTACGCTGGCTCAACTGTACAAAACCCGTGATAAAGATGGTAACTATCGTGGTGGTCCTGCGTACTATATGGAAAAAGGCCTAGGGATGCGTTGGATGGGGGTGCTGTTCTCTATCTTCCTGATCATTGCCTTTGGTCTAGTGTTTAACGCAGTGCAAGCCAACTCCATCACCAACGCGATGAAAACAGCGTTTGGCTTTGAGCCGATGGTGATCGGTGTCGGCATCGTGTTGCTGACCGCATTCGTTATTTTTGGTGGTATTCGTAAAATTGCCCGTACGGCTGAGCTGATTGTGCCTTTTATGGCGTTTGCTTACCTTGCGATTGCCCTGTTTGTTGTGCTGATGAACTATGAAAAAGTTCCCGATGCGATTAGCCTGATTTTCAAAAGCGCCTTCGGTTTACAAGAAGCGGCAGCGGGTGGTTTGGGTTATGCGATTGCACAAGCGATGATCAACGGTGTGAAGCGTGGCTTGTTCTCAAACGAAGCGGGTATGGGTTCTGCACCGAATGCCGCAGCTTCTGCAACGCCATATCCACCACACCCAGCTTCACAGGGTTACGTTCAGATGTTGGGGGTATTTATTGATACCATCGTTATCTGTACTGCCACTGTGGCGATTATTCTGATGTCGGGCGAATACGTGCCTCATGGTGAGCTAACAGGGATTGAATTGACTCAGCGTGCCTTAAGTTCACAAGTGGGTGAGTGGGGAAGTATCTTCATCGCGTTTGCGATCTTCTTCTTCGCGTTCACTTCAATTATTGCGAACTATTCATACGCAGAAACTAACCTGATTTTCCTTGAGCACAATAACAAAAAAGGCTTAGTGCTGTTCCGTTTGGTGTTTTTAGGCATGGTGATGTTTGGTTCATTAGCGACCTTGCCTACCGTATGGGCGATGGCGGATGTCTCGATGGGCTTAATGGCGATTGTGAACCTTGTGGCGATTCTACTGCTCTCAGGTATCGTGATTAAGTTGGCTAAAGATTACAACCGCCAATTGGATGCGGGCAAAGTCCCGACTTTCGATGCCAATGATTATCCAGAGCTGAAATCTCAACTTGAAGATGGTATTTGGGATAACAATAAAGCGTCATAGAAATTACCGATGCTAGAAATTGAAAAAGCCATGCAGACACTGCATGGCTTTTTTTGTACCCTAGCTAACATCATCTTATAAATATCTCTATCACTTGGAGTTGCTGTCAGTACTCTTGCTTCAAGTCGGTTAGGAACTTGCTCAACAAAAGATAGGAATTAGTATGCTGATTGTCGTTTCACCTGCGAAAACGCTGGATTATGAATCTCCTGTTTCTACCTCAAACTTTACGCAGCCTGAATTAACCGCGCATTCGGCTGAGTTAATTCAAGTCTGTCGTACTTTGTCATCACAGGATGTTTCTGAGCTGATGAGCGTCAGCGATAAAATAGCCGGACTCAATGTGGCTCGATTTGCGCAGTGGAGTGAAACCTTCACTCTCGATAACGCACGGCAGGCGATTTTTGCTTTTAAAGGCGATGTCTATACAGGGTTGCAAGCAGAAACACTGTCTGAAACCGAGTTAGAGTTTGCCCAGCAACATCTGCGTATGCTCTCTGGCTTGTATGGCGTGTTGCGCCCGCTGGATTTGATGCAGCCTTATCGTCTGGAGATGGGCACGAAGCTTGCGAATGAGCGCGGTGTTAACTTGTACCAATTTTGGGGGGACATTATTACGGAGAAGCTCAATCAAGCGATTGAAGCACAAGGTGATAATGTACTGGTAAACCTTGCCTCTAATGAGTATTTCAAAGCGGTCAATCCAAAGCGACTGAACGCGCAAATTGTGACGCCAATCTTTAAAGATGCCAAAAATGGCCAATATAAAATCATCAGCTTCTTTGCGAAAAAAGCACGCGGCATGATGGCTCGCTACATCATTGAAAATCGAATTAAATCGGTAAAGGATTTAGAAGGTTTCAACACTGCGGGCTACTATTTTGTTGCCGAAGAGTCGACACCGACAGAATTGGTATTTAAACGCGAAGAACAGTAGCCTGTGGCATTTAAGGGAAGGGGCGCGCAATGTGGCAATGGTTAAAAGGTTGGATCGCAAAATACGATGCTTGGTGTAAAAGCCTAGGGCTGACCCCAGAACAGAAGCGCAGTTGTGTTCCTTATCGAAAAGATCCGGCCAATGAACGTGATGACACCAAATCAGCCTGAGTGGCCATTATTTGACACTCATTGCCACTTTGACTTTGCCCCTTTTACTGCTGACCCTGAGTTCGAATTACAACGAGCAGCAGAACAAGGGGTTCAACGTTTGCTGGTTCCTTCGATTGGCCCACAAGACTGGCAAGCCGTGGCTGAGCTTGCGCAGCGCTTTCCCTCTACCATTTACTATGCGTTGGGATTTCATCCGCTCTATTTAGATGCTTCTTCACCGACCCATTTACCTACGTTAGAAAAGGCTCTAATGCAGGCGGAGCAGGCTTGCTTGGCTGTTGGAGAGTGTGGCTTAGATGGCATGATAGACATGGATGCCAAGCTACAAGAGCAAGTGCTTATTGCGCAGTTAACTCTGGCCTCTGAAGCTAAGTTGCCCGTTATCTTACACAGTCGCCGTACACACAACCGATTGTTACAGTTATTGAAACAGCAACGCTTTCGACAAGGCGGCGTGTTGCATGCGTTCTCCGGCAGTTTGCAAGAGGCACAGCAGTTTGTGGATTTGGGGTTTAAGATTGGGGTTGGTGGTGTGATTACTTACCCCAGAGCTAACAAAACACGTCAAGCGATTGCGGCATTAGCACCCGAGCACTTAGTCTTGGAGACCGACGCTCCTGATATGCCACTGAATGGTTTTCAAGGTCAGGCTAACCATCCCGCTCAATTACCCAAGGTTTTAGAAACACTCGCTGAGCTAAAAGGTGTTTCAGTACAATATCTCGCGCAAATCTTATGGAAAAGCAGCCAAACTCTGTTTGGCTTGTGTGAACAAAACCGAAACAAGATGTAGCGTTAATGACCTACTTGCCACTAAAAGTTGAGTGGCGTCACATATATTGGTGAACGCGTGATGAATCTTATCCGAAAGTGTGAATCCTGCATTACTTTCTCGCAGTGCCCGTGAGTATAATTGCCCCCGCTTAATCGCTCCATTTTGTAACACGCCAACTATAAACTAATAAGGAAGTCATAAACTATGAGCCTGTTTATGAGCCTAATCGGCATGGCAGTCCTGCTAGGAATCGCAGTACTTCTGTCAAGTAACCGTAAAGCTATCAAAATCAGAACTGTGGGTGGTGCTTTTGCTATCCAATTTTTACTGGGTGCATTTATTCTGTATGTACCTTGGGGTCAAAAGCTGCTTCGTGGCTTTTCAGACGCCGTATCTAACGTAATTAACTACGGTAACGATGGTACTTCATTCCTCTTCGGTGGACTGGTATCTGGCAAGATGTTCGAAGTGTTTGGCGGCGGCGGTTTCATTTTCGCATTCCGTGTACTACCAACGCTGATCTTCTTCTCTGCGCTGATTTCTGTACTGTACTACTTGGGTGTTATGCAATGGGTTATCCGCATTCTTGGTGGTGGCCTACAAAAAGCACTGGGTACTTCACGTGCTGAATCTATGTCTGCAGCAGCAAACATTTTCGTTGGTCAAACTGAAGCGCCATTAGTGGTGCGTCCATTTGTTCCAAAAATGACTCAATCTGAGTTGTTTGCGGTAATGTGTGGTGGCTTGGCTTCTATCGCTGGTGGTGTGTTAGCGGGCTACGCTTCTATGGGCGTTAAGATCGAGTACTTGGTTGCAGCGTCATTCATGGCGGCACCGGGTGGTCTGCTGTTCGCAAAACTGATCATGCCAGAAACCGAAAAACCACAAGAAGGCGAAGAAATCGCAATTGATGGTGGTGACGACAAACCAGCTAACGTGATCGACGCTGCGGCGGGCGGTGCTTCTGCAGGTCTGCAATTGGCTCTGAACGTAGGTGCAATGCTGATTGCCTTTATCGGTCTGATCGCTCTGATCAACGGTATGTTGGGTGGTATTGGCGGTTGGTTCGGTATGCCTGAACTGAAACTGGAAATGCTGCTAGGTTGGGCGTTTGCTCCTCTGGCTTTCCTGATCGGTGTTCCTTGGAATGAAGCGACAGTTGCGGGTGAGTTCATCGGTCTAAAAACCGTTGCGAACGAATTCGTTGCATACTCTCAATTTGCCCCTTACCTGACAGACGCAGCTCCTGTTGTTCTGTCTGAGAAGACCAAAGCGATCATCTCTTTCGCTCTGTGTGGTTTTGCGAACCTTTCTTCTATCGCAATCCTACTGGGTGGTTTGGGTAGCTTGGCGCCTAAACGCCGTGGTGACATCGCTCGTATGGGTATCAAAGCGGTTATCGCTGGTACTCTATCGAACCTGATGGCAGCAACCATCGCTGGCTTCTTCCTCTCTTTCTAAGTTAGAGACAGAGTTTTATAGACGCCGTTTAAATTCACCCCGTAGCAAGTGATTGCTGCGGGGTGTTTTGCTTTTAGGCTCCCCGAGTTTTAGGGGCAAGCCTAGGGGTAATATTGTAATGGATTGCAAAGCTGAAGCCTTGTGTGGTAAGGGATTGCCCTTTAAATTTCAGCTGTTTTTTTTGAGATACAAACCGTTTGCGCTTCGCGCAGCACTACCGTTTTGCGACAAATATCTATACTGTAGCCATGGATAAAAAACGAGTGGATTGACGATGGAATACACCACGCGTTTTGACCGTGAGCTTAGGCTCAGGTGGCGGGCTTATCTAATGGAATATGGATGAGTTTTCGCTGGCTCTCAGCATGACTAAGAGTATGATGAGCGCCGGAGGCAATCGCCTTGCCTGTATGCAGTAAAATACCGCAAACGCAGATTGTTGTGCCATTGACCAAACTGGTACTGTGCGGTGACAAGGATAGCAATTGGTGCATGAGCACCGAGTCTTCAAGGAACCAAGTCCGTTCATTTGTGGCTGCTCAGCAGAAAATAGCACTCTGCTGGGGAGTGAACTAGATGACTATATTGATCGGAGATAGAAATGAGCGAATTAAAAGTAGCAGCTCTACGTGCACTGAAACTGATGGATCTCACCACGTTGAATGACAACGATACGGATGCCAAAGTGATCCAACTTTGTCATGACGCGAAAAGTCCAGTCGGCAACACGGCTGCCATCTGTATTTACCCTCGCTTTATTCCTATTGCTAAGAAGACACTTCGCGAGCAAGGAACCCCTGAAATCCGTATTGCTACGGTAACCAATTTCCCTCACGGTAATGACGATATTGAAATCGCTGTTGCTGAAACGAAAGCCGCTGTTGCTTACGGTGCTGATGAAGTGGATGTGGTATTCCCATATCGCGCTCTGATCGCAGGCAACGAGCAAGTCGGTTTTGATCTGGTGAAACAGTGTAAAGCGGCTTGTGGCGACAAAGTGCTACTGAAAGTGATCATCGAAACCGGTGAGCTGAAAGAAGAAGCGCTGATCAAAAAAGCCTCTCAAATCTGTATTGAAGCTGGCGCAGATTTCATCAAAACCTCAACCGGTAAAGTGCCTGTGAATGCGACACCAGAATATGCTCGCATGATGCTGGAAGTGATCCGTGATATGGGCGTAGCCAAAACTGTTGGTTTCAAACCCGCTGGTGGTGTTCGTACCGCAGAAGATGCGCAGCAATATCTGGCGATGGCGGATGAAATCCTCGGTGGCGATTGGGCGGACAGCCGTCACTACCGCTTTGGTGCATCAAGCCTACTGACCAACCTTCTGAATACATTAGAAGTGACAGACCAAAAGGCAGATCCTGCCGCTTACTAATATCCATTGTGTCTGAGAGCAGCGCGAGGCTTCGCGCTGCTTAACCTCTTTACACTACGCAGTTTCTTTGGGAACTGGGAGGCAGCTATGTCTTTATCTCAAGCAAAGTATTTACCTCAAGAAATTATCCGCAGAAAGCGTGATGGTGAAGTTCTCACCAACGATGAAATCAACTTCTTCATTCAAGGTGTGGCGAATAACACCGTCTCTGAAGGTCAAATCGCTGCTTTTGCGATGGCGATTTTTTTCCGTGAAATGACTATGCCTGAGCGTATTGCACTGACGTGCGCGATGCGCGATTCCGGCATGGTGATTGATTGGAGCTACATGAATTTTGATGGTCCGATTGTCGATAAACACTCCACGGGCGGCGTGGGCGATGTGACCTCACTGATGCTTGGCCCTATGGTGGCAGCCTGTGGCGGTTATGTGCCGATGATTTCTGGCCGCGGCCTTGGTCATACAGGTGGTACGCTCGACAAACTTGAAGCAATCCCCGGCTACAACATTACCCCAACCAATGACGTGTTTGGCAAAGTGACCAAACAAGCCGGCGTGGCGATCATCGGCCAAACAGGTGATCTGGCTCCGGCGGATAAGCGTGTGTACGCAACGCGTGATATTACCGCGACGGTGGATAACATCTCGCTGATCACCGCTTCAATTCTTTCCAAGAAACTGGCGGCCGGCCTTGAATCGTTGGTCATGGATGTGAAAGTGGGCTCTGGTGCTTTCATGCCAACCTATGCAGCTTCTGAAGAACTCGCCAAATCTATCGTGGCAGTGGCGAATGGTGCAGGTACCAATACTACGGCGATTTTAACCGATATGAACCAAGTGCTGGCGTCCTCTGCAGGTAACGCGGTGGAAGTGCGTGAAGCAGTGCGCTTCCTCACCGGCGAATACCGCAATCCGCGTCTGCTGGAAGTCACTATGGCGTCGTGTGCGGAAATGCTGGTACTTGGCAAGTTAGCCAAAGATACTGCGCAAGCGCGTGAGAAACTGCAAGCGGTGCTGGATAACGGCCAAGCCGCCGATCGTTTTGGCAAAATGGTCGCAGGCCTCGGTGGCCCAAGCGATTTTGTTGAAAACTACGATAAGTATCTTGCGAAAGCTGAGATTGTTCGCCCAGTTTACGCTCAGCAATCTGGCGTTATTTCTGCGATGGATACCCGTGCCATCGGTATGGCGGTGGTGGGAATGGGCGGTGGCCGCCGCGTAGCGACCGATCGTATCGATTACGCTGTCGGCTTTGATCAGTTTATCCGTCTGGGTGAAATCGCCGACAACAACAAACCTTTAGCAATGATTCATGCCCGTAATGAAGAGCAGTGGCAACAAGCTGCCAATGCACTACAAAGTGCGATTAAAGTGGGCGGTGATTACGTACCAACACCGGATGTTTACCGTCAAATTCGAGCACAAGACGTGTAAGTTCGGGGGAGTGAGCAATGAAAAGAGCATTTATTTTAGTTTTAGACTCGTTTGGCATTGGCGCAACAGCGGATGCAGAAGACTTTGGTGATGTCGGTTCTGATACCTTAGGCCATATTGCGGATCAATGTGCGCAAGGTTTGGCGGATAACGCAGAGCGCAAAGGCGCATTGCAACTGCCTAATCTTTCTAAGCTGGGTTTGGCGATGGCACATAAAGAGTCGACCGGACGTTTTGCGCCAGGGCTGGATGAGCGTGCGGACATCATCGGTGCTTATGCCCATGCCGCAGAGCTGTCATCGGGCAAAGATACACCGTCAGGTCACTGGGAAATTGCCGGTGTACCTGTGCTGTTTGAATGGGGCTACTTTAGCGATAAGCAAAATAGCTTCCCGAAAGAGCTGACCGATCGCATTTTAGCGCGCGCAGGTTTGGACGGATTTTTAGGCAACTGCCACGCCTCTGGCACGCAAGTGCTGGATGATTTGGGTGAAGAGCACATGCGTACGGGCAAGCCGATTTTCTACACGTCGGCAGATTCTGTATTCCAAATTGCCTGCCATGAAGAGACATTTGGTTTAGATCGTCTGCTGGAGCTGTGCCAAATCGCTCGTGAAGAGCTGGCGGATTACAACATCGGTCGCGTCATTGCGCGTCCATTCGTTGGCCCGGGCAAAGGCCAATTTGCTCGTACCGGTAATCGCCGTGACTTGTCGGTTGAGCCACCTTCAGCCACAGTGTTGCAAAAGTTGGTGGAAGAGAAGCAAGGCCGAGTGGTCTCTATCGGTAAAATTGCCGATATCTACGCGTACTGCGGCATTACCGACAAAGTCAAAGCGACGGGTATTCCAGATCTGTTTGAAGCGACTTTAGAGCAGATTAAACAAGCCGGTGATAACACCATCGTATTCACTAACTTTGTGGATTTTGACTCGGCTTATGGTCACCGCCGTGATGTCGCAGGTTATGCGGCGGCACTGGAGTATTTCGATAAGCGTTTACCTGAAGTTCTGGAGTTGATGCAGGAAGATGACATTCTGATTTTAACTGCCGACCACGGCTGTGACCCAACATGGCCGGGCACTGACCATACTCGTGAACACATTCCGGTACTGGTTTATGGCAAGAAAGTGGCTCCGGGCTCATTAGGTCGTCGTGACACTTTTGCTGATATCGGGCAAACTCTGGCAAGCTACTTTGGCACTTCGCCAATGGATTACGGTAAGAACTTTTTATAATACGCATACCCTAAGGCTAGCTTCAGTCTTAGGGTTTTGTTGAATGATGGCGATTGAGCCAACAAACCAAAGGAACGAAAACATGGCAACTCCACATATTAATGCGCAAATGGGTGATTTCGCTGACGTTGTACTGATGCCGGGTGATCCGCTGCGCGCGAAATACATCGCAGAAAACTTCCTCGATAACGCAGTTCAAGTATGTGATGTGCGCAATATGTTCGGCTACACAGGTACTTACAAAGGCCGTAAGATCTCTGTGATGGGGCATGGTATGGGTATCCCATCTTGCTCAATCTACGTGACCGAGCTTATCAAAGATTACGGTGTGAAAAAGATCATCCGCGTCGGTAGCTGTGGTGCCGTGAACGAAGGCATCAAAGTGCGTGATGTGGTGATCGGCATGGGCGCGTGTACTGACTCTAAAGTCAACCGTATTCGCTTCAAAGATCATGATTTTGCTGCGATAGCGGACTACAAAATGGTTAAGGCAGCAGAAGAAGCCGCCAAAGCACGTGGCATTGACGTGAAAGTTGGCAACCTGTTCTCAGCAGAACTGTTCTACACGCCAGATCCTTCCATGTTCGATGTGATGGATAAATACGGCATTGTTGGCGTAGAAATGGAAGCGGCAGGCATTTACGGTGTAGCGGCGGAATACGGCGCGAAAGCACTGGCGATCTGTACTGTGTCTGACCACATCAAAACCGGTGAGCAAACCACCTCAGAAGAGCGTCAAAACACCTTCAACGAGATGATTGAAATCGCGCTCGATTCGGTACTGATTGGCGACCAAGCGGGTTACTAATCTTTGTACTCGTGTTATCTCTGAATACAAAAAACCTCAGCTGGTGCTGAGGTTTTTTTATCACTCAATTTATTTTTCCTGTTACTCATTTAAAGACTGTTCGGCTTGCTTGAGCAGTAAGTTCTCACCTGTTGGTTTTTTCGGTTTGCGTCGTAGTAAAAGCGTCAGTAGCACACCGCTGACAAAACTCATCAACAGCATCCAATACATATTGTGGTCGCTCTTACGATAGTGGTGGTCTGAAATCGCCGTCACTTTACCGGTTTCAAAAGTGATGCGTACAAAACCAATTAAACTGCCGTCGTGAACTACGGGCTCAACTAATTGTTGGCGGCCAATGCTGGCAGTATGCAGTGGCGTATCTAAACCCAGCACTTCACGCACACTGAGCGCAGAGTCACTCGCGGCGAGCAATACGCCTTCAGAATCATAAATGGAGGCATCAAATACCAGACGATCAGTGGCGAGCTGGTTAGTGAGTGCTAACAGGCGTTCCTGATCTTGATCGGCAATCATACTCCCCGCAGACATAGCGGCTTGAGTAATCAGAACTTTGGTTAAGGTTTCCAGTTGGTTGGCTTGAATGCGTTCATTGCCTTTACTGATCACAACGCTGTTTTGGATGGTGATAAAAAACATGACTGCGACAGCGAACACCGTTGCCACGCGCACAACGACTCGGAATGAAAAAAGTGAACCATCCATGATGAGAGAAACCTACAAAAAACCAACTGCGCTCATATTGAGACTTGCGTTTTTAAATTGCAATAGGGTAACGTCTGGCTATACCGAATAAGGAAAGTGGACATGGATGCTTTAACAACTTTACCGATCAAAAAACACACAACGCTGCTTAACCGTTTCCCTGAAACGCGTTTTGTCACCCAATTAGCGAAAAATCGCGCCAGTTGGATTGTGTTTGGACATTACTTAACGCCTGCACAATTTGAAGACATGGATTTCTTCACCGATCGCTTCAATACCATCTTAGATATGTGGAAAGTGGGACGTTATGAAGTCGCATTGATGGACGGTGAGCTGACGTCTGAGCATGAAACCATTCTTAAAGCGTTAGAGCTCGATTACGCGCGGATTCAGGATGTGCCAGATCTTACCAAGCCGGGGTTAATAGTGCTGGATATGGACTCGACCGCGATCCAGATCGAATGCATTGATGAAATTGCTAAGCTTGCAGGAGTCGGGGAAGAGGTCGCTGAAGTCACTGAGCGCGCGATGCAAGGTGAGCTGGATTTTGAGCAGAGTTTACGTTTGCGAGTCAGTAAACTTAAAGATGCTCCGGAGCAGATCCTAAGCCAAGTACGTGAAACCCTGCCGTTAATGCCTGAGTTACCCGAGCTAGTAGCGACACTGCATGCCTTTGGTTGGAAAGTGGCGATCGCCTCGGGCGGCTTTACCTACTTCTCTGATTATCTGAAAGAGCAGTTGTCGCTAGACTATGCACAGTCCAACACCCTAGAAATTGTGAACGGCAAACTGACCGGACAGGTGCTGGGAGAGATAGTCTCCGCGCAAACCAAAGCCGATATTTTGCTGACGCTTGCTCAGCAATACGATGTGGAAATTCATAACACGGTCGCCGTTGGCGATGGTGCAAATGATTTGGTGATGATGGCTGCGGCGGGATTAGGTGTGGCATACCACGCCAAACCTAAGGTTGAAGCCAAGGCGCAAACGGCGGTGCGTTTTGCAGGATTAGGTGGCGTGGTGTGTATCCTTTCTGCAGCCTTGATTCGCCAACAAAAACTGAGTTGGCAAGCGAAGCCTTAAGTTTAGAATGCTGAGTGAAACACAAAAAAAAGCCACGTGAAAACGTGGCTTTTTTTGTTCAGAGGATAGGTTCGCTCAGTGTATCGGGAAACCTCCCTTTAATACGTTAACGAGTCAATTCAAGGCGGATTAACACTTCTTCAGTAATATCGACCAGCTCGCCATACCCAACTTGTGCCAGCATCTCTTTTTCTAAACTTTTGGCATGATGTGGGCTGATCGAAGCGAGCTCAGTTAAATCACTACGCAACAAATTAGTAATCGGCGCAAACACCGGAACCCCACTCACACGCAGTGCGTAAAATTCTCCCATCTCTTGTCCTTGCTGAATAAAACGGATCCGATCTCGTGTGTCGGTAAAATCGCTCAACAGACGAGATTCTACCGATTGAATGCGAGTGCCATATTTCACCACGCTGATATACACGTCATGGTACTGGGGCACTGCACCTTCAATCCGTTTCATCGGTGTGGCAAGCAGAGTGTTGGTGTGACCTTTGAAAATTGGCTGTAGAGTAATACGATTCTCACTGCCTAGTTTCGCCAACAGAGCAAGATGTGGGGGAAGAGGATAGTTTACCCCAATCACTTTAGGTTTAAGGTTACTGCCAACTTTCTCAACGAAGATTGGGGTACTGACCATTTTGTCCAACAGAATATTATGCAGACTTTCGAGCAGGGCATTGCTGGGCAGGATTTCTTCTTTGGGCAACAACTTATCTTGATTGTGTTCAATGATGCTATTGAAAAAGGCTATCGTCTTGAGAGTTTGTGATGTCTCTTCAATCATCAGTTGCAGGCGGCGTCCCTCTGGCCCAATGCGTACCACCTTATAGGGCGCATTCCCTAACGGAAGATTTTTGTCATACAGTTTGAGTTCGAGGTAATCGACCCAAACCTGATCGTTGGCTTTGACGTCCAGTGGGGTATCTAAAATCAGGCTCAGACCCCGTTTGGAGAGATCCACCGTGGCCCCAGACACTTTCTGTGCATCTTTATTGATTTGCACCGGCGTTCTAAAACGATAGCGTGGCTCTTTACGTCGTGAGCGTGCGTCAAAATAGACACCCATCGGGCTACCAACAACTTGTCTTGGATGGCGAAAGTCATTCAATGCGCTGCTTGGCAGGTTGGGTTTTTCAACCAATAAGTAATCGCAGGCTGCTTCGGTATCACTGATTTCTTGTAGCACCCCACAATGTGTCAGAGCACTGGATTGATTTGCCAACTCGCGAGAGTGCTGCGCCAACGCTTGCCGTTCTTCTTCTGACAACTCAAAAACAAACAAACGAAAAGCTTTCCAACTGTCACGCTTGGCACCAATGTGCCAAAACAGTTTACGCTGCTCTTGAGTGGCCTCTGGCATCAGCATAGAGAAAAACAGGGTTTTGTGGTGATGCTCATGTTTAAAGGAGTACAACACATTATTACTGCCTCGTACACCCGGAGCCGTAAGATGCGCCATGCGCTCTGGTTTGAATAAAGTGCCGAGGGCTTGTTGATTACGCTCATCGTGCCAGTATTGCCAAATGGGGCGGTTATTTTCGGTGAGCAAAGCCAGCTTGAGTTCGTTACCGCTAAAAAACAGCGGTAGGTTACAAGTGTGCTTAAGATACATATGCTCATAGCCACGAGTACGTGCGCGGATGATTTTATCTTGGTTATCGTGGCGTGCTTTTTGTGTATTGGTTTGAATGGCTTCCTCAATGACCTTTTCGATCACATCCGTTTCACTGAGTTTTAGAACGCGGAGAAATTTAATCGCATCACTGTCATAGGATTCATCGACGCCGAGAATTCGGTAATCGATACTTTTATGCAGTCCAACCACGTTTGAGGTTTTATTCAGGTCAGAAAAATAGACTTGAATCACCTCGCCCAGCTTGTAGTCAAATGCTGCCGGCACTTTTAATTTGGCTCCAGAAGGAGATAAGTCAACACTCAGACCGTGTACTAACTGCTCGTTCTTCAGATGGATTTCGATCTGGCTTGAGATTTTTAAGCGGTTTTCTTGGCGTTTGAGATCGTAGCCGAGTTTGACCGGCTCAACTTCAAAACTCGTATCTTTCGGCTGATCCGTTTTCGGATCGAGCTTACCTTGTTGCTTCATCACTCGGAAATTGTTGCGGGTATTATTGACCGCTTCCCAAACCCCTTCGGTATAAGCCCCAAATTTCTTGAGGCATTTTTGATAAGAGTTGAACGCCACATCATCGAGCCAGTGTTGGCGACCATCGAAATTGTATTCTCGACACTCTCCTTGAACCTTGCCACGTAAATCAATGCTTTTTGTACAAGGTGCCATTAGGCGGTTCAGTTCCATTTTGACCAATAATTTGGCCGAAGGCGGCTGCCCTTCGGTCATTTGCGACAAAAGGTAGTCAAGGTCACCGGAACGGTAAACGGGGATAAGCCTTTCAACCAGAGAGAGAATTTCGGTCTGCTGCATACTTTTCTGTTAAAGTGTCTTCCATTCTGATGCATCGGCATCAACATACTAATCTTTAGCGATATGTTGCAGCCGTTCCACTTTTTCTTAAAGTATTACGCCTGATAAGTGAGAGCAAGTTCGAGGATTGATTGTGAAAGCTAAGCGCGCCTATGTATGTAATGAATGTGGAGCGGATTTTCCGCGTTGGCAAGGACAGTGTAATGCTTGTGGTTCGTGGAATTCGATTTCAGAAGTTCGTTTAGCGGCTTCACCGCAGGTGGCGCGCAATGAACGGTTGGTCGGTTATGCGGGAGCCCTTGAAGCGAAAGTACAAACTTTGGCTGATATTGATTTACAAGAAGTGCCTCGATTCACCAGTGGCTTTAAAGAACTAGATCGCGTTCTCGGTGGTGGTATTGTGCCGGGTGCGGCGATTTTGATTGGTGGTAATCCGGGCGCGGGTAAATCCACCTTGCTACTGCAAACCATGTGTTTACTTTCCGGACAGATGCCGACTTTGTACGTCACAGGGGAAGAGTCATTGCAACAGGTCGCGATGCGAGCTTCGCGCCTTGGTTTGCCGAAAGAGCATCTAAAAATGCTCTCAGAAACCAATGTGGATCGGATTTGCCAAATCGCTGAGCAAGAGAAACCGCGCATCATGGTCATCGATTCGATTCAAGTGATGCATGTGGCGGATGTGCAATCGTCCCCTGGGAGTGTCGCGCAAGTGCGTGAATCGGCCACGGCGCTCACGCGTTATGCCAAACAAAATAATGTGGCGGTGTTTATTGTGGGTCATGTGACCAAAGACGGCACTTTGGCAGGACCGAAAGTGCTGGAGCATATTATTGACTGTTCGATTTTGCTTGATGGTGATACGGATAGCCGCTTCCGTACACTGCGTAGCCATAAAAACCGGTTTGGTGCGGTCAATGAACTCGGCGTGTTTGCGATGACAGGGCAAGGGATGCGTGAAGTGAGCAACCCATCGGCGATTTTCCTTTCTCGTGGAGAAGAAGCCACTTCTGGTAGCTCAGTGATGGTGGTGTGGGAAGGAACGCGCCCACTGTTGGTGGAAATCCAAGCCTTAGTCGATTACTCACAACTCGCTAACCCACGACGTGTCGCTGTTGGCTTAGAACAAAACCGCCTCTCTTTATTATTGGCGGTGCTGCATAAACACGGCGGCTTGCAAATGGCTGATCAGGATGTGTTTGTTAACGTAGTAGGCGGTGTGAAAGTGACGGAGACCAGTGCAGATTTAGCTTTGCTGATGGCACTACTTTCCAGCTTTCGCGATCGCCCTCTGCCCAAAGATGTCGTGGTTTTTGGCGAGGTCGGATTGGCGGGTGAAATTCGTCCCGTACCGAGTGGTCAAGAACGCCTTAATGAAGCGTTTAAACATGGATTTAAGAAAGCGATTGTGCCGATTGCCAACATGCCGAAAGGTGGCATCTCCGGAATGCAAATACATGGCGTGAAGAAATTGTCGGATGCGATTGCGGCTTTTGATGAGCTGTAACTCGCTGAGAATATTCAAAGCTAAGGACAAGAAAAGACGAAGCGTAAAAATATCATGGTTGCGCCTCGCGAGCGGTTAGAGGATCGCCTATAGTTTCTCAGCGATAGGCACGGGTGCATGTCCCTTGCTACTTGAAAGCGCGGTTGTATTGGCTGCAACGCTAAGTAGTTTGGGTATATTTTTTTTCAGCAAATGCATGCAGGGGTATCAGTCTTGACAGATTGTGATATACTCTGCGCGCACTTTATACCTTATTAACAGAGTAAGACAATGGCAGATTTATCATTATACAGAAACATTGGTATCTTCGCGCACGTTGACGCGGGTAAAACCACTACCACTGAGCGTATCCTGAAGCTGACTGGTAAAATCCACCGTCTGGGCGAAGTACATGACGGCGCTTCAACGATGGACTTCATGGAACAAGAAGCTGAGCGTGGTATCACTATCCAGTCTGCTGCGACTACCTGTTTCTGGAAAGGTCACCGTTTTAACGTAATCGACACCCCGGGACACGTTGACTTCACAGTTGAAGTTTACCGTTCTCTGAAAGTTCTTGACGGTGGTATCGGTGTATTCTGTGGTTCTGGCGGTGTTGAACCTCAGTCAGAAACAAACTGGCGTTACGCGAACGATTCAGAAGTATCTCGTCTGATCTTCGTAAACAAACTAGACCGTATGGGTGCTGATTTCTTCCGCGTAGTTGCGCAAGTGAAGAAAGTTCTTGGCGCAAACCCACTGGTTATGACTCTACCTATCGGCCGCGAAGATGAATTCGTTGGTGTGGTTGATGTTCTAACTCGTCAAGCGTTCGTATGGGATGACTCAGGTCTTCCAGAAAACTTCGAGATCAAAGAAGTTCCAGCAGACATGGTTGATCAGGTAGAAGAATACCGTGAAATGATGATCGAAACTGCTGTTGAGCAAGATGACGAGCTGATGATGGCTTACATGGAAGGCGAAGAGCCAACTGTTGAGCAAATCAAAGCATGTATCCGTAAAGGTACACGTGATCTCGCATTCTTCCCAACTTTCTGTGGTTCTGCGTTTAAAAACAAAGGTATGCAGCTAGTTCTGGATGCAGTTGTTGACTACCTGCCTTCTCCAACAGAAGTTGAGCCACAACCACTGACTGATCCAGCAACGGGTGAGCCAACTGGCGAAGTAGCAACAGTATCTGTTGATGCACCTCTAAAAGCGCTTGCGTTCAAGATCATGGATGACCGTTTCGGTGCCCTGACCTTCGTTCGTATCTACTCAGGCAAAATTAAGAAGGGTGATACCATTCTTAACAGCGCAACTGGTAAAACTGAGCGTGTTGGCCGTATGGTTGAGATGCATGCAAACGACCGTAACGAGCTAGAATCTGCACAAGCAGGTGACATCATCGCGATCGTTGGTATGAAGAACGTTCAAACTGGTCACACTCTATGTGATCCTAAGCACGAATGTACTCTTGAGCCGATGATTTTCCCAACACCAGTTATCTCTATCGCTGTTAAGCCTAAAGATAAGAACGGTTCTGAGAAAATGGGTATCGCGATCGGTAAAATGGTTGCAGAAGATCCATCATTCCAAGTTGAGACTGACGAAGATTCAGGCGAAACCATCCTGAAAGGTATGGGCGAACTTCACCTAGACATCAAAGTAGACATCCTTAAGCGTACTTACGGCGTTGAGCTGGAAGTGGGTGCTCCTCAAGTTGCTTACCGTGAAACTATCACTAAAGCAGTTGAAGACAGCTACACGCATAAGAAACAGTCTGGTGGTTCAGGCCAGTTCGGTAAGATCGATTACCGTATCAAGCCAGGAGAGCAAAACTCTGGTTTCACCTTCAAGTCAACAGTTGTTGGTGGTAACGTTCCTAAGGAATTCTGGCCAGCAGTTGAGAAAGGCTTCAAGTCTATGATGGACACCGGTACTCTTGCTGGCTTCCCTGTACTTGACGTTGAAGTTGAACTGTTCGACGGTGGCTTCCACGCAGTGGACTCATCTGCAATCGCATTTGAAATCGCAGCGAAAGGCGCATTCCGTCAGTCAATTCCAAAAGCGGCTCCTCAGCTTCTTGAACCAATCATGAAAGTGGACGTGTTCACTCCTGAAGATCACGTTGGTGACGTTATCGGTGACTTGAACCGTCGTCGTGGTATGATCAAAGACCAAGAAATGGGTCTGACAGGCGTACGCGTTAAAGCTGACGTTCCACTATCTGAGATGTTCGGTTACATCGGTACTCTACGTACAATGACTTCTGGTCGTGGTCAGTTCTCTATGGAGTTCTCACACTACTCACCATGTCCAAACAACGTAGCTGAGCAAGTAATTGCTGAAGTTAAAGAGCGTAACGCGAAGAAGTAATTCTTTGTTTTAAAGCTTAAAAAAGCCCCGTAAGTGAAAGCTTACGGGGCTTTTGTTTTAGTCTGTAGAGTTGTTTGGGGGTATACACTTTGGATAATCAACGGATCCGACTTCTTATTATTCTTCCCACACCACCAATTGCCCTTTAGGCCAATCTTGGCCGACATCATGATATTTTTTCTCTAATACATGGCGTTTGATTTTTAGCGTCGGCGTTAAAATGCCGTTATCAATACTCCACGGATCCTTAATCATCAAAACCCCTTTGATTTGTTCGTGAGATTCCAATTCCCTGTTCATTCGAGCAATGACTTTCTGAACGGTGCGCTCATAACGTGCGCGATCAAAATCTGGGAACTGGTGAGGGATGACTAACAAGATTGGTGCAGGTAAACCTGAACCAATCAAACACATCATTTCCACTCGGCTGTACTCGAACAGTTTTTTCTCGATAGGCACAGGGGCAACAAATTTGCCTTTCGCTGTTTTGAAAGTGTCTTTTTTACGACCTTGAATAGTCAGATAGCCTTCACTATCAATAAATCCGATATCGCCTGTATGTAGCCAGCCGTCATCGTTAAAGCTCTCGGCGGTTGCGGTGTCATTTTTATAGTAGCCAGCAAATAAGCCTTTGCTGCGTACTAAAATTTCTTCATCTTCCGCAATTTTGAGTTCAATGCCGGGCCCTGCATTACCCACGGTACCAATCTTATCGGCTCGGAAAGGGTAGTTGAGGGTGCTGTAAGCAAATGATTCGGTCATGCCCCATGCTTCGGTAATATTGAGCCCGACGCTGTGATACCACTCTAACAATGCCGGAGAGACAGGGGCGGAACCACAACCAAGAACCCGAGCTTGATCTAACCCTAAGCCATCGGCCAACTTACGTTTGATGAGTGAGTTGATGAATGGGATTTTGAGTAGAATATTGAGTTTCTTCTGTGGCAGTTTATCTTGAATGCGCTGTTGGAACAGCGTCCATAACCGTGGCACGGAAATGAATAAGGTTGGACGGTGCATTTTGACATCTTCGATAAAGGTATCGAGTGATTCTGGAAAGGCAGTTGGTACACCGCCTATAATCGAAGAGCCAAAAATATAGACTCGCTCGGTAATATGGGCGAGTGGTAAATAAGAAAAGAGTCGATCGCCTTCTTCAATCCCAATATGGTTAATCAGTTGCTGGGCGGACCAAGTAAATGCCCCATAGGTCAGCATTGCGCCTTTCGGAAGCCCCGATGTGCCAGAGGTGTAAACTAAAGACATCACTTTTTCATCGAAATGATTGGGTCGTTCGGTGCTGGGTTGATGCTGTTTGAGTAGCGTTCGGTACTCATATTGACATTGAGCGGCAGAGGGGTAGGGCAACGCTATGCTGAGCAGATTTGGTCTGCTAGCTAATACTTGCGTGGTGGCTTTGTTATCGTCAAGTTTGCCTACGATGAGGATTTTGCTTTCACTGTGCTCAAGGCAGTAATCGATGGTTTCGCTACCTGCGGTGGGGAAAATCGGTACGCTGATGTAGTCTCCGAGCATCAGTGCTAAATCGCAGATAAACCATTCAGCACAATTTTTGGAAATCAGCGCAATTCGATCTCCCGGCACAGCCCCTAGTGCACGTAACGCGGAGACAAGACGCAATGCCTGATCGGCTACCTCGGCATAGGTAAATTCAACGAATTTACGATTAATGATTTGTTTTAAATAGACCTCATTGGGGCGCTCTTGAGCCCAACGGAGTAACATTTCATTGGGAGGTGGGAGAGCACAAGGAGGGTGATTGAACTGATTCGGCTGGATCATTCTCAAACTCCGGATTATGTTGTTTTTATGTTAATTTGTTGTAAACCATAGCATGAGCAGTTCAGCGCATCGAACCTTTTTGCGGTAGAGAATTGTAAATCTTGTAAATCTGTCGCCGAGATCAAAAGAGAAGTTTCGTTCTATTAGTGTGTTACACCACTGTCTTTAGGATCCAATTCTGGAAACTGTTCAATAATCGTTTTTAACTCTTCTTGGCTCTCACGTAGAGCGTTTACGCAGTGACGATCTAATTTCCCTGCACTCACCATTTTTTCTAGCTCTAAGAGCGCATGTGGTATGGATTGCGCCTGTTTGTATGGGCGATGAGTTGTCAATGCATCAAAAATATTCGCGACACTAATGATGCGCGCAGGAACGGGAATTTGCTCGCTGGTGAGACCGAAAGGGTACCCACTGCCATCTAGGAATTCATGATGGTACGCCACGATTTCTCGGAGCACCGCTAAACAAGGGTGGTGAGGTGCTCCTAATTTTTCAATGACATCATTCAGGAGAGTAACGCCAGATTCGATATGGTTATATACTTGTTCACGTTCATTGCTGGCTAACGTTGTGTTTTTCTGCAAGATGTTGACGGGTAGAGCAAGTTTTCCAATATCGTGGCAGGTAGCGAATTGGCTGATATTTTCGATCAACTCATCATCAAGCGCGTATTGTTCAGCAATATTAATCGCGATGATATGTGCATAGCGGCTAATGCGTTCTTTGTGTTGTTTAAGTTGCGCCCAATGTTCGGGCGATTGTGATTCTATCTGCTCTACATTTTGAATGAGATGATGGATTAAGATGTATTCGCTGCATACAGCTTGTTGAATTAAATCAATATAAGGTTGCAACTCTTTGACCACATTCGGTGAGAAGTAAGAACCCGTTGAAGAGTTAAAAAACAAGAAGCCGATAAACTCTTGGTGATGGAATATAGGTTGAACGAAAGATGAACGGTATTGGTGCTCTAGCAGCCAGCGATTGTGGCGTGTTTGACTTTGTAACTGGTTAGGCATGTCATGAATTATGCGTACTGAACCTGATTCTTTTATCTGTTGTAGCGATGGCAACCCCGAGAGTTGAAACTCGTAATGCACAAAGTCATGGCTGACCGGTGAGCTGTCAGCGTAGGTTTTTATTGAGTCATGTTTCTCATCATACAGGGCAAAGGAAATTCTCTGAATATCAGGAAATTCCACCCGGATTTTCTCATGCATACTGACAAAGTAAGTATTCAATGAGCCCACCGATGGGTAATAGCGAAACTGACCGACTTTGGGTTGCATTTGCATGTCATCGCCTTCCTTACTAGCTACTTAATAAGTTTAGACAAGGTTTGGCGTATTGCCGCATTAGGGCGGTGCTTTTCTGTGTTTTAGATCAAGCCATTGATAAAACCAAACAACAAAGCACTGGCGACCATGCCCATCAAGGGTAAGCGGATGACTTTAAACAAGAAGAAGCCGACCAACAATGCAGCCCAATCGAGTGGGGCATGTACTGTGCTGCTCCAAACGGGTTGATATAAGGCCGCGAGCAGTAAACCGACCACGCAGGCGTTTACCCCTTGCATGGCTCCTGCAACTTTCGGGCGCTGAGCCAATGCCGACCAGTTTTTGAGTACGCCTAGTAGCAATAAAAAGCCAGGTAGAAATACAGCGAAAGTCGCGATTAAAGCGCCAACCACAGGCGTTTCTGGTGTCAGCACATAACCAAGGTAAGTGGCTAAGGTAAACATTGGACCCGGCACCGCTTGGGCTGCCGCGTAGCCAGTCAGAAATTGATCGGTCGATAGGCTGTCACCTAAGGCATTTTGCAGCAAGGGAAGAACCACATGACCGCCACCAAACACTAAGCTTCCCGCTTGGAAGAAATGACCAAACAACTCAACCAGTGGTGAGCTTGCAGCCAATAGTGGCAGTCCGAGTAATAAACTCGCAAAGAGCAGCAGTGCAAGCCAAGAGGGGGTGAACGTGGTTGTCGAAAGTGGTTGTTGTGGTGCAAAGCGAGCTTGGCCGACCAATGCGGCAAGCAGTAACACCGCAAATTGAGTGAGTAAACCGGGTGCCAGCGTAATCGCAACCGCAGTCAGAACGCATAATGCTGCAGTAAGACGCTGCTGACAAAAATTGCGATACATGGTTAAACAGGCATCGGCCACCACTATGATCGCGAGTAGTTTCAAGCCATGAATCACCTGTTCAAACAGTGGGGTATCAAGAAGATGGCTACTCAGCCCCGCGAGCAGCAGCATAATGAGCACAGAGGGAAGGGTAAAACCGAGAAACGCCGCCCAAGCGCCGGCTAGCCCTCCACGATGATAACCAATGGCAAAACCAACTTGGCTAGAACCGGGGCCTGGTAGGAACTGGCTTAGAGCGACAAACTGCGCGTATTCCTGCTCGCTAAGCCAGCCTAACTTTTCCACAAAAGTATGACGAAAATAGCCAATATGTGCCGCCGGGCCACCAAAGCTCACCCAACCTAAAGCAAAAAAAGTTTTAAAAATCGTCAACATAGTGATTGTGAGTAAAAATCCAATAATAAATAAAGTAGAGGGGGAGGGCGTTCGCTGCAATCGACAAGATGTAAGAAAGTACATCTTGTCAGTGACAAAGCGATGACAGCACTCGCGATAACAACGGATGGTTATGAGTGTAAAGCAAAGCAATTTTATAGGCTGAAAATATCGCCTATGCCAATTTTTATAGTGGTGTAAGCGTTTACACAAATGCAGGGTTGTTCACAGTCTATCCAATCACAAACCTGCTAGACTTTTCTCTTACTGACGGCGGCTAGGCAAGGAAATGCTGCTCAACTCGAACAAGAGGACGCCATGCGCAACTTCTCCGATATTCTTCTTAGCCAAGATTGGCAAACCCCGCACATCGTTAAATGGCACAGCCGTACGCCCCATGTTCCTTTGCACAGTTATCGCAGTGAGCAGGAGGCTCGTTTGGCTGTTGGGGGGAGTCGCCAATCTCTAAATGGTCAGTGGCGATTTGCTTTGTTTGAGCGGCCAGAAGCGGTTGAACCTGCGGTGATAGACTCGGATTTTGATGATAGCGCTTGGGCGCACATTCCTGTACCGAGTAACTGGCAGATGCAAGGCTTTGATAAGCCGATTTACACCAACATCCAATATCCATTTGCGGATCGGCCGCCTTACGTGCCGCAAGATAACCCCACCGGCTGTTATCGCCACCGTTTTACACTGGAAAAACAAGCGCTAACCGAGTCCACTCGCATCGTGTTTGATGGGGTCAATTCGGCATTTCATCTGTGGTGCAATGGTCATTGGGTCGGTTATTCGCAAGATAGCCGCTTGCCTGCCGAGTTTGAGCTCACCCCTTATCTAAAAGAGGGTGAAAACCTGTTGGTGGCCATGGTGCTGCGCTGGTCTGATGGCTCTTATTTGGAAGACCAAGATATGTGGTGGCTGAGTGGCATCTTTCGCGATGTGTATCTCTACCGCAAGCCGATACTTGCGATTGAAGATTTTTTTATCCGCACTGAATTAGATGCGCTTTATCAACACGCTGAATTGCGAGTAGAAACTCGCTTAAGCCAAGTGACTCGTCATCATCAAGTGCAAGTGGCTTTATTCGATGCACAAGGTGAATGCGTGGCGCGTTCGCAAGCCTTACATACCGGTCCGCGTGTGGTGGATGAAAAAGGAGCATGGCACGATAAAACCGAACACAGTTTAGCGATTCGCTCTCCGACACTGTGGAGTGATGAAGCGCCTTATCTTTACCGCTGCGTGATCAGTTTACTTGATGAAGATGGCGCGCCGATTGAGTTTGAAAGTGCGGCAGTCGGTTTTCGCAAAGTAGAAATCGCTCAGGGGCTACTGAAGCTCAATGGTCAGCCCTTGTTGATCCGCGGGGTGAACCGTCATGAACATCATCCCGAATTGGGGCATGTGATGGATGAAGCAAGCATGCGCCGCGATATTGAATTGATGAAACAGCATAATTTCAATGCGGTGCGCACCGCCCATTACCCCAATCATCCGCGTTGGTACGAACTGTGTGATGAATACGGTTTGTATGTGGTGGATGAGGCGAATCTCGAAACCCACGGCCAGTTCCCGATGAGCCGACTTTCCAATGATCCGCAATGGGTGAATACCTATTTGCAGCGCATGATTGGCATGGTGGAACGCGATAAAAACCACCCTTGTGTGATCATTTGGTCGCTCGGCAATGAATCGGGGATTGGTGTCAATCATCACGCTATGTATCAGTGGACGAAACAGCGCGACCCATCGCGTCCTGTGCAATACGAAGGGGGCGGCGCTAATACGGCGGCGACCGATATTGTTTGCCCGATGTACGCGCGGGTCGATCAGCATCAGCCGCATCCAGCGGTTCCAAAATATGCGCTGAAAAATTGGATCAGTTTGCCGCAGGAAAACCGCCCCCTCATCTTGTGTGAATATGCTCATGCGATGGGCAACAGCTTGGGCGCGTTTTATAAATACTGGCAGGCGTTTCGTGAGTTTCCTCGTCTGCAAGGTGGCTTTATTTGGGATTGGGTCGATCAGGGCATTTCCAAATGGGATAGCGAGGGGCGCCACTATTGGGGCTATGGCGGTGATTTTGGGGATGCGATTAATGATCGCCAATTCTGCATAAACGGTTTGCTGTTTCCAGATCGCACGCCGCATCCTGCTCTGCATGAAGTCAAAAAAGTCCAGCAGCCGTACCAGTTTTCGCTGAGCTATCCCAAGCTCACCATTCACAATGAGCGTTTGTTTACGGTGTTGCCGTTGGAATTAGTAGTCAGTGTGCTGTGCGATGGGCAAGAGATTAAGCAAGAGCGTCTGCCGCTCGATATTGCGCCGCGTGGCACAACCGAGCTGGATTTAGCGTCGCTGCCAATGTTGCCAGAGCATGAATACCACCTCAATGCAGTCTTATTGTGTCGTGAAGATCAGCCTTGGTCTAAGGCTGGGCACTGTATTGCTAGTGAGCAGTGGTGTTTGCAGCCACGAAGAAGCATGTTACCTAAAATCACACACGCTCCGCTGCCTCAATGGCAGCAAGATGGGGATAAGGTACGCATCGAGGCGGCCAATCAGCAATGGCAGTTTCATCGCCCAACTGGGCTATTGGAGCAGTGGTGGCAAAATGGCCAGCCCGTATTAAGTGAACCGCTGCGCGATAACTTTTACCGCGCGGTGCTGGATAACGATATTGGTACCAGCGAAGCGCAGCACCTTGACCCGAACAGCTGGATCGCACGTTGGCATGCGGCGGGCTTAGATAAGCTGCGTGTGGAATGTGACGATCTGCGAGTCACCACCTTGACCGAATGCGTCGAAGTAGTGGTCGATGTCGCCCATTACCATCAGCAAGCGTTAGCGATCCGTACCCGTTGGCGTTACCAAATCTTCGGTGATGCGCGGGTAGAACTGAATGTTGAGGTGAAGGTGTGTGCCGATTTACCGCCGCTGCCAAGAGTGGGGTTAACGCTCGCATTGCCAGTGACAGAAACCCCAGTGTCTTGGTTTGGTCGCGGGCCGCATGAGAATTATCCAGATCGTTTGCAATCGGCGCATGTGGGGCGATACACCGCCACAGTGGATGAGCTGCATACACCGTACATTTTCCCGAGCGAAAATGGTTTGCGTTGTGATACTCGCCAGCTACAAGTGGGCGCTTTGGTGGTGGAAGGGCATTTTCACTTCTCGCTCAGTCGCTACTCACAAACGATGTTGGATAAAGCCAAACACAGCAACGAGTTGGTGGCGGGCGATAAGTGGTATCTCAATCTGGATGCGCAGCATATGGGCGTGGGCGGCGATGATTCGTGGAGCCAAAGTGTGCACCCTGAATTTTTGCTCACTCAGCCGTACTATCAGTATCAGCTCACCTTACGTGTGAAAGCGTCATCCCCACAATAAGCCAGAGAGCCTTAAGGCTCTCTTTTTTGTGCCACGCTGTCGCGGCGAACGATGGTGGGCGAAAAGATCATCGGATCATTTTCACGCGGTGCATCGGTTGCCAAAGCAAGAGCCAACTGAGTGGCTTTTTCTGCCATCAGTTGGATTGGGTAACGCACGGTCGTCAGGCGTGGGCGTAAGTAGCGCGAAATCAGGGCATCGTCAAAACCAATCACTGAGACATGTTCAGGAACCGAATGCCCATTTTCCTCAAGTACCAACAGGGCTCCAGCGGCCATATTGTCGTTGTAGGCGACCACTGCGGTAAAAGGCAGTGATTTCACCAGTAGGTTAGTCATCGCCTGTTCGCCGCCTTCACTGTCTGGGCTGGCTTTTTCAATATAGCTGCTGCTTAGGGTGATGCCATGTTCGTTCAAGGCTTGTTGATAGCCCGCAATACGCTGATCGGCATCCTCAATTTGATGAGAGGAGCTGATGCAAGCAATGTTTCTATGTCCTTGACGGATCAGAAAATCGGTTGCTAAATAAGCACCTTTCTGGTTGTCGAGTGAAATACAGCGATCGGCGAGCTGAGGAATATGGCGATTGATCAACACCAGAGTTTTTACCTCGTTGGCGTACTCAATCAGCTCTTCATCGGGAAGCGCTTTGGAGTGGATTACCAAGGCATCACAGCGGCTGTTGATGAGCAGTTCCAGCGCGCGGCGCTCTTCTTCCGCTCGGTGGTAGCCGTTGCCGATCAGCAAATGTTTTCCTTCGCGGTGGGCGACAGTATCGACGGCTTTGACTAAAGTTCCAAAGAAGGGATCAGATACATCGCTGACCAAGACCCCTATGGTATTGGTGCTTTGATTGACTAAAGCGCGAGCGGCGGCGTTCGGACGATAGCCGAGTTTGTGCATCGCACTGGTCACCGCATCAATCGAGGCTTGGCTGGCTTTCGGGGATTTGTTGATGACGCGTGAAACCGTTGCCACAGATACACCGGCTTCACGCGCTACGTCTTTTATGGTTGCCATAAGATTCCTTCTCTATCACAGGCGCAATAGTAGCGCTCCCTGTGAAAACAGCGCAATTGTAACTGAGTACATAAGAGTGAATTGTGAGCCATGACGCTTGTTCAACAGGGATTGGCGTAAAGTGTAAACGTTTTTAATGATTAAGAAGGATAAGAGTTATGGACTCGGCGTTTTTGACGGTAGGGTACGATGATTTTGCGCGGCTGGATTTACGTATTGGCACCATTGTTGAGGCAAAGCTTCATCCTCGTTCGACCCGCAACTATATTGTGCAGATTGCGTTGGGAGAGCAGATGTTGCAAGCCGTCACCGCGTTAGTACCTTATTACTCGGCAGAACAATTACTCAATCAACAAGTGGTGGTACTGTGCAATCTCAAACCGAGTTTAGTGGCTGGTGTAGAATCCCACTGCATGCTGCTGTGCGCGGAAACGCAAGATGGAGAAGAGAGTGTATTGCTCACCCCACAACGGGTTATCGCCAATGGGGTGAGAATCGTTTAGCGTACTGCGGCAATCAGTTGATCAATCAGCCCATGCTGCTCCGGTTTTACCCCCGCCAAGTTGCCGTATTTGGGGGCGTGACGGTCATTGTCTAACGGATGTTGCCAGCCCAAGGTTTGCTCGACAAATTGCCGTGCAAACGCTTCGGAAAACTCAAGGCAGCCACTGAGTACGGTATCGACATAGGTTTGCACGATCGGGCTTTGTGAACAGGGTGGTTGATGCTGCTCGGTGACGTAAATCCAAATCGGTTTTTCAGGATCAAAATGCTCTTGTGTGTGAATACGATCCGCGGCTAACGCGATGCGCTGATAACCGCGCTCACGGCGATCAAATTCCGCTAATGCAACCTCATCAATTTCTAACAGCACACCATTAATTTGCCCGTCGCCTTGATGAACCACTAAGGGTGAAAGAATGTAACTGTCATCAATTTTGCCAAAATAGCGCACCAATCCGGTTGCGCTGGCGGGAATGGCACGCCCAGTCTGGCCGGTTAAACGGCGTGAGGCAGAATTAATCAGGCTTCCATAGCCAAAGATGTACATGATGCGTTCCTGTAACGATTTACGATTGATTATCAAAAAAGCGCAGACGGCGCAAAATCCAAAACTCTAAGCCGAAAATCAGCCCAAGTCCTGCGCAAAATAGCCCAAAGGCGATGGGCGATTCAGTCCCCGGAATGCCGCCAACGTTCACGCCTAACAAACCCGTTAAGAAACTGGTCGGCAGGAAAATTGCCGCGATCACGGAAAACAAATACGTGTTCTGGTTCATCTTCTCTGCATGGTACTGGCGCAGTTCACCTTTGATGATTTCCAGCTCACTCAAGAAGAAGTCCAAGGTTTCGTTAATCCGCGTTACCGTGTTGACGCTGTGGCGCAAACGTAAATGTTGGCTCTGCGCCAGGGCGACTTCCGAATTGAGATAATCATCCAATGCGTATTGCTGCGGCTTAATGAAACGCTTCAATTTGAGCAGTGATTTATGGGTTTGCATCAGCTCATTACTGAGTTCGAGTTCTTCATCAAACTGGGTGATGCGTTCCTCAATCTGGTCGAGATAGAGGTCGATGTTTTTATTCAGTTCATCGACTACACGCACAATCAGTTCTGCCAAATTGGATGGGCCTTGGCCGGCTTCAAGCGCTGTACGCACGGTACTGATCGCTTTCGAAGGTGTTTTACGAGTCGAGATCAACGCGCCGTGATAATAGAGAATACGCACACTGAGCATGTCCGCAGGATCCGCGTTATCGTTAAGATTCACTCCACGCAAAATCAGCAGAAAGTTCTGTTCATCATACTGCTCAAATAGGGGGCGAGTATCTTCGGCCAACAAACTGTCGATCACCGAAGAGGGAACATTTTGGTCGAGTAACCACTCGCGCAGCCCTTTAGCATCGCGTTGGCAGTGATACCAATCACCCGCTTGTAACTGTTGTAATTGAGCAGGATGTCGTTGTGGCGCGGAATCGCCAAAACGCCAGTGATCGATGAGAAACTCCATGGTTAATCTTTTGTGTTAGCCAATGATGGAAAGAAGGTAACAATGGAGCGATAAAGAGTCAAAGCCCGGAATATCTCCGGGCTTAGTTTAGAAGGGTAAAAACGCTTTAAAAACCACGCATCTGAATGCGACGTAAGAACTCGGTCATGATGCGATCGTAGAGCAGATCGCCCAAGAAGGCGTCTTCCACATGGTGATCGATACTCGGGTTATCGTTCACTTCAATGACATACACTTGGCCATCAATCTCTTTGAGATCCACACCGTAGAGCCCGCCACCAATCAGGTTTGCAGCTTTGACCGCCACATCGACCACATGCTTCGGTACTTGTTTGAGATCGAGCGTTTCAAAGCCACCTGCGGTCACGCGGCCGCTGTTATGGTGTTGGTAAATCTGCCAGTGGCCACGGCTCATCATGTACTTACAAGCAAAAATCGCTTGGCGGTTCATCACCCCGATACGCCAGTCAAAGTCGGTCGGCATAAAGGCTTGCGCCAAAATCAGCGCGCTTTTCTCAAACAGGGTGCCGGCTTCTTTCTCCAGCTCTTGCTCATTGCGCACTTTCACCACACCGCGAGAAAAGGCACCATCAGGAATTTTCAGCACCATAGGGAAATCCAACTGCTCCATCAGCCCGGTTTTCCACTCTGGGTCAAAACTGCGGATGATCACGCTCTTCGGTGCGGGTACTTTGTTGGTTTCCAACAGCTCAGTCAAAAATACCTTGTTGGTGCATTTCATGATCGATTCAGAGTCATCCATCACCACTAAGCCCATCTTTTCTGCCGTTTTGGCAAAGCGATAGGTGTAGTTACTGATGTTGGTGGTCGCACGAATAAACAGACCATCAAACTCTCCCAAACGTGACAAATCATCAGGGGAAATGGTTTCCAAGTTCATACCCAAACGGTTGGCGGCGCGGTGGAAACGTTTGAGCGCAGAAGCATCAGACGGTGGCATTTTTTCATCTGGGTCGACCAACATCGCGATGTCGTAGCGGTACTTCTTCTCTTGTTTTGGGCGACGCCACACTTTGGTGGAGAACATTTCTAGCGACTCAATGAAGAAATCCTGCTCGGGGTCTTCTAAGTCTTGAAACGGGAAGGGGGCGATTTTGATGATCTGCCATTGCCCTTGGTATTTGTGCATTTCCAGCTCAATCACCGGCACCATGAACTGCTCAAACAGGCGGCGCGCCAGTTTTTCTAAGCCTTTTTGTGGAGTGCGCCCAAAGTAAATTTTGGTGTTGATTACGTCAGTGCCACTGTTCAGTTTGTGCATCTTGATCAGGCCGGAAGAGAGGAAAAACGGCTGATTGATGTCATTAATCGCCATCACGCGCGGGATCACGCGGTGGCCACGGGCTTCGGCCATCAAGGAAACATAGTAACCGCTACTCATGTAGCCGTAATCGCGACACAGGTTGACTACCTGTACACTGCGGTGGTTGAATTTCCAGTCAGTATCGAGATACTGATCGACACTAACAACTTGTTCTGAAGGGAAATATTGTTGCCAGTCACTGACCTGATCGGTCACGATTAAAAGGTTAGCCATCGGTATATTCTTCCTATTGCAATAGGTCTATACCCTTCCTACTTGAAATTGCAGCGGTGTTGGCTACGTTCATTCACCCCAATCACATAGTCTATCTATGCTCATGGGGATGAATTCACTTGCCGCCTACCTGCAACTCCAAGTAGTTTGGGTCTATTATTTGAGTCGCAATCTCGTCAATCCACTCATTATTTAAGGACGTTGAATGGACATTCGTCGTGCCAATAGCGCTGATCTCAATGCGCTCAATGCGTTAGAACAACAGCTTTTTGACGGGGATAGAATCTCTCCTCGTCAAATGAAGCGTTTTTTACATTCCGACCATGCGGCGTTATTCGTGGCAGATGCCGGCGACCAGCTGGCGGGATATGCATTGCTTCTATTTCATCAAGGTACACAGCTATCAAGATTGTATTCGATTGCCGTAAAACCTGAATTCAGAGGGCAGAGAATTGCTCAGAGTTTAGTCGAGCAATGCGAGCGTGCTGCTCTTGATCAAGGCTCAACTACATTACGGCTGGAAGTGCGTGAAGACAATACCGCCGCCCTAAAATTATATGAAAAGATGGGCTATAAAACCTTGAAGTTGCTCATCCATTACTATGACGATTTGTGCGATGGGCGCAGAATGCAGAAAAGGTTAACGCCTCAAGAGTCCAAGGTCTTGCTGCCGATGCCTTTGTATGTACAAACCACGCCGTTTACGTGTGGCGCAGCCTGTCTGTTAATGAGTTTTGCCTGCTTGGATAAAACCTTTGAGCCAAGCCGCACGCAAGAGATGCAGCTGTGGCGTGAAGCCACCACGATTTTTATGGCGGCTGGGCATGGTGGCTGCAGTGGCCAAGGTTTGGCGCTGGCCGCCGCAAGACGTGGCTATCATGTTGAGCTATGGAATCAATCTCGATCGACGCCTTTTATTGATAGCGTACGTGACCCCAACAAAAAGCAGATCATTGAGTTAGTGCACCAAGATTTTTGCCAGCAACTTGCTGAGCAAGATGTGAGTATGATTGATGCGCCGCCATCGCAAGCCCAGCTCGAGGAGTGGGTACGGCAAGGCGCCTGTGTGCTGCTGCTCATTAGCACGTACCGTTTTGATGGCAAGAAAGAGCCGCACTGGATTGTGCTCAGTGGTTTGAGTGATAAGTTCTTCTTTTTCCACGATCCGCATGCAGAATCGGAAGAGCATGTGAGCGGTTCGGGTTATATTCCGGTGGGCAAAGCGGCACTGTCGCAAATCATCGGCTTTGGTAAGCAAAAGCAGATCGCTTGTGTGGTGATCACACCTCGCCTATAGAGTTTGAGTGAAACACACATCAAAAAGTCATAATGACTCGATTTTTCGGTGTCATTATGACTTTTCCTTTTTCTAGTCTATTGATTTTAAATATGAATTATCTTGGCTTGGTTTGTGCTCATCACTGGTTCGGTCTGTGATGAAGTCGGCGAAGGAGCCAAAGTGATCAACATTATCGATAAACGTGTCGAAGAGCGTATTCCTGCCGTACTGCGGTTGGGATTTCGTCCTTTCTTCTTACTTGGCAGTGTTTATGCCGTGGTGGCGATTGTGGCTTGGGTGTGGATGTTTCAAACCGGACAGCCGCAACGCTTGCAAGTCCCCGCGCTGTGGTGGCATGTGCATGAAATGCTGTTTGGTTTTGCGATGGCGATTGTGGCCGGATTTCTGCTCACGGCGGTGCAAAACTGGACGGGTATTACTGGCACGAAAAGTCACCGTTTAGCTCTCATTGTGGCTTTGTGGCTAATGGTGCGGATTCTGTTTTGGTTGCCTGTGCCGCTGTGGTTAACGTCGAGTATTGAAGCGCTATTTCTTCTGGCGGTGGCCTATGAAGTGGGGTTACGGGTGCTAAAAGCCAAAGGTTGGCGCAACCTATTTTTTATCCCTCTGTTTCTGTTGGCGATTGCCGTTAACTTTGCCAGCTACGCCACCATTAAAGGCATGCCGCCATTCCCGAGCAGTGCGGTGTGGCAAGCCATGCTGTGGTGGTTTATGTTGCTGCTTTCGGTGATGGGCGGGCGAGTGATACCGTTTTTCACCGCAAGACGTTTCCAGTTTACCAAAGCGGAGCCGATTTTGGCTTTGGATGTGATCGCAAACGGTAGCTTACTGGCGCTGTTTGCACTTAGTTTCTTCCCATTGACCATGGCTCAACTCGGCCAGCCTTTGATGCTGTTAGCTGGCGTCGCGCAATTGATCCGCTTTTTACGTTGGCAGTCTTGGCGTACAGTGAGTGAGCCTTTAGTCTGGTCACTGCATGCTGCCTATCTGTGTATCCCGCTGAGTTTGCTGCTGCGCGGGGGAGTGAATAACGCTTGGCTGAACCACAACTTACTGCATTTATTTGCGATTGGTGCGCTCTCTGGCCTAGTTTTAAGCATGCTTGCGCGTGTCACTATGGGGCATACGGGACGAGCGATTTATCAAGGCCCTAACATGCAATGGGCATTTATCGCTTTGTTGCTTGCTGCACTTGTGCGCAGTTTCGGTGTGGGTTTGCTGCCGCAGCCGTTGCTGATTTGGGTGAACCTGAGCGCTGCGCTGTGGGTGATTGCGTTTGCACTGTTTGTGCTGCGCTTTGGCGCAATGTTGCTAAAACCAAGAGTGGATGGTCATCCCGGTTAAGCGTATTGAAATGCAAGATTTGAGATAAAAAAATGGCTTGGAAATTCAAGCCATTTTTCTTGCATCACGAACGTATCAAGATCAGTTGTTCTTGTGCAGTTCGCTGTTGAGTTCCACGGCCGATTTGTTGGCCAGACACTCAATTTGTCCAGTCAGTGAGTTACGACGGAACAGCAAATCCGAAACGCCAGCCAGATCGCGTGCTTTAACGATATCGACTTGGTTGCCATCTTTATCCAGCGTGCGCACTTTGGTGCCGGCCGTCACGTACAAGCCTGATTCCACAGTACAGCGATCGCCAAGTGGGAAGCCCAAGCCTGCGTTTGCACCAAGCAGAGAGTTTTCACCAATCGATACCACTACTTTGCCGCCGCCAGACAGCGTACCCATGATGGATGCGCCGCCGCCGATGTCTGAGCCATTGCCCACCACAACACCCGCAGAAATACGGCCTTCAACCATGCTCACGCCAGTGGTACCCGCGTTGAAGTTGATGAAGCCTTCATGCATGACTGTGGTGCCTTCACCCACATGTGCGCCAAGACGTACGCGAGAAGTGTCCGCGATACGAATACCTGCAGGGACCACGTAATCGACCATTTTCGGGAATTTGTCGACGCAATCGACCGTCAGCACTCGGCCAGCCAGACGCGCTTCGATTTGGCGCTCTGCCAGTTCTGGAAGATCAATGGGGCCTTCATTGGTCCATGCGATGTTGTGCAGCAGACCGAAAATCCCATCCAGTACCGTACCGTGTGGTTTAACCAGACGGTGAGAAATCAGTTGTAGCTTGAGGTAGCCTTCAGCCACGCTTTGTGGCTTTTCATCGCTGGCCAGAATCACCAGCACGAGAGGCTGTTTGGCATTGGCAGCTTTATCAGCAAATGCTGCGCTTGCGGCTTGTTGATGAGCGGCGAAAACTGCGGCTAATTGCGCGCTTTGTGCCGCGGTAATGTCTAGCGCTTGATTGCCTTCTTGGTAACCCACGATCGGTGCCAATGCCGCAACCAAAGCGTCGCTAGGAGCCAGAATGGGGGTTGGGAAGAAGGCTTCAATAATTTTTCCATCACGATTTTTGGTCGCGGTTGCTAGACCTAAAGCAAAGTACGCCATGTGTATTCTCCATCATCAAATGTGGGTTGAGCTGTTTGCCCGCTTGTCATACATGGACAAAGCAAAGGCATTGAGTTGAGCATCCACAGCTCAACCGATAGGTGGTTCATCATAAAGAGTGGATGAGCAGGATAAAAGACCGCAGAGGCAATCCGTCTGTAGAAGAATGCATTTTGTCTTTTTAAAGTGATCCCCGTCCTACTTGAAGTTGTAGCGGTGTTGGCTACGTTCGTTCACCCCAATCACATAGTTTATCTATGCTCATGGGGATGAACTCTCTTGCCGCCTACCTGCAACTCCAAGTAGTTTGGGTATAAAAAGAATCCCGTTCATTTTTCGCAGTGCTTCGTCTGTGAGCCAACCTCAGCAAATAAAAAACCGCTGGGTTGAGCAGCGGTTTTCTTGATTAGGCAGCGTCGTCGACAGACTCATCTTCATCACTGTCTGCAACTGCTTTAGGCTTTTTGCCTGTTGCTGGAGCAGGTTTACGCTTGGCTCCCAGTGCACACAGTACGTCTTCTTTGTTTTGAGCCAAGAACATTGCCAGTTCTTCTTGCTTGGCTTCATCTTCGATCAGAGCACTTTTACCCAGCAGCTCGAAAAGCTCGTCTGCCATATCCAGCATTTTGTCATAAGCGTCAGCTTCGGCTTTCGAGGTAAAAGTCATTTTCTCTTCTCCGTTGCGCTCCACCACGTACTTCACGATAACAGCCATGGTTAATCCTCTAGTTTGTCGCTAAAAATAACTGGCTGTTTATACAGTTTTCATTCACTAAAGTCCAGTTGCGACCACCAAAATGCGCGCTGAGTCATATCCCTTGATTCACTGATTAATCGAGTTGCAGTAGGGCGCTTTGGCTCGCCCATTGGGGACAAAATTCAATGAACTGCCGTAGCAGTGGGTTTTGGTATTTCTCTTTATGAACCAACATCCAGAAGCGACGTTTCATGTCGAGCGGGACATTGAGAATCACTACTCGCCCATCTTGTTGAGGCGTTTTCGCGGCTAATCGAGACAAGCAACCTAGCCCTAAACCGGAAGAGACACTATTGATCAGCGCTTCGGTGGTATTGAGTTCAAACGCTTCAATCCAGTGCTCGATGCGCGGCGCAATCACACGTAAGAAAAACTCGCGCGAGCCAGAACCTGCTTCACGCAGCACCCAATCACTGTGTTCAAAATCGCTCATGACCAAGCGCTCTTGCTGTGCGAGAGGATGATCGGGCGCACAGATGATACACATCTCATCTTGGCTGAACTGAGTAGAGATAAGCTCGGGATGCAGCGTTTTGCCTTCAATCAGACCGATATCGAGCTCGTAATCGACCAGCTTTTGGCACACTTGCGCTGAGTTGGAAATAAACAGGCTTTGTGACGGATGAGGATGCAACTGACGAAAGGCACTGATCAGATAAGGTGCAACTTGATTACCTATAGTGTCACTCGAACCGATGCGCAGTTTGCCAGTGAGCACCTGCTGCTCTGCAAACAAACGGTCGATATCTTTGGCACGCTGCAGCAGTTCATCGGCCATTGGCAGCAGTTTTTGCCCTTCTTGGTTAAGCACCAAGCGGTTGTTGACGCGATCAAACAGTGCATGACCAAGCTGTTTTTCCAGCTCTGACAGCGCGACACTGACCGCGGCTTTGGAGAGACACAGCACTTCTGCGGCGACAGTCAAACTTTTATTTTGAGTGATGGTGGTGAAAACCCGCAATTGTTTGAGCGAAATATGGCTAGCCATGGCGACCGTTTAGTTTTATTGAACATGTGTTAGAAATAATTAGATAGTTGAAAACAAAGTGCAAGCGTAAGATGCGTTTATTAACCGATAACCATCGATAGAGAGACCGTATGATTCGAGCAGCAAAAGCGAAAGTGATGGGAGCGCCGACCCCAATGGCCGGCCTCGCGCTAGGGATTGCGAGCTTGGGATGGAGTTGGGAAAACATGATTGCGGCACACGGTGTCGCGCAGTGGGTGGGGGCAGCAATCGCCAGTGTGCTATTGATTGTGCTGGCCTTTAAATTTCTATGGCACGGCCACTTGTTACGCCAAGATTTGGCACATCCGGTAGTGGGCAGTGTGGTGCCAACCTTTGCCATGGCAACCATGGTGGTGTCGGCGTCGCTAGGTCATTTTTACCCTGTGGCTGGCGATGCTTTGTGGCTGTTTGCCGTGGGGTTACACATTCTGTTTTTGGTGAGTTTTTTGTATCACCGCGCACAAGCGTTTGAGCTGCACCACATGGTGCCAAGCTGGTTTGTGCCTCCCGTAGGCATTATTGTCGCTGACGTTTCTTTCTCGGGTCATCCTGCGTTAGCGCCAATTGCCTACGCGTGTTTAGTGTTTGGCATGCTGGCTTACGCCGTGATGCTGCCTATGATGATCTATCGTTTTATTTTTACACATGAAATTCCAGATGCGGCGAAGCCAACATTGGCGATTATGGCAGCACCAGCTAGCCTCTCTCTGGCCGGTTATCTGACCGTAGTGGCAGATCCTTCACCTGTGATTGTGGCGCTGTTGTTTGGGATTGCGGTGCTGATGACCGCCATCATCTACTTGGCGTTCACGCGCTTACTGCGTCTGCCCTTTAGTCCGGGTTACGCGGCATTCACCTTCCCGATGGTGATTGGTGCGACCGCGCTGTTTAAAATGGCGCACTGGATGGAAAATATCGGCGTGGCAGAGCATTACGTAGCACAAGTGCATTGGTTAGCGAGCCTTGAGCTGATCGTAGCCACGGTGGTGGTGAGCTATGTTGCGATTCGCTATCTGGCCTTTTATCAACCACACAAAGTGTTAGTGGGTTCTCGTTAACTATTCCCTTCCTACTTGAAGTTGCAGCGGTGTTGGCTACGTTCGTTCACCCCAATCACATAGTTTGTCTATGCTCATGGGGACTCACTCACTTGCCGCCTACCTGCAACTCCTAGTTGTTTGGGTATATCAAGTGGTTTGGGTATAGATTGAGATCCTGCCCCGCGCTTTTTTATCCTTCCTGACATGCACTTATGCTACTCTCAGCTCATGATGAGTCGAGCAGCATGAGTGCATTGTGTTTACTGTCTACCACTCCAACCAAGTTGAAACGCTGAAGATCCTGTTGGTTCATTTAATCAAAAATGAACCGTTGGACGATCCCTTTATTCCTGAGAGCATTTTGGTGCAAAGCCCCGGCATGTCGCAGTGGCTTAAAATGGCTCTGGCCAGTGAATTAGGGGTTGCCGCGAACCTTGAGTTTCCTCTACCGGCAACGTTTATCTGGCAGATGTTTACTCAAGTGTTGCCCGATGTGCCGCAGCGCAGTGCATTCAATAAAGAAGCGATGAGCTGGCGTTTGATGGAGCTACTGCCAAAGCTGCTTGACCGTGAAGAATTCCAACCGCTGCAACGCTATTTACAAGACGATGAAGATGATTCTAAGCGCTTCCAATTAGCGGAAAAAATTGCCGATATTTTCGATGGTTACTTGGTGTATCGTTCCGACTGGATTTTAAGTTGGGAAGCGGGGGAAGAGGTGGCGGAAATCGCTGACCAACACCCGTGGCAGCCGATTTTATGGCGTGAACTCTACGCTTACACTCGTGAGCAAGGGCATTCGATTTATCACCGTGCCAACCTCTATCAGCGTTTTATTGAGCAGTTGGCCAGTGGCAATTTTGATCGCAGCACATGGCCTAAGCGCTTGTTCATCTTCGGTATTTCCGCGCTGCCGCCCCGTTATATTGATGCGCTGCGCGCGATGGGTGAGCATATCGATGTGCACCTGATGCTGACCAACCCTTGTCAGCACTATTGGGGTGACATTCGTGACCGTAAATATCTGGCGCGAGTGGCAGCGCAAAAACGCAAACTCCTGCACATTAACGGTGAGCAAGTCACCATCGGCAGTGAAGTCTCGCCACTCAAAGGCGATGTAGAAAGCTATCTGCAAGAGTCGCTGCACCTGAGTCACGCGGTGGGTAATAGCTTACTGGCCTCGATGGGCAAAATGGGGCGCGATAATCTCTATCTTCTGGCACAAAACGATCAGTCCGAATTAGAGTTGTTTATTGAGATTCAACGCGACTCGCTGCTGCATCACATCCAAGCGGATATTTTGCATCTGCAAGAGCATCAAGACGATGCCAAGTTTGCCAGCAGCGGCCATAAACCGAGTATTGCCGAGCAGGATGATTCCCTGCAGATTGCCTTGTGTCACAGCCCAATTCGTGAAGTGGAAGTGCTGCACGACCGATTGCTGGCCGAGTTTGAGCGCGATCCCAGCCTGAAACCGCGGGATGTGATTGTGATGGTGCCGGACATTAACGCCTATGCGCCTTACATTCAGGCGGTGTTTGGCAACGCGCCCGGCGAGCGTTTTATTCCGTTTTCAATTTCCGATCGCAGCGCTGATCAGGAAAGCCCGATTTTAACCGCCTTCTTGCAGTTGTTAGCGCTGCCGCAATCACGCTGTCTGGCGTCTGAATTGCTTGAGCTACTTGAAACCCCGGCGATTATGGCAAGGTTTGCGATTGATGAAGAAGAGTTTGCAACTGCCAAACGTTGGGTCGAAGAAGCGGGCATTCGCTGGGGACTGAATAGCGACACGGGTGCGGAGTTTGAACTGCCCGCCAGTGAACAAAATACGTGGCAGTTTGGCATCGAACGTATGTTACTGGGCTACGCCATGCCTGCTGAAGCAGGGTTGTATGAGCTTGGCGGCCAGTGGCTTGCACCCTATAACCAAGTGCAAGGTATGAGCGCCGAGTTGGCGGGTAAGCTCGCGCACTTTGTGGAAACGCTCAGCGAGCTGCGTAGCCAGCTTGCACAAACCCAAAGCATGGAGCAGTGGCGTTATTGGCTCAACGAATTGTTGGAGCGTTGTTTTAGTGTCGATCTGCAAGGTGAGCTGGCGCTGAAAACCATCCGCGATAGTTTGGTAAACCTAAAACAGCAGCTGGCCGATGCGGGCTATCAACAAGCGATTTCACCGGCCATTATTCGCCAAGTGCTGACCAATAAACTCTCCGGCACGCGGATTAGCCAACGCTTTTTAGCGGGACAAGTCAACTTCTGTACCCTGATGCCGATGCGTTCGATCCCGTTTCGCCGAGTGTGCTTGCTCGGCATGAATGATGGCGTTTATCCACCCAATGAAATGGTGGAAGGGTTTGACCTGCGTAATGTGCAGCGCCGAGTCGGCGACCGCTCGCGGCGTGAAGAATCGCGCTACCTGTTCCTCGAAGCATTGTTGTCAGCCAAAGAGCAGCTGTATATCAGCTATGTCGGCCGCTCGATTCAAGATAACAGCGAACGCGTGCCTTCGGTGCTGGTCAGCGAGCTTTTGGAATATTGCGAGCAGAACTACTGCTTGGCAGGCGATGAAAATCTAGAAAGTGATGACTCAGGACGCCGTTTGGTTGAGCACTTAACCACTCAGTATCCTATGGTGCCGTTCAGCCCGCAGGCGTTTATCGCTGGCAGTTTTGCCCGTGAATGGCTACCTGCCGCGCGCCGCCAAGGGCAGAGTAGCGCTGATTTTCTCACTCCACTGAGTGATTATCTGCTCGAAGTGAGTTGGCCGATGGAGCTGGATCTGGTCGAGCTGCAACGTTTTTGGCGTCTGCCCGTTGAGTATTTCTTCAAACGCCGCTTGAAAGTGAGCTTTGAGCCGCCGCTGGCCGTGCTGGAAGATGATGAGCCGTTTGCTTTGGATGGATTGAGCGCGTATCAGCTGCGTGATGAGTTGGTGGAAAATCTGCTCGCTTGCCGTGATGGCGCAGAGCGCGATCAAGTGGTGGCGCAGTTTGCCAAACAGCAACGGGCACAAGGCAAGTTGCCGGTGGCGGCGTTTGGCGATCTCGAATTGGCGCAAAGTGCGCAGCAAGCCTTGGCACTGGCGGAAAAAATTGGCTTTTTGTGTCACCAACCACTGGAGGATGAAGAGATTGATCTGCGCTTGCAGCCCTTTGCCGATGGTCGAGATGTCTTACTACGTGGCTGGCTCGTGAAGCGTTATCAATCTGGTTTGGTGCGTGCGCGCAGTGGCGCGATTCGCTCGGAAGATTTATTAGCCGCATGGATTGATCATCTCTGCTTGGCGGCGAGCGGCAAAGCCGTCACGACCCATTTGATTGGTTATGAGCGCAAAGAAGGAGTGCAGCACCAAATGCTGCCGCCACTTAATGACGCGCAGCAAGCCAAGGTGCTACTGAGTGAAATGGTGGCGCTGTTTTGCCAAGGCATGAACCAACCTTTGGCTTATTTTCCGAAAACGGCGTTGGCTTGCGTTGAGGCGGGATTTTCCCGTGGCAAATGGCAGGAAGATGAAGAGAAGTCCTACAAGAAAATGGCGGACACCTTCAACGATAGCTTTTACATCAAGGGTGAAGGCGGTAATCGCTACATCGCGCGTATTTGGCCGCAGTGGAGTGATGAACTGGCAAAAACGCTGCGCCAATTGGCCATCACAGTGCTGCAAACACCGCGTTTACAAGTGCAAGATGCCGAACAGGCCTAACCATAAATGGAATAGCAATGAATAGATTCGCCATGAATGGATTGGCAATGAGAGATGCGTGGGAAGTGGGTGGCCGCCAGAAAATCATTATTGGTGTAGGGCGTTCGCTGTACGGCCACAGGTCAGAGGGACCTAAATTCTTGTGTAACAAATGAATTTGTTAACGTGCGCGCAGTGTAAAGCGCCGCCTTGGCTTGTGCCGTGAAGTGGATCCCATAAGCCCATACTCAATCACGGTTTTTAGTTTAATGCAGAGAAATATTCGTTTTAGCTCACATCTCTGTCATCGGTAGATAGAAGGATTAAGGCTGATGAGTGCCGATTCAAATAAGCTGGCTGTTACGCTCGATACGTTGCGCTTTCCTTTGCATGGAGCGCGGCTGATTGAAGCCTCGGCAGGTACCGGAAAAACCTACACCATTGCCGGACTCTATCTGCGTCTGGTGCTTGGGCATGGTTGCGCGGAAACTCGCCACGCGCATCCACTGAGTGTGGATCAAATTCTGGTGGTGACTTTTACCGAAGCGGCCACCGCAGAGCTGCGTGACCGTATTCGTCGCCGCTTACACGATGCGCGCCTCGCCTTTGCCCGCGGTGCGAGTGAAGATCCGCTGCTTCGCTCCCTGCTGGCTGAATTTACCGATCACAGCCTAGCCGTCTCTTTGCTACTCAATGCCGAGCGGCAGATGGATGAAGCGGCCATTTTCACCATCCACGGTTTTTGCCAACGCATGCTGACGCAAAATGCGTTTGAATCGGGCAGTCGCTTTGAAAATGAATTCGTCACCGATGAAAGTCGCCTCAAAGCCCAAGTGGTGGCCGATTATTGGCGTAGACAGTTCTACCCCTTGCCCATTTCTCTCGCGAACGAAGTACGCCGCTTATGGCCGGCGCCCTCTGCGCTGTTGGCTGAGATTGCCGGTTATCTTTCTGGGCCGCCAGTCAAACTGACCACGCCTTTAATGGAAGGAGATTTGGCCGCGCTGCAACAAGCGCAGATAGCGCGCATTAGCGAGATTAAGCAGCACTGGTTAGCGGAGCGAGAGGAGATTGAGCCTGCCGTAACTGGCTCTGACCTGCACAAAAATAGCCAAAATGCGCTGCTGCGCCGTTTACCGATTCTGGATGCTTGGGCGCAAAGTGAAACGCAAGATCTGCAAGTGCCGTTAGAGCTTGAAGAGTTCACCCAAAGCGGGTTGCTCGCCAAATCAAAGAAAGGCAATCCGCCACAATTAGCGCTGTTTGAACGAATAGAAGCGTTTCTTGCTGAGCCTGTGTCACTCAAAACACCGCTTTTGGTGCATGCGATTCATCACTGTCGTCACTGGTTGGCGAAAGCCAAATCCACTCATCACTGGCTCTCGTTTGATGACTTACTCACTCAACTTAGCGCTGCGTTGGATAATGATGAGCAAGGACTATTGGGCGAGCGAATTCGCACGCTGTATCCGGTGGCGATGATCGACGAATTCCAAGATACCGACCCGCTGCAGTACAGCATTTTCAGTCGGCTGTATCTGGACTATCCGCAGTGTGGCTTGTTGATGATCGGCGACCCGAAACAGGCGATTTACGCCTTCCGTGGCGCCGATATTTTCACTTACATCAAAGCGCGCAATCAGGTGAGCGCTCACTACACCTTGGGCACGAACTGGCGCTCCAGCGCGGCTATGGTGGCGGCAGTTAACCAAGTGTTTAGCTCCGCGACTCATCCGTTTATTTACAGTGATGACATTCCCTTTCAGCCCGTGGCGGCAAGCCCTGGTGCCGATAAACGCCATTGGTCACTGGAGGGGCAAGTACAACCAGCCTTGACCTATTGGTGGCCGGAAGATCTTGATAAACCACAAAGCAAAACCGATTACTACGCGCAAATGGCCGAGGCGTGTGCGGCGCAAATTCAGCACATTTTGACTGCTTCGGCCTCTGGCGCGGCAACCTTTCATCGCGGTGAGGCGATTGAAGCGGGCGATCTGGCGGTGCTGGTGCGCACCGGTAATGAAGCGCGCATGGTGCGTGATGCGCTCAGTCAGCAGGGCATAGCCAGTGTTTACCTTTCCAACCGTGACAGCGTGTTTGCCAGCGATGTGGCACAAGATATTGAACGCTTGCTGCTTGCCGTGTGGCAGCCAGAAGATGAACGCTTGCTCCGTGCGGCTGTCGCCTCGAATCTGTTTGCGTTAACCGCCAGCGAGTTAGATGCGCTGAATAATGATGAAAACGAATGGGAACAGTTGATTGCCGAATTTCGTCAATATCGCCGCTTGTGGAGTGAACGCGGCGTACTGCCGATGCTGCGCGCAGTATTAACTCAGCGCCACATTGCCGAACGTTGGCTGACGGAAAGTGAAGGTGAGCGCTGGCTCACCGATTATCTGCACATCAGCGAACTCTTGCAGCAAGCGACGCGTGAGATCGATAGCGATCAGGGTTTACTGCGTTTTCTGACTCAGGCGATGGCGGATGCTGCGCAAGGATTGGGGGGCAGTGATGAACAGATCCAGCGCCTCGAATCTGAGCGGCGCTTGGTGCAGATTGTTACCATCCACAAATCAAAAGGGCTTGAGTACCCGCTGGTGTTTTTGCCGTTTGTGATGAGCTATCGCGAGAGCAGTGAAGGCAAATATTACGATACTGAATCGGCCACCACTTGGGTCGATTTAACCGGCAATGAAGAGGCCTTAGCCAAAGCCGATCAAGAACGCTTGGCAGAAGATTTACGCTTGCTGTATGTGGCGCTCACTCGCGCTGTGTATGGCTGTTTTATCGGTGTTGCGCCTCTGCGCAACGGGAATTCGAGCCAAGAGCCGACCTCGGCGCATCGCAGTGCGATGGGTTTTCTGCTGCAAGATGGTCAAGAGGGTGGTATCGCGGATCTACAGCAAGCGCTGCTTAAACAGTGTGAAAACTTACCGGATGTCGTGCAATGCCCGCCACCGAAGCGTTTCGAGCAAGCGTATCAGCCCCCCCAACTGGACGAGCGAGAACTGACTGCCCGTGAGTTAAGCCAAGCGATTGATCGCCGCTGGCGAGTCACCAGTTACTCAGGCTTGGTGATGCAATCGAGTCATGCTCGCCATGATCCTTTGCAAGAGTTGCCCTTGCTTGAAGTAGGCGGTTTTGATCTTGATAGTGCGCAAGAGCGTGATGGAGCGGCGCTGGAATCTGTCGAGCGCTCGATTTTCAATTTCCCGCGTGGCGCACGCCCCGGCACTTTCTTGCATTCGCTGTTTGAAGAGGTGGATTTCCAGCAATCTGCACACAGTGAACCCAATACTAAAATCATCCTTGATTTGATGGAAAGTGAGCAGATTGAAAGCGAGTGGCTGCCGGTGTTGCAACACTTGGTTGACACCGTATTGAGCACGCCACTGGATGGTAAAGCGCTGCGCTTACAACAAATTATGGCCGCCCAGCGTCTCACCGAATTGGAGTTTTTACTGCCGATCGAAGTGTTGGATGCGCCAACCCTGAATCGCATCACCCAGCGTCACGATCCGCTTTCGGCACAGGCGGGCGATCTCGGTTTTCATGCGGTGCAAGGCATGCTCAAAGGCTTTATCGATCTGGTGTTTCAATATCAGGGGCGCTATTACGTGCTGGACTGGAAATCCAACCATTTAGGTGACGAACCTGCTGCGTATCATCCACAGCGTTTGAGCGGTGCGATGGCCGAGCACCGTTATGATCTGCAATACCAAATTTATGCGTTAGCGCTGCATCGCTTTTTGCGCAGCCGTTTAGCCCATTACAATTACGAGCAGCATTTCGGCGGCGTGTTTTATCTCTTTTTACGCGGGATGGATGGGCGCAGCGATCAGGGCGTGTTCCATACCAAGCCAAGTTTGGCCTTGTTAGATGAGTTGGATGGATTGATTGCAGGGCGCGAGCTGGTACAAAGAGCGAGTAAAGCTGGGCAGATGGAGCTTGATTTATGATGTTTTGGGATAGCGAAGTGGCGAAACGTCTGCTGGCACAAGGCGCGCTGCGTCCTTTGGATGTGCAGTTTGCCCGCTTTATTGGCAAGCAAGCGGTGCTGGCTGGGCACAACGCTGCAGAAAGTGAGCTTTTGAGTGTACTGAGCGCGGCGTTGAGTGCGGAACTTGGGCGTGGACACATCTGTCTGCCACTGTGTGATGCACAGGGTAATCGCTGCGATCTGGCGGCGCTGATTGGTCTTTATGGTGAAGCGAGTTTGCAGCACAGTGAACGCTGGTTAGCGGTAGACTGGCAAGCCTTACTGCAAGCCTCGCCGTTGGTGGGGCAGCAAGGTGAAGCGGTGCCGTTAATGTTTGATGGCTCAAGGCTCTATCTGCATCGCTACTGGCATTATGAAAAGCAACTGGCGGCGCGATTGACTGAGTTGGCCGCACCCCAACGTTTAACCAGTGCTGAACTGGCTAACTTGCGCGAACGCCTTGATACCTTATTTGCCCGCGACTATTTAGGTTTGTGGCAAGCACTACAGCAAAAGCCGCTGAGCTCAGTCGAGCGGATTCAACTGCTGAATGATCGATTGGATGTAGTGGAATCTGACGCGCTGGATTGGCCGGCCATTGAAGCCGTGGTCGAAAAAGCACAGCGCGCGGCGGATTTGCAACCGTTAGAACAACTGATCCCGCTCACTCACTGCTTAAACTGGCAAAAAGTGGCGGCGGCCGTCGCGCTCACCCGCCGTTTTGCGGTGATTTCCGGTGGGCCGGGAACCGGCAAAACCACCACAGTGACCAAGCTTCTGGCGGCGCTGATTAGCCAAAGCATGGCGCAAGGTAAAGTGCCAGAGATCAAATTGATTGCTCCAACCGGTAAAGCCGCGGCACGCTTAACCGAATCGATGGGGAAAGCGGTGAGTCAGTTGGCGATAGAGCCTGAGATCGCCGCGGCGATCCCGAGCACTTCCAGCACCATTCACCGTTTGCTTGGCGCGATTCCGGGCAGCGCTGAGTTTCGTCATCACGCCCGCAATCCACTCCATCTTGATCTGTTGGTGGTGGATGAAGCGTCCATGGTTGACTTGCCTTTGATGGTGAAACTGGTCGAAGCGCTGCCCAAGCACGCTCGGTTGATTTTGCTGGGCGATAAAGATCAATTGGCTTCGGTGGAAGCAGGGGCTGTGCTCGGTGATATTTGTACCTTCCTGAGCCAAGGTTACGGCAATGAGCAGGGGGCGCAGTTGGCTGAACTGACTGGCTTTACCTCTTTGCGCCAAACCACCAGTAAAATGGTGAATCCGGTGGCGGACTGTTTATGCATGCTGCAAAAAAGCTACCGTTTTGATGCACGATCTGGCATTGGCCAACTGGCGAAAGCGATCAACAGCGGATCTCCGGCGCGCGTTGAAACTGTGTGGCAGCAATCGTTCAGCGATATTGAACACTTTGCGCTCAGTGGCGAGCATTATCAGCAACTGTTGCAAACCTTAGTGCAGGCTTATCGTCCTTATCTGAATTTGCTCAATCAATCGACTGAGCAATTTGAGTCGACAAAGCAAACCATGCTTACACTTGCCAAATCAGCACTCGATGCGTTTAGTCGCTGCCGATTATTGTGCGCGTTACGTGAAGGCGATTTTGGGGTGATGGGGCTTAACTCGCGCATCGAACGGGCGTTGAATGCTCACAAGCTGATTAAAACTCAAGAAGAGATCTGGTATCACGGGCGGCCGATCATGGTGACGCGTAACGATCATGGTTTGGGTTTATACAATGGCGATATTGGCTTGTGTATGCGCGATCGTGACGATGAGCAGGGTAGGTTGAAAGTCTATTTTGAGCTGCCGGATGGCAGTATCAAAGCTGTGTTACCGAGCCGAGTACCGCAACATGAAACCGCGTATGCGATGACCATACATAAATCACAAGGCAGTGAATTTGATTTAACTTTGCTGATTTTACCGCCGGATTACAGTCCGATCCTGACGCGAGAGTTAGTTTACACTGGGATAACAAGGGCGAAAAAACAACTCAAACTGTATTGCGATAACAAGGTATTGCAGCGGGCGATTAAAGTGAAAACACAAAGGGCAAGTGGGTTAGTGGCAAGGTTGGAGCAGTAAATGCTCCGCCAATCCATGGCGGCACAGTATTAGATTCTCGCAAAGGCTTTGGTAAAGGTGATGCTGCGAATCTGGTAACGTTCACATGACTGAAGTAGGAACGTTTTGAGGTTGTCACTGGCAGGGAATACACAGTGCACATCAAGCCCTGAGAGGAAATCAGCGTCTGCCATATCCCAAAAGCTTTGTAGAGAGTTACAAATAACGGTTTTCATACGATTTGCTCTTAGATACTGAATTTAGTAGTAAAAGCAATCCATGCGTGAATTGAGAAAAATCTCAAGCGTCAAATCCTGACAAGAAGTGTTGAACAACATTTAATCAAACGCGCGCATTCTACCGATCTCTCGCACAAAATAAAAGCAAAAATCGAATAAAAAAGATGCAACAAATTGCATCTTTTTTCACTGACTTTCATATGTGTTTTAAGCTGTTGAATTTAAAGCGCCAGCATCAAAATTTTCGAGCGGCGTTGGTAGTTATATAAGCTCTTTTTCGCCATCGGTAGCGCTTCCACATCAACCTCATTAAAACCTTGTTCACGGAACCAGTGCGTGCTGTGAGTGGTTAGCACAAACAGGTTCCGAATGCCCATTTGTTTTGCTTGATGCTTGGTGTGCACCAGTAAATGCAGGCCGCGGTGACCATCACGATATTCAGGATGAATCGCGACACAAGCCATCTCAGCCATGCGTTCTTCTGGATAAGGGTAGAGTGCCGAGCAGCCAATCACTAAACCATCTTTGTCGATGATGGTGAATTTATGGATCTCTTGCTCCAACTGTTCACGAGAGCGGCGTACCAGAATGCCTTGTTCTTCCAACGGACGAATCAAATCAAAAATACCGCCGATATCATCAATCGTGGCTTGGCGGATCTGCTCCGCACTCGCCATTACGATCTGGGTGCCGATACCATCAAACGAGAACAGCTCTTGGATTAATGCACCATCTTCTTTGTAACTCACCAAGTGACTGCGTGGCACACCGGCGCGGCAGGCTTTTAAAGCGGCGCGCAAAAAACGCATGGTGCTGAAACACTCTTCATCATCTGGCGCGCACTCTTGCTCCATGTTTTTGACGAGGCGTTCAACATCACTTGGGAAAAGTTCAGCAATCGCATTGCCTTTGGCATCAATGATCCCTTGCTGTGGGCAAAAACCGATCAGCTTGTCAGCTTTGAGTTTTATCGCCACTTGGGTGGCGACTTCTTCGGAAAGCAAATTGAAACACTCACCCGTGACAGAGCTGGCAATCGGGCCAAGCAGCACAATTGAGCCTAAATCCAACATGCGGTTGATGCCTTCCACATCAATCCGGCGAATGCGTCCGCTGTGGCAGTAATCGACACCTTCATCTATACCTAGTGGTTGAGAGATGATGAAATTGCCGCTCACAACGTTGAGTTGAGTGCCCGCCATTGGCGTATTGTTGAGGCTCATCGAAAGACGCGCAGTGATCGCGTGTTGTAGTTGTCCGGCGGCTTGCATCACTAAGCCGAGTGAGGATTCATCGGTGATCCGCACCCCTTTATGGTATGGCGTATCACGTTGGTTTTTTTCAAGGATTTGATTGATTTGTGGCCGAGCTCCGTGCACGAGTACCACTTTAACGCCAAGGCTGTGCAGCAGAGCGATATCGCTGATGATGTTAGGAAAATTTTTATCGGCAATCGCTTCTCCTCCCAGCATAACGACCATGGTTTTCCCACGGTGGGCATTAACGTAGGGCGCTGACTGGCGAAATCCTTTGACGAGAGCGGTACTGCGAATTTTCACGGCTGAACATCCTTGATGTTTAAATATGCGCAAATAATGACTTTTTATTCTTTGTTGGGCAAGCGGTTTTTTATATGACCGGAGGAGAAATCAACCCATTTCAAATCCTGTTCCTACAAATTAGAACGAATGCAAAACAGTGGGATGACGAAATGATGAATTGTGCGGGTTGTGATAAATCGGGCTTAAGATGAGTTGAGTTCAAATGGTGAAAGCGGAACGTCAAGCAAATGGAAAAAGTGGGGCTTTGAGCAAAGAGCGTTTACTGCTGTTGCTGGCCGTGTTAGGGACGGCTTATGTCTTTATGTTGTACAGCAATATTTTTGGTCGATTGCAGGAGCATTGGTTCCCAAAGTCTGAATTGTATGGTGTATGGGTTGAGCAAAATGTGGCTGCCTATTCAGCACAAAAAATCACTATTGGCACGCAAGGCGTGATCCTTAATGGACGTCTAGTGACTACTCATTTTGACTACGATGGTGCTCAACTCGAATTTATGGTGAATGGGCAACCTTATCGGTTTGAAATCATGTTGGAGAAAAAACAGATGAAGCAAAGCTCATCGGCTCATTATCAACCGGTCTATCAATTGTCAGAATTATCGAAAAAAAACTTCCATTAACAAAACGCCAATTGCACAGTGACGTCGACTTTGTCATCCTCTTGGCAAACTCAAACCATGGACTTCATTTGTGAGTAAACGTCTTCTTTCTCTTGTCAGTTTGGCGCTGTTATTTGGTTGTGCACAACAACCGACGGATCGCGCACAGCAATACCAGCAACAAACCTTCCCGCAAATTCTCAACCGTGTCGATGTGGTTGAATCGAACAAACCTCGCGACTATACCGAATTCAGCAAGCAAAGTGAGTTGGTGGTGCAAGGTTCGGCGTCGTTAGCCAAACTCTATCAGCCTCTGTATGAACAGCTCAACGAATGGGTACTGCAAAGTGGCGACCCCGCAACGCTCACCCAATTCGGCATTCAAACTGCGCAATTGGGTGGTGGTGACAAACAAGGCAATGTGTTGTTTACCGGCTACTTTTCACCAGTGATAGAACTGCGTCATCAGCCTGATCATCAATTCAAATACCCGGTGTACAGCCTGCCTAAGTGCAATAAAAATTGCCCAACTCGCGCGGAAATATACCAAGGTGCATTGGAGGGTAAAGGGCTAGAATTGGGCTACGCGGCGAATTTGATCGATCCATTTATTATGGAAGTGCAGGGCAGTGGCTTTGTGCATTTTGGTGATGATGACACATTGGAATACTTTGCTTACGCTGGTAAAAACAACAAAGCGTATGTCAGCGTTGGCAAGGTACTGATTGAGCGTGGCTTGGTTGAACGTGAAAAAATGTCGCTGAAAGCAATCAAAGATTGGGTGCTTGCTAACGATGAAGAAACGGTGCGCGAACTGTTAGAGCAGAACCCTTCTTTTGTGTTCTTTAAACCACGAGCAGCAGCGCCAGTTACTGGCAGTGCAGGCATTGAGTTACTGCCGATGGCATCGGTTGCGGGAGATCGTTCTATCCTCCCAATGGGGACGCCGATTCTGGCGGAAGTGCCGCTGTTGAATGCAGATGGTACTTGGTCTGGCGCACATCAACTGCGCTTGTTGATCGTGCTCGATACGGGGGGGGCGGTGAAACAAAACCATCTCGATTTGTATCACGGTATGGGGTCACGTGCAGGGTTAGAAGCGGGGCACTATAAGCACTTTGGTCGCGTATGGAAGCTCGGGCTGGAAAACTCATCCACTCAAGCGCCGTGGGCATTGCCGCCAGAAAAACAACAATAGTTTTGCCGCTATTGCGTAGGCAGCAAACTGGACATTTTTGTGAAGAGTGCGTATAAATCGCACTCTTTATTTTTCAGCTAGAGTGGAAATGTGGTTATGCGTGAACTCGATACTCCTGCCTCCGACAGTTACAACCAACGTTTTGGTGGTACGCGCCGTCTGTATGGTTATAACGAAGTCGACATTTTACGTGCCGCGCACGTGTGTGTGATTGGGATTGGTGGTGTGGGTTCATGGGCGGTTGAAGCTCTGGCTCGAACAGGCATTGGCGAGTTGACCCTTATAGATATGGATGATGTGTGCGTGACCAACATTAACCGTCAAATCCATGCCATGACGGGTACGGTTGGCAAAAGCAAAATTGAAGTGATGGCGGAGCGCGTTAAGCTCATCAATCCAGAGTGCAAAGTCAATTTGGTGGATGACTTCATCACGCCGGATAATCAACATCTTTATCTCAATAAATCGTTTGATTATGTGTTGGATGCAATTGATAGCTTGAAAGCCAAAGCTTCTCTTCTGGCTTACTGCCGCAGCAACAAAATCAAAGTGATTACGGTCGGAGGTGCGGGCGGACAAACCGATCCAACGCAAATCACCGTGGCCGATTTGACCAAGACGATTCAAGATCCACTGGCGAAAAAGCTCAAAGATCGCCTGCGTCAGCACCATAACTTCCCAACCAATCCAGCGCGTAAATTTGGGATTGATTGTGTTTTCTCGACCGAGCAACTCAAATACCCACAAGCCGATGGTTCGGTATGCGCCACCAAATCAACCGCAGAAGGTCCAAAACGTATGGATTGCGCCAGCGGATTTGGCGCTGCGACGGTAGTGACAGCGACGTTTGGTTTTGTCGCGGTGGCGCGCATCGTCGATAAACTGATTCAAAAGCATAAAGTGAAGGCGTGAGGGCATGATGAGTCAATTTCCAGCTCATCCGTTTGGTGATGAAATTAATGCACAAACCATCTTAGAGACCATGCAAACTCTGTACGGTTGGGAAGATCGTTATCGCCAGATCATCCAATGGGGTAAGCTGCTGCCTGTGATGCCAGAAGTGCTGAAAAGTGAGCAAGTTCTTGTCTCTGGCTGTGAAAGTGAAGTGTGGCTAGTAGCCGAGCAGCAAGGGGAACAGTGGTTTTTCTGCGCGGATTCCGATGCTCGGATTGTGCGCGGTTTGATTGCGATTGTGTTGGCGGCGCTGAATGGCAAAACTTCTGCAGAAATTAGCGCGTTTTCGATGGATGACTACTTTGCCGAGCTTGGTTTGCTGGTGCATTTAAGCCCATCACGCGGTAATGGCTTGCAAGCGATTGTCGCGACGATTCAGGCCAAGGCACATAACTAACGATATACTTTTTCCAATCAAAAGAGCCTCATAGTCATGAGGCTCTTTTGCTATCCGGGCTGCCGATGTTTACAGCAAATCGACTGCTTTATGGATGGCTGCGAGCAAGCGTTCCACCTCTTCTGCGGTGTTGTACACTCCGAAAGAAATTCGCACCGTTCCTTTTACGCCAAACGCATCCATCAAAGGATGAGCACAATGGTGCCCCGCACGAACAGCAATCCCTTGTTGATCGAGCAAGGTAGCGAGGTCTTGATGATGTACACCATCCATCACTAAGCTCAGCACACTGGCCTTGGGTTGATAACCGAGCACGCGAATTTCATCGATTTGCGAGATAACTTGGTAAGCCTGCTGTTGCAGTTGATGTAAGTGTGCTTCAACGGCTTCACGACCAAGATTCTGATACCAAGCAATCGCTGTAGACAGGGCAATCGCACCTGCCACATTTGGTGTGCCTGCTTCAAATTTGCCAGGTAGGCCAGCAAACGTAGTACCATCAAACGAGACTTTTTCGACCATCTTGCCGCCGCCATGCCAAGGTGGCATGGTTTCTAAAAGCTCAGTTTTTCCATACAGCACCCCAATGCCCGTTGGCGCATACAGCTTATGGCCGGAAAAAACATAGAAATCTGCATCCAGAACGTGAACATCCACGGTTTCATGAACTATGCCTTGGGCACCATCCACCACCACAATCGCACCTTGCTGATGCGCGGCTTGGATCACCGCTTCAATCGGCTGACGAGTTCCCGTGACATTAGTGACATGAGCGAGAGCAACGATTTTGCAGCGCGGTGACAGCATTTGCTGAAAGGCTTCAAGACCAAATTCACCGTTAGGCGTCATTGGGATTTTGACTACTTTCGCCCCCGTTTGCTCAGCAACCATTTGCCACGGCACGATATTGGCGTGGTGTTCAGTTTCACTGACCAAAATCTCATCGCCAGCTTGCAATGTGCTGCGGGCATAACTCTGCGCGATGAGGTTGAGTGCTTCGGTGGCGCCACGCGTCCAGATAATATTTTTGCTGCTTGGCGCACCGATAAACTGTGCGACTTGTTCACGCGCTGCTTCAAATTGGCTGGTGGCTTGCGCCGTCAAACTGTGGCTACCGCGATGCACATTAGCATTGTGCTGGCTGTAGTAGTGGCTGATGGTATCAATCACACACTGCGGTTTTTGTGTAGTGGCAGCACTGTCGAGATAGATAAGTGGGTTGCCGTTGACGGTTTGTTGCAGCGCCGGAAATTGCGCGCGGATTGCATCAAGATTGAGCATCAATAAAACCTGAAAGTTCAGTCAGTTGTTGAGGATGAAGTGCCATTGGGGCCGCGACTTGTTGAGCCAATTCCGCACCAGCGAGCAGAGCAATGATTGCCAGAGCAAACTCCAGCGCGGTGCCCGGCCCTTGGCTGGTGAGCAAATGTTGCGTGGCATAGTAACAGACGCGCTGACGACTCAGACGCTCTGAGGGAATATGGTCAAAAAAGTTGGGGTGACAAGTCATGCGTGCGCCGACAAATTTTTGCTGTTTGGCGAAAACCAGTGCTGGCGTGGCGCAGATCGCCGCAACCAACTTGCCCTGTTGCTGGAAGGCATCCAGTAAAGTGAGTAGGTATTCACTACTGGCAAAGGCTTGTGCACCACCCACTCCACCGGGCAAAACCAGCGCATCAAAATCTTCCGCAGAGAGGGCATCCAGTGTTTGCTGTGCTGTCAGCCATACGCCGCGTGAGCCTTGTACTTGCAAATCTTCGCCGACAGCCGCCATTGTGACTTGAAAGCCAGCCCGCACCAAAGTATCAACAATAATGACACTCTCCATTTCCTCGCTGCCGTTGGCAACGGGGACTAGAATTCGTTTGCTCATGCCTTTCTCCAACTCTGCTCTAAGGTTTTGATTTGTTGATATAACTCGCTGTTTACTGGAGTTGCAACGCCATGCTGTTCGCCTTTACGTACTACGTAACCGGTAATAAAGTCTATCTCGGTTGGCCGTTGGTGGAAAACATCTTGATGCATCGAGGAGCGATTAGCCGCAGTCGCTCGGATGACTTGATAAACCAAATCACGCAGTTTGGTTTCATCACTGTTCACTGCTTCTGCCCGCATAACGGCTGTAATCTCATCTAAAATAGCGGCGATGGTCGGCGCAAATTCAGGTGCATCTATTGCACCGTTTGAGCATTGATTAATCGCCGTGAGCGGATTAATCGCGCAATTCACGGCCAGTTTATGCCACAGAGCGTGTTGGATGTCTGGACTCCATGTCACTGGAGCCAGTGCGTGATTAAAAACGTCTGCGATAAAGTCACAACGTGCACCGAGAGCATTAAAAGGACCCACTTGGGTTTGGCCTAAGCCAGTGTGGTGAACTTGGTTGACGGTGGTTTTGAGTGCACCGTGGGTTGTGGTGGCAAGCAGCACTGGAAAGCTGGCCAAAGATTCGCTTATGGCTTCGACTGCGCCCATACCGTTGTGCATAAATAACAAAATAGTATCGCGATTCAGATGAGGTAGCAGAGGCAACAATGCCGCTTCCACTTGCCAAGCTTTGACGGTGATCAGCAGTAAATCGGCGTTGGCTAGAATCTCTAAATTTTGATTGTTGAACAGTACAAGCTCGCCATTGTCTAGCTGCAGCTCTAATGTTGGCTGAGATTGACGGCTCCATAGTGCCACTTGGTGACCAGCACGATGCAGATGCAGTGCCCACAAAGAACCGACCGCACCAGGGCCAAGCACAACAATGTTCATCTCTATCCCCAATCGAAACTTAATCCGCCAAGGATAGCTAGGGGAGTTTTGAAAGCAATAAAAAATGGCGCTAAGTCGCGCCATTTTTGCTGTTCAGACTCTTTTCCTGTTTAGGAAAGAGCGTGCAGTTTTTACAATTAGAACTTGTAAGTTACTGCTACGTAGTGACCAACGCCTGATGATTCAGGAGTGTGGCCCCATGGCAGAGCTTCGCCATCTTTGAAGCCGTATACGTTATTGTACAGTTTCATACCGTAACCCACCGCGAAGCGGTCTGAGTGCCAGTAGAGTCCGTTAAACATCGCACCGCCGTTTGACGTTTTGCCTGAGATGTCATCTTTCATACCAAATTGGTAATCGATGTAACCTTGGTAAGAGATGAATGAACCGTTCTCGAAGAAGTAGAAAGGTTTGAACCAGTTAGTAGAGATTTGGAAACCGTTCCAGTCTTTTTCATTTGAATCGTAAGTTCCGTATAGGTTTAGGCCAACTTTGCCAAACCATGGAACCATTACGTCTGAACCCAGACCGACTTTTTGAGTGTTAACGCCAGGTTTTCCTGGTACACAATAACCTTTATCATCACAGTTCGTTGCACCGCCGCCGCCCCATTCCATCAGAGTTGCTACGTACAGTTCTTGTACTGGGCCGAATGACAGGTCTGTACCAGTCAATGCATCCAGAGACATACGTGGAGCAAACTTCATGAAGATTTTTTCTGCGCCGTTTTTGTCGCTGCCTTTATCTGAGGTCAAGTTGAACACGTCAACGTAACCGTATAGGTCAAAAATGCCTGAGCGACCGCCAAATTCCATTTCTAGGTAATCATGAGTTGACTCTGAGTAGCCTTTCTCATTGATTGCACCCATCAGGTTAAATTGCATCCACTTGTAATCGTTTTTGTGGATATCGCCATCTGAGTAGTCAGCGGCCAGAACAGGTGCTGAAGTTGCGGCCAATAGGCTTAAAGCAAGAAGTGATTTACGCATAAGGGGAACTCTCTGTAAGTGTGTTGTGTATGGCGGCCGCTTGACTGCAGCTCGTTCAACTGGCGGGCATAATAACGATAAAAATCGCAATTAAAAGTGATAGGAAGTGCAAATTTAAAGGCATTAAGTGATGCCAATCACACCTTTATTAATTAATTTTGAACTTATTTTGTATTTCATAAAATTGCATTTTTATTGTGATCTATGTTGTTTTATTTCTGAGTTTGTCAAATGTATAGGGTGATCGATAAACCAACATATTTGGTGAGTGATCGGCGAATGGACTCTTTTCGTATACCTAAGTGAATTTATGAAAAGGAGTGAGTAATGGAAGAGATAATGTTGTTTCCACTTAGCTCCGTCGTACTTCCTGAAGGGAAAATGAAGCTGCGTATATTTGAGCCCCGCTACCAGCGTATGGTGGCTCAATGCAGTAAAACGGGTAGTGGATTTGGCCTTTGCTTGTTCGATAGCAAGTCGAATAAAAATGCAAACGAATTATCTAAATTTGGGACTTTAGTCAAAATCGTTGATTTTGAAACGTTAAGCGATGGTCTGCTGGGTATCACCGTGGTTGGTATGCGTCGCTTTGTGATTCGTAAAGTTCGGGTTGAGTATGATGGCTTACGCATCGCAACGGTGCAGTGGTTGCCTGATTGGCCTAGTCAGGAGTTGTTAGCGAGGGAGCGTTTTTTAGGTGAACAACTGCAAGAAGTGTATCGACAGTTTCCACAAATCGGAGAACTACACAGCTTGTGTTTTTTTGATGATGCGAGTTGGGTCTGTCAACGTTGGCTTGAGCTGCTACCTTTAAGTAACGATCAATTTGATGTATTAGTGGGACAAACAGATTGCCATGCGGCCTTGGCTTTTTTGCAACGCACCATCGAATCGTATTTGGATACTTGAATAAATTTGTTGGTTAGGATTGATCTTGAGTGGTAACCCTGACGTATAGGCTAGCAAGGGTGTCTGTGTGAGTCATAAAGGATGCGTTTCTATGTTTAATCCATCACCTCATACGTTTGGTCGCCAAGAGTGGCTCGACTGTATGGAAAAGGTCAAAAGCAGAGATAAGCAGGCGTTTGCTCTGGTTTTTAGCTATTACTCGCCCAAACTGAAGCAGTTTGTGATGAAGCATGTCGGGAGTGAACAGGTGGCGCTGGAGTTGGTTCAAGAGACCATGGCCACGGTTTGGCAAAAAGCGAGTTTATTTGATGGGCAGAAAAGCTCGTTAGCGACTTGGATTTACACTATCGCACGTAATTTGAGCTATGACTTATTGCGGCGCCAAAAAGGGCGTGATCCCTATGTGCTTGCCGATGATATCTGGCCTGACGAATATTGTCCTCCCGATTTAGTTGACTACTACGCCCCGGAGCAAGATCTTCTCAAAGAACAAGTTAGGAAGTTTCTTGACCGATTGCCCGAATCTCAGCAGCAGGTGATCAAAGCGGTTTATTTAGAGGAAATACCACAACAGGATGTGGCCGATATGCTTGATATACCGTTGGGCACGGTGAAGTCACGTCTACGCCTTGCGGTCGAAAAGTTAAGATTATCAATGGATGCGGAGTCTGTATGAGTTATCACCCGGATTATGCTTTGCTCGCCAATTACGTTGAGGGCGAATTAGATTGTGCGCATGGTCTTACCATTACTGCTCATTTAGAGATCTGCCCACATTGCCGCGATATCGTGCATGAAATTGAAGGCGAATTGGGTGAGCGACTCAATCAGCAATCGGCACAGGCCGTAGTTTTGCCTGCAGAAGCTGATTGGCAACATATGTTTGATTCGATCGTGGCGTTACCTCAACACCCAGCTGCACCGATAACCGTAAAAACGTGCCCAACCTTGGTAAAGGTCAACGGTAAGCAGATCGCTATTCCCAAGGCGCTGGCTCGCCTTGTCAAACAAGAACAAGCGTGGCGCAGTTATGGCGGCAAAGTGTTTAGTTTACCTTTGCGATCAGAAGAAAATGTACGAATGAATCTGATGTATATCAGCCAAGGTGTTTCGATTCCCCAACATACTCATAAGGGATTTGAGTCAACCTTGGTGCTGCATGGTGGATTCAGTGATGAAAACGGTCATTATGAAGTGGGTGACTTCATTCAGCATGACGGGCAAGTTTGCCATTCGCCTCGTACGCCGCAAGGGCAAGATTGTCTCTGTTTAACGGTACTGACGGAGCCAATGGTGTTTACCCAAGGGGTAGCGCGGATCTTTAACCTGTTTGGTAAAGGGCTCTATCCCTAATTTGGGTTATGTCATGGAAAGTGAAAGGGAGCTGTACGGCTCCCTTTCATTTAGACTTTTCCGCGAAGATAGACAAGTTCTCTATTGGACGATGTTATCTTCGGGTGTTGGATCTTCCTTATGCTGTTTGGCTTTTTCCAACATCAAGCTAAAGTCATGGCGCAGTGAGTAAAGCATGACCAAGCTCGGGATCACCATTACCGCGGTCAAAATAAAGAACAGTGACCAATCATTAAGGTAATCCGCTAATTCTCCACTAAATGAAGCGATCGTCGTCCTACCTAAGTTACCTAGCGAGGCAAGCAAAGCATATTGGGTTGCTGAAAATGCTTGTCCTGTCATTAAGGTCAGGAACGACACAAAAGCCACAGTGGAAAAGGCCGAAGTAAAGTTATCGACGACCAACGTAGCTAAAAACAGGTGTTCATTGGGACCCACTTTGGCGATCCATGCAAACATCAAGTTACTCGACGCCATGGCTATGCCGCCAATCATTAAACCACGCACAATACCGAACTTGATATTGACTAGGCTACCAAGCAAGGTGAACAAAATGGTGATCCCCCAACCGAGTAGCTTAGAGTAGTAGCCGATTTGTTCGTTGCTAAAACCGATTTCCTTGTAAAAGGCGATCGACATACGACCCAAGAAAGCTTCACCGATTTTGAACAGGAACACGAACAGCAGTAGTGTCAGTGCAACGCGAAAACCATTACGCCGGAAAAAATCGATAAACGGCTCGAATACCGTGACGGTCAACCAACTGAGTATTCGATTGCTGACGATCTGTTGGTGACGTTCTTCGGCAAGTTGCTGTAATTGATCTCGCTGAGTGTGTGGCTCACCGACTAGCAAAGTAAACAGCATCAATAAGCCAACCACTCCCGCCATAACGTAGTAAACCCCATTCCAACCCATGCTGTCGGCATTCACGAACGCAAAATAGCCTGGCAGAGAGTACCCTGTTGACCAACCGATCACCGCCATTGCAGAGGCTTGGGGGAGCTTGCTCGATTCGCTTTTTGAGAAGGAATCAATTCGGAAAGCATCGATTGCCACATCTTGCGTGGCTGAAGCAATGGCAATCCCCAAAGCGAACAGTGAGGTGAGCATGAGATTGTTGGCTGGGTTAATGCCTGCGATCAGCAAAGTACCTATTAAAATGATGCATTGGCAAAACAAAATCCAGCTTCGGCGCTGACCAAGCATCGAGTGTAGGATGGGTAACTTGACTCTATCGACCAGTGGAGCCCAGAGAAAGTTAATTGCGTACACCGTAAATATACTGCCGAAATAACCGATGGCAGTACGACTGAGTCCGGCATCTTTCAACCAGCCTGTCATGTTGGAACCAATCAATACCCATGGGAAGCCGCTGGCACAACCCAGCATAAATACCCAAAGCAAGCGTCGATCAAAATAGCTAACAATCAATTCTAGCCAAGAATGGGACCGGGGCTGTTGAACCATAACGAGTCCTTTATGAGAGTGATTAGGAAAGAGAGTCGCACTCCTGCAATGAGGAGTGCGAAGAGGTGATTTAAGGCAGACGAGTGACTTTATTGATCACGATAGGTGTCACGGGAACGTTTTGCATCCGGCCTTGATTTTTGGTCGGTTGCAGAGCCATCTTTTCAACCACATCAAACCCTTCAATGACCTGACCAAACACGGCATAACCCGGAGGTTGTGCTGCATAGTTCAAGAAGTCATTATCCACCAAGTTGATGTAAAACTGACGAGTCGCCGAGTTGGGGTTTTGAGTGCGAGCCATAGCAATCGTCGCGGTATCATTACGCAGACCATTACTGGCTTCATTTTCAATCGGTGCATAGGTTTGCAGCTGATTCATACTTGCATCAAAGCCACCACCTTGCGCCATAAAGCCCGGGATTACCCGATGAAATTGGCTACCTACATAGCTACCGTCATCGACATAACGCAAAAAGTTGGCGACTGAAATCGGCGCCTTTTCTTGGTTCAGTTCGATGGTGAAGTTACCAAGCGAGGTTTCCACCGCAACTTTGGGACCCGCCCATACACAGCTGCTCAGCAGTGCGGTAGCGGCCAACAGCCATGATTTAGCCATTGAAACGCTCCTGCATATAGCTTTGCAGTTCGGTATCGTTGGCAATCTCTTTGAGTACGATATTAATCACATCATTGAGGACCATTTCGATCTCATCATTTGAAGCGCTTAGCATGCCAGTACGCTTAGCCGTGCCGTTGTAACTCTTTACTAGCTTGCCTTTTGGGGTTTCAGCCGTCACTTCCAGTGTAACGCTGCCATCCATTTGGTTTTCCATGATCGAGTGCTTCACTGAAACCAACAACTCTTGGATTTCGAGAGTGATAGTATTTTCACTATTAACGCTGAGGCGGAAACCTTGCGAACCAAACTGTTCAGCCAACGCATTCTCTAGAGTAATGCGAACGTTTTGGCGCGGATGGATAGGCTCGATATTGTTACGGCCACTGTCCACCAATGCCACGTACTGCGCCGAGCGCACGTCTTTACTGACAAGAGAAAAACTGCTGTTTTTCACAATCGCGTTATGACTTAACGTTGCTTGAGGTGTAACGTTGATTTGGGTCTGCTGAGGAGCAGAACAAGCGGTAAGTAAAGCGATTGAAGCCGCAAGAACCAGTTTTTTCATGGTTAATTCCTTTCGTTTTATTGTGCACACAGCCGCAAGGCTCAAGATTTAATAGCTTGTAAGATAACAAATTTACTGTTGTTGGCGATCACTCTAACATGGCTTTTGCCAAACAATCTTGCCAGTTTTACATCGTAGCCGAGGTGGCGATTGCCGATCACCCATAATTTCCCACCTTTTTTCAGAACATGCTTTGAGTCACAGAACATCTGCCAAGCAATGTGATCTGTAATGGTCTGTTGTTGATGGAAAGGCGGGTTACATACAATCATCGAACTGCTTTGTGCAGGAAATTGGTCTAAACAATTGTTTGTCACACAATGGACGTTCCGTTCACCGAGATTATCGGTTAGGTTTTTTTGAGCCGAGGTGATCGCCATAAAACTTTCGTCTACGCATGTGATCGACGCTTGAGGATTTAATTGCCCCAGACGAACGGAAAGCACGCCATTTCCACAACCCAAGTCAATAAAATCCTCTAGAGCGGGATCGGACGGTAAATGCTCAAGCATAAATCTGGCACCCAGATCTAAACTTTCACCAGAGTACACATTCGGTAGATTGGTGAGAGTGATAGCATAAGGCTCGACCTTCCAACAACAATCCTGACTGACCTCAACCACAGGGGTAACGGTTGCAGAGCTGAAGACTAAACGATGTTTTTTCCAAGCTAATGAAGTTGTTGTAGTACCTAAGTATTTTTCAAATAAGCTCAGAGTGGAAGTGTGGATTTCCTTTGCTTTATTGACGGCAATGATTGGGACATTGGCGGGTAAGCTTTTACGCAGTTGAGTTAGTATCCAAACCAAATGACGATTACTTTTAGGCAATTGCAATAACACGAGATCCGCATCACTTGGAATTGGATCCATCGTGGTGAGCATCGTCACCGAGGGGCAATGGTTTTGTTGCAAGTTAGCTTGAGTGGCTTGATGGGCAATATAAGAGTCACTCATCATGCTGACTTTATGTTGCCTTGCAAACCAACAACTCAACGCCCCGAAATGGTCGTTGATCACCACCACATGACGATGATCAGGCAGTTTGAGTTCAGCGACATGCTGAATGAGGTACTCATCGCCAGCGTCCCAAGCTTGCAGGGTTTCATTATTGCGTTTAGGGAAACGATGAAGAGTGAGCGTTTGCTCAAGCAAGGTAAGCTCAGTTTTCATATTGCTCGTGTTTTTAGTAAATTGACGGCGCATTGTCTCAGATGGCGATAAAACAGCAAATGAAAACCTAGGTTTTTGTATTTTTAACCACACGTCAGGCCTTCCATGGTCTATTCTCAATTTGTCATGTTGTCGACACACAAGTGCTCAACAAGGAAAGCAATATGATTCAAGATGTTATTGAAATGAAGTTGCGTAGCGAGCTACAGCCGGATTTTTTTAAAGTCATTAATGAAAGCGATATGCATAATGTGCCGAGAGGCTCGGAAAGCCATTTTAAAGTCACTATCGTTAGTGACCGCTTCACTGGGCTGCGACCGGTTGCACGTCATCGTTTAGTTAATCAAACCTTGGCTGACGAATTAGCTAACCATATTCACGCTTTGGCTATCCATACCTATACTCGTGAAGAGTGGCAACAGATGAATGAAGAGATCCCAGAAAGCCCAATGTGCTTGGGTGGGTCACGAAAAAGCGCTCAATAAAACAGGATGAAATCATTATTCCTGGTCGCTTTTTAAGCAAATTATTAACACAGTTTAAACAAATGGATTGCGATAAATCGAGTTAAGCGAGAGTTTAGCGCAGCAAGATGAAGGATAAGCCTACATAAAATAGGCCTTAATGAGTTTGTGCGATGCTTCAAAAATATGATGATTTCTTAGCCTTTCACTCCGGATTCGTTTGAAATTAAACAGTGATTCAGGGCATTGGTCATGGCATCGAGTTCCTAAAAGATGCTAGACTACAGCACCTGACAAATCCCCCACATGATTTGTGATGGGATTTTTAAAAGGATGTTGCGATTTTAATGGCCAAGGCCATTAAAACGGACACAAACAATGTCGTGTCTACCGAGGTAAGGATTCCGCTAGCGTTGTTCAGTTGTAAGAACAAGGCAAACGGAGTGCGCCTCGAATTTGCGCAATGAAAGAATCTTTTTCCCGATAAAAGTAGTGCAAGTGCGTATGATTACAATAAAAAAGGGATTGGACCTTCCTATCGCAGGAACTCCTTCCCAGGTGATTAGTGATGGTAAAGCCATCAAAAAAGTCGCCTTGCTTGGCGAAGAGTACGTTGGCATGCGTCCTACTATGCATGTTCGCGTAGGTGATGAAGTAAAAAAAGCTCAGATTCTTTTTGAAGATAAGAAGAATCCGGGTGTGAAATTTACTTCACCAGTCAGCGGTAAAGTGGTTGAAATCAATCGTGGTGCTAAGCGCGTTCTTCAGTCTGTAGTGATTGAAGTGGCGGGTGATGACCAAGTGACATTCGACAAGTTTGAAGCCAATCAATTAGCCAGTTTGAATCGCGATGCGATCAAAACTCAACTGGTTGAATCTGGTCTTTGGACTGCTTTACGTACTCGTCCGTTCAGCAAGGTTCCAGCCGTTGATTCCACTTCTGAAGCCATTTTTGTGACTGCCATGGATACCAATCCGTTGGCGGCTGAGCCGACTGTCGTGATCAATGAACAATCGGAAGCCTTCGTAGCCGGTCTTGATGTTCTTTCTGCGTTGACCACAGGCAAAGTGTACGTTTGTAAAAAAGGTACTAGCTTGCCGCGTTCTCAGCAGTCGAATGTTGAAGAACACGTCTTTGACGGCCCACACCCTGCAGGTCTTGCTGGCACTCACATGCATTTCCTTTACCCTGTAAGTGCAGACCACGTAGCTTGGAGCATCAACTATCAGGACGTGATCGCGATTGGTCAGTTGTTCTTGACGGGTGAGCTATACAATCAGCGTGTGGTTTCTCTTGCCGGCCCTGTGGTGAACAAACCTCGTTTGGTTCGTACAGTAATGGGGGCGTCTCTAGAGCAACTGGTTGATAGCGAAATCATGCCAGGTGAAGTGCGTATTATCTCTGGCTCTGTGCTGTCTGGTACTAAAGCCACTGGACCACATGCTTATTTAGGCCGTTACCACTTACAAGTCTCTGTCCTACGTGAAGGCCGTGATAAAGAGCTGCTCGGTTGGGCAATGCCAGGTAAGAATAAGTTCTCTGTAACTCGCTCTTTCCTTGGACATCTGTTCAAAGGTCAAGTGTACAACATGACCACCACCACGAATGGTAGTGATCGCGCCATGGTTCCAATTGGTAACTATGAAAAAGTGATGCCATTGGATATGGAGCCAACCTTGTTGCTTCGTGATCTGTGTGCTGGCGACAGTGACAACGCGATTCGCCTAGGTGCTTTGGAACTAGATGAAGAAGATCTGGCATTGTGTACTTTCGTTTGCCCAGGCAAATATGAGTACGGTCAGCTCCTGCGTGAGTGCTTAGACAAGATCGAGAAAGAAGGGTAATTTCCATGGGCCTTAAAAAGTTTCTTGAAGACATCGAGCATCATTTTGAGCCAGGCGGCAAACACGAGAAGTGGTTTGCACTGTATGAAGCGGCGGCAACGCTGTTCTATACACCAGGTCTGGTTACTAAAAGAAGCTCACACGTTCGTGATAGCGTTGACCTAAAACGTATCATGATCATGGTTTGGCTTGCTGTATTCCCTGCGATGTTCTGGGGTATGTACAATGCTGGCGGCCAAGCTATTGCTGCACTTAACCACCTTTACTCAGGTGATCAACTAGCCGCGATGGTCGCGGGTAACTGGCACTACTGGCTAACCGAAATGCTTGGCGGAACAATGTCAAGCGATGCAGGTTGGGGCAGTAAAATGCTGTTGGGTGCAACCTACTTCCTGCCGATTTATGCCACTGTGTTTCTTGTGGGTGGTTTCTGGGAAGTGTTGTTCTGTATGGTGCGCAAGCATGAAGTCAACGAAGGTTTCTTCGTAACTTCAATCCTGTTTGCTCTCATTGTTCCGCCAACTCTGCCACTTTGGCAAGCCGCACTAGGTATTACCTTTGGTGTTGTGGTTGCTAAAGAAGTGTTTGGTGGTACTGGCCGTAACTTCCTTAACCCAGCGTTGGCTGGCCGTGCTTTCCTATTCTTTGCTTACCCAGCACAGATTTCAGGTGACCTAGTATGGACTGCTGCGGATGGCTTCTCAGGTGCAACAGCACTGAGCCAATGGGCGCAAGGTGGTGCAGGTGCACTGATCAACAACGCAACTGGCCAAACGATCACTTGGATGGATGCTTTCATCGGTAACATCCCTGGTTCAATCGGTGAAGTGTCAACACTGGCACTGATGATTGGTGCAGCATTTATCGTTTACATGGGCATTGCTTCATGGCGCATTATCGGCGGTGTGATGATTGGTATGATTCTGCTGTCGACACTGTTTAACGTGATTGGCTCTGATACCAATGCAATGTTCAACATGCCATGGCATTGGCACCTTGTTTTAGGTGGTTTTGCATTCGGTATGTTCTTCATGGCGACTGACCCAGTTTCAGCTTCTTTCACCAATGGTGGTAAGTGGGCTTACGGTATTTTGATCGGTGTAATGTGTGTACTGATCCGTGTCGTGAACCCAGCGTACCCAGAAGGTATGATGCTGGCGATCCTATTCGCGAACTTATTTGCACCACTGTTTGACCACGTGGTTGTAGAGAGAAATATCAAGCGGAGATTAGCGCGCTATGGCAAGCAATAACGATAGCATTAAAAAGACGCTGTTTGTTGTTATCGCGTTGAGCCTAGTGTGCTCAATCATTGTATCGGCAGCGGCTGTCGGTCTGCGTGACAAGCAAAAAGAGAATGCAGCATTAGACAAGCAGAGCAAAATTCTGCAAGTGGCTGGTATTCAAGCGAAAGGCAGCAAACAAATCGTTGAGCAGTTCAATAAGAACATTGAACCACGTTTGGTTGATTTCAGCACGGGTGACTTTGTTGAAGGCGATGCTGCAAACTACGATCAACGTAAAGCTGCGAAAGCCGCCTCTGAGTCAATTAAACTGACTGCTGAACAAGATAAAGCGAAGATCCAACGTCGTGCGAATGTTGGTGTGGTTTATCTTGTGAAAGACGGCGACAAAACCAGCAAGGTGATTCTGCCTGTACATGGTAACGGCCTATGGTCAATGATGTACGCGTTTGTAGCAGTTGAAACTGACGGTAACACCGTTTCAGGTTTGACTTACTATGAACAAGGCGAAACTCCTGGATTGGGTGGCGAAGTTGAAAATCCAGCTTGGCGTGCTCAATGGGTAGGTAAAAAGCTGTTTGATGAAAACCACAAACCTGCGATCAAGATTGTCAAAGGTGGCGCACCACAAGGTTCTGAGCATGGCGTAGACGGTTTGTCTGGCGCAACGCTGACCAGTAATGGTGTTCAACATACCTTCGACTTCTGGTTGGGTGATATGGGCTTTGGTCCATTCCTGACAAAAGTTCGTGACGGAGGTCTTAACTAATGTCTAGCGCAAAAGAGCTGAAAAAGAGTGTGTTAGCCCCAGTTTTGGACAATAACCCAATTGCATTGCAAGTTCTGGGTGTGTGTTCGGCACTGGCGGTAACCACTAAGCTGGAAACGGCATTTGTTATGACGTTGGCGGTAATGTTTGTTACTGCATTGTCTAACTTCTTCGTTTCTCTGATCCGTAACCACATTCCTAACAGCGTACGTATCATCGTGCAGATGGCCATTATCGCGTCGCTAGTAATCGTGGTAGACCAGATTCTGAAAGCGTATCTGTACGATATTTCTAAGCAACTGTCGGTATTCGTTGGTCTGATTATCACCAACTGTATCGTAATGGGCCGTGCAGAAGCGTTTGCGATGAAGTCGGCGCCAATCCCTTCTTTTATTGATGGTATTGGTAACGGTCTAGGATATGGTTTCGTGCTGATGTCGGTTGGTTTCTTCCGTGAGCTTTTGGGTTCAGGCAAACTGTTTGGTTTGGAAATTCTTCCTCTTATCAGCAACGGTGGTTGGTATCAGCCAAATGGTCTGATGCTACTCGCGCCTTCAGCATTCTTCCTGATCGGCTTCATGATTTGGACGATTCGTACGTTCAAACCAGAACAAGTAGAAGCGAAGGAGTAAGGTTGTCATGGAACATTATATTAGTCTGCTGGTGAAATCGATTTTCATCGAGAACATGGCACTCTCTTTCTTCTTGGGGATGTGTACATTCTTGGCGGTGTCGAAAAAAGTTAAGACATCATTCGGCTTAGGTATTGCGGTTATCGTAGTACTGACTATCTCTGTACCAGTCAATAATCTGGTGTACAACTTAGTGCTAAAACCAGATGCACTGGCTGAAGGGGTAGATTTAAGCTTCCTGAACTTTATTACCTTTATCGGTGTTATTGCGGCATTAGTACAGATTCTGGAAATGATCCTCGATCGCTTCTTCCCGCCTCTGTATAACGCACTGGGCATCTTCCTTCCGCTGATCACAGTAAACTGTGCGATCTTCGGTGGTGTGTCTTTCATGGTGCAGCGCGACTACAGCTTTGCTGAATCTGTGGTATACGGTTTCGGTTCTGGTGTGGGTTGGATGCTGGCTATCGTCGCTCTTGCAGGTATCCGTGAGAAGATGAAGTATTCAGACGTTCCTCCAGGTCTGCGTGGTTTAGGTATTACCTTTATCACGGCTGGCTTGATGGCGTTGGGCTTCATGTCTTTCTCTGGTGTTCAACTGTAAGTCGGGTAAACCGCAGCAATAAAGGAATAGTTAATGTCTACTATTATTTTTGGTGTAGTGATGTTTACCCTGATTATACTGGCGTTGGTTTTGGTGATTCTATTCGCCAAATCCAAGCTAGTACCAACAGGTGACATTACAATCTCAATCAATGGCGATCCTGAAAAAGCGATCGTAACCCAACCGGGTGGTAAGTTGCTGGGTGCATTGGCTGGTGCCGGTGTATTCGTATCTTCTGCTTGTGGTGGTGGTGGTTCATGTGGCCAATGCCGCGTAAAAATCAAATCGGGTGGTGGTGATATTCTGCCAACAGAACTGGATCACATCAGCAAAGGCGAAGCCCGTGAAGGCGAGCGTTTGGCGTGTCAGGTTGCTGTGAAAACCGATATGGATCTAGAACTGCCAGAAGAAATCTTTGGTGTGAAGAAGTGGGAATGTACGGTTATCTCTAACGATAACAAAGCCACTTTCATCAAAGAGCTGAAACTACAGATTCCTGATGGTGAATCAGTACCGTTCCGTGCGGGTGGTTACATTCAGATTGAAGCGCCTGCGCACCACATTAAGTACGCTGATTTCGATGTGCCAGAAATGTATCGCGGTGATTGGGACAAGTTTAACTTGTTCCGTTATGAGTCTATCGTAAATGAAGACATCATCCGTGCTTACTCTATGGCGAACTACCCAGAAGAGTTCGGTATCATCATGCTGAACGTGCGTATCGCGACTCCGCCGCCAAATAATCCAAACGTGCCACCAGGCCAAATGTCTTCTTACATCTGGTCACTGAAAGCCGGTGATAAATGTACAATTTCTGGCCCATTCGGTGAGTTCTTCGCGAAGGATACGGATGCAGAAATGGTCTTTATCGGTGGTGGTGCAGGTATGGCGCCAATGCGCTCGCATATCTTTGACCAGCTGAAACGTCTGAAGTCTAAACGTAAGATGTCTTACTGGTACGGTGCGCGTTCTAAGCGTGAAATGTTCTACGTAGAGGATTTCGATGGCCTAGCAGCAGAGAATGACAACTTCGTATGGCATTGTGCTCTGTCTGATCCTCAGCCAGAAGATAACTGGACGGGTTATACCGGTTTCATCCATAACGTGTTGTACGAAAACTATCTGCGTGACCATGAAGCACCAGAAGATTGTGAGTACTACATGTGTGGACCTCCGATGATGAACGCGGCAGTAATTAACATGCTGAAAAACCTTGGTGTAGAAGAGGAAAACATCCTACTGGATGACTTCGGTGGTTAATCGATAACTCGCTACACTGTGATGGCTGGCTCGTTCGAGTCAGCCATTGTTTTTTGCAAATCGGATATTGAAAGTGTCGATGGTAATCTGGTTTAGGGCATCGGTATTTCCCATATCAATTTTTAACTATGAAAGGAGTAAACAAGTGAGAAACTGGCTTGTTGCATTCGCTTCTCTTCTCTTGTTGGCTGGTTGTGAAAAGCCGGTTGAGCAAGTGCATATCAGTGGCCCAACCATGGGAACCACTTACAACATTAAATACATTCAACAGCCGGGCGTTGCGGATTCGAAAACACTGCAAACCGAGATTGATCGACTCCTTGAAGAAGTGAACGATCAAATGTCGACTTACCGTAAAGACTCTGAGCTAAGCCGTTTTAACCAGCATACCAGTAGCGAACCTTTTGCCGTTTCTACACAAACGTTAACTGTAGTGAAAGAGGCGATTCGTTTGAACGGCCTTACTGAAGGTGCTTTGGATGTGACTGTTGGACCTTTGGTTAATCTGTGGGGATTTGGGCCTGAAGCTCGCCCTGATATCGTACCGACGGATGAAGAGTTGAATGCTCGCCGTGCAATTACCGGTATTGAGCATCTGAAGGTGGAAGGCAATACACTGAGCAAAGATATTCCTGAGCTGTACGTTGATCTGTCTACGATTGCCAAAGGTTGGGGGGTAGATGTGGTTGCGGATTACATCCAGTCACAAGGCATTGAGAATTATATGGTTGAAATCGGTGGTGAAATCCGTTTGAAAGGCTTGAACCGTGAAGGTGTAGCTTGGCGCATTGCGATTGAAAAACCCAGTGTTGATCAGCGTAGCGTGCAAGAAATCATCGAACCGGGCGAATATGCGATTGCGACATCAGGCGACTACCGCAACTATTTTGAGCAAGATGGTGTGCGCTATTCACACATTATTGAGCCAAAAACAGGTCGCCCGATCAACAATCGAGTGGTTTCTGTCACCGTACTGGATAAATCATGCATGACGGCGGATGGGCTAGCGACTGGTTTAATGGTGATGGGCGAAGAACGTGGTATGGCGATCGCTGAAGCCAACCAGATCCCAGTCTTGATGATTGTAAAAACTGATGATGGCTTCAAAGAATACGCATCAAGCAGCTTTAAACCGTTTTTAAACAAGTAATAGTGAGCATAAAACAATGAACACATTTTTGATTACTTTTGGTTTCTTTCTTGCTGTCATTGCCGCTATGGCTGTTGGCTACATTTTCCAACGTAAAGTGGTGAAGGGGAGTTGTGGTGGGTTAGGTGCCGTAGGCATCGAAAAAGTGTGCAACTGCCCAGAACCTTGTGATGCACGCAAAAAGCGTGAAGCGAAGGCCGCAGCGCGTGCAGAACGCCTTGCCGCTTGGGAAAAAGATCGCATCGCGTAATCAAGGCTACTCAAATAAAAAAGCTCGCTCCGGCGGGCTTTTTGTTTATCAGACTTTCCTTATCGATGGCTTATTATTATACTGTTTATGTATACAGTATTGGTGGGCTATGCAAGATAGAATTCGTAAAATCATCCATGTTGATATGGACTGCTTTTTCGCTGCCGTTGAAATGCGGGATAACCCTGCGTATCGAGAGATACCACTGGCCGTTGGCGGACATGAAAAGCAGCGTGGAGTGATCAGTACATGCAACTATCAGGCGCGCAAGTTTGGCGTTCGATCTGCTATGCCCACCGCTCAGGCATTAAAACTCTGCCCTCAACTGCATGTTGTCCCTGGACGTATGCCAGTTTACAAAACGGTTTCTCAACAAATTCGTGCCATTTTTCAACGCTATACCTCGGTGATTGAACCGCTTTCTTTGGATGAAGCTTATCTTGATGTTACAGAGTCAAACGCCTACCAAGGAAGCGCCACTCTGATAGCACAGGCGATTCGCCAAGACATCTGGCAAGAACTGAATTTAACGGCTTCGGCGGGCGTTGCACCCATCAAGTTTCTGGCCAAAGTTGCTTCTGATATCAATAAACCCAATGGATTGTATGTGGTGACTCCTGATCAAGTGCAGAGCATGGTTGATTCTTTGCCCTTAGAAAAAATTCCGGGTGTTGGCAAAGTGGCGTTAGAAAAACTCCATCAAGCAGGCCTTTATGTCGGGGCTGATGTTAAAAACGCCGATTATAGGAAGCTACTGCATCAATTTGGCCGCTTGGGGCTTCTTTGTGGAAAAAGAGCCACGGCATTGATGAAAGAGAGGTCGTCACAGAGCGTGAGCGTAAATCGGTAGGGGTGGAATACACTTTTAGCCAAAACATCACCACGTTTGATGAGTGCTGGCAGGTGATTGAGCAACGACTTTATCCTGAACTTGATGCACGTCTTAATCGTGCTAATTCACAGCGAGCCATTATCAAACAGGGCATTAAAGTGAAGTTTGCCGATTTTCAACTGACAACAATTGAACATGTTCACCCAGTATTGGACTTAGAGTACTTCCATGAACTGCTTGAACAAGTATTAACTCGTCAACAGGGGCGAGAGATTCGCTTGCTAGGCTTAAGTGTGATGTTAAAACCAGAATTGCAAATGAAGCAGTTATCAATGTTTCCTAACGAATTGGACTAAGGCTTGGCATTCCACTCTGAAATGCACTGAACTGATGAAGATAATCTGAGCTTTAAGCGCCTGAATAAAAATTATCAGTAATGCGCTATTTTTGACGATTTATTGGCGTATCATTCGCCAGGATTGATTATAGTTGGCAAAACTTAGCCAGAGAAAACTATGAAAAAAAACATTTTAGCTTTAGCTGTATTAATGAGTTCATCTACCTGGGCCGCACAGTGCCGAGTGGATATTCAAAATGAAGTTCACCTAAATACTCAGCGCGTTAAAATTTTGCGTACAGCAAATGATACGGCATTGATTGATAAACAAAATAATCTCTATATTCAAGGCAAAAAAATAGCGCTGACCGCGGATCAGAAAAATGCAGTACGTCGTTATCGTGAACAACTTGCCAACATGGTGCCTAAGGCACAGCGTTGGGCTGATGATAGTTTAAAATCGGCCAATCAATTGGTTGATGAGGTAGCGATTTCTTTAGAAGCACCACAAGCGTTTGATAACGTGAAGAAGTCGATGGCAACGTTTTTTGCAGATGCTAAAGCCCAGTATTTTAAAAATGGGGATATGATCGTGCCTGCCGAAACGTTTGAAGCAATGCAGAACCGTTTTCAACAACAGTTTTCTCGTGGTAAGGAAGTGCTCACTCAGCAATTTTTTGCCAGTGCGTTTGATGTGATGTCTACCAAGATGCAAAAAGAAGGTGGCTTGAATCTGACGCAGCTAGGTAAAAATATGGCAGATCTGAAAACAAAGTTGGATGTGAAGCTAAAAGAGCAAACCTCGACTTTTGAAAAGCAGGGACAGGAGTGGTGTGACGCATTAAACGAAATGACTCAGCAAGAGCAGCAATTACACAAAAAGATCCCTCAATTAAAAAACTATCAAGTCTTCACCATCTAAACTTAAAAGAGCGTAAGCCACGCTCTTTTTGTTTTAGGTAAGGTTTGTCATGACGATGGTGATATGAATTTAAATAATGTTAGTTTGCGCAAATTAACTGCACTCAATGCATTAGCGGTAGTGGTGTGCTTTTTGGTGTTTTATCTGACCTTCAAATATTTTTGGTCACACGATCGCGATATTGCGCAAGCCCTGCAATTACAACAAGCAGAATTACACCGTGTTGAAACCATAGTGTCGTTGGAACGTAAAGCGATGGGAGCTTCTCTAGCGGATTATGCAGCTTGGGACGACATGGCGAATTTTATTGCTCATCCGACAGCGGAGTTTATTGAGAGTAATATAGGCGAACATGCGTTTACCTCTCAATTTCTGGATGGCATTTTTATTTTTGATCCCAGTAAAAAGCTAGTCTGGGGGGAAAAATATGACTCTGAACTCGATAAAAGTGTCAGCTATGAATACTTGTTACCCGACTTTTCTGGGATTTTGCTGCAGGCTCAACGTTTAAGCACCGATAAGGTTTCGACATCGGTGCGCTATATGGTGGTGGATGATGAACCCTATCTCGCAGCTACCTCCCGAGTGTGTGATAGCGAAGGAAAATCGTGTAATAAAGGTTACCTCATCTTTATTAAAAAAGTCCGAGCACAATTTGCCAATGTGGTTGAACAAGCCACGGGTATCGATATCGAAGTATTAACGTGTGCAACCAATGCCCCATTACCTGAAGATGAGCAGGATATTTCCTATTTAAAACAGCTTGATTACAGCGGTCAGTCAAGTGTGCTGTTTAAAATCAACCACCAAGTTAAACATCCGCCTTTCATCCGTAATGATGAGGTCTTAGCTCTTTTGTTTTTTTCGCTAGTGATGTACTTGATAAACCTATGGGTGGTGCAGGCACTGATTCGCCCTATCACAAGGGCAAACCATGTGTTGCAGCAGTTCAAAACATCGGGAGGTAAAGTACCGGATGAGAATTCTTTTATCTCATCAGAAATGAAAGAATTTGCACATACAATAAATCATATTGTGAGTCAGCTTGATGATAGCCAACAAGTGTTACGCTGGCAGTCCGAACATGATCCTCTAACTCGAATTTCAAACCGCCGTTACTTAGAAAAGCAACTTAAAAGCTATTTGAGTGATCGCCCTTTTCGCTATTTGGTTTTGTATCTCATTGATATTGATTATTTTAAACGTTTCAATGACAGTTTTGGGCATTTGGCCGGTGATGAAGCATTGTGCTCAGTGGCGGATATCTTGCAATCGGTGGATTTTTCTGGAGAGAAAATCGTGGCCCGCTTTGGTGGTGAGGAGTTTTGTGTGGTGCTCGCTTCAGATCAGCCATTCGATGGTGAACAATATGCCGAACAAATGCGCACCAAAGTAGCTCAGCTTGCGATTACCAACCCTGTTGACTCAACTTTCCAATATCTCACGATTAGTATTGGTGGAGTTTACGCCTTCTCTCCTCAGATGGATGCCTATCAGCTACTATTCCATCAGGCTGATATAGCACTTTACCATGCAAAGGCAAATGGTAGGGATCGCTATGTTGTGCGTAACTTTGTTTGATTTTTAAACAAAAAGTTAGTTTTATTTTGATTTGACTCGATAAAAACAAAGTGTTTGTGCATTTTTTCAGCGGATGATTCTGTTGTCGATTGAGTCAAACGGCACTTTGTATTAATGTACTAGTCAACTAGTGTGTTGGTATCGTGTGAGTCGTCATGGCACAATCAAATTCTCGTGAGACATTCAGTTCTCGCCTTGGTTTTATTCTTGCTGCAGCCGGAGCTGCGGTGGGGTTAGGTAATATTTGGGGATTTCCAACCCAAGCTGCCAGCAATGGTGGCGGTGCGTTTTTGTTGGTGTATCTGGTTTTGATCGTTGTCGTTGCCTTTCCTATGTTAGTTGTTGAAATGGCAATTGGCCGTTATGGTCAAGCTAATCCTGTTGATAGTATGCGATCGCTAACCGCAAATCCTACAGCCAAAAAGGTTGGAGGCTTAGTTGGCTGGGTTGGGCTGAGTGTGCCGAGTGCAGTTTTGGCTTTCTATAGCATTGTGGGTGGTTGGATCATCTGCTTCTTGTTCGGGGCGATGGCGGATCTCTTCGGCCTTGAGAGTATCAGTGCTTGGCTAAAAGGTTTTAGTGTTGAGCGAAACCTGCTCGGTACGATCATTTTTTATGTCCTGACGATTTTGATCGTGCAAGGTGGGGTGAAAAAAGGGATTGAACGTTGGTCTACACGACTGATGCCCGCATTATTTGTGCTGTTTGCCGTCCTGTTTGTCTACATCATGACTCAACAAGGTGCGATGGAAGGCTTAAAGCACTACTTGATCCCTGATTTTGACAAGGTGTGGGATCGTAAGTTGATTTTAGCGGCGATGGGACAAGGTTTCTTCTCGCTAACCATTGGCGGTTGTTCGATGTTGATCTATGGCTCTTATCTGAGTAAGAAAGAAAACCTACCGAAAATGGCGATGAGCGTGACATTGGTTGATACCGCCGTGGCGTTTATTGCTGGTCTGGTGGTATTGCCAGCCATGTTTGTGGCCATGAATAAAGGGGTTGAGATTTACGCCCAAGATGGCTCTTTACTGAGCTCTGACACCTTAGTGTTTACTGTGCTACCGCTGATGTTTGATAGCTTAGGTACACTTGGACAGATTTTCGCGATGGTGTTCTTTTTATTGCTTACTATTGCTGCGCTGACTTCCTCAATTTCTATGTTGGAATGTCCAGTAGCGCTAGTTGGAGAGCGTTTCAATACACGCCGTACGCCAACCAGTTGGGTGCTGGGTAGCTTGATTGCGCTAGTGAGCGTGGTGATTGTCTATAACTTTGGTGCGTTATTTGGCTTGGTCGCAACGTTAGCGACCCAGTACCTGCAACCCACGGCTGCTCTCATGTTCTGTCTGTTTGGTGGTTGGGTATGGCAGCGTGACGCCAAAATGAAGGAGCTACAAGCTGGATTCCCAGAGCTACAACAAAGCATCTTTGGCAAGATTTGGCCTTGGTATGTGAAGTTTGTTTGCCCGATTTTGGTGGCGACAGTTATCTGGGCTTCGTTTGGTTAAATACGGCGAACAGATACAACAAAGCCCTCGTCATGAGGGCTTTTCTATGTATCACTTATTGAGTCATGATATGGCCAGTGGTGAGCGGCTCTAAATCGGCTTCAGTTAACTCTTCAATGAATTCTTCGACTACCTGTTCAACAATATCATCATCTTGATCGAAGTAAGCAAGGTGGAATACGGCATCCCCTTCATTCACTAATGGCAGGGTTTGCTGGCCGATCACGATGCCGCCTTTATTGGCGCGGATCTCTACTTCGAGCTTGCCAAGTGGCGAGTTGATATAAGCGAGTATTTGCCCATTTTCAACCTTATCCCCCAGTGATACCAGAGTACGTAGAATGCCGTCGGCTTCTGCACGTAGCCAGCTTGTGGATTTAGCAATGATCGAAGCTGGTGTTTTTTTACGGCTGGCCCTGAGCATACCAATTGCCTGCATGACCCGTTTTACACCAATAATGCCTGCATTGATGGCTATTGGGTCAAAACGTAGTGCTTCACCCGCTTCATAGGTTAATACTGGAATTTGCTGCTTTTCCGCTTCACTACGTAGCGAGCCGTCCCGTAAGGGCGAATCAATGATAACTGGAGTGGCAAACGCTTGTGCAATGCGCAGGGTTTCGCTGTTACTCAGATCCGCCCGAATTTGCGGTAGGTTGGTACGGTGAATCGCTCCGGTATGCAGATCGAGAATGTAATCACAACGTTCGGCGACTTGAGAGAAAAAGGTGTGTGCCATGCGAGAAGCTAGGGAGCCTTTTTCGCTGCCTGGGAAACAGCGGTTTAAATCGCGGCGGTCAGGTAAATAGCGGGATTTATGAATAAAACCGAATACATTAACGATAGGAACAGCGATGAGTGTGCCTTTGAGTTTTTTCTCATCGAGAGTGTTGAGCAGTTGGCGAATAATTTCTACGCCGTTGAGTTCATCCCCATGAATAGCGGCATTGATCATTAACACAGGGCCGGGAGCCGAACCGTGGATAACTTCAATTGGTATGGAAAGAGGGGAGTCGGTATACAGTTTGGCGGCTTCGAGTTCGATAACTCGTCGGGAAGTGGGGGAAATGGTTTCCCCCAAAAATGAAAATGCGCTGTGCTTTTTAGCCTTTGCCACGAGTTTTTGTCCTTTTACTGGCTGCGTTTTTCTCAATGAACTCGACAATCATTCCTGCAATGTCCTTGCCAGTTGCCGCTTCAATACCTTCTAAACCGGGTGAAGAGTTCACTTCCATCACCAGTGGGCCACGAGCGGAGCGGAGCAAATCAACACCTGCGACATTCAAGCCCATGATTTTTGCAGCGTCAATCGCGGTTTTACGTTCTTGTGGAGTGATTTTAACCAGTGATGCCGTGCCGCCACGATGCAGGTTAGAGCGAAACTCGCCATCGGCACCTTGGCGCTTCATTGCGGCAATCACTTTATCACCAATAACGAAACAGCGAATATCGGCACCGCCTGCTTCTTTGATGTACTCTTGCACCATGATGTTGGCTTTGAGTCCCATAAAGGCTTCAATCACGCTTTCAGCCGCGGTACGAGTTTCGGCGAGAACGACGCCGATCCCTTGTGTGCCTTCCAGCAGTTTGATCACCACCGGTGCACCACCCACCATGTCGAGCAAGTCTTTCACATCATCAGGTTTACTTGCGAAACCTGTGATCGGCATGCCGATCCCTTTACGGGATAGTAACTGCATAGAGCGCAGTTTATCGCGTGAACGAGTAATGGCGACTGATTCATTAGCGGGGTAAACTCCCATCATTTCGAATTGGCGCAATACCGCGGTGCCATAAAAGGTCACAGAAGCTCCGATCCGAGGAATGATGGCATCAAAACCCGCTAGTTCTTCACCTTTGTAATGAATCTCCGGCTTTTCGGAGTTGATATTCATGTAGCAGCGCAAGGCATCAATCACACGAACTTCATGGCCACGCTGTTTGCACGCTTCTATCAAACGCTTGGTCGAATACAGCGAAGCGTTACGCGACAGAATACCAATTTTCATTTACTCGGCTCCTCGAAAGGGATTAAAAACGATTTAGTTGGATCAACGATGATTCGGTGATGCATGGCTGTACGACCTAATAACATACGAAATGCCATGTTTTCTCGATTGGTTAACGTGATCTCAATTGGCCAAATTTGGCCTCCAAAGCTAAGTTCCGACCGAATGACGTAGCGTTTTTCTTCGTGGCCACCGGAGTCACGAACCACTCGTTCGTCTACTACCTCAGCTTCACATTCATTCACTAGCGCGTCATTCTTTTGCATCGGGTGGATCCAAAAACGAACCCACGGAGCTCCTTCCTTAGTGAAGCTCTCTACCTTGAACGCGTGCAAGCAAGACGTTCGGGCTCCGGTATCGATTTTCGCTTTAATGCGCTCAATACCTAACCCTGGAAGGCTGAGTTCCTCACGCCATCCGACAATCATTTTTTCTTTCATCGCAATTTCATTAGTTTGAGAATTTCAGATACCGCTAAGGACAAGCAGCACCCTCGAAACAACCTGCGTTTGGCAAGTTGTCGCTTGAAGAGAGTTTGGTGAATAACTCTGGGAACTTCAAGGGGGCGAACTCTAGCAGCCAACCTTAAATTCAAGCTAATGAATTAAATTTTCCTTTTCGACAAAAAAAATTGATACAAAAAAGCCGAGTTATTTCACTCGGCTTTTTTAAAGCATTAAGCTTTTACAGGAATGTTCGCTAGCAACGCGACCATTTGTTGCCAGTAAAGATCGACGGTATCAATTTTTACTTTTTCATCAGGTGAATGTGGGAACTTGATGGTTGGACCGAACGAAACCATATCCATATTAGGATAAGGTTTTTTAAACAGTCCACATTCAAGGCCAGCATGGATCACCATAATGTTCGGCTTGTGGCCGTATATGCCTTCGTACATATCACGGAAAATATGCATGATCTCGGAATCAGCATCCGGTTTCCAGCCTGGGTACGCGCCAGAAAGCTCAAGCTCTGCACCGGCCAGTTCAGCGACTGACTTCAGCATACCTTCCACTTGCTGGCGACCCGAATCCATCAACGAGCGGATAAGGCACAATACTTTGATTTGTGCAGCTTCGGTCGTGATCACACCTACGTTTAGTGAAGTTTCTACGACGCCTGCGATGTCATCACTCATGCGGATCACGCCATTTGGGCAAGCGTTGAGCGCGGCAATAAAACGTTGCTGTGTACTAGATGTCAGGGTTTGAGCGTTGATCTCTTTGGTATCAAGGAACGTCACCAGACTGGTTTCAACCTTACCCAACTCCGCTTTGAGTAAGTCAGTGTAATGGTTAAACAGTGTTTCTAATTCGGCGACTCGGCTTTCTGGCAGTGCCACCGTCACAAACGCTTCGCGTGGAATGGCGTTACGCAGACTGCCGCCACGAAATTCGATTAAACGAAGTTCTAATTCTTTAGCATGTCCGGCTAAGAAGCGTGCCATCAATTTGTTCGCGTTACCGCGGCCAGTGTGAATATCACAACCTGAATGGCCGCCTTTCAAGCCTTTTAAGGTCAGTTGACGGCCAACATAGCCAGCAGGAACCGCTTCACGTTCAATCGGGAAAGCAAACTCGGCATTCACACCGCCGGCGCAACCCATGTAAACTTCGCCTTCTTGTTCTGAGTCGGTATTGAGCAGAATATCGCCTTCCAGCCACCCCTCTTTCAGACCAAAAGCGCCAGTCATCCCCGCTTCTTCATCAATCGTCAGTAAAACCTCAATTGGGCCGTGAGGAATATCTGTAGACGCCAGCACCGCAAGACAAGAAGCCATGCCAATACCGTTGTCGGAACCTAAAGTCGTTCCTTTTGCTGTGACCCATTCGCCATCGATATAAGGTTGAATTGGGTCTTTAGTGAAGTCATGTTCAGTGTCTTCATTCTTTTGCGGCACCATATCAATGTGTGCTTGAAGTACCACACCTTTACGATTTTCCATGCCTGGTGTCGCCGGCTTTTTAATAAAGACGTTGCCTGTTTCATCACGACGTACAGCGAAACCTTGTTCCTTTGCCCAGCCAATGATGTATTGAGCTAACGCCTCTTCATGTTTTGAAGGGTGTGGAATGGAACAGATGGTCGCAAAAAAAGGCCAAATAGGATTTGACGATAACTTACTGATTTCGGTTTGGAACTCAGACACAGATGACTCCTTACTGTAGGTTTTCCCATTTATTCTCTTAGCCAAATTCGTTCATGGTAGAGAATTTACCTGTAACAGGTGGGTACTTTCGCTGCACAGCATATCACTGAGCTAGGCGGTGGTGTAGGTCAAAAAGTGCTAGGAATGCGGGTTTTACTTTTTTGGTCTTATGCCGCCGAACAGAGTAAAGCCTCTTGGTTGGCTAATGAAATGCATCAATATGCACTTTTGGTGTAATTTAACTTTATAAAACTGTAATTTAATTACCTTAATATGCTGACAGAGATCAAATAAAATGATTTTTGTGATTTTAATCACTATTTTTATTGTAATTAAATTTCTTGGTGGTATATTTATGTACAACTTCGCTAGCGAAGAAAAAACGCTCAAAGGATGAGTCCGATTTATCGCCTCCATGGAACCGAGAAATCAAGTAAACAGTTTTTGATTTTAATGGTGATAGTTATGAATAAAGGTTTATCGTCTGTAATGTTCTGGAATCAACACGCTGTGTATACCGGTAACTTTGCATACCCTCGTAGCTTCGGCTACTAATACGCAAATTTTTTGCGTCTCGAACAAGTTTTGTTCACCCCTAAATTAGAATTTATTGGCAACCAAATTTGGTTGATATGATTCACCGCCATCTCTGTTGAGGTGGCGTTTTTTTTGTGCTTTACAAAGATAACAGTCGATGTTGATCGCAACATTTTGTTTGTGAAGCTCAATTTTCCTTCCTCGTCCTAGGTCTTTTCCTCGTTTGCCTAGAAAACCAGCGCGCAGTCAGAATTGTGTCTGGAATTTGTTATTTGATAACTCTATAATCGCCGCCAATCGTTTACGCAACCGTTTACTTTTTATCTTTAAAGGATTCGAACATGCTGGAAAAGCTTTTTAAACTCAGTGAATATCGCACGAACGTGCGTACTGAGATCCTCGCTGGGGTCACCACTTTCCTGACCATGGCTTACATTATTTTTGTTAACCCAGCGATTTTGTCGGATGCTGGCATGGATCGCGGAGCTGTGTTTGTCGCGACCTGTTTGGCTGCAGCGATTGGCTGTTTCATCATGGGCTTTATCGCAAACTATCCGATCGCCCAAGCACCGGGTATGGGACTTAACGCCTTCTTTACTTACGGTGTGGTTCTTGGCATGGGGCATACATGGCAAGTAGCACTGGCCGCGGTGTTTTGCTCTGGTGTGCTGTTTATCCTACTCAGCCTATTCAAAATTCGTGAGTGGATCATCAATTCTATTCCGCATTCTTTACGTACTGGCATCTCGGCGGGTATTGGTTTGTTTTTGGCTTTCATCGCATTAAAAAATGCGGGAATCGTCGTTGATAACCCTGCGACACTGGTTTCACTCGGTGCGATCACCTCACTGCATGCGGTATTGGGTGCGGTGGGTTTCTTCCTGACCATTGGTTTAGTGTATCGCGGCGTCAAAGGCGCGGTGATGATTGCCATTTTAGCGGTGACAGGCCTTGGTTTAGTTTTCGGTGATGTACAATGGGGCGGTGTGATGTCCGCGCCACCAAGCATTGCGCCGACTTTCTTGCAACTGGATTTCTCTTCAGTCTTTGAATTGGGGATGATTTCAGTGGTGTTTGCTTTCCTATTTGTTGACTTGTTTGATACCGCAGGCACTTTGGTGGGCGTAGCGACAAAAGCGGATTTGATTGAAAAAGATGGCAAAATTCCTCGCCTAAATCGTGCACTGTTAGCTGACTCTACAGCAACGTCTGTGGGCGCGCTGCTCGGTACTTCAAACACCACGTCGTACATCGAAAGTGTTTCCGGCGTTGCGGTGGGTGGACGTACCGGTTTAACCGCTGTCGTGGTTGGCATTTTGTTCCTTCTTGCATTATTCTTCTCGCCACTAGCGGGTATGATCCCAGCTTATGCAACAGCTGGTGCACTTTTCTATGTAGCTATTCTGATGATGTCAGGCTTAGTGAGCATTGATTGGCGTGACCTGACTGAAGCGGCACCCACTGTTGTCACCTGTTTGATGATGCCTCTGACATTCTCAATTGCGGAAGGTATCTCACTGGGTTTCATTGCTTATGCGGCGATCAAACTCTTCAGTGGTAAAGGACGCAGCGTCTCCCTCAGTGTATGGGTGATGGCAGCCATTTTTGTCATCAAATACATTTTGGCAGCGTAAGAGAAGAAATTATAAAAATTCAATTTAGGTTTATCACATGAGCAAAAAATTCGTTATCACCTGGGACAATATGCAGCATTACTGCCGTGAACTTGCACAGCGTCAAATGCCAGCAGAACAATGGAAAGGTATCTTGGGTGTCAGCCGTGGTGGCTTAGTTCCTGCTGCAATTCTCGCTCGCGAGCTGGGTATTCGCTATGTGGATACGGTGTGTATCTCTAGTTATGACCATGATCACCAGCGTGATATGACGGTTCTGAAAGCACCAGAGCATGACGGAGAAGGTTTCCTGATCATTGATGATCTCGTGGATAGCGGTGATACTGCGCGTAAAATTCGCGAAATGTATCCAAAAGCTAAATTTGTCACTGTGTGTGCTAAACCTGCAGGTAAAGACTTGGTCGATGAGTATGTGGTTGATATTGCACAAGACACTTGGATAGAACAGCCGTGGGATATGGTTCTGTCCTACGTTGAGCCAGTCAATCGTAAGCAAAAGTAGTCTTTTTGCATAGAATTTGAAAATGACCCTTTCAAGGGTCATTTTTTTTTACTACTGTTAGGCCAACTTAGCGTAATGCCAGCATAGAGACTTGCCATGTCAGAAGCGATCAGCAAAAACCTGTCTGAGACCCTATTCCAAAACCATAAACAAGCCAAAGAAACGTCTTCGCTTACCCAATATATGCCAAGCAGTTTAGAGCTGTTAGACGCTCGCCGTGAACAATCATCTTCTGCTTGGTATCGCAATTTACGTCGTTTGCAATGGGTGTGGCAGGGGATTAATCCGGTAGAACAGGAAGAAGTGCTCGCTCGGATTGCGTCATCCACTCATTCACGTACTCATGATGAATGGTTAGATACCGTAATGGGCTACCGTAGTGGCAATTGGACTTATGAGTGGACTCGGGTTGGCATGCTGCACCAAAAGCAAGCGGCTGAACGTCAAGGCGAAGAGGCTGCGGATGAAATGTTCACTGCTGCTCTGTGTTATAGCATCGCGGGTTATCCGCACCTCAAAAATGACAATTTAGCTTTGCAAGCACAGGTACTGGCCAATAACGCCTATCAAGAGGGGGCGAAGCTCACCGGTTTTGTGGTTAAACGTTTAGAGTTTTCTTACAAAAACAAAAAAATCGCAGGTTATCTTCATTTGTGTAATACGGATTCTCCTAAGCCTGTGGTGCTGGTCAGTGCGGGGTTGGATAGCCTACAGACCGATATGTGGCGTCTGTTTCGCGATTATTTAGCCAAACGAGACATCGCTATGCTGACGATTGATATGCCATCACTAGGAGCGAGCTCGCAATGGCCGCTGACGGAAGACTCGTCCTGCCTTCATCAAGCCGTACTGAATCAGTTGGCCGATCTGCCTTGGGTCGACCATTTTCGTGTCGGGCTAATTGGTTTTCGTTTTGGTGGGAACTCGATGGCTCGGCTTGCTTTTCTAGAATCGGACAAAATAAAAGCCTGTGTCGCATTAGGGGCTCCGATCCACGACATCTTCACATCTCCGAACAAATTGGCAGGCATGCCGAAAATGTATCTTGATGTTCTGGCATCGCGCTTAGGGAAAAACGTAGTCGATGTGCGCAGCTTAGCGGGACAATTGATGGCATGGTCGCTGAAAGTACAAGGTTTTATGTCTGGTCGAAGAACCAAAACGCCGATCTTGGCGCTAGGGTTAGAAGGGGATCCGGTGTCACCTTATTCAGACAATCAACTTGTGGCACTGTTTAGCCATGGTGGACAAGCAAAGAAAGTAAAAAGTAAAACCATTTCACAGGGATATGAGCAATCCCTCGATTTGGCAATAAACTGGCTAGAAGATGAACTTTGCAAGTGACATTTTCATAAAAGTCATCAAGATTAAACATTAAGTGGCGAATGTTTGTTCGTCCAATAATTAAATTTTCCCAATGACTTGGTGTTGCCACGCCAAGTTGCAAGGGAATAAAAATGGCTCTTGATTGCTGCTTATGGAGATGAACTATGTCAGAGATGACCAAAACCCCCACCCACTACCGTCTACTTTCAACTTTGAAAGCCATTGGCCCTTATTTGCGGGAAGGACAGTGTAGTGAGCAAGTCTATTTATTTGATTGTCTCGCCTCGTGTGTTAACGATAAAAAATCCCCTGAAAAACGTGAGTTTTGGGGCTGGTGGATGGAATTGACCCAAAATGAGCAAGAGATGTCGGCTTGTTACCATATCGGCCGCTATACGCTCGCAGGAGATTGGGTCGCGGAGGTGATACCTGAAGCTGTTCAAGCGGACGTGAATCATACCCAAACGGAATTTCATAAGAAGTTAGTGAAAACGTTACGTGAACGTTTCGAAATTTCAGTGACTGTCGCAAGTGAATCAGCCGATTTTGCTTAATTGACCCAGTTCAATCATTAACCTAAAGAAAAAGGTGCTTTTGCACCTTTTTCTGCTTGTGCAATGCAGTGCGGATTGCTAAAACATCGTCTCTTAAAGTTTTTCTCGACAGAAGCAATCATGACTACAAATCAACGAAGCGTAACGGCTCCACAAACGGTTGTTGTGAAGCTGGGAACCAGTGTTCTGACCGGTGGTACTCTTGCACTGGATCGAGCTCATATGGTTGAGCTTGCACGCCAGTGTGCAGAACTGAAAAAACAAGGTCACTCAGTAGTGATCGTGACTTCGGGTGCCATTGCGGCAGGCCGTGAGCATTTAGGTTACCCTGCGCTGCCCAACGCGATCTCCAGCAAGCAACTGCTGGCGGCAGTTGGGCAAAGTCGTTTGATTCAAGTATGGGAATCGCTGTTTGCGATTTACGGTATCAAAATTGGTCAAATGCTGCTGACGCGCGCTGATCTTGATGATCGTGAACGTTTCTTGAATGCGCGTGACACCATCAATGCTTTGGTTGAAAACGGTATTGTGCCAGTGGTCAACGAGAACGATGCGGTGGCGACCAATGAAATCAAAGTCGGTGACAACGACAACCTATCGGCATTGGTCGGTATCTTGTGCGGCGCAGATAAGCTGCTGCTACTGACCGATCAAAAAGGTTTGTTCACCGCCGACCCACGTAAAGATCCGAATGCTCAACTGATCAAAGAAGTGACTACCATTGATGACACACTGCGCAAAATTGCTGGTGGCAGTGGTACCACACTTGGTACCGGTGGGATGGCAACTAAGCTGCAAGCCGCGGACATTGCTCGCCGTGCAGGGATTGAAGTGATTATCGCGGCAGGCCGTGCACCCAATGTGATTTTTGACTCGTTGAGCGATGAGCCACAAGGCACGCGTTTCTTGGCCCTAGAAGAAGCTTTAGAAAACCGTAAACGCTGGATTTTGGCAGGGCCAGCCGCTTCTGGTGACATCGTGATTGATGATGGTGCGGTGAAAGCGGTACTCAACAAAGGCAGCAGTTTGCTGGCGAAAGGGGTGGTTCGTGTGCAAGGCCACTTCAATCGTGGTGAAGTAGTGCGTGTATTGGATAAACACAACCATCTGGTCGCGCGTGGCATCTCAGCCTACGCACATGATGCTTTAGCGGAAATCGCGGGTAAGCACAGTAAAGAGATCATCGATATTTTAGGCTACGATCACGGCTCAGAAGTGATCCACCGCGACGATATGGTCGTGATTCAAGAATAAAGGAGAGAATGATGGATTTAACCGTACTCGGTAAAGCGGCTAAAGCGGCCTCTTTCCAACTGGCTACCGCCAGTACCGCGCAAAAAAATCAGGCTCTCGCCATTATGGCCGATCAGTTGGAAGCGCAAAGCGCGAGCATTCTCGCTGCGAACGCGAAAGATATTGCATTAGGGCGCGAAGCGGGCTTGTCTGATGCCATGCTGGATCGTTTGCTGCTTAATGAACCTCGCTTGCAAGCAATCGCCAACGATGTGCGTAACGTGATCAAGTTGAACGATCCAGTCGGCAGCGAAATCGATAGTCGTGTGCTGGAAAATGGTATGTCACTGGCGCGTCGCCGTGTGCCACTTGGCGTAGTTGGCGTGATTTATGAAGCCCGCCCGAACGTTACCATTGATATTGCTGCGCTGTGTTTGAAAACAGGAAACGCAGCGATTCTGCGTGGTGGCAAAGAGACATTTTTCTCTAACATGGAACTGGTCAAAGTGATCCAGTCTGCACTCGACAAAGCGGGGTTGCCTGCAGCATCGGTACAGTACATTGAAAAGCCGGATCGAGAATTGGTCACTCAACTACTGAAAATGGACGATTATGTCGACATGATCATCCCACGTGGCGGTGCGGGCCTGCACAAAATGTGCAAAGAAAACAGCACTGTGCCTGTGATCATTGGTGGATTTGGTATCAGCCATATTTTCGTTGATGAAAGTGCAGATGTGGAGAAATCAGTCGCTGTGATTGAAAACGCCAAAGTGCAACGTCCATCGGCGTGTAATGCATTGGATACTTTATTGGTGCACCAAGCGATTGCCAAATCGTTACTGGAAAAATTGGTCGCAAAACTGAATGGCAAAGTGACGTTTGTGGCGGAGCCAAAAGCGAAGGCATTGATGAGTTCAGCCGCCGATCTGCGCGATGCGCAAGACGGAGATTTTGATACTGAATGGCTCAGCTACACCTTAGGGGTGAAAGTGGTGCAAGACGTACAAGAAGCCATTGATCACATGCGTGAACACAATGCGAGCCACTCTGATGCGATCATGACCAACGATCTCTACAATGCTGAGCTGTTTGTGAATACCGCCGGTTCTGCAGCGGTGTATGTCAACGCTTCAACTCGTTTTACCGACGGTGCACAGTTTGGTTTAGGCGCAGAAGTGGCAGTCTCCACGCAAAAACTGCACGCGCGTGGTCCTATGGGGCTGGAAGAACTCACCAGTTACAAATGGGTTGGTAAGGCTAATTACCTGTCTCGCAGCTAAAAAATCTCAGTAAGATGTGATGTAAAGGGGCTTCATGCCCCTTTTTCTTTGGCTCTCAACAGTACATCGGCTACACTGATTGCCTTGTTATGGAGGTAATATGCATTGTCCTTTCTGTTCTGAAAACGATACCAAAGTGATCGATTCACGTCTGGTGGCTGACGGACATCAAGTACGCCGTCGTCGTCAGTGTCTAGGTTGTAATGAGCGCTTTACCACTTTTGAAAGTGCGGAATTAGTGATGCCGCGTGTGATTAAATCGAACGGTAATCGCGAGCCATTTGATGAAGAGAAAATGATTGGCGGTCTGCAACGAGCCTTGGAAAAACGCCCAGTCAGCGCGGATGCGATTGAACTGGCAATCAGCACTATCAAATCCAAATTGCGTGCTACTGGTGAGCGTGAAGTGCCGAGTAAACTGATTGGTAACTTGGTGATGGAGCAATTAAAAGTGCTAGATAAAGTGGCCTATATCCGTTTTGCTTCCGTATATCGTAGCTTTGAAGATGTACGAGAGTTTGGTGAAGAGATCGCCAAGCTACAGGATTAATGCACAGCGACTATACCTATGTTTACCTCTTTTGATCATCAAATGATGTCCCGCGCGATTGAATTAGCGTGGCGTGGACGTTTTACCACTTCCCCCAATCCCAATGTTGGCTGCGTGATCACGCGCGGCGAGCAGATTGTGGGCGAAGGCTTCCATTTTCGAGCAGGCGAGCCACATGCTGAAGTGCATGCTATGCGCCAAGCGGGCGAGCTGACTCGCGGTGCTACGGCTTATGTTACTTTAGAGCCTTGTTCTCATTACGGCCGCACTCCACCGTGTGCTGAAGGCCTTATCAAAGCCGGAGTGGCAAAAGTCATTTGCGCGATGCAAGACCCTAATCCGCAAGTGGCTGGACGTGGCGTACAAATGTTGCGTGATGCTGGCATTGAGGTGCAGGTCGGTTTGCTCGAAGCGGATGCACGAGCACTGAATCGCGGTTTCCTGAAACGTATGGAAACCGGCATGCCTTATGTGCAGCTTAAAATGGCGGCCAGTCTCGATGGCCAAACCGCGCTCGCGAACGGTAAAAGTCAGTGGATCACTTCTCCCGCTGCGCGTAAAGATGTTCAGCGGTTTCGCGCGCAAGCCAGCGCGATTCTTTCCACCAGTCAAACGGTGCTTGCGGATAATGCTTCACTGGCGGTACGTTGGCACGATCTACCGCAATCGGTACAAGCGCAATACGCTGAAACAGATTTGCGCCAACCTCTTCGCGTCATTTTGGATCGTCAACACCAGTTGCATCCAGAGTTAGCGTTATACCAAACACCTTCACCCGTGCTGCGAGTTGCCAGCGAGAATGCCGATCTCTGTATTTCTGCTGAGAACGGAAAGCTTGATTTGCGTGAGCTTTTGGCACAACTCGCTCAGCAACACAATGTGAATCAAGTGTGGGTGGAAGCGGGTAGCCAACTGGCTCAATCATTGATTGAGCAAAAGTTGGTGGATGAAATTATTCTCTATTTAGCGCCAAAATTGATGGGCAGCGATGGCCGTGGTTTATTTGGCGCGCTCGGTTTGACAGAGATGGCTGAGGCCATTGAACTCAAAATTGAAGATTGTCGAATGGTGGGGGCGGATCTGCGGATCATTGCCACCCCAAAATCAAAAGATTAACACTATGTTTACTGGAATTATTGAAGCGGTCGGCAAGCTGACTGCCATCATCCCCAAAGGCAGTGATGTCACCATCACTGTTGAGGTGGGTAAGTTGGATATGGCCGATGTCAAACTCGGTGACAGTATCGCGACCAATGGTGTGTGTTTAACTGTCGTAGCCTTTGATTCGCGCAGTTTCAGTGCGGATCTGTCAATGGAGACCTTGAAAAAATCTGGCTTTGCTCAGTATCAGGTTGGTGATCGCGTTAACCTTGAGAAAGCTATGCTGCCCACTACCCGTTTTGGTGGTCACATTGTTTCTGGACATGTGGATGGTGTAGGTGAAATCGTCGAGCGTATTCCTGTTGGCCGTGCGGTAGAACTGTGGGTCAACATGCCTGCGGAACTGAACAAATACGTCGCGGAAAAAGGTTCGATTACGGTCGATGGAATTAGTTTGACGGTGAATGATTTGCGCAAAAACGCCTTCAAACTGACGATTGTTCCTCACACCAGTGCAGAAACTACGATGGATGAATTCCAAGTGGGTCGTCGAGTGAATCTGGAAGTGGATGTGTTAGCTCGTTACATGGAGCGCTTGCTCCAAGGAAGCAAAGGGAGCGAACCACAATCGCGACTAACGATGGATTTTCTGCAGCAAAACGGTTTCGCTTAATCATTTGCCATAAAAACGAATAACAATAGGACTGACATCATGCCAATTAGTACCCCACAAGAAATTATTGAAGATATCCGTCAGGGCAAAATGGTCATCCTGATGGACGATGAAGATCGTGAAAATGAAGGTGATTTGATCATGGCGGCGGAGCATATCACGCCAGCGGCAATCAACTTTATGGCGACTCATGGTCGTGGCCTGATCTGTTTAACCATGACTAAAGAGCGTTGCCGCCGTTTGGGCTTAAATCCTATGGTGCAGGACAATAATGCGCAGTACACCACCAATTTCACCGTCTCGATTGAAGCGGCGGAAGGGGTGACGACGGGCATTTCGGCGGCGGATCGTGCACGTACTGTGCAAGCCGCGGTAGCCAAAGAGGCGAAAGCGGCAGACTTGGTTCAGCCAGGCCATATTTTCCCTCTCGCGGCGCAAGAAGGTGGGGTGCTGACGCGTGCTGGTCACACTGAAGCGGGCTGTGATTTAGCTCGCTTGGCAGGGTTTGAGCCTGCTTCGGTGATTGTGGAAATTCTTAATGATGATGGCACCATGGCGCGTCGTCCGGATTTAGAAGTGTTCGCTGAAAAACACGGTTTGAAGCTTGGTACGATTGCAGACTTAATTGAATACCGCAACCACACCGAAACCACCATTGAGCGCGTGGCGCAATGCAAATTGCCGACCGAATACGGTGAGTTTGAACTGGTGACTTACCGCGACATCATCGATAAGCAAATTCACTTCGCACTGCGCAAAGGGGATGTCACTACATCGCCCACTTTGGTGCGTGTGCATTTGCAAGATACCTTTACCGATTTGCTACACAGTGACCGTACCGCCGAGCGTAGTTGGACGCTGACTACCGCCATGCAGCGTATTGGTCAAGAAGGTGGGGTGTTGGTAATTCTTGGTAATGAAGAGTCAAGCGATCTACTTCTGCACCGCGTGAAAATGTTTGAGCTGCAAGATAAAGGTGAAGCACCGGCAATGGCGAAAAAGCAAGGCACTTCGCGCCGTGTGGGTGTGGGTTCACAAATCCTTGCCGATCTAGGGGTTAAGGAGATGCGTTTGCTCTCTTCGCCGAACAAAAAATACCACGCATTGGGCGGTTTTGGTCTCAATGTAGTCGAATATGTCTGTGAATAATCACAGCAAATTGCCGGTTTGCCGCGTGTTGCCTTGAAGGTGGGGCGCGGCTTTTAGCCCAAATTTCTGTTAGATATTGCTCACAAAATTGTGCTAGAATCCGGCGATTCTCACTTGATGAACAGAGTTAAAGGAAAGCTATGAAAGTGATCGAGGGTGGTTTCCCAGCACCAAATGCGAAAATTGCGATTGTGATTTCTCGTTTCAACAGTTTTATCAATGAAAGTTTACTGTCTGGTGCCATCGATACTCTTAAGCGTCACGGTCAGATCAGTGATGACAACATTACTGTCGTTCGTTGCCCAGGTGCGGTTGAGTTGCCATTGGTAGCCCAACGCGTTGCAAAAACAGGCGACTACGATGCGATTGTCTCTCTGGGTTGTGTGATCCGTGGTGGTACGCCTCACTTTGACTACGTTTGCAGTGAAATGAATAAAGGTCTGGCACAAGTGTCTCTGGAATTTAGTATTCCAGTCGCATTCGGTGTGTTGACTGTTGATACTATCGATCAAGCTATTGAACGCGCAGGAACCAAGGCTGGTAATAAGGGTGCTGAAGCAGCACTGAGCGCACTTGAGATGATTAACGTTCTTTCTGAAATTGATTCCTAATGGGGGCCAGTGTGAAACCAGCCGCACGTCGTAATGCACGTCAATTTGCGCTACAAGCAATTTATTCATGGCAAATTACTAAAGAGAATGTTGCGACTATTGAAGAGCAATTTCTAACCAGCGGTAAGTACGATGAAGAAGAACATCGTGCCGCTGAGCCAGCTCTTGCTGCTCCTGAAACCGATGTTTCTTATTTCCGTGACCTGTTAGCCGGTGTGGTTTTGAACCATACTGAACTAGACAGCAAACTGCGTCCTTTTGTTTCTCGTCCAATGCAAGATCTGGACATGATGGAACTGGCGCTGCTGCGTTTGGCCATGTACGAAATGACGCGTCGTGAAGACGTACCATACAAAGTCGTGATTAACGAGGCGATTGAACTGGCAAAAGTATTTGCCGCTGAAGATAGCCATAAATTCGTTAACGGTGTATTGGATAAAGCCGCACCGCACGTACGTAAGAAAGCGTAATTCGTTTTCCACTAGAAGGTCAGCAGTTGCTGACCTTTTTTCTTAATAAGCTGCTGCTTCTGTTGGCTTAATTAACCAAAGAGTCTGGATGATGTTTGGTGAATTTAATTTAATCGATAAATACTTTTCTAACCGACAACCACAACGCAAAGATGTGCATTTAGCGTTGGGGGATGATTGTGCGATTGTTAAAGTTCCTGAAAACTCACGAGTGGCGATCAGTACGGACACCTTAGTGGCGGGAACTCATTTTTTAGCTGAAGCGAATCCAGCATGGGTTGCGCATAAAGCGTTGGCTTCTAACATCAGTGATCTGGCGGCGATGGGCGCGACACCGGCTTGGGTTTCCCTTGCTCTCACTTTGCCTGAAATCGATGAGGCGTGGCTAAAACCTTTCTGCGATGCCTTTTTCGAGTTAGCCAATTACTACAATGTGCAGCTAATTGGTGGTGACACCACCAAAGGTCCGCTCAGTATTACTCTGACGGTGCAGGGTTTTTTGCCTAAAGAGCAAGCCATGTTGCGCAGTGGAGCGAAAGTCGGTGATTGGCTGTATGTCACTGGTGATCTTGGCGATAGCCAAGCGGGGTTGGATGTGATTTTGCACCCTGAAAAGCGCCAATTGCCATTTGCAGAGATTTTAGAGCAGCGCCATTACCTTTCGACACCACGGATTGTTGCTGGGCAAGCCTTGGTGCATTTGGCTTCTTCGGCGATTGATATTTCCGATGGCTTGATCGCCGATCTGTCGCATATCATGCAGCGTTCACATGTTGGGGCGAGTATTGATGTGAGTTTATTACCTCTCTCGAAAGAGTTATTACAGTTTGTGGATGATGCCACTACAGCTCAGCAATATGCGCTGACCAGCGGTGAAGAGTACGAACTCTGCTTTACCATACCAGAAGAGAATCGCGGATCATTAGAAAATGCCTTGGCTCACTGTGGTACTAAAGTGACTTGTATCGGTCAGATTCGCCCAGCAGGCACTTTTGATCTGCATAATCAGGGTAAAAAGCTCAACTGGCAATTGGCAGGGTATGATCATTTTAAGGTGAAATCATGAGTGATCCGCGCAGCAAAATATCATTAAGTAATCCTTGGCATTTGCTCGCAACGGGCTTTGGTAGTGGCTTATCTCCTGTGGTTCCCGGCACTATGGGGACCTTAGCTTCTGTGCCGTTTTATCTTGTGTTGGCGCAACTCCCATTCACACTGTATTTGGTGGTGATTGTGGCAGCCAGCCTCATCGGGATTAAAATTTGCCAAGTAACCTCTGATGATATGAAGGTGCATGATCACGGTTCGATTGTCTGGGATGAATTTGCCGGATTCTGGATCACCATGTTGATTGTGCCTTTATGCCAATTGCCCGTTTTTGACTGGAAATGGTTAGTCACTGGTTTTGTGCTGTTTCGCTTTTTCGACATGCTTAAACCTTGGCCAATCAGCTGGTTGGATAAACGTGTGCACGGCGGTTTCGGCATCATGATTGATGATTTAGTGGCTGGTGTGATGGCGGCGATCAGTTTAGCGGCCATCGGGCACTGGCTCGGTTGGAGTCTTTAGTCTGCAGGTTCCCAAAGGGGAACCTGACTTGGCTAATTAAGTTTTTCTAAATCCGCTTCAATTTCTGCAATTTTGCTGGCGACTACTTTTTCTAAGTGGCGTAAATCATTAAGAATTTTCTGTTTTACGTCCACTTCGCCCATCACTTCAGGTTTTGTGATCTTATTCAGTTCATCAATCACTAGCGTCAAATTACGATTAATTTCAGTCACTTCTTTGTATTGATGACTACCACTGTCCACCAATACATTTTTGATCTGTCTTGGATACTTAAACTTAACGCTTTTTGCGAACAGTTCGCCTTTTTGCTTTTTGAAGTAGATTTTTAACACGTCTTTATGCGCTTCTTGGCGCAGCGAATAACGTTCAATCTGCGTTGGTTCATTAATACCCAAGCCGACGAGATGGGGAAACATAGGCAACCTCTTAGTCAAAATAACCTGTTTACCATCACTGAGCACAAGCATATGTTTGTCAAACTCGTGATGGACTCTATTCACTTTAGCAGCAGGTTGATGTGCCTGACAGTTCAATAGGTTAAGTTGTGCTCAAGATCCCACCTAATCTCGTCAGGCATTTAAAGCTCAATCGCCCGCTGTTCGGTACGAGGTTATTGTGCACTAGGTGCAAGTTGAGAGACATTTTCGATCAATTTCTCGCGCAGTAACTGCTCTTCCTCTTCATTAAGGCGAGCACCTTGTGAATTGGTCAGAATAAATAAATCCTCTGCTCTTTCCCCAATAGTAGTGATTTTCGCTGCATGTAAGTCGAGATTGAGCTCTGCAAATGTTGCACCGACAGTGGCGAGTAAACCCGGAGTATCGAGAGCAACCAATTCCATTAAGGTGCGTTTTTTACTCTTAGTGGGGAGAAAATCCACCTGAGTTTTGACCTTAAAGTGCTGCAAGTTACGTGGAATACGCCGCACTTTTAATGTGGTTGGGCGGCCATCTTCTAGCACATGCACGAGATGACGAATAAGAGCTTGGTGGCGATCTTCTTCAATCGCTTGTCCGTTTTGATCGAGCACCATAAAGGTATCAAGTACGTACCCATCTTTACTCGCCATGATCTGAGCATCGTGTACGTTTAGGTTGCGTCGGTCGAGTTCGGCAACCACGGTCGCGAACAGCGCGGCTTGATCTTTGGTATACACAAAGACTTCAGTCCCCCCACGGGTGGCTTTTTTGCTAATGAGCACCAAGGGTTTGCTGCTGTCTTCATGGCGCAGTAAATGGGAGCAGTGCCAAGCTATCTGTTTATGGGTGTGGCGTAGGAAGTAATCGGCTTTAAAGCGTTGCCACAGCACTTCAATTTCTCGGCTAGTGAAGCCTTCTTTGCGTAGCAGGGCGGAGGCCATTTGCTGGTTGTGGCGAATTCGCTCACGAATATCAACCGGATTTTCTAAGCCGCGGCGTAAAGCCCGTTGTGTAGAGTAAAACAGCTCCGCCAGTAGCGTACGTTTCCAACTGTTCCAAAGTTCCGGGTTGGTGGCGCAGATGTCAGCCACGGTGAGGCACACTAAGTATTCCAAACGTTCTTCATCACGCACTTTTTTGGCAAATTCGATGATCACATCTGGGTCGTAAATATCACGTCGCTGAGCGGTGACCGACATCAACAGATGATTTTTAACCAACCACGCGACGAGTTTTGCTTCTGGTTTAGATAAGCCATGTTCAATACAGAAATCAAAGGCTTCATCCGCCCCGATGTCGGAGTGATCGCCACCACGGCCTTTGCCGATGTCATGGAAAATCGCGGCGAGAATTAATAGCTCTTTTTTCTGAATTTTAGGATAAATTTCACAGCAGATCGGGTGTCTTTCGTGGTTTTTTATATCGCTAAATAGATGGATGTGCTTGAGCAAACGTACACTGTGTTCATCGACAGTGTACACGTGGAATAGGTCGAACTGCATCTGGCCGACAATTTGATGCCATTGCGGTAGATAAGCGGCCAATACGCCGAGTTTATGCATTTGGCTAAAGGCTTTATGTAACGCATTGGGATGACGCACCAGTTCGATAAATTTCTCCCGCGCCACAGGAATGGTGTGCAGGAATTTATTTAAACGACGTCGAGCGGTGCGCAATTGGCGCATGGTCGCAGGTGCTACCGATTCGATGGTGGAATCGTTCGCCATATGCAAAAACATATCCAGAATCGTTTCTGGGCGCGCTTGAAATAAGGCTGGTTTACGTGCCTCAATCATGTTGCCTCGGCGCTGAAAATCCTCATCAATAATGATTGCATCTTCTTCTTCCCCGTTATTGAGGATCGCTTTATCGAAGATTTTTAGCAGCATTTTGTTCAGTTCTGCCACGCGACGTAATGTGCGAAAGAACTCTTTCATCATCATTTCTACGCCACGATTACCTTCTCCAAAATAGCCTAGATGACGAGCGACTTGAACTTGATGAGCAAATGTCAGGCGGTTGTCGTAACGTTTCAGCTCAATATGCAGTGCAAAACGTACGCGCCACAGAAAATCTTGGCACTCAACCAACTCACGGTATTCCGCATCAGTGAGAAAGCCAAAGCGGCTCATTTCATATAAGGAGGTTGCCCCGAAGTGGCGACGAGCAACCCAGCTTAGGGTATGAATATCGCGCAACCCGCCGGGCGTTGATTTAATATCGGGTTCTAAATTGTAGGTAGTGTCGTGATAACGGGCGTGACGCTCTTTTTGTTCTTGCACTTTGGCCTGATAGAACACTTCACTGGGCCAAAACGATTCAGAATGAATCACCATTTTTAAGTGATGGAACGTCTCTTCACACCCACAAAGTAAACGCGCTTCTTGTAAGTTAGTTGCGACGGTTAAGTCGGCCTTACCGATTTCAGCACACTGTTCAACCGTACGAACCGCATGACCAATCTCTAATTTTAAATCCCATAATAGAGTTAAAAATTGGCTGATCTTGCTCGCGACTTGATCACTGAGCGGCTGCTGAGAAAGCACCAATAAGTCAATGTCAGAAAGGGGGTGCAGCTCACCGCGACCATAACCACCGACTGCAACTAAACTCACTTCGAGCAGTTCATCAAACCCAAAAGATTGCCATAGGCGATGCAGCAACAAATCCATGTATTCTGAGCGGCCTAAGACCAAATCTGTCACAGGGTGGTGATCGAAAAACTCCTGTTTCTGATATTCCGTAAAACTTTCCAGTTGTTGCTTTAAACTCTCAACGGTCAGTTGTGATTCTTGAAGTGTAAGGGGCGATTGATACAGCATAGCGCGTCCATGCAAGCGTTAACACGAATAGAGCCAATCTAGCAGATGGCAGCAGATAAAAAAATATCCCTGACCGGCAGGGATATTTTTCAGCGTTGAAGAGCTTAAGCGTTGTTAAGCAAACGCGGCAGTGTTTCATCTTTACGCAGGGTTAAGATCTCGCAGCCAGTGGCCGTAACGAGAATAGTGTGTTCCCATTGTGCAGATTTTTTACCGTCGGCGGTGTAAACCGTCCAACTGTCTTCATCATCAAGGCGGCAGCCAAATTTACCGGCGTTGATCATCGGCTCGATGGTGAAAATCATCCCTTCACGCAACACGGTGCGATCACTGTTTTTGTAGTGCACCACTTGCGGCTCTTCATGGAACTCAGCACCAATGCCGTGACCACAGTAATCACGCACGATAGAAAACTTAAAGCGTGGATTATTTTTGTTGTTGGTCTTGATGTGTTTTTCAATCGTGCTACCAATTTCGCCAAGTTGCACGCCTGGTTTAACTTGTTTTAGAGCCAAGTACAGACATTCTTGTGCCACATGACACAGGCGCTTGTCTTCGAGTGACACCTCACCAATCATGAACATTTTTGATGTATCGCCGTGGTAACCGTCTTTGATCACCGTAATGTCAATATTGAGGATGTCGCCGTCACGCAGTACCGCAGGACGCTGCAGTTGGCCGAAGTAAGAATCTTCACTGGCTGGAATACCATGACAGACAATATGGTTGATCGACGTACAAATCGATTTTGGAAAACCGTGATAATTCAGTGGTGCCGGAATCGCGCCTTGAACCTCAGTAATGTACTTATGACATATCTGATCCAGCTCTTCAGTGGTCACGCCTGCTTTCACATGAGGTTCAATCATTTCTAGAACTTCAGCGGCTAAGCGGCCCGCAACGCGCATTTTTTCAATTTCTACGGCATTCTTGATTTTTATAGACATCGGCTTTCTCTACTGACTTGTGAGCACACAAGGTGCTAGTAGCGCTATTGTAACAATGGACAGATGAAGCGCAAGAAAACAGTCAGTCTTGAGCTAGAAACGATGGGGAATTGGCTCATCGCAGATCGACTTCCGACGAATTTTTTCTAGCCACACAGGGGCAAAATATGGTATAAAGCGCGCCGGAATCCGGGTCCTTGTTCTCCTTGTCGGCGAAAAGGATTGGGAACCGCAAACCTAATTGTTTAAATCACACACATTCCGACACGTGTTCCGGGGTGCTCCAATTGAGGAGTCGGATATACGGGGAATGTGGAGGCCTAACCCCATAGAGGAATTTAAAATGGCATCTGTATCAATGCGCGATATGCTGACAGCGGGCGTACACTTCGGTCACCAAACTCGTTACTGGAACCCAAAAATGAAGCAATTCATTTTCGGTGCTCGTAACCGCGTTCACATCATCAACCTAGAAAAAACTGTACCAATGTTCAACGAAGCTCTAGCTGAGCTGGCAAAAGTTGGCGAGAAAAAAGGTAAAGTTCTGTTCGTAGGTACTAAGCGCGCTGCATCTGAGTCTGTTAAAGAAGCTGCTCTAGCAAGCAACCAATACTACGTTAACAACCGCTGGTTGGGCGGTATGCTGACTAACTGGAAAACTGTTCGTCAGTCAATCAAGCGTCTGAAAGAGCTGGAAGTTCAATCAACTGACGGTACTTTTGACAAGCTGACTAAGAAAGAAGCTCTAATGCGCACTCGCGAAATGGAGAAACTTGAAAAGTCTCTTGGTGGTATCAAAGATATGGGCGGCCTGCCTGACGCTCTGTTCGTAATCGACGCAGATCACGAGCACATCGCTATCAAAGAAGCGAACAACCTAGGTATTCCAGTATTTGCTGTTGTTGATACTAACTCTAGCCCAGACGGCGTTGACTACATCATCCCAGGTAACGACGACGCGATCCGCGCTGTTCAACTGTACCTGAATGCGGCTGCTGCTTCGATCAATGAAGGTCGTAACAAAGACGCTGTTGTAGCTGAAAAAGACGGTTTCGTAGAAGCGGAATAATCTCGGCTCTGAGTGAAACTTAGGCTATCTGCCATAATTGTGCAGCATAGACCAAGTTATAGTTAGCATTGGGGGCCGATAATGTAGGCCCTCAATTTTTACCCAATCCAGAATTAACTGAGGAATAGAGAATGGCTGTTACTGCTGCTCTAGTAAAAGAACTGCGCGAGCGTACTGGCGCAGGTATGATGGAATGTAAGAAAGCCCTTGTTGAAACTAACGGTGACATCGAGCTGGCGATCGAAAACATGCGTAAGAGTGGTGCTGCTAAAGCTGCTAAAAAAGCTGGCAACATCGCTGCTGAAGGCACCATCATTATCAAAGAAGGCGAAGGCGTTGCGGCTCTGGTTGAAGTAAACTGCCAAACTGACTTCGTAGCAAAAGACGGTAGCTTCGTAGCATTTGCTAACCAAGTTGCTGACGCTGCTGTTGCTTCTAAAGCCTCTGTAGAAGAACTACAAGCGCAATTCGAAGAAGTTCGTGTTGCTCTAGTTGCGAAAATTGGTGAGAACATCAACATCCGTCGCGTTCAGTACGTTGAAGGCGCAACTCTGGCTACTTACCGTCACGGCGATCGTATCGGTGTAGTGGTTGCAGGTTCTACTGACGCAGAAACTCTGAAGCACGTTGCCATGCACGTTGCTGCTTCTCGTCCAGAATTCCTGACTCCAGACGACGTTCCAGCTGAAGTTGTTGCTAAAGAACGTGAAGTTCAAGTTGGCATCGCAATGAACGAAGGCAAACCAAAAGAAATCGCAGAGAAAATGGTTGAAGGCCGTATGAAGAAATTCACTGGCGAAGTTTCTCTGACTGGTCAACCATTCGTAATGGAACCAAAGAAAACTGTTGGCGAAATTCTTGCTGAGAAAGGCGTAGAGGTTACTGCGTTCGTTCGTCTTGAAGTAGGTGAAGGCATCGAGAAACAAGAAGGCCTGAGCTTTGCTGAAGAAGTAGCACTGGTGCAAAAAGGTTAATCCTAGCGCGATTGCTCAAAAAAAGACCGTGGCCATGGCTGCGGTCTTTTTACGATGAGTGCGTTGATTCGTTAAATGTGGCTAGCTGATACCTTGATTAGCCGTGATGAATAGATTTAAGTACACACTCAAATCTATTCATGACTGTTAATCCTCAACTCTCTTTGGAAGGTAAACTCCCATGACTACGAACCCTAAACCAGCTTATCAACGTATTTTGTTAAAACTAAGTGGTGAAGCGCTACAAGGCTCTGAAGGTTTTGGTATTGATCCTACGGTACTTGAGCGTATGGCTCAGGAAGTAAAAGAACTGGTTGAGCTGGGCGTACAAGTGGGCGTTGTGATTGGTGGGGGCAACCTGTTCCGTGGTGCTGGTCTTGCTAAAGCAGGCATGAACCGTGTTGTAGGTGATCACATGGGGATGTTGGCAACCGTGATGAACGGCTTGGCAATGCGTGATGCGTTGCATCGTGCTTATGTGAATGCGCGCTTGATGTCTGCTATCCCGCTAAATGGTGTGTGTGACGATTACAGCTGGTCTGATGCGATTCGTGAATTACGTCAAGGCCGAGTGGTCATTTTCGCGGCAGGTACAGGTAACCCATTCTTTACTACAGACTCAGCAGCGTGTTTGCGTGGTATTGAAATTGAAGCAGACGTGGTTCTCAAAGCGACGAAAGTGGATGGTGTTTACAGTGCTGACCCGGTAGCCAACCCAGATGCACAACTGTATGATAAGCTGACTTACAACGATGTGCTTGATAAAGAGCTGAAAGTGATGGATTTAGCCGCGTTCACTCTGGCTCGTGACCATAAAATGCCAATTCGTGTATTTAACATGAACAAACCTGGCGCACTTCGTCGCGTCGTTATGGGTGAAACTGAAGGTACATTGATCAGCGACGCGCTGTGATCAGTCTTGAAACTGAACGCTCTCGAAACGAAAACAAGAATTAAGGTGATATTGTGATTAATGAGATCAAAAAAGATGCGCAAGAGCGTATGGAGAAAAGTGTAGAAGCACTGAAAAATGGCCTATCTAAAATTCGTACTGGCCGTGCTCACCCAAGTCTGCTCACAGGTATTTCTGTTGACTACTACGGCGCTCCAACTCCACTTAATCAGATTGCTAACGTGATTGCAGAAGATGCACGTACTTTGGCGATCACCGTATTTGATCGTGATTTAACTCAAAAAGTTGAAAAAGCGATCTTAATGTCTGATCTGGGTTTAAACCCAATGTCAGCAGGCACTATCATTCGTGTTCCACTGCCACCTCTGACGGAAGAGCGCCGTCGTGATCTGGTGAAAATTGTGCGTGGTGAGGCGGAAGGCGGTCGTGTTGCGGTGCGTAACATCCGTCGTGATGCGAACAACGATCTGAAAGGTCTGCTAAAAGATAAAGAAATTTCAGAAGATGATGAGCGTCGTGCACAAGAAGACATTCAGAAGCTGACTGATGCAGCCGTGAAGAAGATCGATGATGTTCTTGCTGCAAAAGAAAAAGAGCTGATGGAAGTTTAATCCACTGGCTTGGTGAACAGAACGCTGTGCTCGCAGCACAGCGTTTTTTTATGCTACTCTGCGCCTCTTTGATTGTTCGTTGTGTTTCTTATGCAAAATCTATCTCTTTCCCAAGATGTATTACCTAAGCATATTGCCATCATTATGGATGGGAATGGTCGCTGGGCGAAAGCACAGGGAAAACCGCGAGTGTTTGGCCATAAAAATGGTGTTGCTGCGGTTCGCAAAACAATTTCTACTTCTGCTCGTCTAGGGATCCAAGCGATTACCCTGTTTGCCTTTAGCAGTGAAAACTGGCGTCGACCAGAAGAAGAAGTGGGCGTGCTGATGGAACTCTTTATCACGGTGCTTTCTACCGAGATAAAAAAACTGCATAAAAATAACCTTCGTCTACGCGTGATTGGAGATAAAAGCCGCTTTAGTGAGCGCTTACAATCGAAAATAGCGCAAGCCGAACAATTAACGGCTAGCAATACGGGCATGGTGGTGAACATTGCTGCGAATTACGGTGGTCAGTGGGACATTTTGCAAGCTACCCAAGCACTAGCAGCAAAAGTCACACAAGGTGAATTACAGCCAACCGATATTGATGAAGCCGTGTTTAAGCAACATCTCACAATGGCCGATCTGCCGGATGTGGACTTGTTGATCCGTACTAGCGGAGAGTGCCGCATTAGTAATTTTATGCTTTGGCAACTTGCCTACGCAGAAATGTATTTTACTCCAGTCTTCTGGCCTGAATTCGATGAAAACTGCCTGATTGAAGCAGTGACTTGGTTTGTTAATCGCGAGCGCCGTTTTGGCTGCACTGGTGAACAAATCAAGGCATTGATGGAAAACTGAATATAGGACTTCTCAATTTGAAGCAGCGAATCATTACAGCGCTTGTTCTCGCGCCTTTGGTGATCCTTGGCATTATCTATTTGCCTTTTGCTTGGTTTATGCTGGCGCTTGCCGTGGTGACTTTACTTGGGTTCTGGGAATGGACTCAGTTTGTGAATCAGCCATCACGGATTCTGGCAATGATCCCTGCGCTAGTGTGTGGTGGGATCAGTCTTGCATTGATTGATTTTGAATTTCCAGCCATCGGTAATATTAGTGCGCCCCATTTTGCCGTGCTGGGTCTCGGTGGGATATGGTGGTTGGTTGCGAGCGGCTTAGCGATCACTTATCCACGCTCTCGTCCGTTATGGGAACACTCAAGCAGTGTACGCCACCTCTTTGGATTGCTGACGCTAGTGCCATTCTTTTGGAGTGTGCTGTTTTTGCGCGCTCATTCTTACCTCGCCGATCCTTTTTATGGCGCAAAACTTGTGCTCTTCGTCTGTTTTCTGGTTTGGGCCGCAGACAGCGGGGCCTATTTTGTGGGAAAAAGTCTAGGTAAACACAAAATGGCGCCCGCAGTCAGTCCCAATAAAACCATTGAAGGGTTAGTCGGTGGCGTGGTTACGGCTATGCTCGTAGGGTACTGGGTTGCTGAAGGGTTTGGCCTTCAATTTAGCTCTATGCCGGCAATGTTGTTGATTATTTTGCTGACCGTGGTGATTTCAGTGTTGGGCGATCTGGTCGAAAGTATGTTTAAACGTGTCTCTGGCATTAAAGACAGCAGCAATATCATACCGGGACATGGCGGCATTTTGGATCGAATTGATAGCCTGACGGCTGCTTTCCCAGTGTTTACACTTCTCTATTTCTTGTTCTAATCATCGGGCTGCCCAGGCAGCCTGATGCACAATAGCGGTTTTCACTATGCGTAAACTAACCATCTTAGGCGCCACCGGTTCGATTGGAGCCAGCACCCTTAAAGTGATTGCCCAAAATCCACAGCAGTTTTCGATTGTTGCTTTAGTTGCTGGGGGCAATGTGGCCAAAATGCACCAGCTTTGCCAGCAATGGCAACCTAAATATGCGGTGATGGCAACGGCTCAGGCGGCAGCCGAGTTGCAACAGTTACTAAAAAGTCATGCGATCCCCACTGAAGTCTTATACGGTGAACAAGCGATGTGCCAAGTCGCGGCGCTGGATGAAGTGGATACGGTCATGGCGGCGATTGTCGGTGCGGCGGGTTTGTTACCCACGATGGCGGCGGTGAAAGCGGGCAAACGAGTGTTGCTCGCCAATAAAGAGGCATTGGTCATGTCTGGCCAACTGTTTATTGATGCTGTGGCGCAATCGGGCGCGGAGTTAATGCCGGTTGATAGTGAGCATAATGCTATTTTTCAATGTTTACCGCGTGAGATCCAAACACAGCTTGGCCGCTGTGATTTATCGCAGCATGGCATCAGCCATATTTTACTGACGGGTTCAGGTGGTCCATTCCGCTACAGCGATCTCTCCACCTTAGAGAGTGTGACTCCCGAACAGGCGATTGCTCATCCTAACTGGTCAATGGGGCCTAAGATCTCCGTTGATTCTGCCACCATGATGAACAAAGGCCTCGAATACATTGAAGCTAAGTGGTTGTTTAATACATCGCGTGAACAGCTTAAGGTGTTGATTCACCCTCAATCCGTGATCCATTCTATGGTTCAATACCAAGATGGATCAGTGATTGCGCAGTTGGGGGAGCCCGATATGGCAACCCCGATCTCCTATGCAATGGCTTATCCAGAACGGGTGACAGCCGGTGTACCAGCGCTTGATTTTACGCGTTTGCAGCAACTGACTTTTATGGATGTCGATTTTGCTCGTTACCCATGCTTGCAATTGGCCATGGATGCTTGTTTCCTAGGCCAGCATGCGACGACCTCGCTCAATGCTGCGAATGAAGTCGCGGTTGACGCCTTTTTAAAACGGAAAATACGTTTCACTGACATCGCCGCGATCAATGATCAGGTATTGTCTAAGGTCTGTGCGACCAATACCGAGTTACATTGCAGTGACTTGGAAAGCCTGCTTGAGCTAGATACAATGGCCCGACATTTTGCCCACCAAGTATTGAAAGAGCGTCAACCATGAACGACATCTTATGGAACTTCATCGCCTTTATTGTTGCGCTAGGCATTTTAGTGGCAGTGCATGAATTTGGACATTTCTGGGTCGCCAGACGTTGCGGTGTAAAAGTTGAAAAATTCTCCATCGGTTTTGGTAAATCGATTTGGAAACGCATGGGACGTGATGGCACCGAATATAGCCTATCGATGATCCCGCTTGGCGGTTACGTCAAAATGTTGGATGGACGGGTCGATGATGTTCCTGCCGAACAACAGGCTATGGCGTTTGATAAGCAATCGCTTTGGAAACGCTCAGCAATTGTAAGTGCAGGCCCTCTCTTCAATTTTCTGTTTGCTATCTTTGCCTATTGGCTGATGTTTATGATCGGTGTCCCTGCGGTCAAGCCTGTGATTGGCGAAGTGACACCATACTCGATTGCGGCTCAAGCGGGCCTTGAGTCGGGCATGGAGATTAAAGCGGTCTCTGGCGTGACTACCCCAGATTGGGAGTCGGTGAATATGGGCTTGGTTGGTCATATTGGTGATGACAGTATGACGCTTACCGTTTCACTAGCAGAAGGCGTTGGATTCGACGAAATCAAGACAATTAATCTGCATGATTGGAACTTTGACCCAGAAACAGAGTCTGCTATGAGGGCGCTTGGCTTTAAGCCATTTACTCCTGAAATATCAAACCAATTGGTTAGTGTGGCAGCACAAGGTGCTGGTGAACGATCTGGGTTGCAAGTGGGTGATATTCTTTTGCAAATCAATGGGCAAGCAATTGAACATTGGCAGCAGGTTGTGAATGCCATTCAAAATCATCCTAACGCGCCGCTCCCTGTTGTGGTTGAGCGCGCTGGGCAAAAAATTGAACTCTCACTGACGCCAGATAGTCGTGAACTTTCGCAAGGAAAAGTGATCGGCTTTGCGGGAATCGCACCAAAAGTCGCAGAATGGCCGCAAAGCTATCGATTTGAATTGCAATTTGGTGTATTTGAGTCGCTGGGCAAAGCCGTTGAAAAAAGTGGGCAAGTGATTGACCTGACGGTCAGTATGTTAAAAAAACTGCTAGTAGGGGATGTGGGGTTGAACAACCTTAGCGGCCCGATTTCTATTGCCAAAGGCGCAGGTACAACCGCGGACTATGGTTTTGTCTACTTTTTAGGTTTTTTAGCGTTGATCAGCATTAACCTTGGCATTATTAATTTGGTGCCACTGCCAATGTTGGATGGGGGTCATCTGCTGTTTTTCATAATTGAAGCGGTAATTCGTCGACCAGTACCTGAAAAGGTGCAGGAAATGGGTTACCGGATTGGTGGTGCCATCATTTTCTCTTTAATGGCCGTTGCAATCTTTAACGATTTTACTCGCCTGTGATTGATAAACATTAGGCAAGAGTTGTAGTAAGGAAGAACTCAAAACAATATGGCGATGAAACAGATTCTGCTCGCGACATTGCTTGCCACGAGCGTGTCGGCAAATAGTGCCGAAAAATTTGTGGTACAGGACATCCAGATTAATGGCCTGCAACGGGTGGCGTTAGGTGCTGCATTACTGAAAATGCCCGTTCGGGTTGGCGATAGCGTTGATTCACAAGATGTCGCTAACATTATCAAGGCATTGTACACCTCCGGAAACTTTGAAGATGTCAAAGTGCTGCGTGATGGCAATACTTTAGTCGTCCAAGTGAAAGAGCGTCCAACGATTGCGAGCGTGTCATTCTCTGGCAATAAAGCGATCAAAGAAGATCAGCTCAAACAAAACTTGGAAGCCTCAAATATCCGAGTTGGTGAGGCGCTCGATCGCACCACGTTAAGCAATATCGAAAAAGGCTTAGAGGATTTCTACTACAGTGTGGGTAAATACAACGCGACCGTAAAAGCGGTTGTGACACCACTGCCTCGTAATCGTGCGGACCTCAAATTTGTCTTTACTGAGGGCGTTTCAGCCAAGATCCAGCAAATTAACTTCATCGGTAACCAAGTGTTTAGCGATGAAGAGCTGTTGTCGCGTTTTAACCTCAATGTGGATGTGTCTTGGTGGAATTTCTTAGCCGATGATAAGTACAAGAAGCAGGTATTGGCGGGTGATATTGAAGCACTGCGTACCTACTATCTCGATCGTGGTTATTTGAAGTTTCAGGTCGATAGCACACAAGTCGCGATTTCTCCCGATAAAAAGGGTGTTTACATTACGCTCAACCTGAATGAGGGCGAGCCGTACACGGTGAGCAAAGTGCAGTTCCGTGGTGAACTGATGGGCAAAGAAGCTGAGTTCACCTCTCTCATCCCATTTGAAATCGGAGAAACCTACAATGGTTCTTCGGTGACAAGGCTTGAGGAAAGTGTCAAGAAAGTATTGGGTGAGGCGGGATATGCCTATCCTCAAGTGCGCACTATTCCTGAGTTTGATGATGAAAAGCAGCAAGTATCACTGGTGGTTCATGTTGAAGCGGGTAAACGTATTTATGTGCGTGATATTCGTTTTGTCGGCAATAACAGCACCCGTGATGAAGTGCTACGCCGTGAAATGCGTCAAATGGAAGGCTCATGGCTGAATTCGAAAGATATTGAAACGGGTAAAACTCGTCTTAATCGTCTAGGCTTCTTTGAAACGGTAGAAGTACAAACTGTTCGAGTCCCCGGCAGCGAAGACCAAGTTGACTTAGTCTATAGCGTGAAAGAAGCGAACTCCGGCAGTGTTAACTTTGGTATCGGTTACGGCACGGAATCAGGTGTGAGTTTCCAAGTCGGTTTGAAGCAAGATAACTTCCTAGGCAGTGGTAATCTGGTTGGCATCAACGCGATGATCAACGATTATCAGAAAAACCTGACCTTGGAATACCGAGACCCCTACTGGAACCTTGATGGTGTCAGTTTAGGTGGTAAAGTTTTCTACAACCAGTTCGAAGCCTCTGAAGCGGGTATCGTTGACTATACCAACGAAAGCTACGGGATGAATCTCACTTGGGGTTTCCCATTTGATGAATTGAATCGTGTCGAGTTCGGGGTTGGATATACCCACAATAAACTGGGTAACCTAACACCATACTTACAGGTGGAAAAATTCCTTGCGGCGCAGTCGAATAATATCGATTCAGAAGGCAACCTGTTAACCAACGATTTTGATTTCAACCTGTCATGGACGCGCAATAACCTAAACAGCAGTTATTTCCCGACAGCAGGTAACCATCAACGTGCTTCGTACAAAATGACCGTGCCGGGCTCTGATGCTCAGTACTTCAAGCTGCAATACGATGTGCGCCAATACTTCCCGTTAACCAAAAAGCATGAGTTTACCCTGCTACTGCGTGGACGTTTAGGTTATGGGAATGGCTACGGCCAAACCGATGGAAAAGATAACTTGTTCCCATTTTATGAGAACTTCTATGCGGGCGGCTTTACCTCATTACGTGGTTTTGGGTCAAACTCTGCAGGTCCTAAAGCGGTGTACCGTGATTATTCCGGTTCAAATAATGGCTCGGATACAGCGACGGATGACTCTGTGGGTGGCAACGCTATCGCATTGGCGAGCGTGGAACTGATTGTACCAACTCCATTTGCTTCGGATGAAGTACGCAATCAAATTCGTACCAGCATTTTCTACGATATGGCGAGCGTGTGGGATACCGAGTTTGATTATCGTAATCATGCTGCCTATGGCGACCAGTATTACTACGACTACTCAGATCCAACGAAGTATCGCTCATCTTACGGCGTTGCTTTGCAGTGGGTTTCACCAATGGGACCACTGGTGTTTTCACTGGCTAAACCTATTAAAATTTATGAGGGTGACAATGAGGAATTCTTCACCTTCACTATCGGAAGAACCTTCTAGGAGAGGAACATATTTTGAAAAACATGATCAAAGCAGCCGGTCTTGGCCTAATTATTCTTAGCTCATCTATGGTGGCTAATGCGGCTGATGCAGCGCAGAAAATTGGCTACATCAATACTGCGCAGGTGTTCCAAGCCTTGCCTCAGCGTGAAGTTGTTTTGCAAAAAATGCAGAGTGAGTTCAAAGATAAAGCGGCTGAACTGCAAGCGATTCAAGCCGATGCAAAAACCAAAATTGAAAAGCTAAAGCGTGATGGTGAATTGATGAGTCAAGATGAAGTAGAAAAACTTCGTATTGAAATTGGTCAATTAGACAGCAAATTCAAAATTAAATCTCAGGCTCTTGAGCAAGCATCTGCCCGTCGCGAAGCCGAAGAGAAGCAAAAACTGTTTAAAGTCATTCAAGATGCCGTAAAAAAAGTGGCAGAGAAAGAAGGCTACGACATCGTGATTGATACTAGCGCAATGCAATACGGCAAGCCTGAGCACAATCTGTCTGAAAAAGTGATTAAAGCCATTAAATAATCGAACATTATGACTACATTAACTTTAGCCGAATTGGCTACCATCACCGGGGGGGAGTTACACGGTGATCCAACCGCACTAGTCAGTGCAGTTGCGCCTATGGATAAGGCACAGCTTGGGAATGTGACATTTCTGTCTAATCCCAAATACAGTAAGCACCTAAGTGGGTGTAAAGCCACCGTCATTATGGTTAAAGCCAGTGAACGTGAACTTTGCCCTGGTAACACTTTAGTTGTTGCCGATCCTTATGTGGCTTTTGCCAAAGTGACTCAGGCGTTAGATTCTACCCCTGCACCAGCACACGGTATTGCTCCAAGTGCGGTGATTGCTGAAGATGCGAAGTTAGGTAGCAACGTTTCGATTGGTGCTAATGCCGTGATTGAATCAGGCGTACAGCTTGGTGATAACGTAGTCGTTGGCGCGGGTTGTTTTATTGGTAAGCAGGCGCGTTTGGGTGATAACACCAAACTCTGGGCCAATGTCACCATCTATCATAAGGTAGAGATTGGTTCAGACTGCTTAATTCAATCCGGTACTGTGATTGGTTCTGATGGTTTTGGTTACGCCAATGAACGTGGCGAATGGATCAAAATTCCTCAGTTAGGTTCGGTTCGTATTGGTGATCGCGTAGAAATCGGTGCTTGTACCACTATCGATCGTGGCGCGTTGGATGACACGGTGATTGAAGATAACGTGATCATCGATAACCAACTGCAAATCGCTCATAACGTGCACATCGGATATGGTAGTGCGCTGGCGGGTGGTACCATTATCGCCGGCAGCACACGTATCGGTAAGTACTGTATTATTGGTGGCGCTAGCGTGATTAACGGCCATATCGAAATTGCCGATGGGGTGACCATCACTGGCATGGGTATGGTAATGCGCAGCATCGAGGAGAAGGGGATGTACTCCTCTGGTATTCCTCTGCAAACCAACAAAGAGTGGCGTAAAACCGCTGCTCGGGTACACCGCATTGAAGATATGCATAAGCGACTGAAAGCTCTAGAAAAACAGCTTGAGCAATCAGACACTGAGCAGCCTGATAATTCACAAGCGTAATTGGCTGACACCAAAGGCTCGCATCTTGCGAGTCTTTTCGCTGTTGGGTATCCCCTTATTTATTTTTACACAAACAGGATGATGACTTTGACTACTGACAAGAAAACGATGAACATCACTGAAATTCAATCGCTTCTTCCGCACCGCTATCCATTTTTGCTGATCGATCGTGTGACCGATTATGAAGAAGGCAAGTATCTGATTGGTTTGAAAAATGTTTCAGTGAACGAGCCTCAGTTTACCGGTCATTTCCCACAACTGCCGGTTTTTCCCGGCGTATTGATTTTAGAAGCCATGGCGCAAGCCACTGGCTTATTGGCGTTTAAAACCTTTGGTGCGCCAAAAGAAAATGAACTGTACTACTTTGCAAGCATTGATGAAGCGAAGTTCCGTAAGCCAGTTACCCCAGGCGATCAACTGATGATTGAAGTTGAATTTCTAAAAGAGCGCCGCGGTATTGCGCTGTTTAACGGTGTTGCCAGAGTGGATGGTGATGTCGTTTGTTCAGCTCAACTGAAATGCGCACGTCGAGAGTTTTAAGATGATTCACGAAACTGCACAAATTCACCCAACTTCTGTAGTGGAAGATGGAGCCATTATTGGCGCTAACGTAAAAATTGGTCCTTTTTGTTATGTGGACGGTAAGGTTGAAATCGGTGAAGGCACCGAGCTCATGTCTCATGTCGTTGTCAAAGGTCCAACTAAAATTGGTTGTTTCAACCGTATTTTTCAGTTTGCTTCAATTGGTGAAGCGTGTCAGGACCTGAAATACGCAGGTGAAGATACTCAACTCATCATTGGCGATCGCAATACCATTCGTGAAAGCGTGACGATGCACCGTGGTACGGTACAAGACAAAGGCATCACTATCGTGGGTAGCGACAACCTATTTATGATCAATGCTCACGTTGCGCATGACTGTGTGATTGGTGATCGCTGTATTTTTGCCAATAACGCCACGTTGGCGGGTCACGTAAAAGTAGGCAACCAAGCGATTATCGGCGGTATGTCAGCGATTCATCAGTTCTGCCATATTGGCGACCACTGTATGTTGGGTGGCGGTTCTATCGTGGTACAAGATGTTCCACCTTACGTGATGGCGCAAGGTAACCACTGTGCACCTTTCGGTATTAACGTGGAAGGCTTGAAACGTCGTGGCTTTGAAAAGGCTGAAATTCATGCAATTCGCCGCGCGTACAAATCGCTGTACCGCAATGGCTTGACGCTAGAAGCCGCAAAAGCCGAAATTGCTCAAGAAGCAGAACAGTTCCCAAGTGTGAAAGTGTTCCTCGATTTTCTTGAGAAATCCGAGCGTGGCATCATTCGCTGATCGGTTGGTGCTCATTCACTTACTTAGTGCAGTGAATTGACGGATAAATTGAAAGATCGCTGCGACTCTCAGCGATCTTTTTGCATTTTTAGCCTCTACTGGCTTGCAGTCCAGAGAAGAGTCTCTTTCAACGGTGGAGAAAATAGAGTGAACAGACCATTACGGATTGGCATAGTTGCAGGCGAGCTCTCGGGTGATACCTTGGGGGAAGGCTTCATCAAAGCGGTGCGTTCGCGTTACCCAGATGCTGAATTTGTCGGTATCGGTGGGCCGAAAATGATCGCACTCGGCTGTGAGTCTCTGTTTGATATGGAAGAACTCGCCGTTATGGGATTAGTCGAAGTGCTTGGGCGTTTGCCGCGATTGCTGAAAGTGAAAGCCGAACTGGTCAAATATTTCACTTCGAATCCGCCGGATGTGTTTGTCGGCATTGATGCCCCTGATTTTAACTTACGCCTTGAACTGAGTCTTAAACAAGCCGGGATCAAAACGGTGCATTATGTCAGCCCATCGGTCTGGGCATGGCGACAAAATCGTATTCATGGCATTGCGGCAGCCACCAATCTGGTGTTGGCTTTTCTGCCGTTTGAGAAAGCGTTTTACGACAAATTCAATGTGCCTTGCGAGTTTATCGGCCATACCTTAGCGGACTCCATCCCATTAGAGTCTGATAAGTTGGTCGCTCGGCAGTTATTGGGACTAGATGAACAGCGCCGCTGGTTAGCGGTATTGCCGGGTAGCCGTGGTGGCGAAATGAAAATGCTCGCCGAACCGTTTATTAAAACGTGCCAAAAGTTGCAGGCGCGCTATCCAGATCTTGGCTTTGTGGTGGCTTTGGTGAATGCCAAACGCCGTGCACAATTTGAAGAAGTGTGGAAGCAAGTCGCTCCTGAGCTGAATTTTGTGTTGGTGGATGATACCGCGCGCAATGTGATTACGGCATCCGATGCCGTCATGCTGGCTTCAGGAACCGTTGCACTGGAATGTATGTTGATTAAGCGCCCCATGGTGGTTGGCTATCGCGTGAATGCCTTTACGGCGTTTCTGGCTAAACACCTGCTGAAAACACCTTATGTCTCCTTACCGAATATTTTGGCTGGCGAAGAGTTGGTGAAAGAGCTGCTGCAAGATGATTGCACAGTCGACAATCTTTGCCATGAAGTGAGCCGTTTGCTCGATAACGACAACCACGCCTTGATGAGTAAATTCACCGAAATGCATCAATGGATCCGTAAAAATGCGGATCAGCAAGCGGCGCAAGCTGTGCTGCATTTGATTCAGAAATAAAATTAACCAGATTGAGAAAACAACATGGCGAAGAAACCAAGCATTGAGCTGCCTCCCTTTGAGATTCCGGCTGGTTATGCCTTGATTGCGGGAGTGGATGAAGTGGGGCGAGGTCCTCTTGTTGGGGATGTGGTTACTGCGGCGGTTATCCTTGACCCTAATCGGCCGATTGTGGGCTTGAATGACTCCAAAAAGCTCAGTGAGAAAAAACGTTTAGCGTTGTTTCCTGAGATTCAAGAAAAAGCCTTAGCTTGGTCTGTTGGTCGCTGTTCTCCAGAAGAAATCGATGAACTGAACATCTTCCAAGCGACTATGGTTGCGATGCAGCGCGCGGTGGCGGGATTGGCTGTGCAGCCAGATTTGGTGTTGGTGGATGGTAATAAAGTCCCCAAACTGCCGATGGAGGCACAAGCCGTAGTCAAAGGCGATCTGCGCGTGGCGCAAATCAGCGCAGCTTCGATTATTGCCAAAGTGATCCGCGATCACGAGATGGAAGAGTTGGATAAACAATACCCTCAATTTGGTTTTGCCAAACACAAAGGTTACCCAACCGCGGCGCATTTCGCCGCCATCGAGCAGCATGGCGTGATTGAGCAGCATCGTAAAAGTTTTGGCCCAGTAAAACGTGCTCTTGGTATAGAATAGAGCGCAATTGCGTTTCCTAAGATTTGGATATTCCTTGCATGTCAGACCCAAAGTTCATCCACTTACGTGTTCACAGTGATTTCTCAATGGTGGATGGTTTGTCCAAAGTCCCGCCATTGGTAAAAAAAGTGGCGGCAATGGGCATGCCAGCAATGGCGTTGACCGATTTCACTAACTTGTGTGGCTTGGTTAAGTTTTACAGCACCGCGCATAATTGCGGGATCAAGCCGATCATCGGTGCCGATTTCATGCTGCAATCGGAAGAGTTTGGTGATGAACTGACCAAGCTGACGCTGCTTGCCAAAAATAACATCGGTTATAAAAACCTCACCTTATTGATTTCCAAAGCCTATTTGCGCGGCCATGTTCAACATCAACCTGTACTTGATAAAGCATGGTTGATTGAGCACGCCGAAGGCTTGATTGTGCTTTCGGGGGGCAAAAGTGGGGAAGTCGGACGTGCTTTGTTAAAAGGCAACCAACAACAAGTTGAGAAGTGTCTTGAGTTTTACCAAAACCACTTTGCCGACCACTTCTATTTAGAATTAATTCGCACCGGACGTGCGGATGAAGAGAGCTATCTTCATTTTGCACTCGATGTTGCCGAGCAGTATGAATTGCCCGTTGTCGCGACCAATGAAGTGGTATTTATTACTGAAGAATCGTTTGAAGCGCATGAAATTCGAGTGGCGATTCATGATGGTTACACGCTTGAAGATCCGCGCCGCCCGAAAAATTACAGCCCTAAACAATATCTGCGCACCGAAGCGGAAATGTGCGAGCTGTTTGCGGATATTCCCGAAGCACTGGAAAACAGTGTGGAGATTGCCAAGCGTTGTAACGTAACGGTGCGCTTGGGCGAATATTTCCTGCCTAACTTCCCAACCGAAGGGATGGCGATTGAAGACTTCCTCGTCATGAAATCCCGTGAAGGTTTGGAAGAACGACTCGAATTTCTTTTCCCAGATCCAGAAGTCCGTGCCAAGCGTCGCCCTGAATATGATGAGCGACTGCAAATTGAGCTCGATGTAATCAACCAGATGGGTTTCCCTGGTTACTTCTTGATCGTGATGGAGTTTATCCAGTGGTCAAAAGATAACGATATTCCGGTAGGGCCGGGGCGTGGTTCGGGTGCCGGCTCATTAGTCGCGTACGCACTGAAAATCACCGACCTTGATCCGCTGGAATATGATCTGCTGTTCGAACGTTTCTTGAACCCAGAGCGGGTATCTATGCCCGACTTTGACGTCGATTTCTGTATGGATAAGCGTGACCAAGTGATTGATCACGTAGCGGAAATGTATGGTCGTGATGCGGTATCACAAATCATCACCTTCGGTACCATGGCGGCGAAAGCGGTCATTCGCGATGTGGGGCGCGTGCTTGGTCATCCGTTCGGTTTTGTCGATCGCATTTCTAAATTAGTGCCACCCGATCCGGGCATGACACTCGAAAAAGCCTTTATCGCTGAGCCTGCACTGCAAGAGCTGTATGATGCGGATGAGGAAGTTAAAGAGCTGATCGACAAGTGTCGCATTCTAGAAGGTTGTACCCGTAACGCGGGTAAGCACGCGGGTGGTGTGGTGATTTCACCCACTGCTATCACTGACTTTGCACCGATTTACTGTGATGCGGAAGGTAACTTCCCCGTTACTCAATTCGATAAGAACGATGTAGAAACTGCCGGCTTAGTCAAATTTGACTTCTTGGGTCTACGTACCCTCACCATTATTGACTGGGCTTTGGGCTTAGTGAACCCGCGTTTGAAAAAGGCGGGCAAACCCCCCGTGCGGATTGAAGCGATCCCGCTCGATGATGCGCGCTCTTTCCGTAACCTGCAAGATGCTAAAACTACCGCGGTATTCCAGCTTGAATCGCGCGGTATGAAAGAGCTGATTAAGCGACTACAGCCTGACTGTTTTGAAGACATCATCGCTTTGGTGGCGTTGTTCCGTCCGGGGCCGTTGCAATCTGGCATGGTGGATAACTTTATCGACCGTAAACATGGTCGTGAAGCCATCTCGTATCCTGATGAAAAATGGCAGCATGAATCACTCAAAGAGATTCTAGAGCCAACGTACGGCATCATCCTCTATCAAGAACAGGTGATGCAGATTGCTCAGGTACTTTCTGGTTACACCTTGGGTGGCGCAGACATGTTGCGTCGTGCAATGGGTAAGAAAAAACCGGAAGAGATGGCCAAACAGCGCGCCGTGTTCCAAGAAGGGGCTGAAAATAACGGCGTCGATGGTGAGTTGGCGATGAAAATCTTCGATCTGGTGGAAAAGTTCGCCGGATACGGATTTAACAAATCGCACTCTGCAGCCTATGCTCTGGTGTCTTACCAAACCCTATGGTTGAAAACCCACTATCCTGCCGAGTTCATGGCCGCGGTAATGACGGCCGATATGGACAACACCGAAAAAGTGGTTGGCCTAGTGGATGAGTGTAAGAACATGGGATTGACCGTGTTGCCACCGGATATCAACTCCGGCTTGTATCGCTTTAACGTGGATGACAACGGTGCGATTGTTTACGGCATCGGTGCTATCAAAGGTGTGGGGGAAGGTCCAATTGAGGCCATTCTTGAAGCTCGTAACAAAGACGGTTACTTCAAAGATTTGTTTGATTTCTGTGCGCGAATTGATCTGAAAAAGGTCAACAAGCGCGTGATTGAAAAACTGATTTTGGCTGGTGCTCTTGATCGGCTTGGGCCACACCGTGCTGCCATGATGGCGTCAGTGGATGATGCGGTGCGGGCGGCAAGCCAACATCACCAAGCGGAAGCATTTGGTCAAGCGGATATGTTTGGTGTACTTACGGATGCACCGGAAGAGGTCGAGCAAAAATACACGCAAGTACCAGAATGGCCAGAAAAAGTACGCTTGGAAGGGGAGCGCGAGACGCTTGGGCTCTATCTCACCGGCCATCCGGTGGATGAATACCTGAAAGAGCTCACCAAATACACCAGTTGCCGTTTGAATGAAGCTGCGCCAACACGGCGTGATCAATCCTTAACCGTTGCCGGATTAGTGATTGCCGCACGAGTCATGACCACCAAACGCGGTACACGGATTGGCTTGATGACACTGGATGACCGTTCGGGGCGTATGGAAGTGATGCTCTACTCAGAAGCACTTGATCGGTATGCAGAATGGTTAGAAAAAGATAAAATTCTGGTGGTTTCCGGACAGGTCAGCTTTGATGACTTCAATGGCGGACTTAAAATGTCGGCGCGCGAGGTCATGGACTTGGGCAGCGCGCGTGAAAAATTTGCCCGCGGTTTATCGATCTCGATTTTACAGTCGCAGATTGATCAACAATTTTTTGAGCGTTTTAGTCACATACTGGAACCTCACCGCGCAGGAACCGTACCTGTCAATGTATACTACCAGCGCCCTGATGCGCGAGCGCGCCTGACGTTAGGCACAGAGTGGCGAGTCACGCCAAGCGATACATTGTTAGACGAATTAAAGCAGCTACTTGGTAACGATCAGGTAGAACTCGAATTTAACTAAAATTCAGCCAGTGCGCACTGAGGGTGGCATGGCTGAGTCACAAAGGATCGATAGATGAGCCTCAATTTTCTTGATTTTGAAAAACCGATTGTCGAACTGGAAACGAAAATTCAGGCACTGCGTGATGTTTCTCGTCACAGTACAAGTGCATCCGTAGATCTGGAGAAAGAGCTAGAGCAGCTTGAGAAGAAAAGCCTTGAGCTGAAAAAGAAAATTTTCAGTGATTTAGGTGCATGGCAAGTCGCGCAATTGGCGCGTCACCCACAGCGTCCTTACACGCTGGATTACCTCAATCATATCTTTACTGAGTTTGATGAACTGGCCGGTGATCGTGCCTACGCTGACGATAAAGCGATTGTGGGCGGTATTGCGCGTCTTGATGGCCGAGCGGTCATGGTGATTGGTCACCAGAAAGGTCGAGAAACTCGTGAAAAAGTGAAACGTAACTTCGGGATGCCAAAACCTGAAGGCTACCGCAAGGCACTTCGTTTGATGCAGATGGCAGAACGTTTCAACATGCCAATCATCACCTTCATCGATACTGCGGGTGCTTACCCAGGTGTCGGAGCGGAAGAACGCGGTCAGTCGGAAGCGATCGCTAAAAACCTCAAAGTGATGTCAGGCTTGAAAGTACCCGTAATTTGTAACGTAGTGGGTGAAGGCGGTTCTGGCGGCGCATTGGCAATTGGCGTGGGTGACTACGTGAACATGCTGCAATACTCAACTTACTCAGTGATTTCACCAGAAGGTTGTGCGTCGATTCTGTGGCGTGATTCCGACAAAGCGCCACAAGCGGCAGAAGCGATGGGTTTGATCGCCCCTCGTCTGAAAGAGCTGGAACTGATTGATGAAATCGTTGAAGAACCTCTAGGCGGCGCACATCGTAACCATAAGCAAACGGCGGAAAATCTAAAAGCCACGCTGCTGCGTCAGTTAGCGGATCTAGATACACTGGATCACGAAAACTTACTTGAGCGTCGCTATCAGCGCTTGATGAACTACGGTTACTGTTGATCCCTGAACCGATTAGGTGCAGTGAGAAATCAAAGTACAGCAAGGGTTGGCTCAGGCCAGCCCTTTTGCTTTCTGAGCCCAAGGGGTAAACTTGAGGCACTTTTTCACACGATGTTGAGCTTATGAGCGATCTTTATCCCCATTTCGTGCAGCAATTAGCGCGTTACCCCTTTCGTAAATTAGTGCTGGCGTTAAGCGGTGGGGTGGATTCGCGAGTTTTACTCTCGTTGTTAGCTCGTGGGCGTGATGAGTTTGGTTGGGATGTAGAAGCGGTTCATGTACACCATGGGCTGAGTTCGAATGCGGATCAATGGGCGCAAGATTGCCAAACTTGGTGCCAAGTAGCCAACATTTCATGCCAAATTGAGCGCGTACAATTGACGCTCGGCAGTGGTGAAAGCATTGAAAAAATGGCACGTGAAGCGCGTTATCAAGCACTATCTCAGCATGTGGGTTCAGATACTCTTTTACTGCTTGGCCAGCATGCAGATGACCAACTCGAAACCTTTTTGCTCGCGTTAAAGCGGGGGAGTGGCCCTAAAGGTTTGTCGGCAATGGCTGCCTACGCGCCTTTTGCCCAAGGCCACTTAGCTCGTCCATTATTGACCATTTCTCGCCAAGATATCGAAGCTTATGCCATGCAGAATAAGCTGAGTTGGGTCACGGACGAAAGTAACTTGGATACGCGTTACGAGCGCAATTTTTTGCGTCATCACATCACGCCCGCTCTTACAGAACGTTGGCCGAGCATTCGCCAAGCGGTACAGCGCAGTGCTGAGCTGTGTGCAGAACAAGAAGCACTCTTGCAGGAACTCTTGGCCGATGCTTTAAAAAGAGCGATTACTGAGGATGGCGGATTATCGATCCCCACACTTACTGAGAGTAGTGAGGCTGCGCGGCGACAGCTGATCCGAGCTTGGTTTGCGCATCACCGACTACCGATGCCGAGCCGTCAACACACGGAACGTATTTGGTGTGAAGTGGCGCTGGCGAGTGAGGATGCTAATCCAAAAATAAAGCTCAATAGCATTGAGGTTCGCCGTTTCCAACAGTGTTTGTATCTCGTACTGCCAGAAATTGATCTCTCAGGTTGGCGCAGTACGTTAGTGCCTGAGCAACTTTTGCTCTTGCCGCAAGGTTTAGGCCATCTTCAGTTAAGCATTAAGGCGAGTGGAAATATCAAGTTGCCCGATGACCCCAGCCAATTATGGATTAGTTTTGATCCGCAAGGGCTAGAAGCTTGTCCGGTAGGACGTAGCGGTTCGCGTAAGTTAAAGAAACTGTTTCAAGAATACGGCGTGCCAAGTTGGCTGCGGCGGCAGATCCCCATCCTCATGTACCAAGATCGGGTGGTCAGTGTTGCGGATTTATTCGTAGATCGTGATTGGAATGGGCAAGATTGTGAGTTGGTTTGGTTCAAATCTTCTAATTCTGTGCCAAAATAAATTCATAACTACCGATAATCTATAGGGATAATAAGATGGGGAAAGCAATCAAAAAAATGGCAATGGCACTTGTTCTCGGTGGAAGCTTATTGTCAGGTTCTGTGTTGGCTGGAGATGTGGCCGCAGGGCAAGCTAAGGCTGCGATTTGCGCCGCTTGCCATGGTATGGATGGGATCGCGGTGATTCCGGGTTATCCGAATTTAAAAGGTCAGAATGAACAATACATTACCACCTCGATCAAAGCGTATAAAAACAAAGAGCGCAATGGTGGCCTCGCCGTTGTTATGCAAGCGCAAGCCATGCTATTGAGTGAGGATGATATTGCCAACTTAGCGGCTTATTATTCTAGTCTGAAGTAAGCCCGCGTTTTGTTGAATGCCCAGGCTTTGCTTGGGCTTTTTATTGATTGTTATCGGTCGCTGGCAGATAATGCCGTCACTGACCGTCGTTTAAGGGATGAACATGAAAAAAATCGAAGCCATCATTAAGCCATTTAAACTCGATGATGTCCGCGAGGCATTGGCCGAAGTCGGTATCACAGGTATGACCGTGTCTGAAGTCAAAGGATTTGGCCGTCAGAAAGGACACACTGAATTGTATCGCGGTGCCGAGTATATGGTCGATTTCCTGCCCAAAGTGAAGCTAGAAATTGTCGTAACTGATGATGTTGCTGATCGCTGTGTCGATACGATTATTGAAACAGCTCAAACTGGAAAAATCGGTGATGGTAAGATCTTTATCACTAGTGTTGAACGTGTTGTGCGTATTCGTACCGGTGAAGAAGATGAGGATGCGATTTAAGCATTCATCACTACTTTGTGTGTGTTAACAATAAGGAGCTGAGGCTCCTTATTTTGTTTCTAGGAGACATCGATGAAAAAACGTTACTGGGCTATACCGCTATTACTTGTGGCGTTAGCGATAACGGCATTTTTCTCCATTTTTACTATACCCAGTCAGCCTGAACTGATCACCATCGGTCACAATCAGCAAGGAGAGCCTCTGCTGTGTTACCAAAATTCTCATGCACAAATTTTAGATAAATCACGACAAATCAATCTATTAGTATGGAATATTTACAAGCAGAATCGTCCGAGTTGGCAAACTGAGCTCTCTTTGCTCAGCGCATCTCAACAATTGTTGCTGTTACAAGAAGCGAATATGAATGAGGGACTCAAACAGTGGATTAACGATAATGGCTGGGATGGAACTCAAACACGTGCGTTTGAAGCTTTCGGGGAGGCGGCAGGAGTCATAAACCTTGCGAAAGTAATGCCGATGATGGCGTGCGCTTACACACAAGTCGAACCTTGGTTGCGGTTGCCTAAATCAGGTATTTATGCTCGTTACCGTTTAAGTAATCAGCAAGAGTTGGCGGTGGTGAATTTGCATGCTGTCAACTTTACCTATGGCACACAAGAGTACCAACAACAGCTAACGGCCCTATTTGAAGAGCTACGTTCGTTTTCTGGCCCTGTCATTGTGGCTGGAGATTTTAACAGCTGGAGTGAGGCTCGCATGGCATTATTGAGTGCTAACTTGGCTTCGATTGGCTTACAAGAAGTGGTTTTTTCCCCTGACCTCCGTACCAAGTTCATTACTGGCATGCCGTTGGATCATGTGTTTTATCGTGGCCTTGTTTTGAAAAAAGCAGAAGCGCCCAAATCGGACGCTTCTGACCATAATCCACTATTAGTAAGCTTTCAGTTAATCGACTAATATCATCGAGCTTGCACCGATTATGCGCTGAATTTAGTCACATCCACGTACAGTTTTAGCTGCTGTCCGGGTTTTAGGTACTTATTGCTCTTTAAGGTATTCCACTTAACGATGTCAGTCGTTTTCACTTTGAATTTGCTGGCAATACTACTCAATGAATCACCTGAACGGACTTTGTAAGTCACGGTACGAATAACGCCAGTCGGCTTGGTATCTTTCCATACCACCAATTTTTGCCCTTTACGCAGTGCGTCTTTAGGCGCCATGCCATTCCATTTCGCGAGCGATTGGTAAGATACGTTATATTGCTTAGCGATGCTCCATAGGCTTTCACCAGAGTTGACGGTATGAGTCACCTGATACTGTCCACGAGGTACTGACTGTGTTTTCGCCAGACGATTACTCACACTTAGAGCATAGGCTTTCTCATCTTTCACTGAAGTTGGAACAAACAGATAGCTACCAATGCGGATTTGGTTGTTAGCAATTTGGTTCGCCGCTTTGATGACTTTTGTCGTGGTGTTGTATTTATCGGCAATCGTGCTGAGCGTATCGCCAGATTTCACCTTATAACGTACTACTTTTATACCTTTGCCTCGATTTTCCTCAATGGCCGCATTAAAACGCTCGACTTTTTCTACCGGCAGTAATAACTGATGAGGTCCATTCGGGGCCGTCGCCCATTGGTTATAGGCTGGGTTTAAGCTTTGTAACTCTTTTACCGTCATGCCTGCGTATTGCGCGGCGATGGCAAGATCCAACTGCTCTTTCGGATCAACCATGGATAGCACTTGGCGGTTTTCTATTGTAGGGATAGAGATGCCGTATTTTTCCTGATTGGCGATCACATCAGCTAGCGCCATCAGTTTTGGTACATAGCTACTGGTCTCTTTAGGTAAATCGAGCGAGAAAAAGTCGATAGGTTTTCCGGCTTTTTGGTTGGCTTTGATCGCTCTGGCCACTCGCCCTTCGCCACTGTTATAAGCGGCAATTGCGTGGTACCAATCTCCGTTAAAGTGTTGGCTCAGCACCGTCATGTAATCGAGTGCAGCATCGGTGGCGGCTGAAACATCACGGCGACCGTCGTACCAGAAATTTTGTTTTAGGCCGTAGCGTTTCCCCGTTGCTGAAACAAATTGCCATAAGCCAGCGGCACTTCCATGAGAGTAGGCAAAGGGGTCAAAGGAGCTTTCTACAATCGGCAGCAGTACCAGTTCCATCGGTAGGCCACGTTGCTCGACTTTTTCGGTGATCAGATACAGAAAGGGCTCGGCACGGCTTGCAATGGCTTGCAGGTGGCCTGGGTTTTTGATGAACCATTCGCGATAAGTATCTACGCTCGGATCTTTCGGTATTCCGAGTTTTAATTGCATAGCAATGCGTTGCCATACATCGTCTTGTTCTTGTGGGGAAAGCTCCACATACTCTTCTTCTACGCTCTCGGTTGCTTCTGCTGGGAGCGTGGTCATGGTTTGTGGTTTACGCTTCTTTTTAACCTTAACAGATTGAGTGGGCGGGTTTACCGCCTGATCATCTGATGTGGTTGTATCCACAGGTTGGGGGGCTTGACAGCCGACGAGCAGCAATGCCAATACCCAACTGAATTTAACTCGCATGTAACACAGCCTTTATTCTTCATGGCTGCTGATAATACTTGCCACTTTGTCTTGGTGACAAGCGACAAAAGTCAAAATTCATTCTTCCATTCACGTAATGCAGTAAATATTGTGAGCGGATCCAGAGTTGACACTCGGTTAGCAACAGAGCGAATGACACTCGGTTCTTGTGTCCGTAAGAACGGATTTATCCATTTTTCACGCCCCAGTGTTGTGGGTAATGTGGGGTGATTTTGCGCGCGTAAACGGCTCACTTCATCGCGATAAATATGCAATTGTTCGTTTTCTGGCTCAACAGCGAGTGCAAAAGAAAGGTTGGAAGCGGTGTATTCGTGCGCACTGTAAACTTGGGTTTCTTCGGGCAAGGAAAGGAGTTTGTTAAGTGAGGCAAACATTTGTTCCATTGTTCCTTCAAACACTCGGCCACAACCTGCGGAAAAAAGTACATCTCCACAAAATAGCTTGCCGTCACCAACGTAACCGATATGCCCTAAGGTGTGTCCCGGTAGACCGAGTACCATAAAGCGCTCATCAAACAGTTCGATTTGGTCTCCATCTTCTACCGGATGAGTCAAGGTGGGGATGGGTTCTTGTGCTGGCCCGACAACATGGGTGTTCGGAAATTGATGGATCAATTCGGCTACGCCACCAATATGATCATGATGATGATGGGTAATTAAGATGGCCTTCAAGTTCAAATCATGTTGTTTGAGATAGGCGAGAACAGGTTCAGCGCTGCCCGGATCGACAACAGCACAATCGCGATCGCTATTTTGGATCAGCCAGATGTAATTGTCGTTAAATGCGGGTATGCTTTTGATCTGTAACATGAGTTGTCTCCGGTTACTTTAATGAAGCGGGTGAGCAATGAAACCAGCACGCAGTGATAAAGCGCTTGAAAATCCACACTCATGGTCGCAACTAAAAAATGGCCAGTGGGTGAGTGAATCCATCCAGACCCGTTTAGATGAATGGTGTCCCAAACTTTTTGGCTACCATATGTTAAAGCTCGGCGGTCTGAGCTGTGAGCTTGCCAGTTGTACTTGCAATATTCAACACCAAGTACACCTCGATATTGAAAATCCGTTGCATACGGTGATTGCCGATAAGTACGAACTGCCGTTTTTGGAGAAGAGTATTGATGTGGCGATTTTGGTGCATCAACTCGACTACAGTAACGACCCCCACCGTTTATTACGAGAAGTTGACCGCGTGTTGATTGATGATGGCTATATCATTATCACCGGTTTTAACCCGATCAGTTTTATTGGTTTAGCCAGTCTGATGCCGTGGCGCAAGAATAACTTGCCATGGAGTGGGCGCATGTTTACGCCTAATCGCATCAAGGATTGGTTAGGCGTACTCAACTACCAAGTGATTGCTTGTGATCACTATGCCCTGTTTCCGATGCAGAAATACCGCCCATTTTGGACTTGGTTAGAAAATGGTCTTGGAGAATCTAGCTCGGCATTCGGCAGTCTTTACTTTATTGTGGCAAGGAAACGAACTTGCCCATTGAAGCCGATTCGTTCTAAGTGGCGTTTAAAGCGACGGCTCTCGCCTGTTGGCGTTAATTATCGAGTGAACAGTAAACCGCAGTCATAGTGGCACTTCTGCGGTTTTGGGGCGTTTATTGAGGTTATTTGGTGTCTGGTTGGTAACCCGTATCCTCTTCGGTTGGGTTTTCTGCTGCTTGTCGAGCTAGCTCATCACACATTTCATTTTCACGATGGCCAGCATGGCCTTTAACCCAGCGCCATTCGACTTGATGACGTGCCGTTTCACGATCTAATGCCTGCCACAGGTCGGCATTTTTAACGGGTTTTTTATCGGCAGTTTTCCACCCTCGCTGTTTCCAGTTATGGATCCACTGGGTAATGCCTTGACGAACGTATTGGCTGTCGGTGGTGAGGATGACATGGCAGGGCTCTTTGAGTGCTTGTAATGCCATGACGGCGGCGAGCATTTCCATCCGGTTATTGGTGGTGAGGCGATAGCCACGAGCCAGTGTTTTTTCGACTTGCTTATAGCGCATTACCACGCCATAACCACCAGGGCCTGGATTGCCGAGGCAAGATCCATCAGTGAAAATTTCCACCTGTTTGTTCATGATTTGATACTATTGGGTCACGCAAAGAATTGGCATAGTCTGACATAGATATCCTGATGAATACTAGCAACAATGCAGAATACCAACGCATCGTGGTGCTCGATACCGAAACCACAGGTATGAACCGCGAAGGCGGCCCCCATTATGAAGGGCATCGAATTATTGAAATCGGTGCTGTAGAGATCATCAATCGTAAGCTCACAGGGCGGCATTTTCACGTCTATTTAAAACCGGATCGCGAAATTCAACTAGAAGCGATTGAAGTACACGGTATTACCGATGAATTTCTGCGTGATAAACCAGAATACAAAGAGGTTCATGCTGAGTTTTTGGACTTCATTAAAGGTGCTGAACTGGTTGCCCATAACGCGCCGTTTGACGTCGGCTTTATGGACTATGAATTTGCTAAGTTAGGTGGTTCGATAGGTAAAACCACCGATTTTTGCAAAGTGACCGATACCTTGGCGATGGCCAAGCGGATTTTCCCTGGTAAACGCAATAATTTAGATATTTTGTGTGAACGGTACGGTATTGATAACTCACACCGAACGCTCCACGGCGCTTTGCTCGATGCGGAGATCCTCGCTGACGTTTATCTATTGATGACAGGCGGGCAGACATCACTACAATTTTCAGCAAGCTCTCAAAATAGTGGGGAACTGGGCGCAGAATCATTAAAACGCGCACGTTCCGGGCGAAAAGCGTTAAAGGTTTTACACGCTAGCGCCGATGAACTACAAGCACATCAAGAACGTTTGGATTTAGTCGCCAAAAGTGGCACTTGCCTCTGGCGCAATTAGGAGTGGTTATGGTGAGGATTCTCGCGGCGATAGTGGGATGTTTGATCAGTTTGAGTAGCTTGGCAGCAAAAGAGTCTTCAATGTCGCTGCTTGATAACCGTTTTCGTGTTGATCCCACTATTTCTCAAATTACCTTTGTCATTTACCGCGAAAAAGACTCTCAGCCTGTCGTGTTGGTTCGCCCAGATGGCACCAAATATTATCAGTGGCGTAATCCTGACAACGTACGTTGGTATCAGGAACCGTCAATGGACATTATTTCAATTGATAATCCGATGCCAGGCCCTTGGCAAGCCATCGGAAAAGTCACGCCGAAAAACAATATTAAGTTGATCTCTAACCTACAATTAACCACCGATGTATTTCCAATTCGAGTGTTTCAAGGTGAAGAGTTTAAATTTACCGCACGCTTGACGTCGGATGGTAAACCTTTGCTATTGCGAGACTTTCTTGATCGAGTCAACCTCAAAGTGACTTTTACTAAATTCGTTGAAAACGAAGACTCTTTAGCCAAAGAAGCGCGGCCGATCCCAGAAGTATTAGGAGAGTTTGCCGATGATGGTACGTTACTGGATGAAAAGCCTGGCGATGGGGTCTTTACCGTTTCGTTAAAAATGTCGATTGAACCGGGCAAATACCGAGTTCGCATTACCTCGGGTAATGGTGTGTTTTTACGTGCTCAAGAACAAGAAGTACTAGTGTACCCAACACCAATTTCCACCACCTTTATTCAATCACGTGTAAAAGGCACGCCACATCAGGTGATATTCACGGGTGAGCAGGGAATGGTTGAGCCGGGGTCGTTGCTCGCACATATCCGCCATCGCCATCCTTATCAAGATGATTATCTTGCTGAAGCTCAAGCTGGGAAAGAGTCTTTAACCGTGAAACTGCCAATTCCTTATGATGGTGAGTTTGGCAATTACTCTTGGGATGGAAGCGTGTGGGCAACGGAGCTGGCTTCGCAGCGTGGGCTTTATTTTCCAATTAGTGACCAAACTTACAGTGTGGTTGATGAGTTAAACATTGCGGAAGTTCGTCGAATTCAAGAAGAAGAAGAGGCTCAGCGTCTTAAGAAAGAACAAGAGCAATTGATGATTCAGATGCGTGAAGAGCAGCGTAGCCGCAATATGATGTACATCATCGTGGGCAATCTGGTCGTGCTGGTTTTGGTGCTAGTCGTGTGGTTTGTGTTACGAAAAATCAAGATGAAAAAAGCGGCTCAACCTGAAATGCAGTTGAACATGCCACCTAAAAAGGGCAAGTAATCTTGGTTCAACCTTGTGTTGAGTGGAGATAAAAAGGGAGACATTTCGTCTCCCTTTGTTTTTTAATCATGCGGCTGGTATGGCGTAAACTAAGCCACTTCTGCTTTACGTTGTGTGCGTTTTTTGGCAGCCAGTTCCTGTGGGGCAAAGTCGTCAACATTGATGGTGTAGAGGCGATGTGCTTCCGCTTCACTCAGTAATGCCGCTTCCTGAATGGTCAGCACTTTGGCTTCTAGCCCGATTCTGGCGACTTCATCGAGCCCCATAAAGGGGCGACGTTGACTAAGTTCTTTACACACTTTGTCAAACAAAGGTTCAGCTTGCAGAATCACTTGTAGCGCCTGTTCAATTTTTCCAGCAGGGTTGTGATCGCTCGGCGTTAAGTACTGGTTACGGCCAATTCTGGAACGTGTTGCACTCGGAGTTTGCAGGATTTGTGCGAGTTTACTATCCAGTTTATCGCTCGGTGCTTTACGCACTCGACCAAAAGGCATGAGCAGTAAGCGTAACGCGCGGCCAATAAGACGATTTGGGAAGTTGGCTAAGAACTCATCAATAGCGACTTCAGTTTGGCGTAAACTGTCTTGTAATCCCCAGTGTACCAACGGTAAATCTTCCAGCGGACGACCATCATTTTCAAAACGTTTTAAGGTCGCTGAGCTTAAATAAAGTTGGCTGAGAATATCGCCCAAACGAGCGGATAAACGTTCTTTACGTTTCAGCGAACCGCCAAGCACTGCCATAGAGATGTCAGCAAGAAGCGCTAAATTGGCACTGTAACGGTTGAGTTGTTGATAGTAACGTTTCGTAGCATCTCGCGTTGGGGCTTGTGATCCGAAGCCATCGGTCAAGCCTAACCATAAGCTACGGACAAGGTTACTTAAAACAAAGCCGACATGACCGGCTAACGCCATATCAAATTTTTCTACCGCATCGGAGTTCTGACTGTAAGCTGCTTCCATCTCTTTAAGAACATAAGGATGGCAGCGGATCGCTCCTTGACCGAAGATGATCATCGAACGAGTCAGTATGTTTGCCCCTTCGACTGTGATAGCAATCGGGGCTCCTTGATAGCCGCGCGCCAAGAAGTTAGCGGGGCCTAAGCAGATGCCTTTACCGCCAACGATGTCCATCGCATCAATGATCGAACGTTGGCCACGATGGGTGCAGTGATACTTCACAATGGCGGAGATTACCGAAGGCTTTTCACCTAAATCAATGCCCGCGACAGTGAGGTTGCTCGCGGCATCCATCACATAAGCGTTACCCGCTAGGCGCGCTAAAGGCTCTTCAATCCCTTCCATTTGTCCGATTGGCTGCTTAAATTGGCGGCGAATACGTGCATAAGCTCCCGTTGCCAATGCAGCAGATTTAATTCCGCCAGTGGAGTTAGATGGGAGAGTAATGCCACGACCGACCGACAGGCATTCCACAAGCATGCGCCAACCTTGCCCAGCCATTTTCGGGCCACCAATAATAAAATCGAGCGGCACAAACAGATCTTTCGCGCGGGTAGGACCATTCTGGAATGGCACGTTTAATGGGAAGTGACGATTGCCGATCTCCACTCCTTTTAGATGCGTAGGAATGAGAGCACAGGTGATGCCGAGATCTTCTTTCTCTCCGAGCAATCCTTCCGGATCTCGCAATTTAAAAGCAAGACCGAGCACCGTAGCGACTGGGGCGAGTGTAATGTAGCGCTTGTTCCATGTCAGGCGCATTCCCAGCACTTCTTTGCCTTCCCATTCTCCTTTGCAGACCACGCCAAAATCTGGGATTGATCCGGCATCTGAGCCTGCTTCTGGGCTAGTGAGTGCAAAACAAGGGATCTCTTTGCCTTCGGCTAAGCGAGGTAGATAGTAGTCTTTTTGTTCTTCCGTACCGTAGTGTTGCAGTAATTCGCCGGGGCCGAGAGAGTTTGGTACACCCACGGTGGAGGAAAGAACACTGGAAACACCCGTTAGCTTTTGCAGCACGAGAGATTGTGCATAAGCTGAGAATTCTAAACCGCCATATTGTTTTTTGATGATCATGGCGAAGAATTTCTTTTCTTTCAGGAAGGTCCAAATTTCAGGAGGGAGATCGGCCAACTCGTGAGTGACTTGGTAATCACTGACCATGGCACACACTTCATTGACTGGGCCATCAAGAAAGGCTTGCTCTTCAGCAGACAGTTTCGGAGCGTGGATATTGTGCAGCTTTTTCCAGTCTGGTTTGCCTTTAAACAGTTCGGCTTCCCACCATATGGTGCCAGCTTCGAGAGCTTCTTTCTCGGTCTGTGACATCGCAGGCAACACTTTTTTAAAGACCGCAAGTGCTTTACCACTGATCAAGGATTGACGGATCGACGGAACACAAAGTACCGCAACGCCGGCAAGATACAGAGCCCAACTGAAAAATCCAAAAGGACCAAACAGTGAGAGTGCCAGCATCGTAAAAGTCAGTGCTGCTAGCGAAGTAAATAAAGATGTTCTTTGATATAGGCAAGCGCCAAGTATCAAGAGCATAACTAAGGTTGAGAGCAAGATTTCCATACAGTTTTATCCTTTTTCAGACTGGCATTCTTCTGTTCTCTGATACGAAAATAGCGAGTCTAAGTTTGGTGGTCTAACCAGTTAAAGTGTAACCAAAGTATTAATGAAATGTAAAACGACATTTTGTCCGAAAGTGATCACGCTAGAGTAATCTCTCTACTCTTGTTGCTTATTGAATGGCTGGTTTTGCTAACGAAGAGTAAATCTTGCTTTTTGACTATCGACAGATCGGTAGGTTTGGGTAAACTCAGGTGGATACTGAATAGAAGTGCCAAGAGCGCTCGGTTCGAATAACAAATAATCAATAAGAGAGATGCCTCATGTACCAGGATTTAATTAGAAGTGAACTGACCGAAGCGGCTGACGTTTTGCAGAAGTTTTTGAGCGATGATCATAATCTCGCGCAAATTGAAGCAGCGGCTAAGCTAATTGCTGATTCATTTAAGCAAGGTGGAAAAGTGCTTTCTTGTGGTAATGGTGGTTCACACTGTGATGCCATGCACTTTGCTGAGGAATTAACAGGCCGTTACCGTGAAAACCGCCCTGGTTATCCTGGTATTGCGATTTCTGATCCAAGCCACCTATCTTGCGTGAGTAACGATTTTGGCTATGACTATGTTTTCTCTCGTTATGTTGAAGCTGTCGGTGCTAAGGGGGATGTGCTGTTTGGTCTGTCTACCTCTGGTAATTCAGGTAATATCCTAAAAGCCATTGAGGCGGCGAAAGCAAAAGGCATGAAAACCATCGCGTTAACCGGCAAAGATGGCGGTAAAATGGCGGGTCTAGCGGATGTTGAAATCCGTGTTCCGCACTTTGGTTACGCGGATCGCATCCAAGAAGTGCATATCAAGATCATCCACATCATCATTCAGTTGATTGAAAAGGAAATGGCGTAACATTACGCGAATCAGCCCGGTGTATGCCGGGCTGTTGGTTTAAGTAAGGAGTGGTTTAAACCATGTGTGAATTGCTCGGTATGAGCGCGAATGTTCCAACCGATATCTGTTTTAGCTTTACTGGCTTGATGCAACGAGGTGGGAAAACGGGTCCGCATCGTGATGGCTGGGGGATCGCTTTTTACGAAAGCAAAGGTTTTCGCACATTTAAAGACCCAAACCCCAGTAGTCAGTCGAAAATTGCTGAATTAGTTCAGCAGTACCCGATCAAAAGTCGTGCGGTGATCAGTCATATTCGGCAAGCCAACCGCGGTGGCGTCAATCTGGAAAACACTCATCCGTTCACGCGTGAATTGTGGGGGCAGTATTGGACGTTTGCCCACAATGGGCAATTGACGGGATATCAAAGTTTAGTCACAGGGCGTCATCGACCAGTCGGTGAAACGGACAGTGAACTGGCATTCTGTTGGTTGCTGAATCAAATGGAACAGCGTTACCCCGAAGGTCCACAAGATTGGCCTGAGATGCTGCGTTATGTTGCGCAGTGTTGTGATGAGCTTAGAGCTCTCGGTGTCTTTAATATGCTGCTGTCTAATGGCGAATATGTGATGGCGTATTGCACCAATCATTTGTATTGGATTACTCGCCGAGCCCCATTTGGCCGTGCAGCACTGCTCGATGAAGATGTCGAGATCAATTTCCAAGAAGAGACCACGCCGAATGATGTGGTGTCGGTGATTGCCACTCAACCGTTAACCGGTAATGAAACATGGCAACGGATGAAGCCGGGACAATTCGCGTTTTTCCATTTTGGAGAACGGATTGAAGACAATGCCCATTTGTTGATGGAGGTGGATTTTGCACCGAGTCGACCCGGATGTCAGGCGCCAACCTAACCACTCGACTAAGCGATAGATATTCCTATTGGCAACACCACGTGTTTCGGGGATGTCGTTTGGAAATTAAAGAATGGAATAAAAAAAGAAAGGGTTGAATCATTTCAACCCTTTTTCGATTTGAGATTATTCGGCCGCATAACCGTGCATGCCGAGCGCTTCACCATCCAGATAAGCTTTACCGTCTTTCATTGCTAAACGCTCTTCGACAAACCATTTCACGACAAGTGGGTAGATGCGATGCTCTTGATCCTGCACGCGCGCCGTGAGCTCATCGACCGTATCTTCTTCGAAAATAGGTACTTTGGCCTGCAAAATCACTGGACCGCCATCCAATTGTTCGGTGACAAAATGTACGCTCGTGCCATGTTCTTCATCGCCCGCGTGGATAGCACGTTGATAAGTATTTAGCCCGGATACTTTGGCAGTAACGAAGGGTGGATATTGATCATACGCCCCAAATAGTGGCGAACAAATTCACTACTGAGAATGCGCATGTAACCTGCGAGGACCACTAAGTCAGGCGCAAACTTATCCATCTGCTCCATCAATGCAGCATCAAAGGCATCACGAGTTTCGTAAGCTTTGGGATCAATAAAACAGGCGGCTGCGCCAGCCTGTTTTGCGCGTTCTAAACCGTAAGCTGTTGCTTTATTGGAAAACACAGCCGTCACTTTGCCATCTTGAATACTGGTTTCACAAGCATCAATGATCGCTTGCAGGTTGGTTCCGTTTCCCGAAATTAAAACAACAATACTCTTCATGCTTAGTTGATCTCTACCTGTGCTTCGCTGCTATTGGCGGCTGCGATTTCGCCGATCACCCATGCATTTTCGCCTTCCGCTTGGAGTAGAGCGACGGCTGCATCGGCTTGATCCTTTGGCAGAGCAATGATCAAACCGACACCACAGTTGAAAGTACGGTACATTTCGTGAGTGGTCACGTTACCTTTTTCTTGTAGCCATTGGAAAATGACTGGCCATTCCCAGCTCTTACCATCGATTACGGCTTTCGTACCTTCTGGCAGTACGCGTGGAATGTTTTCCCAGAAACCACCGCCAGTAATGTGAGAGATTGCGTGAATATCGTGTTCAGCAATCAGCTTTAAGCCTGACTTGATGTAAATCTTGGTCGGTGCGAGTAAGTGCTCACCAATGGTTTTGCCTGCTAAAAGCTCATTCTTATCGGCTTTAGAGACTTCTAAAATCTTACGTACCAGCGAGTAACCGTTGGAGTGTGGGCCGCTAGAGCCAACTGCAATTAGCGCGTCACCAACTTGTACTTTGCTGCCGTCGATGATCTCTTCTTTTTCAACCACGCCGACACAAAAGCCAGCCACGTCGTAGTCTTCACCTTCGTACATGCCTGGCATTTCAGCGGTTTCGCCACCAATCAGCGCACAACCTGCTTGCAAACAGCCATCGGCAATGCCGGAAATGACTTCGGCTGCAGTATCCACATCCAGCTTGCCAGTCGCGTAATAATCGAGGAAAAACAGCGGCTCAGCACCTTGAACAATCAGATCGTTAACGCACATAGCAACGAGATCGATACCGATGGTGTCATGTTTTTTCATATCCAGTGCGAGACGCAGTTTGGTACCTACGCCGTCTGTACCAGAGACTAAAACTGGGTGTTTGTATTTGGTTGGTAGCTCACACAGTGCGCCAAAACCACCTAGGCCACCCATAACTTCAGGGCGACGGGTGCGCTTCACTGCGCCTTTAATTCGTTCAACGAGTGCATTACCTGCATCAATATCGACACCTGCATCTTTATAGCTGAGAGATGGATTATTACCGCTCACGGGGAAGTTCCTCGGTCTAGTTGGATATGAAAACGGCGCTATTCTACAGGGCTTAAAACAAAAAGGAAAACGTTTGCGTAAGATTTTTCTCCGGTTTTAGAGTCGGAAAAGTCGACAAAATAAGTGTATAATCCGCAGGTTTAAATTAATGAAGCCGGAGTTGGACATGAAAATTGTTGAAGTTAAGCACCCTCTTGTAAAACACAAACTTGGCCTGATGCGTGAAGGCGATATCAGCACTAAGCGTTTTCGCGAGCTTGCGACAGAAGTTGGCAGCTTGCTGACTTATGAAGCGACTTCTGACTTTGAAACCGAAAAAGTCACGATCGAAGGCTGGAATGGCCCTGTGCAAGTGGATCAGATCAAAGGTAAGAAAGTCACAGTCGTGCCAATCTTGCGTGCCGGCCTTGGCATGATGGATGGCGTGCTTGAGCACATCCCAAGTGCGCGTATCAGTGTCGTGGGTATTTACCGTGATGAAGAAACCCTAGAGCCTGTGCCTTACTTCAATAAGCTGGCTTCTAACATTGAAGAGCGTATTGCCCTAGTGGTTGACCCTATGCTGGCAACCGGTGGTTCTATGATCGCCACTATTGATCTACTGAAAGAGAAAGGCTGTAACCAGATTAAAGTTCTGGTGCTGGTGGCGGCTCCTGAAGGTATTGCTGCTCTGGAAAAAGCACACCCAGATGTTGAGCTTTACACAGCGGCTATCGATGAAAAGCTGAACGACAAAGGCTACATCGTCCCGGGTCTTGGTGACGCTGGCGACAAGATTTTTGGTACTAAGTGATCTTGAATGAGGAAGCCCAATGGCTTCCTCATTACTTTTCTGCGCAATACTTCCTGTCTATCTTTGAGATCTATCCCTACTTTTAATGCAATACCGTGCTAAAAAGTCGCGGATAAATGAATAGCCCTCACAGCACTGAGCGTTCTATCAGTTCTTTCTAACGCATTCCCAATAGTTAATGGCAACATAGTCAGTACTCGGTATGGTATATGGATTATTCGGGCCCATTACGTAAGGTACTAGGATTGATGGATGTGCTTCTGTCTCCACAAAAGCTGGAGCAGGGGAATGCAGTAAGTAGTGCTAGCAGGACGCTGATTATGACGCGAAAGAAATTTAGTTGGATTCTTGTCTCTTTAATTATATTTGGATTTTTTGTGACCAGTTTGGTCAGTTATAAAGTGGCTCACGATACGCTTGAGGAGCAAATCAATAAAGACTCGCTCCCTTTAACCAGCGACAACATCTATTCAGAAATCCAGCAGGATCTGATCCGCCCCATTTTTATCTCTTCTTTAATGGCACAAGATACTTTTGTGCGTGACTGGACATTGGCTGGGGAGCAAGAACCCGAACGAATCATCCGCTATTTGAGTGAGATTCAGCGCCAATATCAAACGATGTCGAGCTTCTACATTTCGGATCGTACTCACAACTATTATCACTACAGCGGAATGTTGAAGACCATCTCGGAATCGAACCCGAATGATGCTTGGTTTTTTCGGGTAAAAAATTCTGCGCCCGATAAACATTTCGAGGTGAATATTGATGTTGATACCGCCAACAGTCATCAAACGGTGGTGTTTGTTAACTACAAGGTTTTTGATTTCGAAAATCGTTTCCTGGGTGTGATTGGTGTGGGGTTGAGCTCCGATGCGGTTTCTGCGTTAGTGGAGAAATATCAAAAACGTTACAATCGGCATATCTATTTTATCAATGAGTTGGGAGAGGTCACTTTGCATGGCTCCAATCACCCTGGCTTTACACGGATTCAGGAGCGTGAAGGGCTGAAAACACTCTCAACCCAGATTTTGACGTCCCCTAGTGTGAGTGGGAGTTATTACGCCGATGGGCAAAAAGTCTATCTCAACAGTCGTTGGGTCGAAGAATTCCAGTGGTACATCATCGTTGAGCAGAAAGATGAATTTAACCAAGACATTTGGTTCAAAGCGATGCTGGGAAATTTAGTGATCAGTGCTTTGGTGGCGATTGCGGTATTAGGGCTTGCACAAATGAGCTTCCGAGGTTACCAAAAACGGCTAGAAGATATGGCGGTAAGAGATAAATTGACGGGCGCATACAGTCGACAAGTGTTTGAGGAGCTAGTTGAAGAGGCGATTTCTAATGCGGCGAAAGAGCAGCATCCTTTAAGTTTGGCTGTTATCGATCTTGACCATTTTAAGCAAGTGAATGATAACTATGGTCATCCGGTTGGGGATCTGGTTTTACAACGTGTGGTTGGGATATGTCAGCGTCATATTGAACAAGTGGGAACCTTGTGCCGCTGGGGCGGCGAAGAGTTTGTTGTTCTACTACCAGACATGCCGTTGCAAGAAGCGCATCAACGCATGGAGCAGATTCGACATGACATTGCGGTGATGAGCAGTAAACCACAGGTTACGGTGAGTATTGGTGTCGTTGAACACTCTCCGAATGAGAGCTTGCTGCAATTGTTTAATCGCGCAGATCAAGCCATGTACACGGCCAAAAATGAAGGCCGTAATAAAGTGGTTGGGTTATCGCTCTAGCCACAATAAAAATAGGGAAGCAATCAGCTTCCCTTTTTTTTATTGCATAGATAAATCGCTTATTTCGACTTTCTTAGGCTCAAGGTACCGCCGGTGCGTGGGGTTGGACGCGGGGCTGGTTTTGATGCTGTCGAAGAGTTGGATGGGGAGCTCTTTGGATGGCGCTGAGCTTTTTTCGAGTTGGGGGCATGACGAAACTCTTGCGCATTTTTACCGTGATAGGTTTTGGGGTTGCGGCGCGCTTTGGATTCTTTATTGGCTTCACGACTATCAAACAGCTTGGCATCGGTCGCACGCTTAATGCTGTCACCACTTTGTGCGACTCGTGAGGCTTCTTCCGTACCGCTGGAGTCTTCACACATAGCCAGAATCTCGCTCACTTCCGCTTCGCTTAAATAACGCCATTTACCGTTTGGAATCCCATCTAACGTGATGTTCATGATCCGCACTCGGCGCAGTTTAAATACCTCATAACCCAAGGCTTCACACATGCGGCGAATTTGGCGATTGAGGCCTTGTGTGAGCACGATGCGAAAAGAATACTGGGTTTCCTGAGTGACTTTACAAGGCAGAGTAACGGTATCGAGAATGTTCACTCCAGATGCCATCTGACGGATAAATTCAGGCGTAATGGGTTTATCGACTCGAACCACGTACTCTTTTTCGTGGTTATTACCTGCACGCAGGATTTTATTCACGATATCGCCATCATTGGTTAGGAAGATCAGTCCGTCAGACGGCTTATCTAAACGACCAATCGGGAAAATGCGTTTGTGGTGACCAATAAAGTCAACAATATTCCCCGGAACATCGCGCTCCGTAGTACAGGTAATGCCTGTTGGTTTGTTTAACGCAATATAGATAGGGCGTTCTTTGCTGCGTAGCGGCTTGCCATCAATACACACTTCATCTTGTTCGGTGACTTTACTTCCGACTTCTGGCTGGGCGCCATTGAGGGTGACGCGGCCTTGTTCAATCAGTTTGTCAGCCTCACGGCGTGAGCAAAAACCCGTTTCACTGATGAATTTATTAAGGCGTTTTTCAATAGGTTGGGACATACAATCTCCTAACGTTTCACAACGGATGGTGCACAAAATCCGCGCATTCTAACAGCTTTGCCTGCTTAGCCAAGACGTTTCTGATGACGCTCTCGGTTTTCCGCTTTTTTCTCCGCACTCTTACGAAGTAATACATAAACCGCGCCGGTGCCTCCATGTAAACGTTGAGCAGAATGAGCACACTGCACTTCGCTAATTTGAGTCAGCCAATGGCTGACAAAACTCTTCATTAATGCGGGAGGGGTAGATCGTTTGCCTCGACCATGCACAATCAACAAGGTACGAATATCCATCGCCATACACTGGCGAATAAATTGAATCACCTCACTGCGTGCTTCTTTAAGCGTTTTTCGATGTAAGTCTAAGCGTGCTTGAATGGGGTATTTGCCCAATCTGAGTTTGCGGTAAACGCCATCTTGTACCCCATCACGCTTAAATTCGAGCATGTCATCAGGCTTAAGCATGGGGGCATGATCGATGGATAGCGCCTCGGGGTCATGGTCAGCCAAGTTCACTGCCGCTTCACGTTTAGCCAGTTGAGCTTCGGTGACTTGGTGGGCTTTTTTGAGTTCAACGGTATCATGAGTAATGGTTTTTACATCGCCCATCATTTGTTGAAAAAGTTCGAGTTCATCTTGCGACATAACAGCACATCAAAGTTATTTCACATGGTGCTGATTATATACCGCTAATTTGGCAAGTTGCACTGAGTTGAGCGGGGAAAGGGCGTGATGCAGAGTATGAGTGCACAATAAAAAACCGGAGCAGACACGCAGTCGGCTCCGGTGCATAGCGTTGTTCTATTTTTCAATAGAGGCTAGCGATCTAGTGAGGAGATTTGTCGTTCATTACTTTGTAGATGAAGAAACCGCCATAGAACAGCATAAGACCTAGAGCGCCAAAGATGACTATCATTGAAGAGAGTCCAACTGCATTACCAAAAAGAAGATTGAGCCAGAAGTCCATGTTTCCTCCAAAGTGTTGAAGACGGAGTAACGTTAAATTCTGGCTACATTTTCAGCACTGATCTGGATCAATTGTGTTGCATAGGTTGCCAATATGTTTCTTGTGTTGAGTTGTGAGTCACATTTTTTTCGTGCTTTGGTGGTGTTTTGAGCGAACGGTTTAAACCATGCAGAAAGTCTGGCTTAAAGGGTTGCGTTTCCGAAAATGGCGAGTAATATACGCAGCGTTCCGGTGAATAGCGCAGTTTGGTAGCGCATCTGGTTTGGGACCAGAGGGTCGGGGGTTCGAATCCCTCTTCACCGACCATATTTAAGGCCTCAGCATTTATGCTGGGGCCTTTTTGCTTTACATCGTGCACGTTATAAAAATGAGCAGGTTGCTGTTTGGCTTTGGTTAAGTTGCTTGATGCTAAAGCCTTTTTGCTCAAGAAAACTGAGTAAGCTTTGCTTGCCAATCAGATGCAAAGTGCCGACCACCACTACATAAGGCTTACCTTGTTGTGGTAAGAAGTGAGGTTGAGTGAGCTTCTCTGCCCAATCCTTATTACGCTCGGTGAGCATTTGGGCTTCCAACTCAACGGACATACCCGTGAGTGTGAGCATTTGTAGCAAACTCTTCTCATCTCCTCTTTTCCAGCTTTCAATCATGCACGCGGTGAGTTTGGTATTGTTTTCCCATTCATCGAGCAAACTCACTAATAATTCCTTCCCTGAATTAGGTAAATGCGCTAACAGATCCACTTGAAATTGTAAGGTTTCTAGACTGATCACCGGCAGTTGATCTTGCTCAGCTTGGTGCATGAAATAAAGGTCGATGCCACGTTCGGCTTGATAACCCATCTCTAAAAATTGGTGCATTTGCAAGATAAGACTGGCTGACCAAGGGGGCAGTTGGCGGATCTGCTGGGCATCCAACCTCAGTTGTTGCGCAATCCCATCTAACACAAACAGTTGTTCATCACTCAAGACTTGCTCACTGCTTACTTTAGTTGTTGGTAAGGTGACATTGGATTGGTGACGGATATCAGTTTCCACTACTAAGCCTGCACTCTGTTTCAGCTCTTGCGTGAGTGGGTTAGGCAATGGATAAAGCTGATCACTGCCTACATGGAGAGAGCCGAAGAGGATCAGTTGTGTCGAGCCTTTGGTTGCAGACCAGTACAGCGGTTCTGCGTGGAGCGGTGGGATAAACAGCCATAAAAGACAGAAGGCGAATCGGTTTCGCATGGAATGAGTGAACTCCTTTAGGTTCGACAAAAACGTTACTTTAGCAGTGAATTAACGGATTTGACGGGGCCAGAATCATGATGAAGCTCACATCTTGTCGATTTGTTCGAGCGAACTCACGATTTGTTGCCGCGATCTTGTGTGATTCCGATCAGCTTTCTTTGCGTAACGCGGATTACTAAGTGTGATCTGGATTGGAAGAAATCTCGTCAAAAATGAAGTGTCGATTTTGACGTTGTTTCTATCATTTTGAAATTTAATGGTTTTTATCTTATGTCAATTTGTAAAGTTTGAACATGATCACTTGGCTAAAGGATTAATTTTGCGCTTAGAAAAAAGTGCCGCTAAATATCCCTGAATTTTAGGTAAAGCCATTGGCTGATGTCGTTGTGAGATTGGGTGCAGGCAGAGCATCCCTCATCGTTAACCAATTTAGGGTAATCATTATGCTGAAAAAGAGTCTTGTCTCGATTGCGGTATTCACTTCATTAAGTGGCTGCGCACTCAATACCACCTCACCACAAGACGTGGTGGATACATTAGCGAATAACTTGGATGTGCAATACCAAGTGGTCAACAATCACGGCGCGGATACCGGTTTGGCTTGTCAAACTCTAGAAGCTGAGTGGGCTTCTTGTAACCAAGTGAATATGACCTTGGTTAACCGCGGTGAGGCGGTTAATTCAAAAGATTGGGCCATTTACTTCCACAGTATTCGCTTGATCCTCGATGTAGGTAATGACCAGTTCAAAATTACTCGCGTAACAGGCGACCTACATAAACTGGAACCTACCGATAAGTTTGATGGTTTTGCCGCAGGTGAAACAGTGACTCTACCGCTGATTGGTGAATACTGGACTCTGTTTGATACTGACTTTATGCCACGCGCTTTTGTAACCGCACCGGATGCCGAGCCAAAAGTGGTTGCTTCTTTGAACACGGAAGATGTGGACAGCTTTGTGTCTGGCCTAGAGGGTGAAAACCTTAAGCGCACTCCTAGCGATAACAATGTATTCGCTCAAGCGCTGTCTCGCTTTGAAAAGAACAGTGATGTTGCGCTGCAAGATGTGACACACGCACTCATCCCAACGCCACTGCAAGTGAAATCGCATAGCGGATCAGTCTCTATCGCGAAAGGTATCGCGCTGCCAAGCAAAGCGTTTGACGGTGAACAAATGCAAGCGCTGAATGAGCGTGCACAACTGCTTGGCGTGAACTTAAAAGGCGTAATGCCTGCGCAAGTGGTTATCAACCCTAAATCATTTAAAGGTGAGCTGGCCAAATCTGGTGCTTACCGTTTAGCGATTACGGATAAAGCCGTCAAAGTTACCGCTTTTGACCAAGCGGGTGCATTCTATGCGATGCAATCGGTGCTGGGTTTAGTCGATATGGCGGATGCGACTCAACTGCCAAAAGTTGAAATCGTCGATGCTCCTCGTTTTGATTATCGCGGTGTGATGGTGGATGTGGCGCGTAACTTCCACTCGAAACAAGCGATTCTAGCGACCTTGGATCAAATGGCGGCTTACAAAATGAATAAGCTGCATCTCCATCTGACCGATGACGAAGGCTGGCGTATTGAAATCCCAGGATTGCCAGAGCTTACTGACATCGGCGCTCAACGCTGTTTTGACCCGAGTGAAACAGAATGTGTATTGCCACAATTGGGTTCTGGTCCAAACGCCGATAACTTTGGCTCTGGTTATTTCACCAAGCAAGATTATTTAGAGATCCTGCAATACGCGAAAGCTCGTCATATCGAAGTGATCCCAGAAATTGATATGCCAGCGCACGCTCGTGCGGCCGTGGTTTCAATGGAAGCGCGTTACCAACGTTTAATGCAAGAGGGCAATGAGGCGGCGGCCAATGAGTTCCGTTTGCTGGATCCGCAAGATACCTCTAACGTCACCACAGTACAGTTCTATGACCGCATGAGCTTTATCAACCCATGCTTAGATTCGTCAAAGCGCTTTGTGGATAAAGTGATCTCTGAGATTGCGACGATGCACCAAGCGGCGGGTATGCCTCTGACAACGTGGCACTTTGGTGGCGATGAAGCGAAAAACATCAAGCTTGGCGCAGGCTTCCAAGATGTGAATACCCAAGAGCCAGTAAGTTGGAAAGGCAACTTGGATCTGAGCAAGCAAGATAAGCCTTTTGCGCGTTCGCCGCAGTGTCAAAACTTGATTGCAACAGGTGCGGTGAGTGATTTCGGCCATTTACCAAGCTACTTTGCTGAGCAAGTGTCTAAGTTGGTTGCCGAGAAAGGTATTGCTAACTTCCAAGCATGGCAAGATGGCTTGAAATACAGCGAAGGCGAAAAAGCGTTCGCAACCGAAAACACGCGTGTGAACTTCTGGGATGTTCTGTACTGGGGCGGTTCTGCTTCTGCCTATGAATGGGCTGAGAAAGGTTACGATGTGATCATCTCTAACCCTGACTACGTTTACATGGATATGCCTTACGAAGTGGATCCTAAAGAGCGTGGTTATTACTGGGCAACCCGTGCAACTGATACACGTAAGATGTTTGGTTTTGCACCGGAAAACTTGCCACAAAATGCAGAAACTTCATTGGATCGTGATGGCAATGGCTTCAGCGGTAAAGGCGAAGTGAAAGGTAAGCCTTTCTATGGTCTGTCTGCGCAGCTTTGGTCTGAAACGGTACGTACCGATGAGCAATATGAATACATGGTATTCCCTCGTGTGCTCGCAGCCGCTGAGCGTGCATGGCATCGTGCGGATTGGGAAAATACTTACAAAGCCGGCGTCGAATATTCGCAAGAGACTCAGTTGGTTAACGATAAAGCGCTGAATGCAGATTGGAATCGCTTTGCTAACGTATTGGGTCAACGTGAGCTGGCCAAACTTGAGAAAGCAGGCATTGATTACCGCCTCCCAGTTCCGGGAGCTAAGATCGAGAACGGTCATTTGGCCATGAACGTTCAGTTCCCAGGTGTCACGCTGCAATACTCACTGGATGGTCAAACTTGGTTGGATTATGACGCGAAGCAAGCGCCAAAAGTGAACGGAGAAGTTTGGATTCGCTCTGTTTCTGCCAGCGGTGAGCGTACCAGCCGAGTGACTTCGCTAAAATAATCGAACACTCATTTCACTGAATGGATAATGAAAGCCTCCGCATGCGGAGGCTTTTCTTTTGTCTTTTTTCTAGAAGAAAAAGTTATGAGACAGCGCTTTGTGTCTAGCCTTTTATTCTCTTCGATAAAAAGGAGAGATCAGTTTCCTTTATGGAAACGGTATTCAAACACTTGGCCGCGCTCATTAAAGGCGTATACCGCGTAGCTGTCTTTCTTATCGCCATATTCCATACCCGGTGAACCCATAGGCATTCCCGGAACTGCTAACCCTTTCGCATTTTTCGGTGGGTTTGCCAGAAAGTCTTTAATGTCTTGCGCTGGAATGTGACCTTCAAAGACATAACCGCCGATCTCTGCGGTATGGCAAGAGGCCAGTTTTGGTTTTACCCCCAGTTGTTGCTTAATCCCATTCATGTCGTCATGCAGGACTTCTTTAACCGTAAAACCATTTTCTTCCATGTGTTTGGTCCATTCGGTGCAACAACCACAGTAAGGTGATTTGTGATTCACTACATCAACGGCAAGCGCTTGCCCTGAAAATGTAGCCAATAGGGCGAGTGTCATAATTGATCGTTTCATGATTTACCTCATTGAGAATGTTGGTCGAAAGAAATTTTGCTCCAGCGCAGTCGATTCGCATTGCTGACTACGGTAATGGAGGAGAGCGCCATCGCCGCACCGGCGACAACTGGGCTGAGTAAAAATCCAAACGCTGGGTAAAGCACACCCGCCGCGATAGGAATGCCCAGCGTGTTGTAAATAAATGCGCCAAACAGGTTCTGCTTCATATTGCGCACGGTGGCTTGAGAAAGCTCAATCGCACTGACCACACTGGTTGGCGATGAGTTCAAAAGTGTCATCTGTGCGCTCTCGATCGCCACATCACTGCCACTACCCATTGCAATACCAATGTCAGCCAGCGCTAAAGCTGGGGCATCATTAATCCCATCGCCAATCATGGCGACTTTACGGCCTTGTTGTTGCAAAGCTTGAATGTGCTGCGCTTTTTGGTCTGGCAGCACTTGCGCTATCACTTGCGAGATACCGAGCTCTTTGGCAATCGCATTGGCAACCGAAGCGTGATCGCCAGTCAGCATCACGGTATGAATTCCAAGCTCATTGAGCTTACGTACCGCTTGTGCTGAGGTGGGTTTGATCGGATCGGCAATGGCTAATACACCTTGCAACATGCCGCGATAAGCCACTGCAACCGGAGTCCATACTTGTGCTGCAAACTGCTCTAGAGTCGATTCAGCCATCGACAAATCAATGCCTTGCTCTTTCATAAAAGTCAATGAGCCGACAAGCACGGTTTGATTTTGGTAATCGGCTGAGAGGCCACGCCCACGTTGGTTAGTGAATTGGCTGATCTCCACAGGGCTAATATTGCGCTGTTTCGCGTAATCACAGATCGCTTTAGCCAGTGGGTGTTCAGATTGCTGCTCAAGGGCATAGGCTAGGGCAAGTAATTGGTTTTCATCACCCTGCATGACATGCAGTGATTGAATACTCGGTTTGCCTAAGGTCAGAGTCCCCGTTTTATCAAACACGACGGTATCTACCTGACTTGCGGTCTGCAGTACATTGGCATCGCGAATCAAAATACCCATCTCTGCCGCCTTGCCGATACCCACGGTAATGGAGAGCGGAGTGGCAAGCCCCAAAGCACAAGGGCAGGCAATGATCAGCACAGTCGTCGCAACGACTAGCATGTAACTGGCTTTAGGATCTGGGCCATACAGATACCAAAGTGCGGCAGACAAGATGGCAATGAACACCACGACAGGGACGAAGACGGACGAAATCTGGTCTGCTAAACGAGCCATCGCAGGTTTACTGCTTTGCGCTTGTCTTACCAGCTGGATAATACGAGCCAGCATAGTTTCCGAACCAATGCCAGTAGCAGTGATCACTAAGCTGCCATCTTGGTTCAGAGTACCTGCCGCCACTTTCGCACCTGCTTCTTTAAGAACTGGAATCGGCTCACCGGTGAGCATGGATTCATCCAGATAGGAGTGGCCCGTACTGACTACACCATCGACAGGAACTTGCTCTCCGGGTTTGATGCGCAGTGACATCCCCATTTGAATATCCGCGACAGCGATGGATTGATCGCCTTGTTCAGTCACCAACGTCGCTTGCTGTGGTTGTAAGTTAAGCAAGGCTTGCAATGAGCGATTCGTATTGCTTTTGGCTTTGGTTTCAATGTAATGACCCAATGAAATCAAACCAATGATCATTGCCGTTGCTTCGAAGTACACATGACGCGCTGCATCAGGAAACGCTTGCGGCCAAGCCACCACGAGCATGGAGTAAAACCAAGCAGCCCCTGTACCCAATGCGACGAGAGTATCCATTGTCGCTCTGCCATGAGTCAGTGCTTGCCACGCATTAATAAAGAAGTGGCGTCCGGCAGTGAGCAGCAGTGCGAAACTGATGACGCCGATTCCACCCCATACCATTTGATCACTACTATTGCGGATCATCATGTTGCCGCCAAACACGCCCCACAGCATTAAAGGCGCACCCAGAGCGATACCCAATAAGGCACTCTGTTTATGCTCTTTTTGTAAGGCATCGAGTTGCGCTTGCTGTTTGGCTTGCTGCTGTGCTGGGTCATCCAAGATCTCGGCTTGGTAGCCTGCACTTTGAATGGCGTTAAGCAGTGGTTGCGGATTGGCGAAATTGGCTTTTACCAAGGCACTTTGCTCTGCGAGGTTAACTTGCGCACTCTGTACTCCCTCAACAGAAAGTAGGGCTTTTTCCACCGATGCCACACAACTGGCGCAAGTCATCCCTTTAATAAGAAGGGAGAGCGTTTGGCTAGACGCCTCAGTGGGTTCTGTGTTCGAGGAGTTCTTAGCGTCAGGCGTGTCGGTTTTCTTCTCATCAATAGAGGCTGCTGGTGCTTGTGTAACTTCGATAGCCTGATAGCCCACTTCCGCCACTAGCGCTTTCACTTGTTCAGCGTTTAAGGTTGTGACGAGTGAAAGCTGATCTTTACTGACTTGTAGTTTGGCAATTTTTGCTTGCGCGTTGAGGTGCGTGGTCAGTTTATTCACACAGCGACCACAGTTTAAACCTTGTAGCTGATAAGTTTGCTCAGTGCCGCCTTGATAACCCAGCGATTCAATACTGGTTAGCACCTCATTTAAGGTGGCATTGGTATGCAGTTCTATCGAGGTTGGCGTCAGCGTTTCGATCTCAACGGTGAGATCTTGATTGAGTTGGCGCTCCAATTTTCGAGCACAGCCCATGCAATTTAGGCCACGCAGAGGTAAGGCAAAATAGTTCATTTTCATTCCTCCCATTGGAATGAGAATAAGGATAAACCTTTACCTTAAGGTAAGGTCAACCCTTACTTCTCGCACTCATTTTGGTGAGTGTGAATTTGCCGAAAATCGTGCGTAGCATCGCGCTAACTCGGGTGTTAGAATACCGCCCAAAATTTCGCATGCTGAGCACTCAGCAAAAGAATCTCACAAAGGTAATTCAAATGACGGTTAAAACTCGTTTTGCGCCTAGTCCAACTGGGTATCTGCACGTTGGTGGTGCGCGTACAGCACTCTATTCTTGGTTATATGCTAAAAGCCAAGGTGGTGAATTTGTTCTGCGTATTGAAGACACCGACCTAGAACGCTCTACTCAGGCGGCGGTAGATGCCATCATTGAAGGCATGACGTGGTTAGGCTTGGAATGGGATGAAGGTCCATACTACCAAACCAAACGTTTTGACCGTTACAACCAAGTGATTGATCAGCTTTTGGCTGAAGGCAAAGCCTACAAGTGCTATGCCCCAAAAGAGCTGCTGGATGAAATCCGCGCTGAGCAAGAAGCGAATAAAGAGATGCCTCGCTACGATGCGAATCATCCAAAAATCAAAGCGGTCAATGAAGCAGCGAAAGAAGGCGAGCCTTGCTGTATCCGTTTCCGTAACCCGAAAGAGGGTAGCGTCGTTTTTGATGACCAAATTCGTGGCCGCATCGAAATCCGTAACGACCAACTGGATGATCTGATCATCCGTCGTACTGATGGCACTCCAACCTATAACTTCTGTGTAGTGGTAGATGATGTCGATATGGGGATCAGCCATGTGATTCGTGGTGAAGACCACATCAACAACACGCCACGCCAAATCAACATTTACAAAGCAATGGGCGCTACCATCCCAACGTTTGCACACTGTGCAATGATCTTGGGTGATGACGGTGCCAAGCTATCTAAGCGTCATGGCGCGGTTTCTGTAATGCAATATCGTGATGACGGCTACCTGCCAGAAGCGTTGCTGAACTACTTAGTGCGTTTAGGTTGGGGACATGGCGACCAAGAGATCTTCTCTCGCGATGAGATGATCAACCTATTCAGCCTTGGCGCAATTTCAAAATCTGCGTCAGCGTTTAACACTGACAAACTGCTGTGGTTGAACAACCACTACATCAAGACTTCAGAGCCTGAGTATGTGGCGAAACACCTTGAGTGGCATTTTGATCACCAAGGCATTAACAAAGCAACTGGTCCTGTTTTAGCTGAAGTGGTGAAGTTGGTGGGTGAGCGTTGCAATACCCTAGTTGAGCTAGCGCAGCAATCACGTTACTTCTACGAAGATTTTGCTGAGTTTGATGCTGATGCAGCGAAGAAACATCTACGTGGCGTAGCGAAAGAGCCATTGATGCTAGCTCTTAGCAAGATTGAAGCACTCACTGAATGGAATACCGAAGCGCTGCACCAAGTGATCGCACAAGTGTGTGAAGAGCTTGAGATCGGTATGGGTAAAATCGGAATGCCACTACGTGTTGCAGTAACAGGTGGCGGTCAATCACCTTCTGTGGACGCGGTGATGAACCTTATTGGTCAAGAGCGAGTCATTGCACGTATCAAGATGGCATTAGCCTTTATTGAAACTCGCGAAGCGAATGCATAGAAACTTAATTGCATAGAAAACAAAGCCGCAGCACAAACTGCGGCTTTTTTATTATCTATTGAAATCTTTATCTCGTACTATAGTTTTGGGTTAACGAGTTGTGTTTTAGACTTTTCTCATTTTTAGCAAAGACGTGACAAAATAATAACCTAACAGCCCTTTTTCTTTTTATTTCATCCGTTATAGTGATGCCGACAAAAAGGTGTTCTGGCTCGCATAAGAGTCAACCTCTTTGAACGGTCGTTAATCCATCATTGATTCGCGACGATAATCATAAAGAAAAAAGGAAATACCATGAAAAAGCTAGCGGCAATCATTTCAACGACGTTACTTTTTGCTTCTTCTGCGGCAGTGGCTGAAGTGTATGTCGGAGGTAAAATCGGTAAATCTTGGTTGGATGACGCATGTCAGTCTGGTCAACCTTGTGATAAGGATGACACGACGCTTGGTGCGTTTGTAGGTTATGAAGCAAACAAGTGGCTCTCTCTTGAAGCAGGATACGATTACTTAGGTAAATTCACTGCTGCAGGATTGGCTGATGAAAAGGTAAAAGCCATCACGCTAGCACCGAAACTGAGCCTACCTCTTACTGAAGGTATTGCCCTTTACGGTAAAGTCGGTGGTGCTTTTGTTGATTACGGCAGCAAGGATGATTACTCATATCTAGGCGCAGCAGGTTTGGAGTTCAACACCAACCACAATGTAACAATGCGTCTGGAATATCAAAATATTACTGACATCAATAACGACATCGTACGTGCAAGCGGAGAAAGTGCAACGCTTGGTGTGGTGTACAAATTTGGTGGCAGCCAAGAACCCGCTCCAGTTGTAGAACAACGCCCTGCAGAACCTGCACCAGTGGCAGAACCAGTGGTAGAGAAAGTTGCGGTAACAAAAACGTTTACTTTCCAACACCTGGACAGCAGCACTTTTGCTACAGCAAGTGCAGAGCTAAAACCTGCAACGGTTAAGAAGCTGGATAAAATTGTGGGTTACCTAAACCAATACCCACAAGCGAAAGTTGAAGTTGTTGGTCATACAGACTCAACGGGCTCTGACGCTTACAACCAAAAACTGTCTGAGCGTCGCGCTCAAGCAGTAGCAAAAGCACTGGAAGCTCAAGGTATTGATGCTTCTCGTATCTCTGCTAAAGGTCTAGGTGAAAGCAGCCCAATCGCTTCTAACGCGACAGCAGAAGGCCGCGAAAAGAACCGTCGTGTTGAACTAGTGATCCCAGAATTCCAGTACCAAGTGACTGAGTAATTTCGGTAATCATCGAGATTTAATTAACAAAGGCCCGTAAGGGCCTTTGTTTTTTTCAGCAAACCAAATTTTACTCTTTGAGCGTGGAGGTGTGGGTTACTTGAGATCAATACTGTTTAAGCGCCCCATAAAAACTAAGATATCTAAGCAATCTTTATGAGCCGCCAGCAATGCTTTTTTGGTTTTTGTGTAAGCCGCTAACTTGCCGTGTTTGTTGATGGAGCACACCACACTGCGGAAATGACATTTACCTTGTGTGTCATATTCTCGCCATGCCGCGATATAGCAGGCATCTCTTGCTTCGGGGTTGTCTAGCGTTGGCCTAGGTTTATGGATGATTTTCGGTTCTAAGCTGTGTGGTAAGCGAGTCATTAGATAGGGATCTTTTAAAATACGTCGCCAAAATTTGCCCCACATTGCGGAGCCTAATTCATTGCGCAGCAGAATCGCTTTTTTAAGCCCTTTCTTTTCACCGAGCCGCACAAAACCGACTGAACGGTGCAAAACGCTATCGTCAGGAGTATGGATATGAATTTTATACGCGGTTTTCGCTTTTGAAATAAAGCGGTGTCCGGTATTGGTCTCTAGGTTACTTTTCGACATGCTGTGTTTTATAAATAAAACTGTTAATAGTAATAGTAGAGGATTTTATCTAGTGCGAGAAGAAATGTGCTGCAGGAATGACCAAAGATTGACATGAGGTGGTGGCAACAAAGTAAGACAAAATCTTTGTCAAAAAACTAACCACTTGAGAAATATGGCGCTCCCGACAGGATTTGAACCTGTGACCTGCCCCTTAGGAGGGGGCTGCGCTATCCAACTGTGCCACGGGAGCGAAGAGGAAAAAGGAAGTGTCCCGAAGAACACTTCCCATAGACTACATCTGTTTATGCATGACATCGCCGATTTGAATGCTGTAGGCGAGTTCAGGTTGATCAACAGTCAACTCCGCTTCATGTTCGTAAACACGTGAGACCGTCAGCGTGATCTCACTTTGTGTGACTTTGTTACGTGGCAAACCTTGCTGATCAATAAAAGCACCGGTGTGCCAGAGACGAAGTTTATCACCTTGTTGTACCCCGTGGATCCGGCCGAGATCCATGGTTGCGGTAGTACCAAATTTGGCGATGATCTGTGGCAGCGTAATCTTGCAAGAAATTTCTGATTCCAGATCGAGCATAATATTACGGCTTACACGTAACATCATCTCGCCATAGGTCGAAGCCCAAAAACGCGCACTACGCGTATCAATTTGACTGGTTTTAGGGAATGGCCAGCGTGCAACTTCACGATACGTTCGTGTCATCACCTCGTTACCAGTTTTCCCATCGAACACATTAATCTCCATAGCAAATTGGCGATTGATCAGGTCATCTTGCAACGTTTTTTGCTCGATGGTAGCTGTTAAATCAGTGATGACCCCGCCAATGATGTATTGCGCTCCTGCATCTTGAGCAATCATTTTTATACGTTCAGGCGCTTTGGGATCAATGTCGTATTGCGTAGTACCGACCGAAACAAAGCTACGTGATTCTTGCTCGATACGGCGATTAATCACCTGCGCAAAATCATCACCTACTTGGTAGATTTGTCCCATCACCGCTTGTTGAGGCGAGGCGAGATCAATGTTGCCGATCAGCATGGTCTTCTTGTACTGCTCAACGTGGCAAGCCGTTGCCGATGGGTAAATATCAATGCGGGTGCGCACGTACATAACGTTATTAGAAACTTTTCGATCCTCAATCAAGATATAACGGACTTCATGATTCGAGAATAAATACTCTCTACGATCAGATTCTAGGAGCGGCATTAAGTTGCTGATGCTGCCCATATCTGCCCCGGCAAAATTTACCGCTTTATATAAAGCGTCTTCCAATGCATGTAAGCGAGCCACCTCCTCTGAAGAGACTATGGCGGCAGAGCCTGTCACTTCATACCAAGCTGCTTGAACAGATTGGAGATAAAGACTCATCCAAAGCACTGAAATTATAGATAAAATATTTTTTTTCATTATAAGGTCCCAAGTGGGTATAAATTTTGCTTTTCAATTCCTAACTGATGTAGGCATTGCGATTCTAAATAATGACAGATTAAGAAAAGCAAGGAGCGTTCCAGTTTAATCGAGTGAGAACCTGAAACGCGCGCCATAGTATATCTGGAGATGAAGAGAATGAAAAAATGGCTTTCCTTAGTACCCGTTGTCTTGCTGACTTCGTGTGCATATGCCCCGATTTATAACGGTAAAGAACCGTATAATGGGTCACAGTTTATGTTGATGGAGAGTCCACGTCATACGTTGGATTTCTTTGTTGAGAGCATGACCGAAGATTTGATGCTCTCCAATACCAGCATTACGGCTCGTACGCCGATTGCAGTGACCTCATTTGTCGATCTACAAAACATGGATACGACAAACTGGTTGGGTAACTCGGTTTCCGAAGGTTTTATCCACCAATTCCAGCGTCGTGGTTTCAAAGTGGTTGATTTCAAAACGACAGGTTCGATCCAAGTGACTCAACAAGGTGATTTCGCTTTTAGCCGAGACTGGAAAGATCTTTCCCAACAGCAAGAAGTACAGTACGTACTGACGGGAACGATGTTACGCCAAGAAGGTGGGGTGATTGTGAATGCTCGTGTAGTGGGAATGCAATCACGCATCGTGGTGGCTACCGCGCAAGGCTTTTTGCCAGCTGATCGTATAGGTCGAGATTTGGATACGTTAAACAGTATCCGTACTCAGGATGGCGTGTTGATCCGTTCTGATCCGACCATCACACAACCCTACACAGTTATTTTGCGCCCATAGGAGAACAACAATGAAACCTGTTTTCCTGATTTTAGTCGCCGTGCTGATGATGACGGGATGCCAACCATTGCAAACCATGCGTCCAGATGATTGGCTTACCGCCGTAGGCTATGCCAGCATTAGTGAGCAAAAAGGTCGCAATGACGAAGAGAAACAAGTTCGAGCGATGCGCGCGTCTAAAATTGACGCTTATCGTGAGTTGGCTGAACAAGTATACGGTATGCGTATTAGTGGTCGTGCTGAATTACAAGATCAACGTCTTGGTACCGAGTTAACAGCCGGAGCGGTTGATGGGGTAATTCGTGGTGCAGAAGTGGTACGCAGCTATAAAGTGGGTGATAGTTATGTCACTGAGCTCAGGCTCGATATTCGCAAGATGGATAAGATGCGTGATTACGGTGAAGTACAGCAAGTTCCCGAAAAACGTCAAATGACCTTATTCTAATATAAACACACTCATCTCCCAGATCCAAAAAGCGGCATGATTGCCGCTTTTGCTTTTTTGTCTCGGTGAGCGGGACTATTTTGTTAGGCTTTGATATTAGTACCAAGAGTTGAAATGGTGTGCGTTTTGCCCGTAGCACTGTAAGTCATGCCGATTTTTCCGTGGCTTTGCTGCATCAGATTATTGAGTTTATTAAAGCTGAGCTGAGCACGCGCGAGTGCGTCGCCATTGATTTGGTTGGCTTGCTGACAATCGAGAATAATACTGCGGATTTGACTCACCAAATCATTAAGGTAAGCATCTTCAGTCAGGCTCGCGACGTGGGGATGCTTAGCAATGCGCTGGTCAGTCTGTTGTAGCTGATTAATCAAAGTCAGTTTCTGTTTGGCGATAGCTTCAATATCCACAGAGATCCGGCTGGTGATCGCAATTTTTTCTGCGTCGAGCACTGTCACTAATTCTTGTGCATTTTTTAGCTGAAATTCGACTAAGTCTTTTAATGCTGCCATGGTCAAACCGCCTGTTGATTGCCTTTTCTATTACAAGCTCTAAAGAGTGAGTATGACTTAGAAGCCACCCAGCTCTTTTTCGAATTTGATCATGTTATCGGCCAGTTTATCGGGATCAACGACATATGAACCGTTGGCGATCGCTTCTTTGATCGCCGCCACCTTGGCGCTATCAAAACTGGGTCTCGATGCCATTTCATTTTGCATTTCGCCAATGGCTTTGCTTTGTGAGCTAAGTGATACCGCATCTTGACCACCAGCCGATGAGCGTGAAACTGCTCCGGATTGAGGTGAAGAGTTGCTGGCATCAGAAGAACGCACACTTGTCCGGTTGGTCGTATTTAACGACTGCCCTGCGCGTATGTTATCAATACCTGCCATAGATGAGCCTTTTCAATAAACTTTAACGTGTACTGTCAATATCGACCGTGGTGGTCGGAACTTTAGCGACTTTTTTAACCAAATAGAAAATCACTTCGCACAAGCTTGTTAATAAGCAGGTAAGAGCGATCAAAACGCGACGGTGACTTCACCTACACCACTGACTTGCGCATCAATTATACGGTTAGATTTGTCATTTTTCACTTTTATCTGTTCACCAAGGATGCCATCAGACATTGCAGTGCCTTTGGTTGTGATCGACATACCAGATTTTCCAGCACGGATGACAACACTTTCATTACGACAGACGATACACACATCCTTTTGATCGATAACATCACCAATGCGGATATTTTTTTTGATTTTTGCACCTATCACGCTTTCGGGAGTGGAAAAACCTTGCCGCCGGAAACGCAGCAGATCTACCATACTCAACGTAACATCTTGTGCTGAAATCATTTGTCCTCGGCTGAGTGGATTTGCCGCCGTGATCAGTGGGATCGTAATCGTCAAGCGAACAGGTACATACACCCGCCAGTTATCGCTTTTACATTCCACGAGCACAGTAATATTTGCGGCAGAACCATTACTGGATGACGAATTCGTCACAAGTGATTCTGGGCAATCGGTCGCGAATAGACGATCGTCTATATTGGCGGCATTGACGACTAACTCTCCGCCAGTTGGCATCTCGACGGTACTCAGAACGTGATTTTCCGCGGCTTCTCTTATCATCGAAAGCTGCTCTGGCGTGGCCGAATTTGCCGCTAGACTAAAGAAAAACAATAAAAAGCCGATAAAGCTATAAAATATTTCACAGAAAGCTCTACACTTAGTTATGAAATGCGAATGGAGATCGATCTTCGGAAGCATTTTTCGTTTCTCTGGTTTCTTCATAGCCTGTAGTAGACTATCACTTTTTTTGGATAAAAGTTTGAGATGGAGATGAGCTTATGACGGGTATTCTTGATTCTGTGAATCAGCGTACGCAACTCGTCGGTCAAAACCGATTAGAACTATTAACTTTCCGTCTTAACGGCCGTCAGCGATACGGTATTAACGTTTTCAAAGTTAAAGAAGTCCTTCAATGCCCTAAGTTGACCGCGATGCCTAACTTACACCGTTTGGTTAAAGGAGTGGCACATATTCGTGGGCAAACCGTATCTGTCATCGATTTGAGTCTTGCGATCGGTGGGCGCCCAACCGTTGATGTAGACAAAAGCTTCGTGGTGATTGCGGAGTTTAACCGTACAATTCAAGCCTTTTTAGTGAGTTCGGTTGAGCGTATCATTAACATGCGTTGGGAAGCGATTTTGCCACCGCCTGACGGTTCTGGTAAAGCGAACTACCTAACTGCTGTCACCAATATCGATAACGAGCTGGTAGAGATTATCGACGTTGAGAAGATTTTGGCTGAGATTGCTCCGGTTAACGAAGCAATGACAAAAGATATCGGCCAAGAGATTGCACAAGTTGAACAAGAAAAAGAGATTGTTCGTCGTATTTTGATTGCGGACGACTCTAGCGTGGCACGTAAGCAGGTGCAGCGCGCAATTGAATCGATCGGTTTCGAGGTTATCTCCACCAAAGACGGTAAAGATGCTTATGAGAAACTGCTTGAAATGAGCCGCGAAGGCCCTATTCTCAATCAAATCTCGCTAGTGATTTCAGATATTGAGATGCCGGAAATGGATGGTTATACGCTGACTGCGGAAATCCGTCGTAGCAACGAACTGAAAGATCTTTATGTTATTTTGCACTCTTCATTGAGTGGCGTGTTCAACCAAGCGATGGTTGAGCGAGTTGGGGCAAACGCATTTATTGCGAAATTCAACCCTGATGAGCTTGGTAATGCGGTGAAAGCTGCGCTAGTTAAATAAAGAGAAATGAATGACTGCTATAACGATTAGCGACCAAGAGTATCGCGACTTTTGCCGATTTCTGGAATCTCAGTGCGGAATCGTACTGGGTGACAGCAAGCAGTATTTGGTGCGAAGTCGTCTAAGTCCACTCGTCACAAAATTCAAGTTAACGTCGTTGTCTGACTTGTTGCGGGATGTCGTGACAGGACGAAATCGCGATCTGCGAGTAGCAGCGGTTGACGCCATGACCACTAACGAAACCTTATGGTTTCGAGATGCTTACCCTTTTACGGTTTTAGCAGACAAGCTGTTGCCTGAAATGGCAGCCAATAAGCGTCCGATAAAAATTTGGTCAGCCGCCAGTTCATCCGGCCAAGAGCCTTATTCTATGGCAATGACTATCTTGGAAGTTCAGCAAAAACGGCCTGGTTTATTACCAAGTGTCGCGATTACGGCTACAGATATTTCTGCCAGTATGTTGGATATGTGCCGAGCGGGGGTTTATGACAATCTAGCGTTAGGTCGTGGTTTATCACCGGAACGACGCCGAATCTTTTTTGAAGATGCAGGCGATGGCCGAATGAAAATCAAAGATAACGTGAAGCGTTTGGTGAACTTTCGACCACAAAACTTGATGGAAAGTTATTCGTTACTCGGCAAGTTTGACATCATTTTTTGTCGTAACGTGCTTATCTACTTTTCGCCAGATATGAAGTCGAAAGTGCTCAACCAGATGGCGTCGAGTCTCAACCCCGGAGGGTATCTACTCTTGGGGGCTTCGGAGTCTCTAACTGGTTTAACTGACAAGTTTGAAATGGTGCGTTGTAATCCTGGTATCATCTATAAACTGAAATAATAAGTACGATCCATCTCATTTTGCCCAGCTTTTGCTGGGCTTTTTGTTTTTATTGACTCCGCACGTTCTGGGTAAAAGATGTCTTTGGCGCGGAGTTTGCAAATTTCATTTATCCCTATGCCGTGAGGGAGAAGATTTTAAAGTTGGTATGCTAATTGCAAATAATTTGAGTAATAACGGTCAGTTCTTATCGAAGAGGTAAACATGGCTATTTCTTTTGACAATGCCCTAGGCATTCACCAGCACACGGTGGGCGTACGTGAGCGCAACTCTGAGGTGATTGCCACCAATATTGCGCAAGCCAACACGCCAGGATTTAAGGCAAAAGGAATGGACTTCCAGAAGGCATTGCAAGCGGCAAGTTCGGGGGCAAGTATTAGTCTTAGCCGTACCGACGGTCGGCATATTCCTGCCTCTTCGACGGTCACTGGGGAAATTCTTTACCGCACTCCGACTCAACCGGACACGGGGGATGGCAATACGGTGGATGTGGATCTTGAGCGTAACTTGTTTATGCAAAACCAAATCCGTCATCAAGCCTCGCTGGATTTTCTTGGTGGCAAATTCAAGAACTTAACCAAAGCGATTAAAGGGGAGTAATTAGATGAGCTTATTTAGCGTATTCAATGTCACTGGTTCTGCGATGAGCGCCGAGTCGGTTCGTCTCAATACTACCTCAAGTAATCTGGCCAATGCCGATAGTATTAGTAGCTCAGCAAAAGATACTTATAAAGCTCGCCATGCCGTATTTGGTGCGGAACTGAGTAAAGCGCGTTTCAACCGCGAACCTAATGTTCCTGTTAAGGTGCTTGGGATTGTGGAAAGTGATAAGCCGCTGGTCGCTGAGTTTAATCCAGAGCATCCACTTGCCAACGACGAGGGTTATATCTATAAGCCAAACGTCAATGTGATGGAGGAGATGGCGAACATGATTTCGGCTTCTCGTTCATACCAAACCAATGTGCAGGTGGCGGATGCCAGTAAACAGATGCTGCTGCGTACGCTGCAGATGGGTCAGTGAGGATAAGGAGTTAACGTATGGCCGGAATCAATAATGTTGGTCAAAGCGGCTTGTCCTATATTGATCAGCTTAAAGCTCTTCAAGAGCAGAAAAAGCCGGATGAAACCACAGGGCAAAAAGCCCTTAAGCAAGAAGACTTTCTTTCTCTGCTGACTAAGCAGTTAGCACAGCAAGATCCATTCAAACCTGTCGGCAATGATCAGATGATTGCGCAGATGGCTTCGTTTGCCACGGTAGATGGCATCGGCAAGATGAACTCTCAATTTGAGAGTCTCAACTCATCGATGACTTCAAACCAAGCGCTGCAAGCTTCATCTCTAGTGGGGCGTGATGTGTTGGTGCCTGGGGCTGCAGGTATGAAGAAGCCTGATGGCGGAATGGCGGCAATGGTAAAACTGCCGCAGTCTATCGATAACTTATTCGTCCGTATTGAGAATGAAGCTGGTCAATTGGTACGAACCTTTGATGTGGGCGCCAAAGCTGCAGGCGATAACCGCGTTGAATGGGATGGAAAAGATCAGAACGGAAATCCGTTGCCGGGTGGCAAATATAAAGTAAAAGCGTCTGGCTTGCAGGATGGAGAGAGCAAAGAATTTGAAGTCTCCACTTATGCAAACGTCAACAGCGTTTTGTTAGGCAAAGGCGATGGTAACGTACTACTCAATCTGGCTGGTTTCGATGCACCAGTTCGACTTGCTGAAGTACTTGAAGTAGGCAAAGCGTGATTGCGCTAGCTAGATAGGAGAATTACTCATGTCATATATCTCTCTTAGTGGTTTATCCGCCGCGCAGATGGATTTGAATACCACCAGTAACAACATTGCGAACGCCAACACGTTTGGTTTTAAGGAGTCGCGTGCTGAGTTTGGTGACGTGTATTCCACTTCGCTATTTACCAATGCGAAAACAACGCCAGGGCAAGGTGTGCAAGCGGCAAAGGTGGCACAACAGTTCCACGAAGGTTCCAGCATTTACACCAATAACCCGTTGGATTTACGTATTGCCGGTACGGGGTTCTTTGCTGTAGCTAAAGACAAAATCGTACCGCAACAAAACGAGTTGACCCGTAACGGTGCGTTCCACTTGGATAAGAACAGCTACATGGTAACGGCAAACGATGAGTTTTTGCTGGGCTATGAAGTGAACCCAGATTCAGGTGATGTTCTGTCTTATGAGCCAAAACCTATTAATATTCCACCTCAATTCGGTAAGCCGAAACAGACCGCGAATATCGATTTAGGGGCTAACTTACCAGCCAACGGCGATCTTAAAGATCCTGCACTGTTTGATATTACAGACCCTGAAACGTATAACCGTACGACCTCATCGACTATCTATGACTCGATGGGACAACCTTATAAGCTGACCACTTATTACTTGAAAGATATGAATCAAGCGAATACGTGGCAAACGTACTACACCGTGACAGATAAGACGGGTGAAAAGCCAGTCAATGTTGTGGGTGGTGATGCGACAACTCCGAAAGGGCATGTGGGGCATACCATGCGTTTTAACAACGACGGTACTCTTGCGAGCCTAAACAACGGTCAACCGATTGTGACTGAACCGCTCGGTGGTGGTGCAAATCCAGTCGATCTGAATGGTGCAGACGTAACTCAAACCTTGTCGTTTAGTTTGGATTCAGCCACTCAGTTTGCTGCGCCTTTTGAACTGACTAAGTTTGACCAAGATGGTGCTACGACAGGCTTCTTGACCAAAATCGATTTTGACGAGAATGGTAGCGTATTGGCGACTTATTCGAATGGTCAAAACACAACGCTAGGCCGCGTGGCCTTGGTGCGTGTTGCTAACGAGCAAGGCCTTGATAAGAAAGGCGGAACGCAGTGGGATGCGACTCAGTTCTCGGGTGACAAGATCTGGGGGGAATCGAATAAAGGTTCTTTCGGCTCTATCAGTAATGGTTCATTAGAGCAGTCGAACATCGATATGACTCAAGAGCTGGTGGATTTGATCTCTGCTCAACGTAACTTCCAAGCCAACTCACGTGCGTTAGAAGTTCATAACCAGCTGCAACAGAATATTCTGCAAATCCGTTAATCCTTTTCAACCCCATTAAGCGGCAGCAAAGCGGCTTAATGGGGTTGCCTCTTTGCCCCATTGCCGCGGCAAACTTCAGAAATTTCCATCATATTTAAATCTATTTTATTGATTAATAAAGATTAATAAAGTTGGCACATTGCTTGCTTTATCTGCTCTAACTAACGATTTGGGAGCAGATTATGGACCGCGCATTGTTTCTAGCCATGAGTGGCGCAAAACAAAACATGCAAGCGATGCAGCTACGGGCAAACAACCTTGCCAACGTCAGCACAACGGGTTTTCGTGCTGATTTGGCGCAAGCGCGCTCAATGCAAGCTTACGGTGAAGGCCTCCCAACTCGTGTATTTAGTATGACTGAACGACCAGGGAATAATTTTGCCCAAGGCAGTGTGATGACAACGGGTCGAGATCTGGATATCACGATCCAAGGTGAAGGCTGGATTTCGGTGATGGATAAAACTGGTAAAGAAGGCCTAACCCGCAACGGTAACCTACGTATTGATGAAACGGGTTTATTGCTTAATGGCAATGGTCATCCGGTATTAGGCGAAACGGGTGCACCAATTACCTTACCTGTCCCACTGGCTAAAGTGGAAATTGGTGGTGACGGTACCATCTCTGTTCGTCCACAAGGTGCGCCTGCGGATGCGATGGAAGTGGTTGACCGGATCAAATTGGTTCGTCCAAATAATCAGTCTCTATTTAAAGATGTGAATGGCTTGTTCCGCGCAACGGATCCCAACACTCAGTTTGAGGCCGATGCTAGCGTGAAAGTGCTTACCGGAGCACTGGAAGGCAGTAACGTGAACGCGATTGGTGAAATGACCAGTCTGATTGATTTGCAACGTCAGTTTGAAATGCAGGTCAAGATGATGAGTACCGCGGAAGAGATGGATAAATCTTCCGATTCACTGCTGCGCACAAGCTAATTTAAGGTAGGAGTCAGGTATGCAACCAGCACTATGGGTCAGTAAGACCGGCTTAGATGCCCAACAAACCAACATTGCAACAATTTCAAACAACCTTGCCAACGCCTCAACCATTGGTTTTAAAAAGGGCCGTGCAGTTTTTGAAGATCTGTTTTACCAAAACATTAACCAGCCTGGTGCGCAATCCTCGCAAAACACGCGTTTGCCAAGTGGTCTCATGCTAGGCGCAGGTTCTAAGGTCGTAGCAACCCAAAAGGTGCACACCCATGGTAATGCGCAAACTACGTCCAACAGCTTGGATATGATGATTGAAGGTGATGGATTTTTCCAAATCCTGATGCCAGACGGTAACATTGCCTATAGCCGTAATGGCCAGTTCACCTTAGATGATGAAGGTGCGATTGTGACATCCGGTTCTGGCTATCGTTTGCAACCTGAAATTGTCATTCCGCCGGATGCCATTTCTATCACTATCGGCAATGATGGTGAAGTATCGGTACGCGTTCGCGGTCAGCAAAATAACCAAGTTTTAGGGCAAATCACCACGGTAGATTTTATTAACCCTGGTGGTTTAGAACCGATTGGGCAGAACCTCTATTTGCCAACTGGTGCCAGTGGTGATCCGCAAGAAGGGGTACCGGGTTTGGATGGTTTAGGGGATGTTCGTCAATCCATGCTAGAAACCTCGAACGTGAACGTGACGGAAGAGTTGGTGAACATGATAGAAGCGCAGCGCGTGTATGAGATGAACTCTAAAGTCATTTCTGCCGTCGATAAGATGATGAGCTTCGTTAACCAACAACTGTAATTGCTAACTAAGAGATGGCCGCTATGAAACGTTTTCTTGCTTCTGGCTTACTGATTTTGCTCTCCGGTTGTAGCTTGGTGCAGCCACCGATTGAGTCTGCTAATACCATTCAAGGCACCACCACCGTGGATGCAGTGGAAGGCGATAAATCAGAAGGAAACTCAGGATTAACCGATGCACTGCGTAACCGTACCGATCCGGTAGCGGGCGATCCTGCATGGGCGCCTATTCATCCGAAAGCCAAGCCAGAACATTATGCTGCGGAAACCGGCTCACTGTTTAATTTGGCCAGCGGCAGTAGCATGTATGATGATTCTAAACCCCGTGGTGTAGGTGACATCATTACCGTTACCTTGAATGAAAGCACTAAAGCAGCAAAAAGTGCAGATGCAGATCTGAAAAAGAAAAATGACTCTAAGATGGATCCTCTTGCCGTTGGTGGCAAAGATTTGACCGTCGGTGATTACAATTTTTCTTACGCGTTGAAGAACGACAACAAATTTTCTGGCAGTGCCGCGGCTAACCAAAGTAACAGCATGTCGGGTTCGATTACCGTTGAGGTTATTGAGGTATTGGCCAACGGTAACTTAGTGATTCGCGGGGAAAAATGGCTGACGTTGAATACGGGGGATGAGTATATCCGCTTGAGTGGCACCATTCGTCCAGATGATATCGACTTTGACAATACCATTGCTTCTAACCGAATTTCTAACGCACGAATTCAATATTCGGGGACGGGAACCAATCAAGATATGCAAGAACCTGGATTCTTGGCACGATTTTTTAATGTCTCATTATAAGTCGAGCCGCTGGGCTAATTTTTTGACAGCATAGTGAACGGTGAGGCCCTTTGGCCTCATCGTTTTTTTAAAGAGTAAGGTAATCCACCATGAGAAAATTCACGATATTATTGATGATGTTGCTGGTCTCCAGTGCTCAGGCGGCACGGATCAAGGACGTCGCGCAGGTTGCCGGAGTGCGCAGTAACCAATTGGTGGGATACGGATTGGTTACGGGTTTGCCGGGAACTGGCGAATCAACCCCTTTTACTGATCAAAGCTTTAACGCCATGCTGCAAAGCTTCGGCATTCAATTGCCACCCGGCACCAAGCCAAAAACCAAAAACGTTGCCGCTGTAATTGTCACGGCTGATCTGCCTGCATTTTCTAAGCAAGGTCAAACCATCGACATCACCGTCTCTTCGATTGGTTCGGCTAAGAGTTTACGCGGTGGTACTTTGATGCAAACTTTCTTAAAAGGTTTGGATGGTCAAGTTTACGCCGTTGCGCAAGGTAACTTAGTGGTCAGTGGCTTTAGTGCGACTGGCGCAGATGGTTCAAAAATTGTCGGTAATAACCCAACCGTTGGCATGATTTCCAGTGGTGCGATTGTTGAGCGTGAAGTGCCAAACCCATTTGGTCGTGGTGATTACATCACCTTTAACCTATTTGAATCCGATTTTACTACTGCGCAGCGTTTAGCTGATGCTGTGAACCAGTTCTTAGGGCCTCAAATGGCTTCTCCGGTCGATGCAGCATCGATAAAAGTGCGTGCACCACGTGATTTGAGTCAGAGAGTGGCTTTTTTGTCAGCCATTGAAAACTTAGAGTTCAATACGGCGGAGAGTGCGGCAAAAATTATTGTTAACTCACGCACCGGTACTATTGTGGTTGGGCAAAATGTACGCCTCAAACCGGCTGCGGTCACTCATGGTGGTATGACGGTAGCGATTAAAGAAAACCTCAATGTCAGCCAACCGAATGCGCTAGGTGGTGGTCAAACCGTGGTTACGCCTAATTCCAGCATCGAAGTGACAGAGAAACAGGGCAAAATGTTTAAGTTAGAACCGGGTGTTACGTTGGATGATCTGGTTCGTGCGGTAAACGAAGTGGGTGCCGCGCCTTCTGATTTGATGGCGATTTTGCAAGCACTGAAGCAAGCGGGTGCCATCGAAGGTCAACTGATCATTATTTAAGGAGTGAGCCATGATTAATAATCCCAATGACATTGGCTTTATCCAAGATATTGCAGGTCTAGACAAGTTGCGCCAAAAGGCGATCAATGGCGATGAAGGTTCAGAACAATCGGCTCTGACGGCGGCAGCACGCCAGTTTGAGTCGATCTTTACCTCGATGATGCTTAAATCAATGCGTGATGCGAACAGCGATTTTAAATCAGACATGTTCGGAAGCCAGACGGAAGATACCTACCGACAAATGCTCGATGAGCAGATGGCGAGTGAGTTTAGTTCCTCAGGTTCGCTGGGTTTGGCTGATATGATTGTTGCCCAACTTTCAACCGGACAAACTCCGGCAGACAAAAAAGGCGATGATGGTTTCCAAGAAGCCATGCGCCGTGTAGAGCATGCCCGCAAAACCGCCAGTGAGCGCAGTAATGAAGATTTGGTGGCGGCAGTTTATCCACTACGTAAAACACAAGCGGTACAATCAACCCAGTTTGATTCTCGCCAGGCATTTGTCACCAAGCTAAAACCGTATGCCGATAAAGCGGCTCGTGTGCTTGGGGTTGATTCATCATTGCTGATTGCTCAAGCCGCTTTGGAAACAGGGTGGGGGCAAAAGATGGTGAAAAATGCTCTTGGTAACAGCAACAACCTGTTTAACATTAAAGCCGATCGCAGCTGGCAGGGGGAAAAGGTTGCCACTCAAACACTGGAATATCACAATAATGTTCCTGTGATGGAGAAAGCGGCATTCCGCTCTTATGCGAACTTTGATGACAGTTTTAATGACTATGTCCGTTTCCTTGAGAGTAACCCACGTTATACCGATGCATTGGATCACGGTGGCAACAGCGAACGTTTTATCTATGGTATCCATCGTGCAGGTTACGCTACCGATCCTCAATATGCGGATAAAGTCCTGCGCGTAAAAGCGCAAATTGACCAAATGAATCTGCTGTAATTCGTCCGCCGGAATTTTTCCGGCGGCACTCTTTTGCTTGTCCTCTATCTTTGGCTTTCTGTATTACCAATATCGTTAACTCTCTATTTTTATTAGATTAAAACTCTAAATTATAAACTGGCATACATATTGCAATTACCGAAAGGATTCAGTGATTTTTACTGATTAATATCGGTTTTCGGGGGCAGTATGGCGTCTGATCTTCTGAATGTGGGTACGCAAAGCGTACTGACGGCTCAGAGACAACTCAATACCACAGGTCATAACATTTCTAATGTTAATACAGAGGGTTACAGCCGTCAGTCTGTGATCCAAGGGACCAATATGCCCCGCCAATATGGCGGTGAAACCTACGGTATGGGTGTGCATGTGGAAAATGTTCGCCGCTCGTGGGATCAGTTTGCCGTGAAAGAGCTGAACATTGCCTCTACCGATTACTCTTTCAAACGGGATACCGAAGAAAACTTGGATATGTTGTCTAAGTTACTCTCTTCCGTGGCTTCGAAAAAAATCCCTGAGAACCTCAATGAGTGGTTTGATTCGGTAAAAAGTTTAGCCGATTCGCCTAATGATTTGGGTGCCAGAAAAGTGGTGCTCGAAAAGGCGAAACTCATTTCGCAAAACCTCAATGATTTTCATGAAACCGTTCGCCTGCAAAAAGATATTGCCAACAAAGGTTTAGATCTTGGTGTGGAGCGGATTAACCAACTTGCGATTGAAATCCGTGATCTGCAGCGTTTAATGATGCGTGTTCCTGGTCCACATAACGATCTGATGGATAAGCATGAAAAGCTGGTGGCAGAACTGTCGCAATACACAAAAGTCACCGTAACCCAACGGAAAAACGGTGAAGGCTTTAACATCCATATCGGTAATGGACACACCTTAGTTTCTGGGAGTGAGGCGAGCCAACTCAAAGTGATCGATGGCTTTCCTGATACCCAGCAACATCGCTTAGCCATGATTGAAGGGAAAGCGCTCAAAGCCATCTCTGCGCGTGATATTGGCGGCAAAATGGAAGCGATTTTAGATATGCGTGATGAACACATCCCGTATTTGATGGATGAAGTCGGTCGCCTTGCTATCTCGTTCTCTCATGAAGTGAACACGCTACAGTCACAAGGCTTAGATTTACGCGGCAATGTGGGCAGCGCGTTGTTTACCGATGTCAATTTGGACGTCATTGCCCGCTCACGTGTTGTGACCAACAGTAATTCTAAAGCCGATATGGCCGTTTTTATTGATGATGTCAGCCAACTGAAAGGCGGCGAATACTCCATGCAGTACAACGGTAGTGAATTTGTCGTAACCTTACCTTCCGGCCAACAAACCGTGTTGCCCGTAGTCAAAGGTAATGTGTATGTCGATGGTCTGCGGGTTGAAGTGCGTAATCCTCCGCAAGTTGGGGAGCGCATTTTAGTGCGCCCAACGCGTAACGGTGCTGCGGCAATTCGCCTTGCAACCGACGATGCGACAAAAATTGCCGCTCAGAGTTTTGAGGCTTCGACCACCTTTGCCCAAGGCAAAGCAAAATTCAAAATCTTGCAGGCAGGAGCCGTGCGTGAGTTTGAAGTACATGTTTCGCCTACGGGTGATCAATTTGCCGTGACGGACACCAAAGGCAACATTTTACTGCAGCCTCAACCTTATCCCCCTTCAGGCCCTGTCACGGTACAGGGCACGACTTTCGAGTTAACGGAAGGGGCTTTGCCAAACGACAAATTCACGGCAAACCTTGTTCCATCGGAAGGGGATAACGGCAACCTGCGCAAAATGATCAATATTCAAACCGATAAAAAAGTGAACGACAAAGAGTCGACCATTATCGATCTGTACCACAACCTCAATACGGATGTGGGTTTAAAAATGGCGACCATGACCCGTTTAACCGATGTTGCGCGTTTGGAAAAAGAGGCGGCGCAGTCGCGCATTGCTTCCATTTCTGGCGTTAACCTCGATGAAGAAGCTGCCAACATGATGAAGTTTCAACAAGCCTATATGGCGTCATCACGCATTATTCAGGCTTCGAATGACACGTTTAATACCATTTTGGCGTTGCGATAGGGAGATGGGTAAATGTTAAACCGAATCTCTAGCTTCCATAACTATCAAGCGGTTCAGAACGACATCCGTCGTCAGGAATCGAAAGTTTTTAATAACCAGGCGCAATTAGCGTCCGGGAAAAAACTGCTCTCAGCGAGTGATAATCCACTGGCCACGCACTACATCCAAAATGTAGGGCAACAAGAAGAGCAGTTACGCCAGTATCTCGATGCCATTGTGTTGGTGCGTAACCGTTTAGAGCACCAAGAAGTGATTATCTCGAACACTGAAGAGTTTTCAGACTCCGCGAAGCGAACGGTGATGGAGATGATCAACGGTTCGTTATCACCAGAAGATCGGGTGGCGCGTGCTCGCGTATTGCAGGAAATGGCGAGCAACTTCCTCAACCTTGCTAACGTGCAGGATGAGTCAGGCAACTATATTTTTGCCGGTACAAAGCCCAAAAATCAGCCATTTTTCCGCGATAACCAAGGAAACGTGAGTTACGCCGGTGATGACTATCAGCGCAAAATGAAGATCTCCAACAGCTTGGAAATACCATTTAATAATCCAGGCAGCAAAGTGTTTATGGAGATCCCCAATCCTTTTGGCAGTTATGAACCCAATTATGCATTGCAAGAGGGCTCTGAGTTGCTCTTGGAGCGCGCCGTCAATCTCAATCCTGATGATACAGCCGCCTATCGCGTGACCTTTGTGGATATGCCAGATGGCAATAATGGTTACCAATTAGAACGTAATGGTAGCGTGGTGCAAGCGGGTGAGTTTGACCCGAAAACTGGAATTCAATTTAACGAACTGAATATTCAGGTGAAAGGGCAGATCACCAAAGGTGATGCAATTGATCTGACACCTCGTGATACCTACAGCGTATTTGATACGTTCCGCGATGCGATTCGTTATGCGGAAGGTTCGGTTTCCGATGCATCCAATACCGCGAAGCTGCATCAAATTGTCGAAGAGTTTCATACGGCTTTTATTCATCTCAATAAAACGAGAACCGATATCGGCGCACGTTTGAATACCCTCGATATTCAGGAAGAGCAGCACGAAGATTTTAAAATCAGCCTCGCGAAATCCAAAAGCACTTTTGAAGATTTGGATTACGCCGATGCCGTGATTGAATTCAATGAGAACTCTCGTGCTCTTGAAGCATCACAAAAAGCATTTGGAAAAACTAAAGATCTCACGCTGTTTAACTACATCTAACCTTCAATGCCTTATGTGCTTACGCCATATGTGCGAAGTGAGTTGAGTTAAAAAGTGGCGCGAAAGTTGCTTTTACAACATTAAGCCTCGGTGAAAAGTTGTACAGGTGGCCAAAGCGGCAAGTCAGCGGCAAAAAAGGTTGCCGCCAGACTGAATCGGCAACCCTGAGTCGCTGATTAAATAAATAAAGTAGTGTAACTCATTGAAAATAAGCGATGTATATCAGTGAAAGCCAAAATAAAGAAAGTTGGCACACAAATTGAATAAAATACATCAGAGTTGTTGTAACCGGTTTTTAAATCCGCCTTAGGGCCGATTTGGCAAGTTATTCACGGTCAGTGCTTCCAAAAGAGACCAAAGCTGACCGCTTCGCAAATGAGCTTGCGAACTCGATAGGAGAGCAAACTATGACCATTAACGTAAATACCAACGTGTCGGCGATGACCGCACAACGTTACCTGACTAAGGCGACGGGAGATTTAAACACCTCCATGGAACGTCTTTCATCAGGTAACCGCATTAACAGTGCAAAAGATGACGCGGCAGGCCTGCAGATTTCAAACCGCTTAACGGCGCAATCTCGTGGTCTGGATGTGGCAATGCGTAACGCCAACGATGGTATTTCGATTGCTCAAACCGCTGAAGGCGCGATGAACGAATCGACCAGCATTTTGCAGCGTATGCGTGACCTCGCCCTACAATCGGCGAACGGCACCAACTCAGATTCAGAGCGTCAGGCTTTGGACGAAGAGTCGAAAGCACTGCAAGATGAACTGAACCGTATCGCAGAAACCACGTCGTTTGGTGGTCGTAAGCTACTCAATGGTTCGTTTGGTGAAGCTTCATTCCAAATCGGTTCTAGCTCAGGTGAAGCGATCATCATGGGATTGACCAGCGTGCGTGCGGACGATTTCCGTATGGGTGGCCAATCTTTTGTCTCCGAACAAGCCAAAACCAAAGAGTGGGGGGTACCACCTACCGCTCGTGACCTGAAGTTTGAATTCACCAAGAAAGATGGTGAGGCGGTTGTGCTCGATATCTCAGCCAAAAGTGGCGACGACATCGAAGAGTTGGCGACTTACATCAACGGTCAAACCGATCTGTTCAAAGCATCGGTGGATCAAGATGGCAAACTGCAGATTTTTGTTTCTGAACCGAATGTTCAAGGCAACTTCAATATTTCCGGTGGCCTAGCAACTGAACTTGGCCTCAATGGTGGCCCAGGTGTGAAAACCACAGTACAAGACATTGATATCACGAGTGTCGGTGGTTCACAAAACGCCGTGGGTATCATCGATGCCGCATTGAAATACGTGGATTCGCAACGAGCAGACCTCGGTGCGAAACAGAACCGACTCAGCCACAGCATCAGTAACCTGTCGAACATTCAGGAGAACGTGGAAGCGTCGAAAAGTCGGATTAAAGATACGGATTTTGCGAAGGAAACGACGCAGCTTACCAAATCTCAGATTCTGCAACAGGCAGGAACTTCAATTCTTGCCCAAGCAAAACAGTTGCCAAACTCTGCAATCTCGTTATTGCAGTAGTTCCCAGTACCTTCATTAATGAGCTCAGACGTGGGTATGTAATGAAGGGACTTTGGCAAAGTGTGATTGTGGGATGTTAGCTGAGCTCTCTCACTCAAACTGCTCAACTAGCTAAACAGAATCATACGCCCTTAATGGTTAGCCGAAATGTGTTCATTTCTCTTGATCTCCACATTGGCGATGGCTACCACCAAATAGCCCCAGTTCTCTCAAAGGAAAGGGGGCTTTTCTTTTTCTACCATTTGTTCCCCGTCAATTACTATTTCAACCCTTCACTGCTCATGAATACTCACTATAAAGCGAGTTTACGGCAGTTTTTACCCACCGGCCATCAGTCTGAAAACTTAAGTTAATCTTTCAGATATTTATGCAATTTGCGTGATATCTCTCAAGATGCATAGATTTCGTCAGGTTTAGAGCGAAAAACCATCTTTTTGCTAAAGGATTTATCCACTGAGTCGCTAATAGAAGTAACTTTGAGAGAACTGCTTGGTTTTCCGAGACGTCGGAGACCGTTTGTGAGTTCCGCTACGTCGGAAAATCAATAGGAGATACCACTATGGCGGTGAATGTAAACACCAATGTGTCAGCAATGACAGCACAACGGTACTTGACGAGTGCAACTAACGCACAACAATCGTCAATGGAACGTCTATCTTCAGGATATAAAATTAACAGCGCAAAAGACGATGCGGCAGGTCTGCAAATCTCTAACCGCTTGAACGTGCAAAGCCGAGGTTTAGGCGTCGCCGTTCGTAACGCCAACGATGGTATTTCGATGGCGCAAACTGCGGAAGGGGCAATGAAAGAGACCACCAACATCCTGCAACGTATGCGTGATCTTTCCTTGCAATCCTCTAACGGTTCGAACTCAAAAGCCGACCGTATTGCGATTCAAGAAGAAATTACTGCGTTGAATGATGAGCTTAATCGTGTGGCTGAAACCACTTCTTTCGGTGGCAACAAGCTGCTCAACGGCACTTTCGCAACCAAATCCTTCCAGATTGGTGCGGATAACGGTGAAGCGGTGATGCTCAATATCAAAGACATGCGCAGTGATAACGTTTTGATGGGTGGTAAAACTTATCAAGCGGCGAATGGCAAAGATAAAAACTGGGGCGTGGAAGCGGGTAAAAATGACCTGACGATCACACTGAAAGACAAACGCGAAGGCGATGTGACCATTTCAATCAATGCGAAAGAAGGGGATGACATCGAAGAGCTGGCGACTTACATCAACGGTCAAACCGACATGGTGAAAGCCTCTGTAAGTGAAGAAGGTAAATTGCAGCTTTTCACCGACAACAACAAAGTCGATGGTGCGGCAACCTTCGGGGGCTCACTGGCTGGTGAGTTAGGTATCGGTGCAGCGAAAGATGTCACGGTAGATACCTTGGATGTGACCACGGTAGGCGGTGCACAAGAAAGTGTGGCGATTGTCGATGCAGCATTGAAATACGTGGATAGTCATCGTGCTGAACTCGGTGCGTTCCAAAACCGATTCAACCATGCTATCAACAACTTAGATAACATTAACGAAAACGTTAATGCTTCTACAAGCCGAATCAAAGATACAGACTTTGCCAAAGAGACGACTGCATTGACCAAAGCGCAGATCCTATCTCAAGCATCAAGTTCTGTCCTCGCACAAGCCAAGCAGGCACCCAACTCAGCTCTGGCTCTTTTAGGCTAGTTTGAGTTGATAGGAAAAAACCCAGCTGCAGCTGGGTTTTTTATTGGGTAAAAATCTAGGCCAATCTACAAACCATTTATTTTGATGAGCGGCAATCAAGACGCGATCATAAACAATAACTAAAGATGGGCTTTGTTGTAAGCGTGAGAAATAATAGGAGAATCATGTGCTTTAATGAGTGAGCGAAAGCTTAAACTGATTCGCCTATTCTCTGAAAATGGAAAAGCAGAAAAAACAAAACCTAGCCGAAGCTAGGTCTGTTTATATGGTGCGGAAGAAGAGACTTGAACTCTTACACCTTGCGGCGCCAGAACCTAAATCTGGTGCGTCTACCAATTTCGCCACTTCCGCAAATTGTAGTGATAATTTGATTTCTCAAACTATCGATATAATGGCAGGTCTGCCAGGATTCGAACCTGGGTATGACGGGATCAAAACCCGTTGCCTTACCGCTTGGCGACAGACCTGCAGTATTCTGCACAACGATCGTCGTTGCTTTCAATAATGGTGCGGAAGAAGAGACTTGAACTCTTACACCTTGCGGCGCCAGAACCTAAATCTGGTGCGTCTACCAATTTCGCCACTTCCGCAAATTTTAGTGATAATCCGATTACTCGAATCATCGAAATAGTGGCAGGTCTACATGGATTCGAACCATGGGATGACGGGATCAAAACCCGTTGCCTTACCGCTTGGCGATAGACCTGCAGAATTCGATACATTTGGTGCGGAAGGAGGGACTTGAACCCTCACGTCCGAAGGACACTAACACCTGAAGCTAGCGCGTCTACCAATTCCGCCACCACCGCGTTAAATGCATCAAATTGTAATTGGTGGCTACGACGGGATTCGAACCTGTGACCCCATCATTATGAGTGATGTGCTCTAACCAACTGAGCTACGTAGCCACTCTAAATCCTTTCAGATTTAATATGGTGCGGAAGAAGAGACTTGAACTCTTACGCCTCGCGGCGCCAGAACCTAAATCTGGTGCGTCTACCAATTTCGCCACTTCCGCAAATTGTTTGATGATTTGAATGCTCAATTCATCGAGATAATGGCAGGTCTACCTGGATTCGAACCAGGGGATGACGGGATCAAAACCCGTTGCCTTACCGCTTGGCGATAGACCTGCAGTGATGATTAATATCATCAAATAATGGTGCGGAAGAAGAGACTTGAACTCTTACACCTTGCGGCGCCAGAACCTAAATCTGGTGCGTCTACCAATTTCGCCACTTCCGCAAATTTTAGTGATAACTCGATTGCTCGACTCATCGAAATAATGGCAGGTCTACCTGGATTCGAACCAGGGGATGACGGGATCAAAACCCGTTGCCTTACCGCTTGGCGATAGACCTGCAGAATTCGATACATTTGGTGCGGAAGGAGGGACTTGAACCCTCACGTCCGAAGGACACTAACACCTGAAGCTAGCGCGTCTACCAATTCCGCCACCACCGCGTTAAATGCATCAAATTGTATTATGGTGGCTACGACGGGATTTGAACCTGTGACCCCATCATTATGAGTGATGTGCTCTAACCAGCTGAGCTACGTAGCCATCTTTTCGAGCGAGAGACTATAATACAATCTCGCTCTGACTTCCAATGGTTTTTACCGTGTTGAAAGTTAAGAAAATGGCAGGTCTACATGGATTCGAACCATGGGATGACGGGATCAAAACCCGTTGCCTTACCGCTTGGCGATAGACCTGCAGTGATGATTAATATCATCAAATAATGGTGCGGAAGAAGAGACTTGAACTCTTACACCTTGCGGCGCCAGAACCTAAATCTGGTGCGTCTACCAATTTCGCCACTTCCGCAAATTTTTAACAACCTGATACTTTTGGTGCGGAAGGAGGGACTTGAACCCTCACGTCCTAGGGACACTAACACCTGAAGCTAGCGCGTCTACCAATTCCGCCACCACCGCGTGTTCAAAAGCATCAAATTGTATAAATTTGGTGGCTACGACGGGATTCGAACCTGTGACCCCATCATTATGAGTGATGTGCTCTAACCAACTGAGCTACGTAGCCAAATTTTTGTTTCTCTGTCGAGGCGTTATGCCTTATCGCTGAGAACGGAGCGCATTATGCGGATATGGGTTAGGAGCGTCAACAGTTTTTTTGAATAAATTCTTTGAAACCAACCGTTCGAGTTTTTTTTAAACAAAGAGGCGTGTTTATGATCAAAAACCATCAACAAAACAACAAATTCATTACGCTTTGAGGGGAACAAAGATCATTTTTTTTATGCTGATAAAGAACAAAAGCCAACACTTTGGTTGGCTTTTAGTTTGCAATGAAGCGAGTTTTAAACGTTGAAGCGGAAGTGGATCACATCGCCATCTTTAACGATGTAGTCTTTACCTTCCAAACGCCATTTACCAGCATCTTTCGCGCCTGACTCACCGTTAAATTGGATGTAGTCATCGTAGCCGATCACTTCTGCACGGATAAAACCACGTTCAAAGTCAGTGTGGATCTTCCCTGCTGCCTGTGGTGCTGTAGCACCGACAGGAATTGTCCATGCACGCACTTCTTTCACGCCAGCGGTGAAGTAAGTTTGTAGATTCAGCAGATCGTAACCAGAGCGGATCACTCGGTTTAGTCCTGGTTCTTCAATGCCCAGATCGGCTAAGAACTCATCACGCTCTTCTTCTTCCAGTTCAGAAAGTTCAGCTTCAATGGCTGCACAGACTGCAACAACAGAGGCATTTTCTTGTGCGGCAAACTGAACAACGGCATCCAGATATGGGTTGTTCTCAAAACCATCTTCATTCACGTTAGCAATGTACATGGTTGGTTTTAGTGTCAGCAGGTTTAAGTAACCGACGGCCAAGAGTTCTTCTTTCGTAAGCTTAACAGAACGAGCAGATTGGCCTTCGCTTAATACTGGTTGCAGTTTTTCCAGTACAGTCAGCTCAAATTTCGCTTCTTTATCGCCACCTTTAGCGCGTTTGCTCTGACGCAAAATCGCACGCTCACAACTGTCTAGGTCAGCCAGTGCCAGTTCAAGGTTGATGACTTCGATGTCTTCCAGCGGAGAGACTTTACCTGCAACGTGAACGATGTTTTCGTTTTCAAAGCAGCGCACAACGTGACCAATTGCGTCGGTTTCACGAATGTTAGCAAGGAATTTGTTACCGAGACCTTCACCTTTTGATGCGCCTGCAACCAGACCTGCGATATCCACAAACTCCATGGTGGTTGGCAGAATGCGCTCTGGTTTTACGATAGCGGCTAAGGCATCCATACGCGGATCTGGCACTGGAACCACGCCTGTGTTTGGCTCAATTGTACAAAACGGGAAGTTAGCTGCTTCGATGCCCGCTTTGGTCAGTGCATTAAAAAGAGTTGATTTACCTACGTTTGGCAAACCGACGATGCCACATTTAAAACCCATGACTGTAACCTTATTCAGCTTTGAAAGTGTGTAAACGATTTTGTGCTTTGGTGAGGCCATCCTTCATGAGGATCTCAAGGCAGCGAACAGATTCATCCACTGCGGCATCAAGGCATTCTTGCTCTTTAGCGGGAGCTTTGCCTAGTACATAACCGGCTACTTTGTCTTTATGTCCCGGATGGCCGATGCCAAGCCGTAGACGATAGAATTCTTTGTTGTTGCCTAATTTGCTTATGGTGTCTTTGAGTCCGTTATGCCCACCATGTCCGCCCCCTTGCTTGAACTTAGCAATACCGGGAGGTAAGTCTAGTTCATCGTGTGCCACCATGATCTCTTCTGGCTTAATCTGGTAAAAGTTGGCCAGAGCGGCAATGGCTTTGCCTGAGAGGTTCATGAAAGTGGTTGGGACTAATACTCGTAATTCTTGACCATTGATCAACATACGTCCGGTAAGGCCAAAAAATTTCGGCTCATTTTTTAGCGTAACGTTGTGAATACGGGCTAATTCTTCGACAACCCAAGCACCTGCGTTATGGCGTGTTTTCGCGTATTCAGGTCCTGGATTAGCCAGTCCGACAAGGAGTTTGATTGGTTGACTCAAGGCGAATATCTCTTCGGAAACTCAAAAGCGCGGTATGATAGCACACATCCGCCGTGAGGTGCGAGTCACACAAAAGGCAATAAAAAAGCGCTTCATCAAGGATGAAACGCTTTCGCATCATCGATGCCCCAACTTACCTGACAGGCAGATAGGTTAGGTTATCCAATGATTAGTTAAACATCGCAGAGATAGACTCTTCGTTGCTGATACGACGAATCGCTTCAGCCAGCATGCTTGATAGAGTCAATTGAGTCACTTTTCCTGTCGCCGCCATCTCTTTCGATAGGGTGATAGAGTCAGTCACAATCACTTGATCCAACACGGAATTTTTGATGTTTTTCGCTGCATTGCCAGAGAAAACCGCGTGCGTTGCGTAAGCAAATACGCGTTTCGCCCCACGTTCTTTCAATGCTTCAGCGGCTTTACACAGTGTGCCACCGGTGTCGATCATATCATCGACAATCACACAGTCGCGGCCTTCAACATCACCGATTAGGTTCATGACTTCTGATACGTTCGCGCGTGGACGACGCTTATCAACGATCGCGATATCGATATCACCCAGTGCTTTCGCTGTTGCGCGAGCACGCACAACACCACCAAGGTCTGGTGATACGACAACAGGGTCTTCCAAGTTACGCGCTTTCATATCTTCCAGCAGTACAGGTGTACCGAAAATGTTGTCTACTGGAACATCGAAGAAGCCTTGGATTTGCTCTGCGTGAAGGTCGATAGTCAGAACACGGTCAACACCAACGTTAGAAAGGAAATCTGCAACAACTTTTGCAGTGATTGGCACACGAGCCGAACGCACACGGCGGTCTTGACGGGCATAACCAAAGTAAGGGATAACTGCCGTAATACGGCCTGCAGAAGCACGGCGCATTGCGTCAATCATAACCACCAGTTCCATCAGGTTGTCATTGGTCGGGGCACAGGTGGATTGAATGATAAATACATCGCTACCACGGACATTTTCATTGATTTGTACTGCTACTTCACCATCAGAGAAACGAGAAACAGTAGCATCACCAAGGGAAATGTACAGGCGATCTGCAATACGTTGGGCTAGTTCGGGTATTGCGTTACCAGCAAATAGCTTCATATCAGGCACGGTGGAAACCTCAGGGTTGCGTCCAGTTTTTTAGTAAGGTCGGATTTTAGCTGATTGGTAGTCAGCTAACGTCTTTCTGAGCGGTGAAACATTGCGCCCTTGGGCGACAAACGCTAAGACGTTGTCAGATAATTGAGCAAAGACGGCTTGTGCATCTTTCCTGCTCGAAAACTCAGCAAAAACGCAAGATCCCGTCCCGGTCAATCTTGACGGCGCGTATTGTAGCAGCCATGAAAGTTGCTGATCAACCTCGGGGTACAGTGATCGGACAATTTTTTCGCAATCGTTTTCGTAAGGAGTGGCAAGAAGGCTTGCCAGATCACGCTTCGGCGTATTTCTCACTAGGTCAGAATGAGTAAAAATATCTTTTGTCGCGATGCTGACCGCAGGGCGCACCACTAAATACCATTTTTCCTCGGGTTCTACCGCGGATAATTCTTCGCCAACACCTTCAGCAAAGGCAGCAAAGCCGCGGGTAAACACGGGGACATCGGCACCCAGTGCCAACCCAATCTCAGCCAATTGATCATCGCTAAGTCCAGTCTGCCATAAGTAATTGAGTGCGACTAAAGTGGTGGCCGCATTGGATGATCCGCCACCAATTCCGCCGCCCATAGGCAACACCTTGTGTAGTTTAATGTCTGCACCGAGTGGTGATTGGCTCGCGTTTTTGAGTGCGATGGCCGCTTTGTAAATTAGGTTATCTTCTAACGCGACATTGGCTAGAGCGGGGGATAAGGTGATGTTGCCGCTGTTGTTGGCGGTAATGGTTAACTCATCACCGTGATCGAGAAACTGAAACAAGGTCTGCAGATCGTGATAGCCGTTAGCTCGACGACCTGTAATGTATAGAAACAGATTAAGCTTGGCCGGCGATGGCCATACGGTGGTGCCAGAGATCATGGGAGCAGCGTCCATTGTGATATCACCAGTTGAATCGAGGTTTTATTTTGCTGGAGTTTAAGTTTATCAGGCAGCGGAATGGGCTGATGTTGCCACTCAATCGCTTGGTAACGTTGGTATTCTACGTGCCATTCGGCCGTTGAGGCGAGTTTGGTGAGAGTGGCAAGGGTGTTCTGCTCATTCAGGTCATAATGAGTCGCTTGGGTCGGCAAGCCTAAAATCCAATCTTCGAGTTGTGCAACGGGAATATCCAATCCAGTCAAATTGCGAATCAGGCTTTGTGCATCTTGGTCGCGGAAAATTTGATCATCGTAAGTATCAACTTGGGCTCCTTGCTCGTCCACACGTAGATTGAGAACGGTTTGGCCGAGGAAATTGGTTAAGCGAAGCGAGAGTTGCTGCGGACTTTTTTGCCATTGAAAATTGAAGGATTGCCGCTGATCTGGCGCGATATAACCGAGCTTACCAGTGAGTTGATAGGCTTGAATTTGCTGTAATACGAGTTGATGAGATTGCCACTGAACATTGACCGGTTGTGGTGGTGTGGTGGCACACCCCGCTAGGAGAAACAGACTCGCCACTCCAGGGAGTAGGCGACGTAGGAGAGCATTCATAGTGCGTTTTTTATCCAAACCGAGAACGAAAACGAGCTAACTATATCATTGATCTCACGAACTCAGGAAAACAAATCCGGTCTGCCCTTTCAATCAAAGAGGGCATCAAGTAAAATTCGGCCTCTAGTCCATCACCCTATCTGAGAATTCTCTATAGATGTCTTTGCTTGCCATTGGAATCAATCACAATACGGCGTCGGTAGAATTGCGGGAAAAAGTGGCCTTCGGTCCAGAGAAGCTCTCTTTGGCACTGAATCAGCTTTCTAGCAGTTCACACGTTAAGGGAGGCGTGATCCTTTCAACGTGCAACCGTACCGAAATTTACTGTGATGTGAAATCGGCGAGTAAGAATAAGGTCATCGAATGGCTCTCCCAGTTTCACCAAGTCAGTTTGGATGAGTTAAAACCCAGCTTGTATGTTCATGAAGAGCAAGCCGCGATTCGTCATTTGATGCGCGTGGCTTGTGGTTTGGATTCATTAGTGTTGGGCGAGCCGCAGATATTAGGGCAGGTAAAACAGGCTTACGCGGAAGCGCGAGAAAATCACGCCGTCAATCCCGCGACTGAAAAGTTGTTCCAAAAAACCTTTTCGGTGGCCAAGCGAGTACGCACTGAAACTGAGATTGGCGGTAGTGCGGTATCGGTAGCGTATGCTGCCTGTACTCTAGCGAAACACATTTTTGAATCACTGGCGGATGCCACGGTATTGTTAGTTGGCGCGGGTGAAACCATTGAACTGGTTGCCAAGCATTTGGCGGGGCATCATTGTAAACGGATGATTGTGGCTAACCGTACGCGTGAGCGAGCTTTAGGGCTTGCCGAGCAGTTTGGGGCAGAAGTGATCGCTCTTAATGAAATTCCAGATCATCTCGCGCAAGCGGATATTGTGATCAGCTCTACCGCTAGTCCTTTACCGATTATCGGTAAAGGCATGGTCGAAACCGCGCTTAAAGCGCGCCGCCATCAGCCGATGTTGTTGGTGGATATCGCTGTGCCGCGTGATATTGAGCCGCAAGTCGGTAAGCTCAACGATGCTTACCTCTACTCGGTGGATGACTTGCAGTCGATCGTGGATAGCAATATCGAGCAGCGTAAAGTGGAAGCGATTCAGGCGGAAGCGATTGTCAGTGAAGAAAGCGCAACCTTTATGAGTTGGATGCGTTCACTGCAAGCCGTCGATAGTATTCGTGATTACCGTAAGCAAGCCAATGACACTCGGGAAGATCTGCTGAGTAAGAGCTTACAAGCTTTAGCCGCAGGCGGTGACCCTGAAAAACTGCTTATCGAGTTAAGCAACAAACTGACCAACAAACTAATTCACACCCCAACTCGCGCGTTACAAACCGCGGCGGAACAAGGGGAACCGGCTAAATTGGCCGTGATCAGACAAAGTTTGGGTCTTGACGACTTAAACTAAATCTCAACTTAGAGTTTAAAGAAGCAACTATGAAAGCGTCGATTTTAAGCAAGCTTGAATCCCTTGTTGAGCGCTACGAAGAGGTGCAACACCTCCTTGGCGACCCAACAGTTATTGGTGATCAAAATAAATTCCGAGCTCTATCCAAAGAGTATTCGCAACTGGAAGAGATCACTCAGTGTTTCCAAGCTTACCAACAAGCGAAGGAAGATCTGGTTGCTGCCGAAGAAATGGCACAAGAAGATGACGCTGACATGCGCGAAATGGCGCAAGACGAAATCAAAGCGGCAAAAGCAGCGATTGAGCGTCTAACCGATGAGCTACAAATTCTGCTGCTGCCAAAAGATCCAAATGATGATCGCAACTGCTTCTTAGAAATCCGCGCGGGTGCAGGTGGTGACGAAGCGGGTATTTTTGCTGGCGATTTGTTCCGTATGTACAGCCGTTTTGCGGAGAAAAAAGGCTGGCGCATCGAAGTGATGTCATCAAGTGAAGCCGAGCATGGCGGTTACAAAGAGATGATCGCCAAAGTCAACGGTGACGGTGCTTACGGTACGCTGAAGTTTGAATCTGGCGGTCATCGCGTGCAACGTGTTCCGGCAACGGAAGCGCAAGGGCGTATCCATACCTCAGCTTGTACCGTTGCGGTGATGCCTGAAATTCCAGAAGCGGAAATTCCAGAAATTAAAGCCAGCGATCTGAAAATTGATACGTTCCGCTCCTCTGGCGCGGGTGGTCAGCACGTTAACACCACCGATTCGGCTATCCGTATCACCCACTTGCCAACGGGCATTGTTGTTGAGTGCCAGGATGAGCGTTCACAACATAAGAACAAAGCCAAAGCAATGTCAGTGTTGGCGGCGCGTATTGCCCAAGCGGAAGAGTCAAAACGTGCGGCGGAAATTTCCGACACTCGTCGTAACCTTCTGGGTTCGGGCGACCGTAGTGACCGTATTCGTACTTACAACTATCCGCAAGGTCGGGTGTCCGATCACCGTATCAACCTGACGGTATACCGCCTGACGGAAGTGATGGAAGGCGACATGCAATCACTGATTGAACCGGTGATTCATGAACACCAAGCGGACCAATTGGCGGCACTGGCGGATCAAAACTAATCCATGTCAGTCACCATTGAAGCGGCATTAAAAGCGGCAACCGAGCAACTGCAGCAAAGCGGCAGTGATTCGCCAGCGTTAGATGCCGCTGTGTTACTTTGCCATGTACTGGCTAAGCCACGTTCCTATTTGCTGACTTGGCCAGATAAAATGCTAGAGAAGCCGACTTTGGCTTCTCTAGACGTGCTACTGGCTCGCCGCATCGCGGGGGAGCCGATTGCCTACATCCTCGGTGAGCGTGAGTTTTGGTCGCTGCCGCTGAAAGTTTCTCCTTCCACTCTTATTCCGCGTCCAGATACCGAGCGTTTGGTTGAGTTGGCGCTGGAAAAAACGGCGTTGATTGAAGGCGAACTCCTAGATCTTGGCACCGGAACTGGAGCGATTGCATTAGCATTGGCTTCGGAGCTGCCGCAGCGTCGGGTAACGGGCATCGATTTACGCCCTGAAGCGGCGGAATTGGCGCAGGAAAATGCTACCCGCTTGAGCATTCTCAATACGCAATTTTTACAGGGGAGTTGGTTTAGTCCACTGGCCGACGGTACGAAGTTTGCTTTGATCGTCTCCAACCCACCGTACATCGAAGAAAGTGATCCGCACCTGAGCCAAGGTGATGTTCGTTTTGAGCCCAAAAGTGCACTGGTTGCGAAAGAAAAAGGCTTGGCGGACATACGCTATATCAGCACGCATGCGCCGCATTTTTTGCTCGACGGCGGCTGGCTACTGTTTGAACATGGTTACGATCAAGGCGCTGCGGTGCGCACGCTGTTGCGGGAACTCGGCTACCAAAACGTCACGACCGAACAAGATTATGCCGGCAATGACCGGGTTACATTCGGACAATATAAAATGGAAAGAGAATCATAATGTACGAAGGCTTAAAACATTTCCACCTATTCACGATTGGCATTAGTGTCGTCATGCTATCGATTCGTTATGTGCTGATGATGCTGAATTCCGCGCATTTAGATCGCAAGTTTTTCAAAGTTTTTCCGCATGTTAATGACACCTTATTATTGCTTTCCGGTATCGGTTTGATTTTCATCACGGGATTCATTCCTTTTACCGCTGCCGCGCCGTGGATGAGTGAAAAATTCACCTGTGTGCTGGCTTATATTGCTTTAGGCTTTTTTGCTCTCAAATTTGGCCGCAACAAACTGCTGCGTAGCTTTGCGTTTTTTGGCGCATTAGGCTGGCTCGCGATGGCTGGAAAAATTGCGGTAACTAAAGCGCCGATTCTGTTTGGTTAATCTTAGGAGCAACCATGCTGAATTTGTGTGATGAAGATTTTGATGCGATGGAGTTGGTGGAAGGGGCGCTTGCGCTCAATAAAGCCATCAACCCTGATACGCAGCTAGAATGGGCTCACATTGAGTTAGTACGTCTGCTTGAAGAGGCTGAGTTGGCTTTAGTTCATGAGCGGCATGAAAAAGCACGTTTTGAGGCTTTTTTGCGTCTGTTTTACCAAGAGTGGGGCTTTAGCGGGGATCGTGAAGCCTATTTTGATTCACGCAATGCTTTCATGGATCAGGTTTTAGAACGACGCAAAGGTATTCCCGTGAGCTTGGGGGCGTTGCTGCTTTACTTTGGCCGCAAACTGGGCTTTCCACTGAATGGCATCAGTTTCCCTACACAGTTTCTGCTGTCGCTGAATTGGCCAGATGAAACGCCGGTTTATATCAACCCATTCAATGGTGAAGTGGTTTCTCAACACACTTTACAAGCTTGGTTAGTCGGCCATAAAGGGCCTCTTGCTAAACTTAAACCGCAACATTTACAAGGTGTAGATAACCCGACCATTATTGGTCGTTGGTTGGCGCTGCTTAAAAGTGCCTTGTTGCGCGAAGAGCGTTATACTCTGGCGCTAAGATGTACCGATTTGGCACTTACTTTTGTGCCGGATGATCCTTATGAGATTCGCGATCGTGGCTTTATCTATCAGCAGTTAGAGTGCCACCAAATTGCCATTTCGGATTATCAATATTTTATTGACCAATGCCCGAACGATCCGGCAGCTGAATTGTTAAAAACGCAAGTCAATGCGCTCAGTCACGATACGCACGTGACGCTGCATTAACCCAACAAGAGAGATGAAGATGGAACATAAAATTGTCCATGTCGGTGATATTCCGGTAGCCAACGATAAACCGTTTACCCTGTTTGCTGGTATGAACGTGTTGGAATCGCGTGATTTGGCGATGCAAATTTGCGAATACTACGTAAAAGTCACCGAGAAGCTCGGTATCCCTTATGTGTTCAAAGCTTCTTTTGATAAAGCGAATCGCAGCTCGGTACACTCTTACCGTGGCCCTGGCTTGGAAGAAGGCATGAAAATTTTCCAAGAGTTGAAACAAACTTTTGGCGTGAAAATCATTACAGATGTGCACACGGCTGAGCAGGCACAACCTGTTGCGGATGTGGTGGATGTGATTCAATTGCCTGCCTTTTTGGCGCGTCAAACGGATCTGGTTGAAGCGATGGCGAAAACTGGTGCCGTGATCAACGTGAAAAAACCGCAATTCATGAGTCCTGGTCAAGTGGGCAACATCGTTGAGAAGTTTTCTGAGTGTGGCAACGACAAAGTGATTTTGTGTGAGCGTGGTTCTTGCCATGGTTACGACAACCTTGTTGTGGATATGCTCGGTTTTGGCGTGATGAAGCAAGCCTCTAATGGCAGCCCAATCATTTTTGATGTGACTCACTCACTGCAAATGCGTGATCCTTCTGGTGCGGCATCGGGTGGCCGTCGTGAGCAGACGGTTGAACTGGCGAAAGCGGGTTTGGCAACGGGTATTGCCGGTTTGTTTATTGAAGCGCACCCAAATCCAGAGAAAGCGAAGTGTGATGGCCCATCGGCTCTGCCGCTGGATAAGTTAGAGCCATTCCTTGTGCAAATGAAAGCGTTAGATGATCTGATCAAAAATTTTGCACACATCGATATCCGATAAGCGTGATAGCCAGATAAACATCGATTTAAAGCCATCTTCGGATGGCTTTTTCATCTCTCATGCACCGTAGGGGATGGGGTACACAATTCTTGCAAAAGAGGGTTTGTGTAGGTTAAACGCTTGCGTGCACAAAATGAGAGTACCTGCCATTTTATCAGTAAAACGTTTGCCTGTGATCGAGGCTGATTATCTTCTTAACTCTCATCCTTGATTACATGTAATTGGCTCGTTTTAGGTGATCCATCCTACATAAATATGAAATCAAGCTGTCTCATCAATTTCGTTACTTTAAACTAAGTCAAGTTTTACCCGCGCATCAAGCAGTGGCAGTGGGAAGCGTATGCGCCGTACGAGCGCTCATCAATACACTTCAGCAGTGGTTTTCATCAGTTCAAAGGTATGACAATGAAACAAGGCCTCATTCTAAAATCCGTACTCAGTGCAGCCATTATTGCCTCTCTGGCAGGTTGTGCAACCCAACCCGCTCACCAGTGGGAAGCAGACAAAACCTATAAACTGACTATTTTGCACACCAATGATCATCATGGTCGTTTCTGGCAAAACCAGTATGGCGAATACGGCATGGCAGCACGTAAGACGCTGATCGACCAAATGCGTGCTGAAATTGAAGCGCAAGGTGGCAGTGTGTTACTGCTGTCCGGTGGTGACATCAACACGGGTGTTCCAGAGTCTGATCTGCAAGATGCAGAGCCTGATTTTAAAGGGATGAGCAAAATTGGTTACGATGCGATGGCGCTTGGTAACCATGAGTTCGATAACCCAATCGACGTTTTGTTTAAGCAAAAAGAGTGGGCGAATTTCCCAATGCTTTCTGCCAACATTTACGACAAAGCCACTGGCAAACGTCTGTTTGAACCGTACCATATTTTTGATAAGCAAGGGATCAAGATTGCTGTCATCGGTTTAACCACCGAAGACACCGCGAAAATTGGTAACCCAGAATATATCGGTGGTATTGATTTCCGTGATCCAAAAGCAGAAGCGAAGCAAGTGATTGCTGAGCTGAAGAAAAATGAGAAGCCGGATTTGATCATTGCCGTCACTCACATGGGTCACTACCAAAATGGTGAGCATGGTGTGAATGCTCCGGGGGATGTCGCTCTGGCTCGTTTCCTACCTGAGGGTGAGCTGGACATGATTGTGGGTGGTCACTCACAAGAGCCTGTGTGTATGGAAGGCCCAAATCTGGTCAAAAAGAATTTTGAACCGGGCGATGCTTGTAAACCTGACATGCAAAACGGTACCTACATCGTTCAGGCTTATGAATGGGGTAAATATGTTGGCCGTGCGGATTATGAATTTCGTAATGGTGAGCTAAATATGGTTAGCTACAATCTAGTTCCAGTTAACCTGAAGAAAAAAGTGGAAGTAAATGGCGAAAGCAAACGTGTGTTTGCGACATCTGAAATTAAAGAAGATACCGCGATGCTCGACTTCCTACGCCCTTACCAAGAGAAAGGCCAAGAGCAATTAGGTATTAAGATTGCAAAAAGCAACGGTAAGCTGGAAGGCGACCGTAACATCGTGCGTTTTGAGCAAACCAACTTAGGGCGCATGATTGCAATGGCGCACATGCAACGAGCAAAAGCGGATTTCGCGATTATGAACTCAGGCGGCGTGCGTGACTCAATCCAAGCGGGTGACATTACGTACAAAGATGTACTGAAAGTGCAGCCATTTGGCAACATTCTGACTTATGTGGATATGAATGGTCAGGAAGTGCTGGATTACTTAAATGTGGTAGCGACCAAGCCGGTTGATTCAGGTGCCTATGCTCAATTTGCGGGTATCTCTATGACGGTGGCGGATGGCAAAGTCTCTAACGTGGTCATCAGTGGTAAACCACTGCGTTTGGATGCGACTTACCGCTTCACTATCCCAAGCTTTAACGCCGCAGGTGGTGATGGTTATCCGAAAGTCTCGGATCATCCAGGTTATGTCAACACTGGTTTTGTGGATGCGGAAGTGCTGAAAGATTTCCTTGAAGCAAACAGCCCGATTGACGTAAAACGATTCGCACCGGCGGGTGAAATTGTTTACCGTTAATAAGGTTTGACTCAGCGCGTCGAATTGCGTTTACTGACAGGCGGTGTGAAAACACCGCTTTTTTGTTTTTCCATACCCATATGGAACTGAGTTTTATCTGCCTAATCCGCAGTGTGAGTAAATGAGGACACGCGATTCATGACTCCAGCCATCAATCTTGCAAAGAAAAATAAAATCCCGCATACCATTCATCAGTATGAACATGATCCTAACCATGCTAGCTATGGCTTAGAAGCGGCACAGGCGCTCGGCCAAGATCCGAAGCGGGTCTTCAAAACCTTATTGTTTTGTATGAACGGGGAAGAGAAAAATCTCGCGGTAGCCATTATCCCAGTCGATTTAAAACTGAATTTGAAACTGGCAGCGAAAGCAGCCAAAGCCAAAAAAGCTGAGATGGCGAAGCCGGATATTGCAGAAAAAACGACAGGTTATGTGGTCGGGGGGATCAGCCCTCTCGGTCAGAAAAAAGCACTGCCGACCTTTATCCATCAAAGCGCGGAAATGCAAACGACTGTTTGTGTGAGTGCGGGTAAGCGTGGTTTGGAAATTGAATTATCACCGCAAGATTTAGCACGCTTAACGCGTGGTCAGTTTGCGGATTTATGCCAAGAAGAGAATTAACGTTTACCAAAACGGCCTCAGTAAGAGGCCGTTTATCCCCTGCGACTTGAAACTCAAGTAACAAGGGGAGAATTAACCAACATGAGATTAATGACGCGCTTCTTCTTCCATCTGCGCGTTATCCACCACGTGGTTTTCACCCAAATCTTTTGGCAACACTAGGTTTAGGATGATCGCAACAATACCGCATAAGCTCACGCCTTGTAGGCTGAAATCACCGATGCCGAATGCCATGCCACCGATACCAAAGACCAGTGTTACTGCCACAATCACGAGGTTGCGGGATTTGTGTAGGTCAACATGATTTTTGATCAGCGTGTTCAAACCGACGGTGGCGATGGAGCCAAACAGTAGGATCATGATCCCGCCCATAACCGGCACAGGGATGGTTTGCAGCAGTGCGCCGAGTTTACCGACCAAAGCCAGCACAATAGCGGTGATGGCCGCCCAAGTCATGATCGCCGGATTAAAGGCGCGAGTTAACATAACCGCACCAGTGACTTCACTGTAAGTGGTATTGGGTGGCGCGCCGAGCATTGTTGCCGCAATAGTGGCGACTCCGTCACCCGCAATCGTGCGGTGTAAGCCCGGTTTCTTCAGGTAATCTTTGTTGGTGACGTTGGAGATCGCCAGCATATCACCCACATGTTCAACCGCTGGAGCGATCGCAACGGGGATCATAAACAGAATCGCGTTGATATTAAACTCAGGGAAAGTAAAGTTTGGCAGCGCCAGCCAAGCGGCTTGTTCTACGGCGGCAAAGCTCACGACTCCGAGTACGAGCGATAGTACATAACCCGTGATGATGCCCGCGAGAATCGGTACAAGCTTGAAAAAGCCTTTCGCGAAGACACTGAAAACCACGGTGACCAAAAGTGAAAGACAAGAAATCCACAGTGCTGCTTGTGGGTCAACCAGTTGGACGGAACCGTCCCCAGTTTTACCTAGCGCCATGTTGACAGCCGCTGGCGCAAGCCCCAAACCAATCACCATGATGACCGGACCCACTACGACAGGAGGCAACAATTTATGGATGATTTCTACACCACGCACCTTGATGATGCCACCGAGAACGATATACACCGCACCGGCTGCCATCAACCCACCCATGGTGGCAGGAATGCCCCAAGTTTGGATGCCGAACATGATGGGAGCAATAAAAGCAAAAGAAGAGGCGAGAAAGATGGGGACTGAGCGGCGGGTAATCAATTGGAAAAGCAGAGTTCCTAAACCAGCACCGAACAGTGCTACGTTTGGATCGAGTCCCGTCAACAGTGGGACCAGAACCAACGCGCCGAATGCAACAAACAGCATTTGCGCGCCTTGTATGGCATTTTTCATCGTATTTTCCCTGAACTAAATAAAAATTCGCGGGATTCTATCACTTCTGCAATCGATTGCGAGCGGAATGAGATCAAAAAATGACAGGTTTATTAGTCAATCGTAAAAACGACGTGGATCGCGTCGCACAAATTCTGACGCACTCCTGTAACCTCTTGCCTTGCTGAACTCAGGATAGTTGCTTATCATCGTCGTTCAGTAAACAGAATGTAGGTATGGTATGCGCTATTTAGCTGTGTTGATGATGGGATTGCTCACGTTTCCCGCATTCGCCCTCACTCGAGTCAACTTGTATCAAGCAGAAGTTGCGATTGATCCCCAACAAAATAACGCGGATGCCACTGCTCGTGTACGTGGTATGGAAGAAGTAATTGTGCGTGCGACAGGCAGCCAAGACTCTCTTAAGAATGATGCGGTGCAGAAAGCGTTGCGCCAAAATAACCAATACATTACGCAGATCAGCACTCAGCAACAAGGCACACAATCTGTGCTGCGTTTGCAATTTAGTGCGCCACACATACGCTCTTTGTTAACTCAAGCTCAATTGCCGTTTTGGCCAGAAAGCCGCAGCAATCTGTTGGTCTGGTTGGTGGAAGAGGCTAATTATGATCGCAGCATTAGCTGGGAACACGCCGATACACCCGTGCTGAGCCAAATGAAAAACCGTGCACGTGTGCGTGGTTTACCACTGACGGTTCCGGTCGGTGATTTTGATGATGTCACAGGGGTACAAGTTTCCGATCTATGGGGCGGCTTTATTAACCCGATCAGTGCGGCGAGCCAACGTTATCCAACCGATGCGGTTTTAGTGGTACGTGTTCAAGGTTCCGATGTTCGCTGGACGTTGTTTGATCAGGCGGCAAACACCATGGTGGCTCAGCCCAAATCCCCCATATCGGGTCAAGCTTCTGGTGAGCAAGCGGCCAGTGAGATGATTGATGAAATCAGTGATTATTATGCAAGCAAGAGTGCGGTGGTGGTGAGTAGTGAATCTTCACAATCTGTGCTTGCCCAATTTGGTCCGCTCGATAGTGCGCAAGATTTTTTTGTGGTTGAAAACAAACTTAAGCGTTTAAGCTCAGTTGCTTCTCTGGATATTCTGAAAATTCAGGGAACAGAAGTGACTTTTAAAGTGCACTTGCTGGCGAGCGTTGATGAGTTTGCTAATGAAGTGGTGAGAATGGGACAAGTGGTACGAATGGAAGCGCCGCAAGATGATGTTTCTGCAACCGATAACCTTACTTCAGATACCCCAACCGAAGGCTCATTGAATGAAAACCAAGAGCCAGCAGTCGCGCCTCAACCAGCGTCATCCACTACGCTGTATTTTTCTTGGCAAGGTTAAATCATCAAAAATCGTATCGATAAAAATAGCGCCTACAGAGGCGCTATTTTTTTATTCATCTACGCTGGGAGAGGGCAAACAAGCGGTATCTTTCTGGTGATTAGCCCTCAATGAGCAAAAAGATCATGGGTGGTCAAAACGTGATTTTTCCTGCTTTTCAACCTCTGACAGTTTGGTGAGTTTTAACCCCAGTTCTTGACCGCGCAAGCGAGCATACAGTGTATTACCAATGAAAGCGGCGAAAGTGAGTGCAAGCTCAATCAATGCTAGCCAACGCTCACCCCCATCTACATACAATAAGGTCAGGGCGTGCAAAAAATAGAGCATCAGCACGAAGTTAGCCCATGCATGGGTATAAGGCTTGCCTTTGAGGATCCCCCAAAGAGGCAGTAATAGAGGGAGCACCCACCCTACCGCTAATGCGATGGCATTGAGATGGGGATGGGGAGAGAGTTTCAATTGCCATAAGACAATCCAAACCAATAGCCCCAGATTGGCACTGAGTGCCAACCAGCGATAAAACGCAGTACGAGGTTGCATGTTAGGTGTGGTCATACCGATCCTTTTAACTGTTTGGCCACATTGGCGAGGCGTTTTCCTAACTGGCGTGCCAGCTCTGCCTCTTCCGGTGAGAGCGATTTTTGTTGATGAACATGGCTAGCACCATAAGGTGTTCCACCAGATTGAGTCGTGTGCAAAGCTGGTTCTGAGTAGGGAATCCCTAAGATCAACATACCGTGATGCAACAGGGGCAGCATCATGCTTTGTTGGGTAGTTTCTTGCCCACCATGCAAAGTGGCGGAGGAAGTAAAGACACAAGCCGGCTTATCGATCAGTGCGCCACTGAGCCAAAGTGGCGTAGTTTGATCCCAGAAGTGCTTTAATGGGGCTGCCATATTGCCAAACCAAACTGGGCTGCCAAAGGCCAAAGCATCACATTGTTTTAGCTCTTCCAAAGTAAGATAAGGATCGCTTGCGCGCTCGTTTTCATCCCACTCAGGAACGGTACGCAGTAGAGCTTGGCAGCCCGTGACCGATTCAATACCCCGAGCGATCTGGCGTGCGAGGGCTAGGGTGCTGCCATGCCGACTGTAATAAAGGACAACAACCGAAATCATAGGATTTCGAGCACTTGCTCGGGTGGTCGGCCATGCCGAGCTTGATCGTTACAGACCACGATAGGGCGTTCAATCAGTTTGGGGTGTTCAGCCATCGCGGCAAACAGGTCATCATCACTGAGTTGGCTATTGCCTAGATTAAGCTCTTTGTACAGATCTTCTTTACAACGCATCATCCCCGAACATCGTTCAGCCCTAGCTGTTGATACAGATGTTTAAGCTCTGCAACAGAAGGGGATTCCTCTAAATATTTAATGACTTGAGGTGTGATGCCTTGGTTTTCGAGCAAGGCTAAGGTTTCACGGCTTTTTGAGCATTTGGGGTTGTGATAGATCACGACTGACATGGATTCTCCTTAATCAGATTTTATTATTGGAGGGATAAAAAGCGTTCACGCTGAACCATTAATTGATCAATGCGCGCATCATAACGAGCCTGAGCGAGGCTACCGAGTTCAACCAGTTGGCTTGCTTGGGTATAAAACTGAATTGCTTTGTTCCAGTTTGCCTGCAGCGCCATCATTTCACCACGAGCCGCTAAGTCTTCGGCGCTATTTCCTAAGCGGCTATTTGCTTCAGAGAGTAATTGCCAACCATTGATGTCATTGGGGTTGTCATGGGTATAACGCTGTAAAATGCGAATGGCGTCATCGAACTTATCTTGTTTCAGCAGCACATTGGCATAGTTAATGGTTAATACCGAATTGTTCGGTGTTCGTTTCAGTGCGTTTTCCAGTAAATTCTGTGCTTTAGCCGCTTGCTGAGTGCCGAGATAAAGATCACTGATCGCATCGAGATAAAAATGGTTATCGGGCTGCTCTTTAATAAGTTGAGTGAGCAGAAGGGCTGCTTTATCAAACAGTTTCTGATCGAGATAAACCAAGGCTTTACCATAAAGGATAGATGGTTGCAGTGTTGCATCGATTTTTTTCTCCGTGCGTGCAAACCAATCTAAAGCAGCATCTGCCTCAATCCCTGCATAACGAGCAATGATTCGTGCTCGCGCCAAGTGGTAATTCAGATGAGGGGCGAGCTTGAGCGGTGGATATTGCCGTGCTCGTTCACGACTATCTGTGATGCGATCTTCCGGTAACGGGTGTGTTAGCAGCATTGGTGGCGGCTTACTGGCATAACGATATTCATCGGCTAAGCGGCTAAAAAACAGTGGCATCGCATTGGCATCAAACCCTGCTTTGGCTAAGGTTGCGATGCCGAATCGGTCGGCTTCTTTTTCATTACTGCGTGTGTAGTTAATTTGCCCTTGAATGCTACCAGCTAGCGTGGCGTTGATCGCAGCAATCCCCGCTTCTGGGGCGGCAATGGCAAGTAACAAAGATCCCGCCAGAGCAGCAATGGTCGCCGGTGAACGGCGGGCTTGCTCTTCCATACTTCGGGCGAGGTGGCGCTGGGTCACGTGGGCAATTTCGTGCGCCATGACCGAAGCCAGTTCACTTTCACTTTGTGCATGTAGAAAGAGCCCTGAATGCAGAGCTACGTAACCGCCAAAAAACGCAAAAGCGTTGATGTTGCGATCGCGGATTAAAAAGAAAGTGAAGGGGGTTTTGACATCATTGGCATTGGCGACTAATTGATGCCCCAAACTGTCAATGTACTCATTCAGAACCGGATCATTAATCACCGGTTGATTATTGCGCAGCATGCGCATGTAGGCATCGCCATAAATCAGCTCTTGATCTATGGTCAAGGTGGAACCTGCGACGGTGCCGATATCAGGCAGTTCGATCGCTTCCGTTTGTGCAACCGCAGGGAGGCATTGCGCAGCAATACACAAACATAACAGAGTGCGAGTCGGGAAGAATTTCATAATGGCGGTGAATGCTCCGAGTTTATCTGCCAGTAAGACACAGTCGAACCCAATTGGTTTCTCAAGCTGACTATCCTGTAGTGAATTTCCTGTCAAAATCCGCCACCTGCGAACGCACAATAGGTGTAACCCTGACCGAAAGCCGATACAATGTGCCACCTATATTAAGGATTAAGCGGCAGAATGGAACCGAATATTCTCGATTTGCGGGAGCAACGCTGCCCTCTGGCATTATTGCTGGCTAAACGGGCAACGGCAGCACTGCTACCCAATGAATCGCTGACCATTTTGATTGCCGATCCCGCCTCATTACGTGACATTGAACAATATATGGCTCAACAGCCAGTACAATGTCAGCGTACTCAAAAACACGATCATTGTTCGCTCATGGTGAGTAAGGAGACTTCGTTTAATGTTTGAAATGGTCAGTCGTTGGTATAAACGACGCTTCTCCGATCCACATGCTGCCAGTTTGGTAGCGATTTTGCTGTTTGGTTTTATTACCATCTATTTCTTTGGGCATCTAATTGCACCGTTATTGGTTGCGATTGTGCTCGCTTATCTGCTTGAGTGGCCAGTGACTCAACTGCGCCGTTTACGCATTCCTCGTACCTTAGCGGTGATCATTGTGATTACCGTGTTTACTAGTTTGATGATTCTGGCGGTATTCGGATTGGTTCCGACAATTTGGAAGCAAGTGGGCAACTTAATTAATGATGTTCCAAACATGTACAACGGTACGCAAAAGTTCATCACCACTCTGCCGGAGCGTTTTCCAGAATTAGCGCATTTAGAGATCGTGGAATCGGTCATCAACAATGCGAAAAACAAAGTGCTTGGCATGGGCGAAACTGTCGTGAAAGGCTCGTTAGCGTCTTTAGTGAGTTTAGCAACATTAGGGGTTTATTTGATTCTGGTTCCGCTTTTGGTGTTCTTCTTGTTGAAAGATAAGCAAGAGATGTTGCGTATGGCGAGCGGTATTCTGCCACGTAACCGTAAGCTCGCCACCAAAGTATGGGAAGAAATGAACCAACAAATTTCTAACTACATCCGCGGTAAAGTGCTGGAAATTGTGATTGTGGGAACCGTCAGTTACATCACTTTCGCGATTTTAGATCTACGTTACTCCGTGCTGCTAGCGGTTGCGGTTGGTCTATCCGTGTTGATTCCCTATATTGGTGCGGCGGCCGTGACTGTACCTGTTGCGATTGTTGCTTTGTTCCAATGGGGATTAACTCCACCGTTTTATACGCTGCTGATTGCTTACGGCATTATCCAAGCTCTGGATGGCAACGTGTTGGTTCCCGTACTGTTTTCTGAAGCGGTTAACTTACATCCTGTTGCTATTATTATCGCTGTTCTGGTATTTGGCGGATTGTGGGGATTTTGGGGCGTATTCTTTGCCATTCCCCTCGCAACTTTAGTAAAAGCGGTATGGAAAGCCCTTCCTAGTATCGATGAAGAGCCGAGTAAAGAGAGTTATTCGTAAATAAAAAAACCAGCGTAATGCTGGTTTTTTTTTGTCATTCAGCCCAAAACCAAAAATTCAGACTAAAGTTTGTAAAGAAGGTTGGCGATATAGCTCTTATAAGAAAGTCAGGTTAATCAAGATTATTTATCGCACTGCGGTTATCTGGAACCCAGAAACAGAAGGATTGGGAATTATGAGGTTTAGTCAGAAGATCGTTGCCGCTTCATCGGCTTTATTACTGTGTATTATTGCACTGCTTTCTTTTCAGCAGCTTTCAACGGTGCGTGAGGAGATTGAGTCACTTGTGCAAGATAGCCTGATGGAAATGGTGAAAGGGGTTAAAAACACCATAGAGTCGGATCTCGCGAGTAAAAAGGGGCTAGCCCAATCGACGACGGAAGTGTTGGAACTTGACCCAACCAATAAAACGTTTGTGAAAAACGTGTTGGAAGCGCCGAATTTAAAAGGCAGCTTTTTAGCGATTGGTTTGGGGTATGAGTCGGACGCTTCGGTTGTTGAAAACGATGATGGCTGGGAGCCAAACTCCGATTATGACCCTCGCAAGCGTCCTTGGTATATCGATGCAAAACGGGAAGGAAAGCTGACGGTTACAGAGCCGTATGTAGATATATCAACTAAGAAAATCATCATTTCTATCGGCACCCCCGTTTATCAACAGAGCAATTTTATTGGTGCCATGTTCTACGACGTTGAACTTACGCAATTAGCGCAACTGGTTAACTCAATAAACTTGTTCGATGCAGGCTATCTGTTTATCACCACTGCAGATGGCATTACGATTGCACACCCTAATGCAGAAAATAACGGTGAGAAGTTCAGCAAGTTTTTGCCCAATGTGGAGCTAAAAGAGGGAACTCAGCGAGTTGAGCTTGATGGCAAATACTACTTAGTTAAGTTTGCCCAAGTGCCTTCAGAACATTGGTATATCGGTGCTGTGGTTGATGAATCTGTCGCGTTCGCGATGGTGAATGATTTACGTCGCAGTTCGTTGATTTACACCGTGATTGGCGTATTACTCAGCATTGTTGGTCTGAGCTTCTTAATTAAAGTGCTGATGAAACCACTCGGTGCGTTAAGTCGTGCGATTGAAGATGTGGCTTCAGGCCAAGGTGATTTAACCAAACGCCTAGACACTAATACGGATATGGAATTCGCGATATTGGCTAAGGATTTCAACGTATTTAGCGAAACATTGCAAAAACGTATTCAGCAGTTGAAAGGGATTGGTGCAGAGATCATGCATGGTACCGAACAGACGGTACAAGGGGCTCATGAATCAGCCAGTGCCATGTCTCAGCAGTTGCAAGAGTTAGAGCAGTTAGCGACAGCAATGCACGAGATGGCCGTGACAGCAACCGAAGTTGCCAACAATGCTCAAGGGGCGGCGGCCGCGGCTCATGAAGCTGATGAAGCCTCACAAGATGGCAGTAAGGTCGTGAGTGATACTACGCGTTCGATTGACGCGCTATCAGCACGTATTGAACAAGCCGTAGAAGAGGTGAAAGGGTTAGAAGTGGCGACGGGGAATATCGAAACCATCTTAAAAGTGATTAACGATATTGCAGACCAAACTAACTTATTGGCACTAAACGCGGCGATTGAGGCTGCGCGTGCAGGAGAATCTGGCCGCGGTTTCGCGGTAGTTGCGGATGAAGTTCGTACCCTAGCACAGCGTACACAGCAATCGACAACGGAAATTCGCAGCATGATTGAACAGTTGCAAAGTGGTGCGAGTGCGGTTTCGGTCGCGATGAATGAAAGTAAATACACGGCCGATGATGCGGTACAAAAAGCGCAGCGTGCCGATGAATCACTGCAACGGATCCGCAGTGCGATTCAGCGCATCAGCGATATGAATATGCAGATTGCGTCAGCAGCTGAAGAGCAGAGTTTGGTTGCCGAAGAGATCAACACTAACACGGTCAAAATCAAAGACCTCTCGACTCTGGTTGCTGATTCAGCCAAAGCGGCTAGCTTGGCAATGCAAGTACAGACCGAAAACGTGCGTGAGCAAGACAAAGTACTCAATGCCTTTATTGTGTAACCCTCTTTTCTCGCAACAATAAGGCCAGTCATTGACTGGCCTTAAATTTAGATAATCTTGTGGGTTATCAGAGAAAGCGAATTACGCTTGGTTTAGGTAGTTCAGCACAACTTCATGATGGTTGGTGGTTTTGAATTTATCAAATACCTGTTCAATCACACCTTGTTCATTGATCAAAAAGCTGATGCGATGCAAACCATCAAACACTTTACCCATGAATTTTTTCTCGCCCCATACACCAAACTGTTCCGCCACTTGGTGATCTTCATCTGACAGCAGTGTGAAATTGAGGTTATCTCGCTCGATGAACTTGCCGAGACGTTTTACCGGATCAATGCTGACGCCTAATACGACCACATTATGTGCCTGCAATTCCGTTTGAACATCACGCAGACCTTGGGCTTGAACGGTACAGCCGGGTGTCATGGCTTTAGGGTAAAAATAAAGCAGCACTTTTTTACCTGCGAAATCAGCAAGTGAAATCGCCTTGCCATCTTGATCAGGCAGAGAAAAGGTTGGCGCTGGAGTTCCTGCGGTGAGTGTGTTCATAGTGATCCCTTTGATTACTGACTATTTTTTATAAAATTAAGCGAACCTTGAACATCAAGTTCTTCACACAAGGCATCAAACTCTTCTTGCAGTTGCATCAGATTACAGCCGGAATCCACACGCGCTCCAATCGCAATATGGAACTGATCTTGCTCACTGTGCAGCTTTTCCTTGCTGATGGTTTGTGCGCTGAGTGAGGCCATACCGATTTGGCGTTGAGCGAAAAACTGAGTGAACTTTTCCGTTAGCCCCAATTTATCGTCAGACTCAACATATACCTCAACGGTATAAGCATGACTTTGATGATCATGAGGTGAAGTACGTTTCATCATAGTAATCAGATCATGTTGTTGACCAAGCAAAGGGAGTGTTGTTTCAACGCGAGTGATGCTGCTTGGGGAGCCGGAGATCAACATCAGGAGAGTAAACTCCTTTCCAAACAAAGCAATACGGCTATCGATGATGTTGCAACCCGCTTGGGTAACCAATCGAACCACTTCATTACAAATGCCGGGTCTGTCGGTGCCCACGGCGGTGATCACAAGATGCTGAGTCATACTGTCACTTTAAGATGATTTTTCGGGCATGTTAACACAGTTAAAGTATAGAAAAACCGTGAGCAAACGCGTTTTTCCGTGCTATGCCCCTGAAAATGACGGTGGTTTGACACCCACTCGGCCGCACTGTGTATAAAGACGATTCATCGAGATGCCATTTTATGAGGGCGTCTTATCAATATTCATCCGCATGGCGATTTAAGCCCATTTCTCCGCTTGTCTTTTTTTAGCGCCATGCATTACCATGCTGAGAGTATCAGATTAGGGAGATAGACATGTTTTCAGGAAGTATCGTTGCGTTAATTACCCCATTTACTCCAGACGGAGAGGTCGACTATATCAGCCTGAAAAAGTTAGTCGATTTCCATGTTGATGCTGGAACCGATGCGATTGTGTCTGTCGGCACCACGGGTGAATCCGCCACGCTGACGGTCGAAGAACACGTAAAGGTGGTTGCTAAAACTGTTGAGTTTGCTGAAGGCCGACTTCCGATTATTGCGGGAACGGGGGCTAATGCAACGCATGAAGCGGTTACATTCAGTCGTCTGCTCAATAACACCGGCATATCCGGTTATTTGAGTGTTACGCCCTACTACAATAAGCCGACTCAAGAGGGGCTGTTCCTTCACTATAATGCGATTGCGCAAGAAACCGACATTCCTGTGATTTTGTATAACGTTCCAGGGCGTACGGCAGTCGATATGCGTCCAGAAACGGTTGCTCGTTTATCTGAAATCAAGAATATTGTGGCTTTAAAAGATGCAACGGGCGATCTCAGCCGCGTGGCTAAACACCTTGAAATGTGTAAGAAAGGGTTTGTGCTGCTCAGTGGCGATGACGCAACCGGTCTTGAGTTTGTGAAACTTGGTGGTCAAGGTGTGATTTCTGTGACCAACAACATCGCAGCTGCCGATATGGCGAAGATGATGCATTTGGCTCTGGAAGGAAAATTTGAAGAAGCGGAAATCATCAATCAACGTTTAATGACGTTGCACAAAAATCTGTTTATCGAATCTAGCCCAATCCCAGTGAAATGGGCGGCCCACAAAATGGGATTGATCACAAATGGTGATCTGCGTCTACCTTTGACCCAACTGTCGGAACAAGCGCGTCCAATCGTTGCCCAAGCACTGTCTGAAGCCTGTATTTATTAAGGCGCTATCCATTACAATGCCGGGGTCTGATAACCCCGGTCATTTTTAGGAGTTTCAATGAAGTTTTCTCGCCAGCTAGTTCTCGGTTCACTGGCTGTTTTGGTTTTAAGTGCTTGCTCCAGCAGCCCGACGCAGCGACGCCAAGCCAAAAACGATTTCGACTACCTCGAAACCACAGAATTCAAGCCTTGGGTATTGCCACAAGGTTCCACGCCACAGTTCTACCCTAACTACGATATTCCCCAAGGTGATTTTCTCGGAGGAGTGGGTAGTACGGTCGATATTCGTCCTCCACAACAAGTGCTGGAGTTGATTCCAGGTGCTCGCGCAGAACGCCAAAATGGTGAAGTAACGCTCTGGATGGTGCGCCAAGATGAAGCCCAAAAAGTGTGGCAAACGGCACTGAATATGATTGCTGAACGTAAGATTTCGTTACGTAAGCAAACCGATTCTATGGTTGAAACGGATTGGGTTGAGTGGGTTTCCGAAGATGAAGATGTCACTATCGGTAGCCGCTACTTAATGTCGATGGTGGAAAACAACAACCGTTACGGTTTCAAAATATCACTGGTTGGTTGGCGTGAAAACGGCCAAGTGCAAACCGTCTCTGCCACCAATAAAGAGCGCTATAACGCTTTTATGACGAACTTGGTGACCACTCGTTATGATTCTGACATTCGTGCGGAAGCGGCGCGTCGTGCTCAAGAGTTGGTGAAACAGATCCCAATCACCATGGGCGCAGACCGTAGTGGTTTCCCTGTGATTATCGCACGTACACCTTATGATGTGCTGTGGCAACGTTTACCTGAGCTGCTGCCTAAGATGGGCTTTACCATTGAAGAACGTAACCAGTCACAAGGTACAGTTAAAGTGAAATATGCTTCGCCAGATGATGATTTCTGGCAAGAGATTGGCGTAAAACCGATTGAGCTAAAATCGGGGACGTATACTTTCTTGTTTGGCGATTTGGGTAACCGAACGTCCATTAACGTTACGGACTCTTCAGGAAAACCGGTTAATGAAGCACTGCTTAAAGAGATGGTTCCTGTACTTTCTGCGGTAGTGGATAAGAAGTAATGTGAAAGGGGGGCGTTTTGATGCCCTCATTTCAAAACGAATAGCAAAGTAAAAAGAAGGGATGCAACGGCATCCCTTCTTTTTTGAACTTCATCAGTGACTATGGCTTGTCTTCGGGTTCGGTCGTTTGTTTGGATGTATCTTTAGACTGAGGATTGCGCTGCTTATCCAGTTCGTTTAATCGATCCAGTTCACTTTTTTTCCCCATTTGTCCTACTTTCATGTTGGCTGTGTATTTCAGCGCCGCAATATTGCCGACAATCACCGCCACCACAATGAAAGAGATCACCCAAGGGTTAAACAATATCTCCATTTTATCCCTCACTAATATTGGTAATGAAGTGCTGATAAAGCTCCGGTAGCATCGTGAGAATCGTTGATTGACCTTCGATGTTAGCCTTGGAAAGTTGTTCACGCAGTCGCGGTTCAGTAAGCTCCGCAAGGCATTGTTGCGCGGTTACTTTATGGCTGATATGCCAAGGCTCAAAACCAACCCCTTGACCGTTCTGATAGGGCAGAAAAAAGCCAAACTCAGCAAGGTGAGCCTTTAGCCATAGGTAGAACTGACTTTGGTGACCAGTTAAGTATTCCCAAGGCTCAAGCAGTAGACTCGTATTTTCAGGCAAGGCATCTCGGTCGTAGACATCAAAATCGGTACCCCAATGATGGCGACTGGCGCCTGGTAAGGCTGACCAGCGTAAAATGGCCAGTATTTTTTCTGCCTCGCTTAATCTATCGACCACTAATGGTTGGCTTTGTTCATCTAAAATCGGCTTTTGGCCGGTCATCTTCTGATTCCAGATGCTCAACTGGCGTTCAAAAGAGCGAAAACCACTCGCAATGCACAGATTAAACCCAGCATCGTGCGCCGCTTGTTTGAGTGCCAACAAGTCGGCACTCACCTGCGGATGAATGTGAAACGCTTTTTGTCCTACCAGCACTGACTGCAAATGAGTGTCAGTTTGTCCGGTCAGCTGCTCCGCCGTCATCATAGTTAGCCTAGAAGATGGTTTAAGGTTTTTTGGTACATATCGGTTAATTTTTCCAAATCAGCGATCCGCACACATTCGTTAACCTTATGGATAGTGGCATTGACTGGCCCCAGCTCCACCACTTGTGCGCCCATTTGTGCGATAAAGCGGCCATCGGAGGTTCCACCCGTAGTCAGTAGCGCAGGGGCTTGATGATTGACCTCTTCAACTGCAGCAACGACAGCGGCGAGCAGTTCACCAGCATCTGTCAGGAAGGGTTGACCACTGAGTGTCCATTTCAGGTCGTAATCCAATCCGTGAGCATCCAAAACCGAATGTACGCGGCGTTTGATCTCTTCATCAGTCAGTTCGGTGCTAAAGCGGAAGTTAAATTGCACATCAAATTCCCCTGGGATCACGTTAGAGGCGCCAGTACCCGCTTGCAAATTCGGGATCTGAAAGCTGGTGGGGGGAAAATACGCGTTGCCGTCATCCCATTGAGTTGCAGCAAGCTCAGCTAGGGCTGGTAGCGCTTTGTGCACAGGGTTATTGGCCAGATGGGGATAAGCGACATGGCCTTGTGAGCCTTTCACCTTCAAATCACCCGTGATGGAGCCACGACGGCCATTTTTCACCACATCACCTACCGCTAGGGTGCTAGATGGCTCACCAACGATGCACATATCGATCATCTCATTACGTGCCATCAGAGTTTCCACTACGCGTACGGTGCCGTTGATGAAAGGACCTTCTTCATCGGAGGTGATCAAAAAGCCGATTGAACCTTGGTGATCGGGATGCTCGGCAATAAAACGTTCCACAGCCACAATCATACAAGCCAGTGAGCCTTTCATATCCGCGGCGCCACGTCCGTGTAAGAAATCATCAATCACTGTGGGTTCAAACGGCGGGGTATGCCACTGCGCTAGAGGGCCAGCAGGCACGACATCGGTATGCCCAGCAAAAACAAACAGAGGAGATTGTGTGCCGCGACGAGCCCAAAAATTGGTGGTGTCTTCAAACACCATGCTTTCAATTTCAAACCCAAGCGCTTTTAAGCGCGCAATCATTACATCTTGGCAGCCTGCATCTGCAGGGGTCACTGATTGGCGGCTAATGAGATCTTTTGCCAGAGCCAGAACAGGGCTATCTGTCATCCTTGAAATCCTTGTATTAAGAGAAAAGAGCGCGGTACTGCGTATCGCTAAAGCCAAGATGGAGCGTATCTTGGCGCTGTAAAATAGGGCGTTTAATCATTGCCGGCTGTTCCACTAACAATGCCACGGCATTCTCGGCATTCAAAGTGGCTTTTTGTTCATCGCTGAGTTGGCGATAGGTGGTACCGCGTTTGTTGAGCACTTGTTCCCAGCCTAATTGGTCACAAAACCCAGTGACGAGCTCCGGTGTGATGCCATCTTTACGATAGTCGTGAAACTGATAGGGAACACCCTCTTGTTCTAGCCACTTGCGTGCTTTTTTTATCGTGTCGCAGTTAGGAATGCCATACAGAATATTCGTCATGTTTATCCTTGTTTTTATTGAAGGGCTGAATGGATTGCTAGGCGAAGCTGAGCTTGCTGCAACCTTGCTTATTGTGCGTTCAATCCTAACAGGAAGGGACTGCTGAGACAAAAGTGTGATGTAGATATTTCACGCAAAGAAAAAATACCCCGTCAAGATAAATCGATTGGCAAGTTCTTGATCAAACGCAACACATGACACGGTAAAACGGAAATAATGAGCACAGCACACTTTAGGAGGTATCAATGGAACTGAGTCCTGTTTTTGCAAGGCGCTTGTATTTAGCTTTGTTAGTGGAAAGCCTTGAGCGACCCAATGTCCCTAAGCTCATCGAAAAAACGGGTTGGCCACGTCGCACCATTCAAGATGTGATTAAAGCCATGCCGGGTATCGGAATTGAATTAAATTTTGTTCAAGATGGTCGTCGACATAACGATGGTTACTACCAGCTCTCGGACTGGGGGCCCTTTGACAGTCAGTGGGTGACTGAACGAAAAAAAGATATTGCGGAAAGTCTAGGATTTTGTGCATAAAGCCAGCATCGCTGGCTTTTTCTTTGTCCACATCATGTTGGTTGGTTCATCAGCTGTTTCGCCACAACCAATAGCTAATAAAGCCCACCCAACTGAGCGCTAATAATACCCATGCGAGTTTGGCTTGATTGGTATGAGCTGCATGACCTAGCTCGGATACATCGTCATCAGCTTCACCTATTTCCTCCGTCGAGGATAGCTTGGCTTTTAAGGCTTTTTTACGCAGTTTATCGGCTTGCCGATGTTTCTCTTTTTGCTGCTTCTTATACAGAGCAATCCCTTTTTCGATACCTTGAGTAATCAGTTTGGTCTGCTCTTTGGTTTGCCCTGGTCTTTGGGTGGCTTTGGCGATTTTCTGCGCCTCTTGTTGCGTTTGCTCTGAAGGTATTGGCGTGGAATTTTTCATTATCGGCTCGAATTAAAAAGCTTGAGGGCTAAGACTAGCATGTGATGCTTCAGTAAAAAATGGCGCTTCTCAAGAATTAGCGGTGGTCATTTGGATGAATTGCGCTAGAGTGGAAAGCCCGTGATTGATCAGTAGAGACCTCCGTGCGTTATTCGCTAGAACAGTATGATAGTCAAGGATTTTTAAAAGCGCCGCTATGGCTGTGGCTAGGATGGCTGTTTCTTATTCGGGCTTGGGTGATGTTTGTGATGGCGGGAGTGAGCCGTGAACATGGTTCGCGTTTGCTCTCTTTAATCTATCCTGATCATTCGTTGCTTTATGTAGGGTTGGGGATGGGCGTTCCTATTCTCAGCTTAATGTGGTTGATTACGTTGCGTAACCCACAACGTGGATGGGTCAATCGAATCGTGGCCCAAGGTCGTGCAATGACTTTGTTGACCGTCATCGGTCAGGCTATTCAAACCGCTTTCCATGTTTATTTGCAGCAAGGCGCATTTCACTGGGCTAACGCTTTAACGTTAGTCTTGTTGCTGTGGTTTGGCATTTACCTTGTGCAGAGTCGCCACGTCAAAGACAGTTTACAAACCCCAGTGTTGGGGAAGGCATGATCGCCATCAACACTGTGCTATTACTTTTTATTACACTGAGCAAAACCTAAAAGTGAGGACTCATTATGTTTAAGTCACAGACTGCAATCGTGCCGGAAGCTGGCCCATTTGCCCTGTACACACTGATTAAAGTTCGCCAGAACCACGCCAATGTTTTGCATGCGCTCAAGGCTTTACCCGCATTAATTGAAGAAATAAATCAAAACCAACCGGGGGCAGAGCTCACGCTTTCGCTGGCATTTAGCAAAGGTTTTTGGGATCAGCTTGATGTGGCTTTACCACCAGAGTTGATTGACTTCCCAGAGTTAGGGGAAGGGGATATTCATGCACCAACTACCGATGTTGATGTGTTGATTCACTGCCACTCTATGCGTCACGACTTGCTGTTTTATGCCCTGCGTAAAGGGATCAGTGATATCGCTGAAGATATTGAAGTGGTAGATGAAACCTACGGTTTCCGTTACCTAGATGCACGAGACATGACCGGCTTTATCGACGGCACAGAAAACCCGAAAGCGGAGAAACGTGCGGAAGTGGCTTTAGTCGCTGATGGTGAATTTGCGGGTGGCAGTTATGTGATGGTGCAACGTTTCGTGCATAACCTACCTGCGTGGAGCCGACTCAATTTGGCGGCGCAAGAGAAAGTGATTGGTCGCACCAAGCCTGATTCGGTTGAGTTAGACAATGTTCCTGCGGCTTCGCATGTTGGCCGCGTAGATATTAAAGAAGAAGGCAAAGGGCTGAAGATTGTTCGCCACAGCCTACCTTACGGCAGCGTGAGCGGCGATCACGGCCTACTGTTTATTGCTTACTGTCATACGCTGCATAATTTTAAAACCATGCTGGAAAGCATGTATGGTGTGACCGATGGAAAAACAGACCAATTGCTGCGCTTTACCAAAGCCGTGACAGGGGCTTATTTCTTTGCACCATCCCAAGTGATGCTACAAGGCTTGAGCTTAAAAGCTCAGTAAGCGTTGTGCACTTTTGTATTGCCCGAGGCGGGCTCAGTATGCCTCGGGCAATATGTTTAAACTCATAAGGCTTTAGGAGCGGCCTTAGTGATTTTGAGGTCGATAGAGTAAAGAAAGCGGCTTACGCCTTAATCTTCCTTATCGAGAGTTTTGTTCTAACACACATACTGGGGCATCAACATGACATTGATAGCCGCTTGCTTGTAAACGACCATCGCTTGGATTGCGTCTAAAGCTGACTAAATTATTTGAATGTTGGTTAGCCACTATCAGCCACTGCTCACAAGACGAGAGAGAAAAGTCTCTAGGAAACCTTCCGCCGCACTCCTGCATACTGTGCCATTGAACATTAGAACCCTGTATCGCAAAGCAACTGATGGCATTTTGATGCCGGCATGAGACATACACAAAGCGCTCATCGGCAGAGAGCTTGATCGCGCCTGCGGCCGCACCTTTTGCCTGTTGAGGGAGTAGATCGGCTTGGTGCTGTACTTGCCAACCCTCAGCCGTTTTGGTGATCACCACTAGCGTTTCACTCAGTTCACACACCACATAGGCCGTATCTTCCGCACGATTAAAAACTAAGTGTCTTGGCCCTGAACCCGTGGGAAGAGGTAAGTCTTGTTGTAGGCTAAACCCTTGCTCATCGTGATGATAGAAACGTATGGCATCGCAGCCTAAATCAACCGTGACCAATCGAGGTTCTGTGCTCTGAAAAAACACTTGATGAGCATGCGGTGTGATCGGCCGTTCGGGCGTTGAATCTTGCTCATTCGCGGCTAAGTTGGCCGCTAAATCTGCGACTACGTGAGTGGGTTTTCCTTGTTGGTCGAGTGCGTAAACACAAACATTGCCTGAGCCATAATTCGCCACGGCAAGGTAGTTGGCATCCGGAGAGGTTGCCACATGACATGGATAGTCCCCAGCGATAGGCAAGGTATGAGTCTGTTGGTCGATGATACACACTAACTCTGCGCCCTCTTGTTGAGCGACTTCTGAGAAGCTATAGACGGCTTGTGATGATTGCGTCAGGTAAGATGGATTACGCAGAGGCGCGAAATCCTCAAGCCTAGTGAGTTCACCTGTGTGTGGATTGAGGCGAATCTGCGCAATACCTCGACTGTAGCTGGGTTCATCGGTGTAAGTGCCTACATAAAATGTTAAGTGTCCACTGGTTTGCATAGCGATGATTTTATCCTTAAACCTTATCAAATGAACGCCGCCAGTTGGCGCTGGCGGCTCTGTGTATCAAGACTTCTTCGCTAAAGTGTGGAGTAAGCTTTGAGTCGGCTTGACGATAGCGATGATGGTTTCATCAAAGATGATGGCATGCGCATCAAGAATCGCTTGGTATTCAGTGGCTTCTGCCGCCTTCACGGATTTTCCTTGTTTTGCCCGTTCGAGCAAAATGTTGGCGATCTGGGCGACTTTTAGGGTTGCATCCGCCACTTTTACCGTCTCAATAGAAGCTATGTTATTGGCGAAAATCGGCTTCGCTTGTTGAGCCGCTAACGCGGCCTCTTGATAGTGCATGGTCAATTTATCTAATGCATCAATATCACCTTGGGCGAATTGAGTCACCAAGTCATTCATCGCGTAAACCGCCAAACTCTCTACTGGTAAGGCATCGGCAAATCGGTTTAAGCGCTCATACTGGTTGTAGAGATCGCCTTTGTTGGGGGTTGAAATCCATTTTTCCCAATGGCGAGCATAATACTGAGCGGGCTCAATGTATTTTGCTAACGTCTGCAATGCGGCAACATCGGCACCATTGGCTAAGCGCTTTAACATGATGCTCTGATTGGCATGATGGCGAAGCCCTAGCGAGATTTCAGACCAAGTATCCATTACGTTCATGCGTTGATACATGCTGCGCTCATCGGTCAGCGTTTGGCTAGACCATAAGCGTTCTGCAATCGCATAACTACGCGGCCACAACCGTTGTTCTATGGTCAGTGAGTCTAGGTTTTCCCCCAAATGGTGATTTCACCACCTAAAATCAGATCTTTTTCATCGCCTTGCAGCTCGGCAGGATAGCCTCCCTCCGGCTTGGGAATGACGCTGCCTTTGATTGCTGTTCCTGCTACCTGCTCACCGGTGGTGGGCCATCGAACATTTCCAATCAACTGATAGCTGCTTTCTTTCAACTTACCCTCAGCAAATTCATAGTTGAATTCGGTGTAAGACATGAAGTTGTCCATATGGCCGCGAAATTTAATGCCGGGTTGGTAGTCGAGAATGTGGACTTCTTGGCGTGATTTGCCATTGTAGTCAGTAAATGCACGGAAAGTGCCGTTTTTGGCTTCGATAATGGTTAAATTACCATGACGGGGGCCACCCTTATTTCTCGGTTTTACCCAGTTGTAAGTTTCGAACTTTTCGCCACTGTGCAGGGTATCATCCACCGTAATGCCCGTTGGCATGGGGTCGTTGCGATAGTGATAGCTGGTCGGTTGCGGTTGATCGAGATAGTAACCGGTAGACAAAACGCCTCGGTACCCCTGCTTCGCCGCACTGCCAATACTGTCGTGTCCTCGCCAGCTTTGAATAACAATTGATTTGGGCAGATCCTTATGCCAGATCTCATCCCAGCCGGACATCTTCTTACCACGTTCGGCAAGCATCTGCTCAACCTTAGTATTGAGGTAAGATTGCAGGCCACGTTCACCATCGAGGTGATTGTCTTTAATGAATTGCTGGATCTTCGGATTATCTTTCCATTGTTGGTAGTTCGGCTCGTCTCCCCCAATGTGGAAATACTCGTCAGGGAAGAGTTCTACAACTTCATCGAAAATACGGGCAAGCATGGTGTACAGCTCTGGATTGGTTGGGTCCATCAACGGTTCGAAGACCCCCCAAGCCCGTTGCTGAGGGTAAGACTGCTCACCGAGACCAGACATCAGTTCCGGATAGGCATGAGCTACGGCAGAAGCATGACCAGGTAATGAGATTTCAGGGATCACACGAATACCGAGATTGCGAGCATAGTTGACCACATAGCGAATCTGCTCTTTGGTGTAGTAGTCGCCGTCCGAACTTTTTTCCCAAAGCTTAGGGTAGCTATCCAGTTGGATGCGGATCCCTTGGTCATCCCAAATATGCCAGTGAAAAACGTTCATCTTTGCGGATGCCATTGCGTCCAGTTGGCGCAAAATGACATCGAGTTCGATGAAGTGGCGCGCAGTGTCGTAAGAGACTCCACGCCACTTAAAGCGCGGCGCATCTTGAATTGACACCACAGGAACCGAATATCCCTTGGCATCGGTTTGCACTAGTTGAAGAAAGGTTTCCAGAGCGTGGAATGCACCATATGGACGGGGGGATGAGATATGGATTTGCCCATCGCTTACGGTCAGTTGGTATGACTCATCGCTTTCCAGATTCTGCACTTCCTCTTTAGGGCCTTGGCGAATATCAATCACTAATGTCGCCGTCTGTTCCGACTTCGCTTGCCAGTGCAGCATGGGAAGACCAGTTTGGCGGTACAAGCGCTCCATCGTACGTTTGGCATTAAATTGCACCCGATCCGAATCGAATCCTTTGATGTAAATGCTGAAGTTTTTATCAATATTGACTGTGCCAACGCCCAATTCCACGCTTTGTGGATAAGGCATGAGGTTTAAAGGTGTGGAGGGAACCATTGCCATCAGGTTTGTACTTAGTAATCCGGAAATGAATAAAGCAAGCGTTGATCTTTTCATGGGATTTTTCCTTTGATTTTTATACTCAGCTTGCTGTTATGCGACTAACTCAACAGCTTCACGAACTAAACGACCAATTTCATCCCATTGTTCGTTCTCAATCAGTTGAGGGGCGACCATCCAAGTTCCGCCACAGCACACCACGCGTTCTAGTGCGAGATAATCATTGATGTTGTTTTTTCCAATACCACCTGTAGGCATCAGCTGAACATCAACGTACGGTGCGAGCAGGGATTTCACCATGGCGATACCGCCCGATGCTTCCGCAGGGAAGAATTTTAACAAGGTCAGATCGAGCTCAAGCGCTTGTTCTACCTGACTTGGGTTGTTGATCCCCGGTACAATCGGCATCCCTATGTTATGGCAGTAGCGAACGGTATTGGGGTTTAGGCCTGGAGCAACGACAAACTCAGCCCCCGCCGCTTTGGCTTGCTCCACTTGTTCGGCATTCAGCACGGTTCCAGCCCCAATACACATTTCAGGATAGGCTTCACGCATTGTTTGGATTGATGCTGCTGCCGCTGGTGTCCGAAATGTTACTTCAGCGACAGGTAAACCATTTTCTATCAGTACCTTAGCTAAAGGAATGGCGTGTTCAACGTGGTTGATTTGAATAACAGGAATAATTTTGAACCGCTTAAGTTTGTTGATAATTTCTGTTGTCATTGTTTTATACCCAGTAAAAAATTAGCAAAGAGTGAGGTGGGTCATTTCCGCTTTAGGAATGATCGCCCCTGAAAATTGGATCACAATCGAAGCCAGTTGGTGGCCCAATTCCGCTGAAGCTTCGGCACTTTGAGCGCTGAGACGTGCCGCTAAATAGCCTGCGGCAAAGGAGTCCCCAGCCGCGCAAGTATCAACGACATGCGTCACCTGTTGCGCGGCGACAACTGCCTGATGTGGCTCACCATTTTGCTGCCAAATGACTTTACAGGGATGGCTGCCACGCTTGAGCACTATCTCTCTACAGCCAAATCGCGCACAACGCTGCTCGGCACCTTCCTCGTCGCCCCAGATGTGTTGATCATCCTCTTCTGTGATCAGAGCAATATCGACAAGTGGCAGTAGTTGGCTGTACCAAGTGCGAGCCTGCTCCGCACTCCACAATTGGGGGCGGAAATTATTGTCAAAAATGATCGTGCCACCGCTCTGTGAAAAATCACGTAGGGTGTTGATAAGCTGCTGTTTACTCGTGTCATTGAGGATCGCTAAGCTGATGCCACTGAGATACACACAATCGATCTCACCATTTTGAATAGCTTGCTCTAATTTGCTTGGCGCTGTAGGGGAGAAATAACTTTTTGCTGCGGCGTTGTCTCGCCAATACATAAAACGGCGCTCGCCTTGCGGATCGGTTTCAACCAGATAGAGTCCTGGCAATTTATCGTTATATTGCTGCACAAGAGTGGTGTGGATCCCTTCTTCTTGCCAAGCGGCAAGTAGCTGCTCAGAAAGAGGATCTGAACCCAATCCAGTGGCGTAACTCACCGTTATTGGGCGGTTCGCCGTTAGGCGCGCAAGGTAGAGTGCGGTGTTGAGTGTATCGCCACCAAAGCCTTTTTTGAGAGGCAGGCCACTAAGTTCGATCATGCATTCACCAAAGAATGCGATATGAAATGGAGGTGTCATAGAGAGGCTAACCTTGTCAAAGATGGTGGCTCATTGAGCCACCGTGTTTGGGAACTGAATCATCAAGAATTTTGTGTCACTTTACGGTTTTGCAAAGACAGATCTTCTTCTAGCTGGCCGTTATCGGATAACTCCATTTCCATCAGCGCTCGCTCATCATCAAGGATGGCTCTAGCCATCTCAGGGGTGACTTGGTTAGCAGGGGTTACAAGACTTACGATAACCCCTAAGGTCAAGGCAAACAGGCAAGAAGGAATGACAGGATTACCCCAAAAGGCTGTCAAATCAGCGTTGAACATCACAGTGAATGAGGCGGCGGAGGCTCCCACGAGCGTGGCGAGTGCACCTTGCCAATTGTAGCGTTTCCAGAAGCGGCCGAGCATTCCACACACAAACATGCCGGACATGACGGTTGAAATCATCTTAGTGATGTAGCCGATGATGTCATTGGAGGTGAGAGCGAAGAGCAAAGCACAACCGATCACGACGACCAACGCAAGACGAGAGTAATTTAACATGGACTCTTTGTTTGGTACTCGGCCTGTGAACATGACATAGACATCACGCAGTAAAATCGATACCCCTGCAATTGCGTCTGAACTCGCGCTAGACATAGTGGCGGACAGGCCCGCAATCAAAACAATAAGCCCTACACCAACAGGCAGTACGGTAGCGGCAATGTAGGGGAACGAGTAGTTAGGATTTTCTAGTGTAGGATCAATGGCATGCGCTGCCATACCTATGATTGCAGGGATGATGGAGAAGAAAAGATACAAGATGCCAGACCCGACAAATGAGCGACGAATCGTTGAGACATCTTTCCCAGAATATATCCGTTGACGGAAAGAGGGCGTTGCCAACACACCCACACCAATCACCACAGAAAGTGAGATAGCTGGCAGCAGTCCGAGTTTTTCGATCGCGAGGAAGCTGGTGGCGGCGGGATCCATCGCGCTGTAAAGATTGTCTAGGCCGCCGATGTGCTGCACCGAAAGCACCGCCATCAAAATAAAGCCCACAAAGAGGATGATGGCTTGGATAGTGTCTGTCCATACCACGGCGGTATAGCCACCGATGACAACATAAATTGTGAACGCTGCAGCAATGATAATTTTCGCGGTACTCAGTTCAATATCAGCAATCCATGCGAGGTACATCCCCCCACCAAGGATGTGTGCTCCTAACCAACCGATGGACGCGATGAAGATGAGTAAACCCACCACATTCTTCACAATACGATGCGCGCCCACGTAATAAGCCAGCTCTTCACTCATGGTCATGAAATTCAGCTTACGAACCGGGGCAAACCAGAGAGCCAACAGCAAAATGCCTAGTGCGCCCCCAATACCATAGAGTGCTCCAGCCCAACCATTGGCATAACCAAAACCCACGGCGCCCATGCTGGAGCCTGTACCGACCATGGTGGCCACCGTGGTACCTAAAACGAGAAATAATGGCAGACCGCGGCCGCCCAATAGAAAATCTTCACCGGATTTTTGGTTACGGGACACGAACCATCCGAGCCAAATTAAAAAAAGTACATATATACCAAAACCTGTAAGAAAAAATGTGCTACTCATGGAACACCTCGTTAGAATAATCCATATTCAGTTTTTATTTATTGCACCAGAGCATCATTCATTATTTGTGCTAATTTAATTAACTGCCATCCAAGAATGTATTTAAATTAACTTGTTGGCTCTGTTGCTTGATTTGTATTTTGTAGGGTAAGAACGTTGAGATAAGATAATTTGTCTTCAGGATTTATCTCAACGTTAGGTAGATTTAAGTAATCTTATCGACGATCCTCTCGGTAGCAAGTCACATCGACTTCCACTTTGACGTCCACAACGAGATCACAGACCATGCAAATACGCGCCGGTGGGTGTTCACCAAAGAATTCTTTAAATACTTTATTGAACGATTGGAAATAACGAGAGTCGGTGAGCACTACTTTTACGTGCACCACATCTGCAAGGGTGTAGCCCGCCTCGGTCATAATGTTGACACAGTTTTGGATCGCAAGACGTGATTGCTCAACGATGCCACCCTCAACCACTTCACCATCGATCATCGGTGTTTGGCCAGAAACATACAGAAAACCGCCGGCTTCGGTGGCTCTTGCAAAAGGTAGGTGTTGACCACCGGTACCTGTACCACCTTCTACACCGTAACGTTTAATAGACATATTATTCTCCAGTGTTTAAAAATTATTATTTTAAATTTTTGATTCATTTATTTTCGATAAACTTATTTTCGATAAGCTTATTTTCTATAAATAAATGTACCATTTCTTTTTTTACTCACTTCACCTTTAAAATAAGACAAAGTACCATTCACAAAAACATATTCGATACCCTTAGCCATAGAAATGGGATTTTCAAAGGTTGCAGTATCTTTAACTGTTTTTGGATTAAATATTACTAGGTCAGCATATGCGCCTATTTTAATTTCCCCTCGTCCTTGCAAGTTATATCGCTTGGCCGACATTCCCGTCATTTTATGAATGGCTTCTGGCAGAGAAAATAACTGCTCTTCTCGGCAGTAATGCCCCAGCACTTTGGGGAACGTCCCCCATAAACGAGGGTGCGGCTTAGGATCATTCGGTAAGCCATCAGAGCCGATCATGGTTAATCTGTACTTAAGCACTCGTTTTACATCGTTCTCATCCATGCAGTGGTAAACCGCTCCGGCAGGTTGAAGTGCTTTTGCGGTATCCATTAATGGCATTGCCATTTCTTGGGCAATCTGTTTCAGCATCTTGCCTGCATGTTCTGGATGAGCCTCTGACCAAGTGATGTAAATATCGATCTCATCGGATACTTGTTTGAGGTCGAGCGTGGAAGAACTCGCAGAATAAGGATAACAGTCACAAGCCACATCTTGATGCTGAGAGACTTTATCCATCAAGTTCAGCACTTCAACTGTTCTGCCCCAGTTGCCAGCACCGGCACATTTAAGGTGAGAAATCACCACGGGGACTTTGGCAAACTGACCGGTTTCGAAAGCTTCTTGCATCGCAGACAGAATTTCTTCGAACTCTGTACGCATGTGGGTAGTATAAATCCCACCGTGATCGCCCAGTATTTGTGCCAAACGCATCACTTCATCGGCATTGGCTTGCTTGGCACTGGCGTAGGCTAAACCAGAGCTGAGTCCAAGCGCTCCCTCCTGCATCGCTTGATCAAGGGCTAAACGCATTTTCTCGATTTCTTCATCGGTGGCCGTGCGCTGTAAATTATCCATCACGTTATTACGTAAAGCGGTATGGCCGACTAAGGCTGCGACATTCACCGCAGGTTGTGCATCTATTACCGCTTTGGCGTAGCTTGCGAAGGTTGGATATTGAAAATCGCTGCGTTTTCCCAATAAGTTCATTGGGTCGGGGGGATCTCCGGCTAAAACAACGGGGCTAGCACTAATGCCACAGTTACCCACAATAACGGTCGTGACCCCTTGGCTAATCTTTGGCAAACATTCAGGAAAGCGGATCACATTCGTATCATCGTGCGTATGTACATCAATAAAACCAGGGGCGATAGCTAACCCGTCTGCCTTAATCACATGCTTGGCTTGTGCATCATCCAACTGGCCAATTCGTTCAATGCGATCGTGGCGAATGGCAATATCAGCGTGATAAGACTGGCCGCCGCTGCCATCGAAGACTTCTACACGTTTGATCAGGGTATCGAACAACATGAATGACCTTTTTCATTTTTCGTTTGTATGGATGCATCTTAATAATCCCCCACTACAAAATCAGTGATAACCCACACATAAACATCCTTATTGTTTGATACTTTCTAACCTTGAGTGTAGTTTTCACAGAGTCAACTGTGATTAATCATAGAGTTAAATCATGTTAGAGAAGGATTTTTATTATGGCTTTAGAAAGTTATCGTGATAAAAACTATCATAATGAATGGGTTAACCATCCTGATGTTGGGCAAAAATGCCAAGCCAACTCACGAGAGGTGGCCACAAAATACAGTCTGATCAATGAAGAAGTCAGTTTGCCCGCGGCGGTGATCCAGCAGTCTAAACTCAACAACAATTTAGATTGGATGCAGCGTTTTGCGCAGCAGCATCAAGTGAAGCTCTGTCCACACGGCAAAACAACCATGATCCCGAGTTTCTTTCGTCAGCAGCTTGAGCATGGCGCTTGGGGGATTACGGTGGCCACCGCAGCGCAAGCTGAGGTGGCGGCTAGTGCCGGCGCGACGCAGATCATCATTGCCAATCAACTGGTCGGCAAAGTGAATATGGCCATCGTGGCTAACCTTATTGAGCAGCGCAGAGTGAACATTTATACCTGCGTTGATTCAACACTCAACGCCAAAGCGTTGGGGGAATATTTTGCTCAGCGCCAGATCCCGCTCAATTTGCTTATCGAATATGGTGTGGAAGGCGGTCGCTGTGGCTGTCGTGATCAAAGCCAAGTGTTATCGCTTGCCCGCTTCATTCAACAACAGAGTCATCTCATATTACGTGGCATTGAAGTCTACGAAGGGGTGATTCATGGCGACAATGCGGAGGAAATGATCCGGCAATTCTTGAACCAAGCCTTGGCGTTAACCCGTGCTTTAAAGCAAGAAGCGTTGATCGCCGATAAACCTATGGTGACTGGGGCAGGCTCAGCATGGTATGACGTGGTTTCTGAATGCTTTTCAAACCTAGACGATGTGGAGGCGATCATTCGCCCCGGTTGTTATGCAATCCATGACACTGGAATCTATTTAGCCGCTCAGAATAAGGTGATGGCTCGCGCAGAAAAAAACCAAGGCGTGGCATGCGATTTGGGAGGCGATCTCCAATCTTCTCTTGAAGTCTGGGCACACGTTCTTTCTCGACCAGAAAGCAACAGACTGGTGGTTGGGCTAGGTAAGCGTGATGTGGCTTTTGATGCAGGATTACCCACACCTGAACGGGCTTATCGTAATGGACAGCTTATTTCGGTGGGCAATGCGCAGACCATAGCGGTAATGGATCAGCATGCCTTTATTGAGATTGATTCAGACAATCAACTCAATGTTGGAGACATCATCGCGTTCTCCACATCGCATCCATGCTTAACGATTGATAAGTGGCGCTCCATCGCAATATGTGATGATGACTATCAAGTTACGCATTGGGTTGAGACTTGTTTCTAAACCAAACGCCGTGAGTCCGCTCGCTTTAAGGTATACTCACGGCAAAAATGGGCGCAGAGCACCTCGGGTCGGCATGCCGGCCATCGCCGCCCCCCTACAGCAAAAAATAGGACACTAGGTTGAGTTTAGACGTAGATATTATTTCTCGGATCACCGAGCGATTCAGTGCGCTACGCGATGCGGAAAAAAAAGTCGCAAAATTGATCATGGACGATATTGAAACCGCTGCGAATGCCAGTATCACTGAACTGGCAGAAAGCGCAGCAGTGAGCGAAGCCACCATTACGCGCTTTGCCAAAGCGGTTGGTTGTAAGAATGTTCGTGATATGAAGATCAAACTGGCTCAAACGCTCACCGTTGGTCAGCGATTTATTCTTGAGCCACCCGATCAAAGCGGCTATCAAGGTATCTATGAGTCGATCAAACAGTCACTGGATATCAACCGAAATTTGATCAATGAAGCAGATATCGCGACTGCTGTTGAGTGGCTGCATGAGGCAAGACAAGTGATTGCGATCGGCATGGGCGGAGGCTCGACCATCGCCTCGCAAGAGATGCAGCACCGTTTATTTCGCTTAGGCTATGCTGTCGTGGCTTATAATGATGGTTTGATGTCACGCATGATCGCATCAACTGCCGATGGTAATGATGTGATTGTGATGCTCTCGGCTACAGGGTACACACCCGCCATTATTGAAAGCGCAGAGCTTGCCAAAGAATACGGTGTGAAAGTGATTGCGATTACCCCGAAGGCGACACCTTTAGCAAAAATCGCGGATCTCACTTTGCCAATTGAGCACCAAGAAACCGACTTTATCTATAAACCTTCGGCTTCTCGGTATGCCATGCTGGCCTTAGTGGATGTATTGTCGATGGCTTTAGCGGTCAACCACAAACGCCGTTCACGCGATAAACTCCGTCGCTTAAAACTGGCTCTCGACTCGTATCGTGGCGGTTTAGATCGACAACCGCTGGGCGATTAAATGCCGACAGCAGATTAAAACGTTAACTGGATCGGTTAGCGTTTTTTTTGATTAAAGAAAAACCACCTCGCACCGATAAAAGAACAAGTAAGCAATAGTGTGAGGAGTGCAGCAGCCATGGCCATGACGGTAAACACCAATGTGTCAGCGCTGGTCGCACAGCGACATCTCAATTCCGCTTCCGAGATGCTCAATCAATCTCTTGAGCGCCTCTCTTCTGGCAATCGCATTAACAGTGCGAAGGATGACGCTGCAGGGCTACAAATATCGAACCGTCTGGAAACGCAAATGCGTGGCCTGAGCATTGCCGTGCGTAATGCGAACGATGGCATTTCGATCATGCAGACCGCAGAAGGGGCGATGCAGGAAACCACTCAACTATTACAACGTATGCGCGATCTCTCTTTGCAATCGGCCAACGGCTCGAACAGCGCCGCTGAAAGAACCGCATTACAAGAAGAAATGGCCGCTTTAAACGATGAATTGAATCGAATTGCTGAAACCACCTCTTTTGCTGGGCGAAAACTGCTCAATGGCCATTTTGAAAAGGCCAGTTTCCAGATTGGATCCAGCAGTGGTGAGGCGGTACAGCTTTCACTGCGCAATATGCGATCCGACAGCTTGGATATGGGCGGCTTTAGCTACGTTGCCTCCGCAATGGCGGATAAAAAGTGGCAAGTCGCGAAAGGTAAGCAACAACTCAATATTAACTACGTCAATGCGCAAGGCGAGAATGAGAACATTCAGCTCCAAGCGAAAGAAGGCGATGATATTGAGGAAGTGGCGACTTACATCAATGGCCAAACTGATAAAGTTTCAGCTTCTGTGAATGAAAAAGGACAACTTCAGCTTTACATCGCGGGTAAAGAGACTGCCGGAACCCTATCGTTCAGTGGCAGTTTAGCCAACGAATTACAAATGAACTTATTGGGTTATGAAGCGGTGGATAATCTCGATATCAGCAGTGCTGGCGGTGCGCAACGCGCCGTCTCGGTCATTGATACGGCATTGAAATATGTCGATGGGCATCGATCGGAATTGGGGGCAATGCAAAACCGTTTCCACCATGCGATCAGTAACCTCGATAACGTGCATGAAAACTTGGCTGCCTCAAATAGCCGGATTAAAGATGCCGATTACGCTAAAGAGACCACGCAAATGATTAAGCAGCAAATTTTGCAGCAAGTCAGCACTTCTGTGCTCGCTCAAGCGAAACGCCAGCCGAAGTTTGTGCTGTTTTTGCTGCGTAATTAACGTTGCCTGCTCGACTTCGTATCTAACTCATTGTTCGTCTGACTCAAGATCAAGCTCGCTTTATCGTCCGTGGTAGAAAAACCTTGAGTGCCAAAGTGCACTTTTTGTGCATTTTATATGTTTGATGCCTAATTTATCGCCAACCAAACTTTTTTCTTAAAAAATTGAAAATTTTTCCTAAAGGATTTAAAAAACGCGCCGTTATAAAAGGTAACTTTGAGAGAACTACTTTGGTTTTCCGAGACGTCGGAAACCGGATACATCGGAAAATCAATTGGAGAAATCACCATGGCAGTAAATGTAAATACCAACGTAGCAGCAATGACCGCTCAACGTTATTTGACTGGTGCAACTAACGCACAACAAACTTCAATGGAGCGTCTATCTTCAGGCTTTAAAATCAATAGCGCTAAAGATGATGCTGCAGGCCTACAAATTTCTAACCGCTTGAATGTACAAAGCCGCGGTCTGGATGTGGCAGTACGCAACGCGAATGATGGTATTTCAATTGCTCAAACCGCAGAAGGCGCGATGAATGAAACCACCAACATTCTGCAACGTATGCGTGATTTGTCACTGCAATCTGCGAACGGCTCGAACTCTAAAGCTGACCGTGTGGCTATCCAAGAAGAGATCACCGCGCTTAACGATGAATTGAACCGTGTGGCAGAAACCACTTCATTCGGTGGTAACAAACTACTGAACGGTACCTTCTCAACCAAGTCGTTCCAAATCGGTGCTGACAACGGTGAAGCGGTAATGTTAAGCCTGAAAGACATGCGCAGTGATAACCGCATGATGGGTGGTACCAGCTACGTTGCGACTGAAGGCAAAGACAAAGACTGGAAAGTGCAAGCGGGCGCAAACGACATCACTTTCACACTGAAAGATATTGATGGCAACGATCAAACCATCACTGTCAACGCAAAAGAAGGCGATGACATCGAAGAAGTCGCAACTTACATCAACGGCCAAACCGATATGGTGAAAGCATCGGTTAATGAGAAAGGCCAACTGCAAGTCTTTGCTGGTAACAACAAAGTAACCGGTGGTGTAGCTTTCTCTGGTGGTCTGGCTGGTGCACTGAACATGCAAGCGGGTACTGCTGAAACCGTTGATACTATCGATGTAACTTCAGTTGGTGGCGCGCAACAATCAGTTGCGGTTATCGACTCTGCACTGAAATACGTAGATAGCCATCGCGCTGAACTGGGTGCGTTCCAAAACCGCTTCAGCCATGCAATCAGCAACTTGGATAACATTAACGAAAACGTGAATGCTTCTAAGAGCCGTATCAAAGACACCGATTTCGCGAAAGAGACGACCGCTCTTACCAAATCGCAAATCCTGTCTCAAGCATCAAGCTCTGTGCTGGCCCAAGCCAAACAAGCGCCAAACGCCGCACTCAGCCTGTTGGGTTAATCATACCCGCACCGCCAAAAAATCCAGCTTCGGCTGGATTTTTTATTACATTCGAATTTCATTAATTCAGTGCCTAACTTCACGAAAGTGGAGGGGATTTTCTTTTTTCGAAAAAAAGCCTGAAATTTCTCTAAAGGATATCTATTTCTCGCCGTTACAGGATACGAGAGAAATGAGGTAAACCGACGTGAGGTGAGAGACACCGAGGTTTACCAACTTATCCGCCTAAGGAGATCAATATGGCAATTAATGTAAACACGAACGTGTCTGCCATGACCGCTCAGCGCTATTTAAATGGCGCTGCTGATGGCATGCAGAAATCGATGGAGCGTTTGTCGTCCGGCTATAAAATCAACAGTGCTCGGGACGATGCCGCAGGTCTGCAAATTTCTAACCGTTTAACATCGCAAAGTCGTGGTTTGGATATGGCGGTGAAAAACGCCAACGATGGTATTTCTATCGCCCAAACTGCTGAAGGGGCGATGAATGAAACGACCAACATCTTACAACGGATGCGTGACCTCTCGTTGCAATCCTCTAACGGTTCGAACTCCTCTTCTGAACGCCGAGCGATTCAAGAAGAAGTGTCCGCCCTCAATGATGAGCTAAACCGTATTGCAGAAACCACCTCATTTGGTGGTAACAAACTGCTCAACGGCTCCTTTGGTAACAAATCGTTCCAGATCGGTGCGGATTCCGGTGAAGCTGTCATGCTCAGCATGGGCAGTATGCGCTCGGATACCCAAGCAATGGGCGGCAGAAGTTACCGTGCTCAAGAGGGGAAAGCCGCAGATTGGCGCGTAGGCGCTGCAACGGACTTAACCCTGAACTACACTGATAAACAGGGTGAAGCACGTGAAGTGACCATTAATGCCAAACAAGGTGACGACTTAGAAGAGCTCGCGACCTATATCAACGGCCAAACGGATGACGTTAAAGCTTCCGTAGGTGAAAACGGCAAAATGCAACTGTTTGCTTCATCGCAAAAAGTGAACGGTGATGTGACCATTGGCGGTGGGCTAGGCGGTGAAATCGGCTTTGACGCAGGTCGTGATGTGACTGTGGCGAATATTGATGTTTCGACCGTTGCGGGTTCACAAGAAGCGGTCTCGGTATTGGACGGTGCATTGAAGGCGGTGGATAGCCAACGCGCTTCATTGGGTGCGTTCCAGAACCGATTCGGTCACGCGATCAGTAACTTGGATAACGTCAACGAGAACGTCAATGCGTCTCGTAGCCGTATCCGTGATACCGATTATGCTCGTGAAACCACGGCGATGACGAAAGCGCAGATATTGCAACAAGCGAGTACTTCCGTGTTGGCGCAAGCGAAGCAGTCACCATCTGCAGCTCTGAGCTTATTGGGGTAACCCTTTAAGCTCATTCGAGCTAGTAAGTAACTTGCGGTAAATGTTACTTATAAGGTGGAAGGGAGATTGTTATGGAAATACCATCCTACGCATCGAACATCCAGCCTTACGGCTCACAAAGTGGCATTAAAATTGCTTCAGAAAACGATAATGCAAAAAGTGTTTCGCTTTCAGGGAGAACAGCCGCTCGGTTTCGCGTGCAGATAAATCATCTGAACACTTTTCTGAGCAGGCCAGGGCAAAGCAGCAAGAATCGGTTGATACGGCTATGGAGCATGCTAGGCAGCGCCAACGTCTCAACGAGGAGCAACTTGCCAAAATGGTGGATCAAATGAACGAGTTCGTGAAATCTATCAACAAAGGCCTGTCTTTCAGATTGGATCAAGAATCCGGGCGAGAGGTGGTTACCATCTACGAAGCTTCGACGGGTGATATCATTCGTCAAATCCCTGAGGAAGAGATGCTTGAAGTATTGCGTCGCCTTGCCCGTGAACAGGATCATCGATCCGGTTTACTGATGGCAAAGGTGTGAATATGTTTTTGAGGTGATTGAATGAGTTTAGGCCCGATGGGGATGAATACTGGCTTTGATATCAATGGCATGGTCAGCAAAATTGTCAGTGCGGAGCGCGTACCCAAGCAGCAACGCATTGACAACGAGCGCACCAACATTGATACCAGTATTAGTGCCTATGGTCGGCTCAGAGAGTCGCTGGATACGATGAAAAATCTGATGACCCAGTTTCGTCAGGAGAAGGCTTTTGCTGTGCGCAAAGTCGACACCAGTGATGAAAAGGTTGTCTCCGCGACTGCCACCACGGAAGCGATCGCTGGCAACTATTCCGTCGATGTGTTGCAGCTTGCTCAAAGTCATAAAATTGCGTCTGAAGTGTTAGATAAAGATGCAAAGTTTGGCCCAGGCAAGCTGCAAATTTCATTAGGCGATAAGAGTTTTACGCTAGATGTACAAGCCAATTCCAAACTGGTCGATATCGTCCGCGGAATAAACGGTGAAAAGTCCAACCCAGGCGTGCGTGCCTCCATCATTAACGATGTTGAAGGGCCGCGGCTGATTGTTGCCTCCAATGTATCTGGGAAAGACAACAGTGTAAAAATGTCGGCTCAAGCTGAGCCTGGCAATCCTCTCAAACAACTCGAATACAAAACGCTTGAGCAGCGGGTCCGCGATCTGGAAAAAGCACGTGCTCAAGCCCAGCAATTAATTAACCCACTGACACCTGAACAGCAGAAAGTGGCAGCGAAAGTCGCAGAAAAGATCGGCGATGCTGCTCGATTAGTGGATCAAGAAGTTGCACAAGAAATTCGCAACGCGGCACAAATGGCGCAAGGTGCTAGCGCGGTAGATACTGCCACCAATGCGGGTGAACTCACCGACAGTGCTGTTAAAGCGGCAGCCGGTGCGGCAAGCGAAGCCAAAAAATACATCAGACCAGAAGACAGAATCCCCGGCTGGAGTGAAACCGCTTCAGGAACCTTGCTTGATTCCTACTGGGAACCCGAAGAAGAGCTCGATGCTAAAGGCAGTGAAAAAGCCTCAGATGTCCCCGGCTGGAGTAATACCGCATCCGGTACGTTGCTCGATTCTTACGTCACGCCCAAAGAAGCGCAGCAAAAATTAGAGCAGAAACTGGCGCAAGAGAAGGCCGATATTGAAGCGGCAATTCGCAGCGGAAAAATGACCCCAGAAGAGGCTAAAGCTCAGGCTCGGGCTAAGCTCAGCCCTGAAGAGCGAGCCTACATCGAGCAAGTCGAAAAAGCACAAGCCGCGCTCGATGCTGCGCAAACGGCGTTTGATGGTTACGGTGGCATGACCGAAGTGCAATCGGCGCAAGACTCCATGGTCGTACTGGATGGTGTTGCCACCTTATCAAGCAATAACAACATCATTGAAAATGCCATTGAAGGAGTAAACTTAACCCTCAAAGGCAAGACTGATCGCAACCAAACTCCTGCCGAAATTGGCATTGAGTATGATCGCGATCGGGTGCGTACCGACATTGAACAGTTTGTCGCCGCCTACAATCAGTTTTTCCAAACCAGCAAAGAACTGGCAGGGGTTGACCCTCGAACCGGACAAGCAGGGCCACTGGCCGGAGACAGCATTGTACGCAGTGCCGACTCACGCTTAAAAACGGCTTTCTCGGCGAGCATCGAACAAGCACCAGATAACCTAAAATCATTGACGGAGTTCGGCATCACTACGACTCGACAAGGGACGTTGGAAATCAACTATGATATGCTCAACCGTCAATTAAATAGCAACTTCACCAAGTTGGGTGATTTTTTTGGCGGCAATCAAGGCTTTGCCAAACGAGTCGAAGATGCCATTTCGAGCATGACGGGAGTTACAGGCTCCATCCGAACGCGTGAAAAAACCCTGACAGAGCAAACCTATCGACTGGATGATGATCAGCGTGCTTTGGATCGCCGTATGGATAGCTTGGAAAAACGCACTCATTCGAAATTCAGTGCCATGCAAGATGCCACTGGCAAAATGCAATCCCAGCTTGCGGGCATGATGAATGCGTTAGGTGGTTAATGTGGAAGCACAACTGCAATATTTAAGTGATCTTGATCAACAAATAACAACTCTTCTGGCTGAAGATGATATTCATGCTGAAGATATTTTGCAGTTGGTCGATAACAGGGAACAGCTATTGCATAGCTTGTTAGGCTATTTAGCCGAGCACCCAGAATGGGCTCAATCCGATTTATGGCGCGAGGCAATTGGTAATACCCAACAACTTGTTGAACAGATGCAGTTAAAAACGGCGGCGATTGGTCAAACTCTTCATAAATATCGCCACGGAAATAAATCCGTTCAACAATACAAAAAGTTTTTATAAGAGGAAGACTATGCGTGGTTCTTTACAGGCGTACAAAAAAGTATCAGTGGATAGCCAGCTAAGTGCGGCCTCACCGCATAAAATCGTTCAAATGTTAATGGCGGGAGCCATTGAGCGTCTTATCCAAGGTAAGGCGGCAATGCAGCAGGGCAATATTCCACAAAAGGGTGAACGCTTAGGCAAGGCTCTGGATATCATCATCAGCCTGCGCAGTTGCTTGTCGATGGAAGACGGTGGCGATATCGCTAAAAATCTCGATCAACTGTATGACTTTATGGTCAACCAAATTACCCAAGCCAACCACAAAAATGATCCACAGATGCTGGATGACGTGATTGAGATCATTCGTGAAATAAAATCAGCTTGGGATCAAATTCCGCCGGAATTCCACAATTTGACCGCCGCTGAAGTGGGTATTTGATTTCCGTCAGGGAAACTTTTAACAGATATCACACCCAGCAAATGCTTGGTTGCCTTATTTGCTGATTTAAATAGAATAGAAGCCACTAACTAGCCAAGTGGCTTTTTTTGTTGCTGATTTCCACAAATTGTCTATCGTTTATTCAGGTTATATAACAAAAATGAATCACCTGAAAATGATGTTCAACGGGTGCAACCACAACTTCTTATAATAAAGGCAAATAATCTCACCTATGCAGAGTTTAGCGAAACTACTTGTGATTGAGGACGATGCCGCGATCCGGCTCAATCTCAGTGTTATTTTAGAATTTGTAGGAGAGCAGTGTGAGGTCATTGAGTCTACTCAGCTTGCCGAAGTCAATTGGTCTGCGGTGTGGGCGGGATGTATTTTAGGTTCGTTGCGTGGTCAAGCGCTTTCTCAAGAATTAATTCAATCTTTGACCAAAGCAAACCATATTCCGCTATTGATGGCGAATAAGCAGTCTTATTCCTTAGAAGAGTTTCCCAATTACGTTGGTGAATTAGATTTTCCCCTTAACTATCCACAGTTGAGTGAAGCACTCCGCCACTGTAAAGAGTTTCTTGGACGCAAAGGCTTTCAGGTTCTTGCGACAGCACGTAAAAACACCCTGTTTCGTAGCCTTGTTGGGCAAAGCATGGGGATCCAAGAAGTTCGTCATTTGATTGAACAAGTGTCGACGACCGAAGCCAATGTACTGATCCTCGGTGAATCAGGTACGGGCAAAGAAGTGGTCGCTCGCAATATCCACTACCACTCAGGACGCCGCAATGGACCTTTTGTGCCGATTAACTGTGGCGCGATTCCGGCGGAACTGCTAGAAAGCGAACTGTTTGGGCATGAAAAAGGTGCATTTACAGGGGCGATTACCTCACGGAAAGGTCGCTTCGAACTGGCTGAAGGCGGCACGCTGTTTTTAGACGAAATAGGCGACATGCCAATGAGCATGCAGGTAAAACTGCTGCGTGTGCTGCAAGAGCGCTGTTTTGAACGTGTTGGTGGTAATTCCACCATTAAAGCGAATGTACGCGTGATTGCGGCGACACACCGCAATTTAGAAGAGATGATTGATGATCAGAAATTCCGTGAAGATCTCTACTATCGCTTAAACGTTTTCCCGATCGAAATGCCAGCGCTGCGTGATCGCATCGATGATATTCCTTTGTTACTGCAAGAGTTGATGACGCGTATGGAGGCAGAAGGTGCGCAACCGATCTGCTTCACTCCTCGTGCCATCAATTCGATGATGGAACACGATTGGCCGGGTAATGTACGTGAATTAGCCAACTTGGTTGAGCGTATGGTCATCCTGTATCCAAATAGTCTGGTGGATGTCAACCACTTACCGACCAAGTACCGCTACAGCGATATTCCCGAATTCCAGCCTGAACCTAGCCGATTTAGCTCGGTTGAGGAGCAGGAACGCGATGTTCTGGAAGGTATTTTTTCAGAAGATTTCAACTTTGAGGAGCCGCATGAGTTCCCAACCGATATCGATGCCCCACAAGCGTTACCTCCTGAAGGGGTTAATCTGAAAGAGCTGTTGGCGGACCTGGAAGTGAATCTGATCAATCAAGCGTTAGAAGCGCAAGGTGGCGTTGTTGCGCGGGCTGCAGACATGCTTGGTATGCGTCGTACCACCTTGGTTGAGAAAATGCGCAAATACAACATGCAACGCTAAGAAAACCCATAGTCAATATATTGGCATTGGTAACGTATTGATTTTTAAACTAAATGGCTTGGCATGACTCTTGCGTGTCAAGCCATTGTTGCATTTTAAGACAGAGAGTGAATGATGACCAGCGCAGTGCAAGAGCAGCATTCCCATTTGGACTCGTTAGAAGATCAAGTTGAGCGTTATAAACAGGTATTGGATGTGATGCCCGCAGGGGTCATTTTGCTTGATACTCAAGGTATCGTGCGTGAAGCCAACCCAGAAGCGCAGCGCTTGTTGGATATCCCATTAGTAGGGGAAAGATGGTATAGCGTGATCCAAATTGCGTTTGCACCTCGAGAAGATGATGGTCATGAAATCTCACTGCGTAATGGCCGTAAAGTCCGCTTGGCGATTTCAGCTTCAACCACAGGGCAGCTTATCCTCATCACCGATTTAACTGAAACGCGATTATTGCAGTCGCGGGTCAGTGATTTACAACGGCTTTCTTCACTTGGCCGTATGGTCGCCTCTCTTGCGCACCAAGTGCGTACGCCACTTTCTAGCGCCATGTTGTATGCCGCCAATCTTGCTGCGCCAAACCTTCCGCCGGCAACGCGCGAGCGTTTTCAAAGTAAGCTTGTGGATCGGCTGCATGATCTTGAAAAGCAAGTTAACGACATGCTGCTGTTTGCCAAAGGGGGCGATAATAAAGTAGTCGCGCCTTTTTCAATTGGTGAGCTGGCCTCTGAATTTATGCCGATGGTGGAAACGGCACTGAAAAATAGCCAGATCGATTATGGTCAGGAAGTTGAAAGTGAAGAGACCATGCTTTTAGGGAACGCCAACGCATTAGCATCAGCACTCAGTAACTTGGTGATGAATGCGGTGCAAATTGCTGGCAAAGGCTCACAAATTGATGTGTTTTTCCGCCCAGTGAATGGCGAACTCAAAATTTCAGTGCAAGATAATGGCCCAGGTGTGCCTGAATCTTTGCAGCAAAAAATTATGGAACCCTTTTTCACTACTCGCTCGCAAGGGACTGGCCTTGGTTTAGCAGTGGTGCAAATGGTGTGTCGCGCCCATGGTGGGCGATTGGAACTGATATCCAAGGAGGGCGAAGGTGCTTGCTTTACCATGTGCATTCCCCTTGAACGTCAGGTAGATAGCTCAAACTCAGAGACTGGAGAGTGAAGATGGCTCAAAGCAAAGTCTTAATCGTAGAAGATGATGAAGGTCTTCGCGAAGCATTGATCGACACCTTAGCTTTAGCGGGTTACGAGTGGCTAGAAGCCGATTGCGCGGAAGACGCTTTACTCAAGCTCAAGTCTAACAGTGTGGATATTGTGGTTTCTGATGTGCAAATGGCTGGCATGGGTGGCTTGGCACTCTTACGCAGTATCAAGCAGCATTGGCCGAACCTGCCAGTGTTATTGATGACGGCTTACGCCAATATTCAAGATGCGGTATCCGCGATGAAAGATGGAGCCATTGATTACATGGCAAAACCCTTTGCGCCAGAAGTACTGCTGAATATGGTCAGCCGTTATGCACCCGTTAAATCCGATGACAATGGTGATGCGGTGGTGGCGGATGCCAAGAGCCTAAAACTTCTTGCCTTAGCAGACAAAGTCGCGAAAACCGATGCTAACGTGATGATTTTAGGTCCTAGTGGTTCAGGTAAAGAAGTGATGTCGCGTTACATTCACAACGCTTCACCTCGTAAAGATGGAGCGTTTATCGCGATAAACTGTGCGGCGATTCCTGACAACATGCTGGAAGCTACGCTGTTTGGTTACGAAAAAGGCGCCTTTACTGGGGCGGTGCAAGCGTGTCCTGGCAAATTTGAACAAGCTCAGGGGGGCACCATTTTGCTTGATGAAATCAGCGAAATGGATTTGAACCTACAAGCTAAGTTACTGCGTGTACTGCAAGAGCGTGAAGTGGAACGCTTAGGTAGCCGTAAAAGCATCAAGTTAGATGTACGTGTACTTGCTACCAGTAACCGTGACTTGAAACAGTATGTGCAAGCGGGGAATTTCCGTGAAGATTTATACTATCGCCTAAATGTGTTTCCATTAACGTGGCCAGCCCTGTGCGAGCGCAAAGATGACATCGAACCACTGGCTAATCATTTGATTGAACGTCATTGTAAAAAGCTGGGTTTACCCGTTCCGAGTATTGAACCTAATGCAGTGAATAAACTTTTGCATTATTCTTGGCCCGGTAATGTGCGTGAATTGGATAATGTGGTGCAGCGGGCTCTGATTTTAAGCGAGAACGGCCATATTGCCAGTGAGCACATTTTACTCGAAGGCGTGGATTGGCATGACGCCAGCAGCCTGCAACAAGTCGTTGCGGGTGAATCGGTCGCGGCTCCGCAAATTAAACCAGTAGCTGAGCCTGAAGTGTTTAAACCTTTGGTTCAAGGCTCAGGTGTGCTGGGGGCGGGTGCGCCAAATTCAGGATTGGGTGGGGAACTACGCGATCAAGAGTTTGCGATCATTCTCGATACGTTGGTCGAATGTCAGGGTCGTCGTAAAGAGATGGCGGAAAAGCTCGGTATCAGCCCACGAACCTTGCGTTATAAGCTCGCTAAAATGCGTGATGCTGGAATTGATATCCCCGGATGAGGGCATGGCATATAAATTGCTCTTTAGAGTTAGGAATAGAAATTTTGAGTCAAAGAATTGGCATCAGAGGTAGCAATGAGACTTGACGGTTTAAACAGCGAAATGCAAGCGATGATGTTCGAAGCGATGAACACTCAACCAGCATCAACAGGTCAGAAAGTTGGCGCAGACTTCAGCGCAATGCTGAATAACGCGATCAACAATGTGAACGGCCTACAAAAGACCTCAAGCGATTTGCAAATGCGCTTTGATCGTGGCGATGAAGGAGTCTCTCTTTCCGACGTGATGATTGCCCGCAATAAGTCGAGTGTGGCGTTTGAAGCCACCATTCAAGTACGTAACAAATTGGTAGAAGCGTACAAAGAATTGATGAACATGCCAGTATAACTTGGGTAGCAAATTGTGGCTGATGATAAACAAACAACCGATCTTGCGTTGACCAACAGTAGTGGTGAGCACGCCTTAATGGCGAGTTCGGACCTTGACCATGATACGCAAAATCCAGACATCAACGAAAAAAGTAGCAAGATGGACTTTACCGTTGGTGATCTTGATTTATTGCGCCAAGTGGTACTGGTGCTGTCCATTTCTATCTGTGTTGCGCTCATCGTTATGTTGTTCTTCTGGGTTCGTGAGCCGGATATGCGTCCACTTGGCGCGTATGAAACCGAAGAATTGATCCCAGTTCTGGATTATCTCGATCAGCAAAAACAGCAATACAAACTCGACGGTAACACCATCTTGGTGCCGGTGAGTGATTACAACAGTCTGAAATTGTCCATGGTGCGTGCGGGATTAAACCAAGAGCGCCAAGCGGGCGATGAAATCTTAATGCAAGACATGGGTTTTGGTGTTTCACAACGCTTGGAACAAGAGCGCTTGAAACTGAGTCGTGAGCGTCAATTGGCAAAAGCCATTGAAGAAATGCGCCAGATAAACAAAGCTCGCGTTCTGCTCGCTCTGCCGAAGCAGAGTGTCTTCGTTCGCCAAAACCAAGAAGCCTCGGCTTCGGTTTTCCTCAGTCTGCGTACTGGCGCTAACCTCAAACAAGAAGAAATTGATGCGGTGGTCGATATGGTGGCCAGTGCGGTACCCGGTATGAAGCCGAGCCGTGTCACCGTGACCGATCAACATGGTCGCTTGCTCAGCTCTGGCTCACAAGATCCGGTATCGGCTGCCCGCCGTAAAGAACAAGAGTTAGAAAAGCAGCAAGAAGAGGCGTTACGCGGAAAAATTGATTCCGTGCTGATCCCGATTTTGGGGTTAGGTAACTACACCGCTCAGGTTGATATTGAGCTTGATTTCAGCGCGGTTGAACAAACTCGTAAAGTGTTTGACCCCAATACTCCGGCGACACGCAGTGAGTACACGTTGGAAGATTACAACAACGGTAATGTGGTTGCAGGTGTTCCCGGAGCGCTAAGCAACCAACCTCCTGCCGATGCATCAATTCCACAAGATGTGGCGCAGATGAAAGATGGCTCGGTACTGGGTCAAGGCTCTGTACACAAAGAAGCCACGCGCAACTTCGAACTCGACACCACAATCAGCCATGAACGTAAACAATCGGGTGTTGTGAATCGCCAAACCGTCGCTGTAGCAGTGAAAAGCCGTTCGAGTGTCAATCCTGATACGGGTGAAGTCACTTACACCCCATTGAGCGAAGCTGAAATCAACTCGATTCGTCAGATCCTGATCGGCACGGTAGGCTATAGTGAAAATCGTGGGGATTTACTGAATGTGTTAAGCATGCCATTTGCTGAGCCAGAAGTGGAACAGATTGCGAATGTGCCAATCTGGGAAAATCCAAACTTCAACGACTGGGTTCGTTGGCTAGCCAGTGCGCTTGTGATCATCATTGTGGTGTTGGTCTTGGTACGCCCAGCGATGAAAAAACTTATCAACCCAACCGCAGATTCGGACGATCAGATGTATGGTCCGGACGGTATGCCTATCGGAGCGGATGGTGAAACTAGCTTGATCGGTAGCGAAATCGACAGTGGTGAATTGTTCGAATTTGGTTCCGGCATTGATCTCCCTAATCTCCACAAAGATGAGGACGTACTGAAAGCGGTGCGTGCTTTGGTGGCAAACGAGCCAGAACTCGCGGCTCAAGTGGTGAAGAACTGGATGCAAAATGGCTAAAGACAATAAAGATGGTGGAGAAGTGGTTGAGTCAACCATTGACATCAGTGAGATCCCAGGTGATGAAAAAGCCGCGATTCTTCTGCTCAGCCTTAACGAAGAAGATGCAGCTGGCATTATTCGTCACCTTGAACCAAAACAGGTTCAACGTGTGGGTAGCGCCATGGCGCGTGCCAAAGACTTAAGTCAAACCAAAGTGTCAGCGGTACATCGCGCCTTTTTGGAAGACATTCAGAAATACACCAACATCGGTATGGGCAGCGAAGACTTTCTGCGCAATGCCTTGGTGGCTGCATTGGGTGCCGATAAAGCCAATAACTTGGTGGATCAAATTCTGCTTGGTACGGGCTCTAAAGGCTTGGATTCCCTTAAATGGATGGATCCACGTCAAGTGGCGAGCATTATTGTCAACGAGCACCCGCAGATCCAAACTATCGTATTGTCATACCTTGAGCCGGATCAATCCGCGGAAATCTTGGCACAGTTTGCAGAGCGTGACCGTCTTGATTTGTTGATGCGTATCGCCAACTTGGAAGAGGTACAGCCTTCAGCACTGGCCGAGTTGAACGAAATCATGGAGAAACAGTTCGCGGGTCAAGCAGGCGCGCAAGCGGCCAAAATTGGCGGCTTGAAAGCGGCTGCCGATATCATGAACTATCTGGACAACAACATCGAAAGCGTGTTGATGGATCAGATGCGCGAACAAGACGAGGACTTGGCGACTCAGATCCAAGATTTGATGTTCGTGTTCGAAAACTTGGTCGAAGTCGACGATCAAGGTATTCAAAAGTTGCTGCGTGACGTGCCACAAGATGTCTTGCAAAAAGCCCTCAAAGGGGCCGACGATGCGCTGCGTGAGAAAATCTTCAAGAACATGTCGAAGCGTGCTGCTGAGATGATGAAAGATGATCTGGAAGCGATGCCACCGATCAAAGTATCGGATGTGGAAACTGCGCAGAAAGAGATCTTGGCGATTGCTCGCCGCATGGCCGATAACGGCGAAATCATGCTAGGCGGCGGTGCCGACGAATTCTTGTAATCGATACGGGTTGGCGCAAGCCGATCCGTTTCACATCGATAGGTTTATTGACCTTAAACTTGCTGCATGATTAAGGATCACTATGTCTAGTGAAAGAAAGCGCGGTTTTATTCGCCCAGGCGCAGACGATGCGACTGTCACTCCTCAACGTTGGGGACTACCTGATTACGGTGCCGAGAGCCATAAAGCGGCAAAGCAGACCGCTTTCAACTACGATCCGGGCTGGATTCCCAACTTTGATGAACCCGAGCTGGAAGTCGAACACGAATTAACCGAAGAAGAAATTGCGTTGATTCGTACTGCGGCTCAGCAAGAAGGGTTTGAGCAAGGGCAAGCGGAAGGCTATCAGCAAGGTCTTGAGCAAGGTAAAGCGGAAGGGTTTCAAACCGGACATCAAGAAGGTCAGACGCAAGGCTACCAAGACGGGATTGCCGAAGGACAAGCCTTAATTCAAGAACATGTCAAAAACTTTATGGCCCTGGCGAATCAGTTTGCCCAGCCCCTTGATCTGCTGAATGCGCAAGTAGAAAAGCAGCTAGTGGATATGGTACTCGCGCTCACCAAAGAAGTGGTGCATGTGGAAGTACAAACCAATCCGCAAGTGATCCTTGATACCGTGAAAGCTTCTGTCGAGTCGTTGCCGATTGCTGGTCACGCGATTACCCTCAAGCTCAATCCTGAAGATGTCGAGATCATTCGCCAAGCGTATGGCGAACAAGAAATCGAAACTCGCAATTGGACTCTACTCAGCGAGCCCGCGTTAAGTCGCGGTGATGTGCAGATTGAAGCAGGAGAATCGAGTGTTAGCTACCGGATGGAAGAGCGGATTCGTAGCGTATTGAAAAGCTTCTGCGGTATTAACCGCCATCATCCGGGAGAGTAAGCGATGTTGGCTTTAGCGGACCGTCTTGCCCAGTACAAAGTCGAAGGACATACCACCAGACCCATGGCCTCAGGCAAGCTAGTGCGTGTGGTCGGCCTCACGTTGGAAGCGACTGGCTGCAAGGCGCCGGTGGGCAGTTTGTGTAAAGTACAAACCATGACGGGGGAAATGGAAGCAGAGGTGGTCGGGTTTTCGGGCGAGAATCTTTTTCTCATGCCAAGCGAACAGATCATCGGTGTTCTACCGGGGGCTAAAGTTACACCGATTACGTCTGAATCTGGCTTACCCGTGGGAATGGAGTTGCTCGGTCGAGTGATTGACGGAGTTGGCAATCCGCTTGATGGTCTTGGCCCGATTTACACCGATCAACGTGCTTCCTTGAACGCCGCACCGATTAACCCATTGGCGCGTAAACCGATCAGCGAACCTTTGGATGTCGGGCTTAAAGCTATTAACGGTTTACTGACGGTCGGCAAAGGACAGCGGATTGGCTTATTTGCTGGCTCCGGTGTGGGTAAATCGGTCACGCTCGGCATGATGACCCGAGGTACTACCGCGCAAGTCGTCGTGGTTGGGTTGATTGGTGAACGGGGACGCGAAGTTAAAGAATTTATCGAAGAGATCCTCGGGGTTGATGGGCGTCAGCGTTCGGTTGTCGTTGCGGCTCCCGCCGATTCATCACCATTGATGCGTTTAAAAGGCTGCCAAACCGCTCTGACTATTGCTGAATATTTTCGAGACCAAGGCTTAGATGTTCTTCTGCTGATGGATTCGTTAACCCGTTTTGCTCAAGCGCAGCGGGAAATTGCTTTGTCGGTCGGTGAGCCCCCTGCTACCAAAGGTTATCCGCCTTCCGTGTTTGCTAAACTTCCTGCTCTCGTTGAGCGAGCTGGGAACGGTGGCCCACATCAGGGATCCATTACGGCTTTTTTCACAGTATTAACCGAAGGGGATGACTTACAAGATCCGATCGCGGATGCTTCACGCGCGATTTTGGATGGTCACATTGTCTTGTCTCGTGAAATGGCTGATGCGGGACATTATCCCGCGATTGATGTCGAAAAATCCGTCAGCCGGGTTATGCCACAGATCACCACCGATGAACATTTACTGATGTCTAAAGCGGTGCGGCAAATTCTCTCGGTCTGTCGTAAGAACCAAGATTTGGTATCAATTGGTGCTTATAAGCCGGGAACCGATAAAGCGATTGATGCGGCTTTCACCCTCAAGCCTAAGCTGGATCAGTATTTGCAGCAGGCAATGAAAGAAACCGTGCCTTATGACATGTGCGTTAATATGCTGCGCCATGTGCTCAGTTCATAGCTCGGAGCCGTTAAATGGATAACGCGTTAGATTTTCTGCTTGAGCAAGCTCAAGAAGGGGAAGACAAAGCCGTATTAGCACTCAGCAAAGCGCGTAGCGAGCTAGAGAGTTATTACCATCAGTTACGCCAAATTGAGCAATACCGTTTGGAGTATTGCCAACAGTTGGTGGAGCGCGGTCAATCGGGTTTAACGGCCAGTCAGTATGGTCACCTTAATCGCTTCCTGACTCAGCTTGATGAAACCTTAGCCAAACAAAAAAGTGCTGAGCAACACTTCCGTCTACAAGTCGAAAACTGTGAGCAACACTGGCTGAGCATGCGCCAAAAGCGTAAGTCGTATCAATGGTTGCTTGAGAAAAAACAGTCGGAGCGTCAGCTGCTTCAGGAAAAACGTGAGCAAAAACAAATGGATGAGTTTTCAACGCTGATGTTCAACCGTCGACGTCTTTCTTCTTAATGTTAGTCCAGTATCGCGCTGCCACCTTCTTCCTCTATTCCTTCGTTATGAACAGATTATTTGGCGTATTTCTTGCTAGGTTTTCTGTAAAGGGGATAAATTCCCCATGGTTACCGATGAGTTGAACAACATGGGGTTACCTCCGTTGGTTACTCCTAAGCTCAAATCCCACTGTGCGAGTAGCGAAAATGAATGTGAATCTCACCCCTCCGGTTGATCCGGGCAAAGTCGCCTCTGTGGCTAAAAGCGGCGCAGTCAGTACGGATGCGGCAGAAACCGAAACATCCGGTGGCTTTTTTGCGCAGTTACACGCTCTTATTTTTGGTAGCAAAACCTCATCGGATGAGCCTGCCGCCACTGCGACTGAGGTTGAAGACGCTGAAGTCACCGCCGATGCCGTAGTGAGTTCCGACAGTGAGCCCGCTTTAACAGCAGAGATGGATGACGCTTTGCTTAGCGCCACGGATCTGGACACAACCAGTGATGAAAGCACGAATGTGGCCGCGGTAAAGCCTGATCAAAAAGCGCCTCAATTAGAAAAAGGAGAGGCTACCTCCGCCAAGCCTACACAAAACCATCAAGCTCAAGGCAACTCGAATGCGCCAGTGCCGGCTTCGCTCGCTAAATGGGTTAAACCATCAGAGGCGATCGATGATGCGCAGGTCAGCGATGAGCTACAACGCAAAACCGCACAAGCCATGAGTGAGGGCGACAAAATACTTGGACGCTTACAAGAATCCAATCAAGTGCTTTCAAAAACAAACGGCAAAACTTTGCCTGTTCAGCATGGTCAAGCGCTAGATAAACATACGGCCAAGCGATTAGAAAATGAGCCGTTATCTGCCGAAATATCAGCTCAAGTCCCATCATCTGAGGCGCATTTGCTTGCCGTGCAAGGTGCAAAGCCTACGACTGACGAGTTAAAGAATGCAGCGGTTGCTCAAACGAGTGAAGATGAAAAAACACAAGATGAGCTGATGGCTGCAGCGTTGTTAGGTGGCGCGCTCACCGGCGTTAGCGTGGTGAATAATCAGTCGGCAAGCACCGTCGCTGAGGACATGCCAATCGATGCTGCGCAAGTCGCCTCTTCCTCCGTAGGGGGATCTGAAGCCGCTTTGGTCGACAATCAACTGATGACCAAAGCCAAAGTGCCGAGTGCTGCAGCACTGGTTCAAGCGCCTGTACATGGCATAACTCCAACGACAAACGACGTATTGACGGCTGAAACTCCGGTTGCTGAGAGTGGCAAAGTGGCGATTCCATGGGCAACACAAACACCTACGGAACATGATCTTGCTGCGGTGTCTCCAGAATTGAAAGCACTGCTAGAAGAAGGTGGTAAAACCAAAACACTTACCCCTAATCCGTCTGTGTCATCCGTTACACAAGGAATCACACCCGCACACTTGGCGGCGCAGCAGGCTGCAAGCTCGGCAGTGCCAGTAAATCCAACTGCAACGACTCCGGTTGATATGGCCGCTCTTGCACCACAGGCAGTGGCGGTGAATCCTATGGTCAACCCTGCTTCAACCGTTAATCCAGAACTGGCAGCCAGTTCTGCTATGCTTGCTGCACTCAGTGGGCGAGCCTTGGCTGGCGGTGATGAACGCCGTGCAACGAATGATTCCGGACATGAGGGACTGGCTCAGCAAATTGCTGCGGCTGCGGGGCAGGGTGTGGGACAAAATCAGGCGTTACATCGCGCTGAGTCGCAAGGCGTGCAAGCCAATGCAACCCCTTTACATCTCAATAAAGAGATGGCGGCTGATCAGCTTGCTGAACGTGTACAGGTGATGATGTCCAAAAACCTGAAAAACATTGATATTCGGCTTGATCCACCGGAAATGGGACGGATGCATATTCGCATGAACATGCAAGGGGATGGAGCCACAGTGCATTTCACTGTCGCAAACCAACACGCACGCGATGCGTTAGAACAAACCATGCCAAGACTGCGTGAAATGCTAGCTCAACAGGGTGTTCAATTGGGGGATACCTCTGTTCAACAGCAAAGTGCAGGACAACAACAGCGTTATACAGGACAAGAGCAGTCGGGTTTTGGTCAAACTGCACGCAACGAACAGCATAATAGCGAAGAAAACCTTGATACCGACGTCAAACTTGATTTGAATGTGGCAACAAAGCGTGATGGAATCAGTTATTACGCTTAAACTTATACAAAATTAACCACATACAGAGGCAATTATGGCCGAAGAAGAACAAGTTGCGGATGCCCCCAAAGGGAAAAAGAAATTGTTGATCATCATTATCGCCGCCGTGGTATTACTGGCTGGCGGTGGTGGTGCAGCATTTTTTATGATGGGATCCAGTGATGAAGAGGCCGCAGCGCAAGCTGAGCAGAAAACAGAACAAGCTGCGACACCGGCCGACCCTGTCTCTTACGTCAATATTGCTCAGCCGTTTGTGTTTAATGTAACGGGTGATGCAAAAGATCGCATGGTACAAATCAAAGTGCAGTTGATGGTACGAGGCAGCGAAAATGAGAATTTAGCCCGTTACCATTCTCCCTTAGTGGAAAGTACCTTGTTGGCGACCTTTGCTTCAGCGACTGTTGAACAGCTACGTACGCCTAACGGACGTATTGAATTGCGCGACAAAGCGACTGAAGACATCAAAGCGGCACTCAACCAAGCCGTAGGTAAGCCGATTATTGAAAAAGTGCTGTTTACCGATTTTGTAATGCAATAGGTGAAATGTGACTGATTTATTAAGCCAAGACGAAATTGATGCACTGCTCCACGGTGTCGATAGTGTCGATGAGGAAGAAGAGGAATTACCCAAGTCGGTCCCTGGCGCGGTAAATTTCGACTTTTCTTCCCAAGATCGTATCGTCCGGGGTCGAATGCCGACTCTGGAGCTGATCAATGAACGTTTTGCTCGCCACCTACGCATCAGTCTCTTCAACATGCTGCGCAAAACCGCAGAAGTCTCGATCAACGGCGTGCAGATGATGAAGTTTGGTGAATACCAAAACACCTTGTATGTCCCCACCAGTTTGAACATGGTGCGCTTTCGTCCTTTAAAAGGCACCGCTTTGGTGACCATGGAAGCGCGTTTGGTGTTTATTCTGGTTGAGAACTTCTTTGGCGGCGATGGTCGTTACCATGCGCGGATTGAAGGGCGTGAATTTACTCCGACCGAGCGACGCGTTATTCAACTGCTGCTCAAAATCGTGTTTGCTGACTACAAAGAAGCCTGGTCTCCGGTGATGGGGGTTGAGTTTGAATACCTCGATTCCGAAGTAAACCCGAGTATGGCGAACATTGTCAGCCCAACCGAAGTGATTGTCGTCAGTTCCTTCCACGTTGAAGTGGATGGCGGCGGCGGTGATTTCCACATGGTCATGCCGTATTCCATGGTTGAGCCAATCCGTGAACTGCTGGATGCGGGTGTACAGTCGGACAAAATGGAAACCGACGTGCGTTGGAGCACTGCACTGCGTGAGGAGATCATGGATGTGCCGGTCAATTTCCGAGTGAACCTATTGGAAATGGATATCGCGCTACGTGATTTAATGGAGCTGCAAGTCGGTGATGTTATCCCGATCAAAATGCCAGAACACGCGGTGATGTTTGTTGAAGAGTTACCGACTTACCGCGTTAAAATGGGTCGCTCTGGGGAGAAACTCGCGGTACAAGTTTCCGAAAAAATTAAACGCCCTGATGTGGTGAAAACGGATCTCGCATTCCTCGGCAAAGACATCATGGCTGAGTTTGAAAACGCAGAAGAAGATGAAATCGAGTAGTCCGTTACACGTGATTAGGATGACCTCGCTGTTACCCAGCGAATGAAGATCAGAACCAATAGGTAGTTGAAGATGGCAAAAAGTGAAGATGAAAGATTGGCCGAAGAGTGGGCTGCGGCACTAGGTGAAGACCCTAGTGCGCCAGATATTGATGTGGATGAAATTCTGGCCGCCCCACTCGAAGAGTTAAAAAATACTGCGCCACCGATCAGCGATGATGAACGTCGCAAGCTGGATACCATTATGGATATTCCAGTCACCATTTCAATGGAAGTAGGGCGCTCTAAAATCAGCATCCGTAACCTATTGCAACTGAACCAAGGTTCGGTGGTGGAGTTGGATCGTATTGCCGGTGAATCATTGGATGTGATGGTTAATGGTACTTTGATTGCTCATGGTGAAGTGGTGGTGGTGAACGATAAGTTCGGTATCCGCTTGACCGACGTAATCAGCCAGACTGAACGTATCAAGAAACTGAGATAGCCAATGCGTAAATTGGCTGCTTTGATTCTTATCCCTATTCCTGTGTTGGCTGCAACCAGCAGCCAACTGGATTTGGCGACCACTTTCGGGTCGCTTTTGTTCGTTATCGCCCTGATCCTTTTACTGGCTTGGTTGCTCAAACGGATGCGTGTTCCCGCGTTTGGTCAGCAGAAAGGATTGAGTATTGTCAAACAGCTGCCCGTTGGTACCCGAGAGCGGGTGATGATCATCCAAGTGGGCGAAGAGCAGTATTTAATTGGCGTTACCACTCAGTCGATTCAACTGCTAGCCAGACTCGATAATCCACTCACACAGGAGGAGCTGCCAGCAACGCCTTTTTCTAACCAGTTGATGCAGCTACTGAGAAAAAATGAAACGGACTCAAAGATTTAATTTGACCTCTTGGTTGACTACGGGATTACTCACTTGGCTGCTCTCCGGCATGCTGGGTTTTGCTTCGCTCGCATTTGCTGAAGAACCGCTCAATACAGGAATTCCATCGACTGCGGCGGGAGCATCTTCCGTCACTGTTACAGCACTTGAAAAAGAACAAGGCAACGCCAAAACCATCGCGTTGGGCAGTAGCAGCGGGGGAAGTGGCATTCCTGCGTTCACTATGACCACCAATCCGGATGGCAGTGAAGATTACTCGATAAACCTACAAATTCTTGCACTGATGACCATGTTGGGCTTCTTGCCTGCCATGGTGATTTTGATGACTTCATTCACCCGTATCGTGGTGGTGATGTCGATTCTGCGGCAAGCCATGGGTTTGCAACAAACGCCTTCCAACCAAGTGATTATTGGTATTGCGCTGTTTTTAACGTTTTTTATTATGGCTCCGGTGTTTAACCAGATTAATGAACAAGCGGTGCAGCCTTATCTCAATGAACAGATCTCTGCACGACAAGCGTTCGATTTAGCACAAGAGCCAATGAAGGCCTTCATGCTCAAGCAGACCCGAGTCAAAGACCTGGAAACCTTCGTTGAAATGTCGGGTGCTCAAGTCACCGCACCGGAGCAAGTCTCCATGGCGGTACTTATTCCTGCTTTTATCACCTCGGAACTGAAAACCGCGTTCCAGATTGGTTTTATGCTGTTTTTGCCGTTTTTGATTATCGACTTGGTGGTGGCTTCAGTGCTGATGGCGATGGGTATGATGATGCTCTCGCCAATGATTGTTTCCTTACCTTTTAAATTGATGTTGTTCGTGTTGGTGGATGGCTGGAACTTGATTCTGTCGACCTTGGCGGGCAGTTTTGCCTTGTAGCGGGGAAGCAGCATGACACCAGAGATATTTGTCGAACTGTTCAAAGAGTCACTCTGGCTGGTGCTGATTATGGTGTGTGCCATCATCATCCCCAGCTTGCTGATTGGTCTTGTGGTCGCCATTTTTCAGGCAGCCACTTCGATTAACGAACAGACGTTGAGCTTTTTGCCGCGTTTGATCATCACCTTATTAGCACTGATGTTCTTTGGGCATTGGATGACGCAAATGCTGATGGACTTTTTCTACAGCATGATTGAGCGCTTGCCGCAGGTTCTGTACTAGGATCACTTATGGAGTATCCAGCCAGTGTCGTCCTCGATTTCATCGCCAACTATTTCTGGCCGTACACGCGTATTGCGGCCATGTTGATGGTGATGACGGTTACTGGTGCGCGCTTTGTGCCTGCGCGTGTGCGTCTTTATTTAGGGTTGGCCCTGACCTTTGCGGTGATGCCGGCGATTCCTGCGGTGCCTTCCGATATTGCCTTGCTCTCACTGCAAGGATTCATGATCACCTTTGAACAAATTGTGATTGGCATGGCAATGGGCATGGTGACTCAGTTTTTGGTGCAAATCTTTGTCATGCTTGGTCAAATCCTCGGTATGCAGTCGAGCTTGGGTTTTGCTTCCATGGTTGACCCTGCCAATGGACAAAATACCCCGTTATTGGGTCAGATGTTTATGCTGTTGGCCACGCTGTTTTTTCTCTCCAGTGATGGCCATTTAAAAATGATTCAACTGGTGGTGTTCAGCTTTAAAAGCTTGCCGATTGGCAGCGGTTCACTCACTACGGTCGATTATCGCGAATTAGCCTTGTGGCTTGGCATTATGTTTAAAGCCTCACTTGCGGTATCGCTTTCCGGCATTATTGCGCTGCTCACCGTGAACCTCTCATTTGGGGTGATGACTCGTGCTGCGCCGCAGCTCAACATCTTTTCGCTCGGCTTCTCGTTTGCGCTCCTCGTGGGTCTGTTACTGTGTTGGTACATACTCAGCGGCCTGTACACCCATTACGAAATCTACTGGCAAGAGACGGAAGAGCAGATTTGTCGTCTCATTCGCTTGAATTGTTAGGAGGCTGATTTGGCAGAATCCGACGGCCAAGAAAGGACCGAAGAAGCCACCCCCCGAAGGTTGCAGCAGGCCAAGGAAAAAGGCCAAGTTGCGCGTTCGAAGGAGCTGGCTTCGGTTTCCGTTCTTGTTGTAGGCGCAGTTTCCTTGATGTGGTTTGGCGAAGCATTAGCCCAAGGCCTATTCACGGCTATGCAGCGGCTTTTTTCGCTCAGCCGAGAAGAGATCTTCGATGTCGGAAAACTGTTCGACATCATAGGTGGCGCGCTGGTTAATTTGTTGCTACCACTGATGATGATTTTGATTACTCTGTTTGCTGCGGCTTTGATTGGTGCGGCAGGGCTAGGGGGAATTAATTTTTCCGCGGAAGCAGCGATGCCCAAACTCTCCAAAATGAATCCACTGAGTGGGTTTAAGCGAATGTTCGGTATGCAAAGCTGGGTTGAATTGCTTAAGTCGATTCTAAAAGTCATGTTGGTGGCGGGCGTAGCTTTCTATCTCATCGAAGCTTCGCAAAAAGATCTGTTTCAACTCAGCTTGGATGTGTATCCGCAAAACATTTTCCATGCGCTCGACATTCTGCTCAACTTTGTACTTCTGATCAGTTGTTCATTACTGGTGGTGGTGGCAATTGATATTCCATTTCAGATTTGGCAACACGCCAACCAACTGAAAATGACCAAACAGGAAGTGAAAGACGAGTACAAAGACACCGAAGGTAAACCAGAGGTGAAAGGGCGTATTCGTATGCTGCAACGTGAAGCGGCGCAGCGGCGGATGATGGCTGCACTGCCACAAGCCGATGTGATCATCACCAACCCGGAACACTTCTCGGTGGCGCTACGTTATAAGCAAAATACTGATAAAGCCCCTGTGGTGATTGCCAAGGGCGTGGATCATATGGCATTGAAAATTCGTGAAATTGCGCGGGAATACGATATCGCGATTGTTCCTGCACCGCCTTTGGCGCGAGCCTTGTACCACACCACAGAGCTTGAACAGCAAATTCCGGATGGTTTGTTCGTGGCGGTGGCGCAAGTGCTAGCGTTCGTCTTCCAGTTAAAACAGTACCGTCGCAAAGGTGGTCAGCGGCCGAAACTCAACGAAGAGAATATGCCTATCCCACCGGATATGCGTTACTAACTATCCCCTGCCTACTTGAAGCTGCAGCGGTGTTGGCTACGCTCGTTCACCCCAATCACATAGTTATCTATGCTCATGGGGATGAACTCACTTGCCGCCTACCTGCAACTCCAAGTAGTTTGGGTATATCGATTTTAATTCACTATTTCTCAGGAATAGACAGCAGCACCAAGAGCGCGCCATCACCGCCAAATTCGAGTGGGGCTTGGTGGAACGCGAGTACATCGGGGTGCTGTGCCAGCCACAGTGGAACATTCTGTTTTAAGATGTGCTTGCCAATGCCATGCTGCACGCAAGCACAATGCACATTCTCTTTTAGGCAGTAGGCGATCATCGCCCCCAATTCGCGTTTTGCTTCTTGCTGAGTCATGCCATGCATATCCAAAAACACATCTGGCACATACACGCCACGGCGTAGCCTTTTCACTTCGTACTTAGAAACATCGCTACGTGCGTAACGCGTTGGGCCTTCATCACTCAGATGGGGCATAAACTCATCGGAGAAATAGAAATCGTTGTCTGAAGCTTCACGCTCGGTACGGCGGATTTCTTTTTGCTTGGGATTTCTGTTTGGCGCGTGGAGTATGGTATCCTGACGCAACTTTTTTACGCCCTTTACTTCGTCACGAAACAGTGAGAAATCGTCGTCAAGATTATCTTTATCGTTCTTGTTATGGGTAATTCGGTGATCGTTTTTGCTCATTAGGGTGACGTGTGTTTGTTACTGTAAATGGATGACGCGGTATTGTAGCGCTTTTTGGAGGCAATTTTGGATAAGATTTTCGTTGAGGAAGCGGTTTCTGAACTGCATACCTTGCAAGACATGATTCGTTGGACTGTGAGTCGATTTAACGCTGCTAACCTGTTTTATGGTCAAGGCACGGATAACGCTTGGGATGAAGCGGTACAACTCATTCTGCCAACGCTCTATCTGCCGATTGATGTGCCTCCGCATGTACTGAGTTCACGCCTGACCAGCAGCGAGCGCCTGCGTGTGGTTGAACGCGTGATCAAACGTATTAACGATCGTACGCCAGTGGCGTACCTGACCAACAAAGCGTGGTTCTGTGGTCTTGAGTTCTTTGTTGACCAACGTGTTCTGGTACCGCGTTCACCGATCGGTGAATTGATCCAAAACCGTTTTGAGCCTTGGTTGATTGAAGAACCAACGCGCATCATGGATTTGTGTACCGGCAGCGGCTGTATTGCGATTGCTTGTGCCAATGCTTTCCCTGAAGCAGAAGTCGATGCGATTGATATTTCAGTCGATGCGCTGAACGTTGCCGAGCAAAACATTCAAGATCATGGTCTAGAACAGCAAGTTTTCCCTATCCGTTCCGATCTGTTCCGTGATTTGCCACAAGAGCAGTATGACCTGATTGTGACCAATCCACCTTATGTGGATCAAGAAGATATGGATAGCCTACCAAGTGAGTTCCGTCATGAACCTGAACTTGGCCTTGCAGCAGGCAGAGATGGTCTGAAACTGGCACGCCGTATTCTGGCCAATGCGCCACTCTATCTGAAAGAGAACGGGGTTCTGGTGTGTGAAGTGGGCAACTCCATGGTGCATATGATGGAACAGTACCCGCACATCCCATTTACGTGGTTAGAGTTTGAAAATGGTGGCCACGGTGTATTTTTGCTGACTCGTGAGCAGCTTATCGACTGTGCTGCGGATTTCGCGCTGTACAAAGATTAATGATGACACGCTGAACTTATTCCCACGCCGACCTTTGAGTCGGCGTTTTTTATGGCATATAAACAGCCGAAAGACCTTGGAGAAGGTGGTGAATAGCACCATTAGGCGATGAAAACGGTCAAATCTGGTCATTTTTAGGACTTTACATCACAAAGCATTAACGCCACTATGAAGCCACGAAGAACAGTTAATCAGTGAAACTGGAGTTTCACTGTGCATTGAGGAAGTCATGGCAGGAAACAGTATCGGACAACATTTCCGAGTCACCACATTCGGAGAAAGTCACGGTATCGCACTGGGATGTATTGTCGATGGTTGCCCACCGGGGCTCACCATCAGCGAAGCGGATTTACAAGTGGATCTTGACCGTCGTCGCCCCGGCACATCGCGTTATACCACCCAGCGTCGCGAGCCGGACGAAGTCAAAATTCTCTCAGGTGTGTTTGAGGGAAAAACCACAGGCACATCGATTGGGCTTTTGATCGAAAACACCGACCAACGCTCCAAAGATTATTCAGATATCAAAGATAAGTTCCGTCCCGGACATGCGGATTACACCTATCATCAAAAATATGGTGTGCGCGATTATCGTGGTGGTGGCCGTTCATCGGCGCGTGAAACTGCCATGCGTGTCGCGGCGGGAGCGATTGCCAAAAAATATCTGCAGCAAGAATTTGGCATTGAAGTGCGTGCTTACTTGTCGCAAATGGGTGATGTCGCGATTGATAAAGTGGACTGGAATGAGATTGAAAACAACGATTTCTTCTGCCCTGATGTCGATAAAGTGGCCGCCTTTGATGAGCTGATCCGTGAGCTGAAAAAAGAAGGCGATTCGGTCGGCGCGAAAATCCAAGTGGTTGCTACAGGCGTTCCGGTTGGATTGGGTGAACCTGTGTTTGATCGTCTGGACGCGGATATTGCCCATGCGTTGATGAGCATCAACGCAGTGAAAGGGGTGGAGATTGGTGATGGCTTTGATGTGGTGCGCCAAAAAGGCAGCCAACATCGTGATCCTCTCACTCCGCAAGGATTCCGTTCTAACCATGCGGGTGGCATTTTAGGTGGCATTTCTAGCGGGCAGGATATCGTAGCCAATATCGCCCTGAAGCCGACCTCCAGCATTACCGTGCCGGGCGAGACGATTGATGTGAACGGTGAGCCAACCGAGCTTATCACTAAAGGTCGCCATGACCCTTGTGTCGGCATTCGCGCAGTACCCATCGCAGAAGCCATGTTGGCAATTGTGCTGATGGATCATCTGCTGCGTCATCGTGGTCAGAACCACGGTGTCATGACGGCAACACCGAAAATCTAGTTTTATCTTTAGAGTTAATCGCTTTAAATGCAACAACGCCCTCAATTGAGGGCGTTGTCATATCCGCGACTTAACTGCAAATCGCATAGATAAGGAATGGTTATTAGTGAATCGAGTTCTCGGCTTCCAAATGGAAAGAGGGTAGACGCCATTTAAAACGCACAGCAGCCATACGCAGAGTGTAACCCACCACGAGAGTTACCACGGTGCTCACTACATCACTGACACCAAACTCAAGTAGGGTCAGATATAGACCAGATGCCATGAGAGCAATCGACGCATACAATTCTTCATGCAATACCAAGGGCGGCTGACGGCAAATCAAATCGCGTAGCAAACCACCAAACACGCCAGTGACTACCGCAGAAACTAAACAGATACCGGGATGCAGGCCCATGCGCATTGCCACTTGCGTGCCGATGATTGAAAACACAATCAGGCCTAGCGCATCAAGACGAATAAATAAGCCTTTAAGCTTGATCACCCACTTGTATACCCAAGTGGTCAGCACGCCCGCGACACAAGTTATCGCCAGATATTCAGGATTTTTTACCCAGCCGAGTGGGTAGTGGCCCAGCAAAATATCACGCACTGTGCCACCGCCAATCGCGGTGGCGCTGGCGACCAGCATGACGCCAAACCAGTCCATTTTGCGACGGCCGGCACTCAACGCTCCGGTCATGGCTTCCGCCGTGATCCCAATGATATACAAAACACTCAGCAGCATGCATCACCTCATTCAACAGCAGAGGATATATACCCTTCCTACTTGAAGCTGCAGCGGTGTTGGCTACGCTCGTTCACCCCAATCACATAGTTTGCCTATGCTCATTGGGATGAGTTCATTTGCCGTCCACCTGAAACTCCAAGTAGTTTGGTATAGAAAAATTAAGGCGAAATTCTAGGGTTTATCCTAGGAAATAAACAATGATTTTTTATAAGGTGAATGTGATTTAAATTAGTAAAACTAATGAGTTAATGGTTGGAGTAACCCAAACGTTTTCCGAGTAGATATCTTCGGTGTGAGGTTTAGTTCTTTACCCGATGGAAAAAAATCTCCAGAATGCACGCCGTCACTCCTATTTGCCATGCACTATGAACCATCAATACCAAGACTTAGTTGACATTTTCAACCAGACTTTTTACCGCGACTACAACACCCAATTAGAGCTGGGCGGCGATGAGCCGATCTACTTACCTGCCGATGAGCAAGTGAGTTATCACCGGATCATTTTTGCTCGTGGCTTTTACGCCTCTGCTTTGCATGAAATCGCTCACTGGTGTGTGGCTGGGCCGCAGCGACGTTTGCTCGAAGATTTTGGTTATTGGTATGAACCGGATGGACGTACCGCGCAAGTGCAGGCGGAGTTTGAAAAAGTGGAAATTCGTCCGCAAGCTTATGAGTGGATTTTAGCCATGAGCGCAGGCTTTCCCTTCTCGGTGAGTTGTGACAACCTGAGCGGTGATTTTGAGCCAGACCGTTTGGCTTTTATGAGCAAGGTGCACAGTGAAGTGCTCAAGATTCTTGAACAAGGTTTACCGCAGCGAGTGAAGATGTTGTCGGAGGCGTTGCGCGCTTTTTACCAAACGCCTGCCTTGCTGCCGGAGCACTTTGCGGTTAAATAACCCTAGGTGAAAACCATTTATCCATTAACGAGAAGCTGATGATTATTGAATTTGAAGAAAAACTGCTGGATCTGATTGATGCACAAGTCGTTAACGCGTCCAGTGATGAGCTGTTTGCGGGTGGCTATTTACGTGGACACATTTCACTTTCTGCGGCGCAGTGTGAAGAGGAAGGGATTACCGAACTTGATGTGCTCAAGCAACGCATTGAACAAAGTTTAGAGGCTGCGCGTTCAGAGTTGAGCCCTGCCGACCGCGCGATTGTGGCTGAGCTTTGGCAACAGCTGGCCACGCAAGCGTAACCAAACCATCCGGTATTATCGCGAAAGTCGCCATGAGTAGAGTAAGGCTTTCGCGATTTCCCCACGTTTTTGCTCAACTCTCCAGTGCTAAAAGTCTGTTGTTCAAACTTTCTGAACAACTAAGTAAAAAAATCAGGATTGTTGCTCGTCCATTTCCCGACTAATCTTGCTTTAACACTAGTCAGGGGAAACCACCATGAAAATTATTGCCTTCGGTGCCAGCACCAGTTCAACTTCAATCAATAAAGCGCTTGCTACTTTTACTGCAAATCTAATTGATGGAGCACAAGTCCAAGTGCTGAATATCAACGATTATTCTGTACCTATGTTTAACGAAGATCTGGAAAAAGAGATCGGCCAAGCCGAAGGTGCACAAGCCTTTTTACGCGATCTTGCACAAGCAGATGCTTTCGTGATTTCGTTTGCTGAGCACAATGGCCACTACCCTGCGGCGTACAAAAACCTGTTCGATTGGGCAAGTCGCATCAATCGTGCGATGTTTGGTGATAAGCCTGCAGTTTACCTTTCTACCTCTCCAGGTCCTGGCGGTGCTCAATCAGTGCTTGCTGCGGCTACTGCTTCAGCGCCTTTCTTTGGGGGTAACGTGAAAGCATCGGTTTCAGTACCTAGCTTCTACGATAACTTCGATCTTGAGCAAGGGGTTGTGACCAAGCCTGAGATTGTTGCAGAGCTGAAAGCGGCCGTGGCTAAACTCAGCGCCTAAGAAAAAATTGTCCATTAAGTCCTAAATGTTGAAAGCCTCGCATAGCGAGGCTTTTTTGATCGGCGTTGATAGCCCTTATCAGACTTTTTGTGTAAGCGCCTTGCCTTTACGCAGCTTTCGAACCCACATGCGGCAAGGGTGTAACTGTTCGAGCAGATCCACGCTTAGTGGCATGGGATCGCCACACATTTGCGAAGCGAGAAGTTCAGCCATCAGCGGCGCGCTACTTAAACCGCGTGAGCCAAGCCCTGCAAACGCATAAAGTTGTGGATAGAGCGCGATTGGCTCGACTTCTTGCTGATGAGCTAAATCGCGATATTGCTCGATTATTTTCGAAAATTCGCCGACATTGCCGACAAAAGGCAGATGATCGCGGCTGACACAGCGTACGCCTTGGCGTGACTGATTGCCGCTGACATCCACTTCTAATGGCCAAGTTTGCTCCGGCAAGCAGTGAATCAGCTTTTGCGCATTTTCGCGTTGTGCTTGCGCATCAAAAGTCGCATCAAGGTGCTGGCGATCATAACTTGCCCCAATACAGTGATGTCCATTTTGTTGGCTAACCGGGGTCATATAGCCATCGTAGCAAAGTACGCTCTTGATTTTGCTGAGTGTGCCGGTGGTCGGAATATGGCTGACTTGGCCTTTCACCTTGCCCAGTGGCAAGTTGGCGGTTTGTGTTACGCTGTCAAACTGATGGCCACTGGCAATCACTACGCACTGATGTGACATGAGTTTGTCGCCACTACGTAGCTGCCACTGCTGAGTCTCTGGCTGCCAAGTCAGGGCATCAATGGGAGAGTTATAATGCGCAGTGAGCTTGCCTTGCTGCTCTAAGAGATGGATTAAGCCTTGAGTGAGTTCTGCTGGGCAGAGCCAGCCACCGAGCGGATAATGCACACTGGCTTGATCAACAGGCACTCCGACTTGTTGATTGGTGTGCTCTGCGGATAAACCATGTACTAATTGTTCTGGGAAATTACCCTCAAGCATACTGGTGAGCTTTTGGGCTGCCTTTTCATCCCACATTAATTGGGTAACACCGCACCAATCGTGGTCAAAGGTTACCTGCTCAGCCGCTTGTTCAATAAATTGACGCGCAAACAGAAATGCTGGAGCAAACACTCGTGAAACCGAATTGTGATCACCACTGAGTAGCGGATAGACCGCACCTTGTCGGTTACCGGATGCGCCTTGTGCTGGTTTTTCATCGGCGCAATAGAGGGTTACTGAAATGCCGCGTTTGGCTAGTGTTGTAGCGAGTGTGGCACTAGCGACTCCACCACCAATAATTGCCACATCTCGCAGGCCGTTGGTGGCTTCAAAACGAAATTCTGGCGCAATATTGGTGTAAGGTACTTTTTCACTCAGATTGCCGGCAATCATTTCGCGTTTGGTACCAAAACCTTTGACTTTTTTCATCGCAAAGCCAGCGTCAATCAAGCCACGGCGTACAAAACCAGCCGAAGTAAAGGTAGCGCAGGTACAACCGTTTTTCGCCAGTTTCGCCATACCTGCAAACAGGTCTTGATTCCACATCTCGGGATTTTTGCTAGGAGCAAAGCCATCGAGGAACCATGCATCCACTAAGCCTTGCTCCTGTGTTGCCACTTTCGGTAGGCAGTCTTTGATATCTCCAAACCAGAGATCGAGCGTGATGAGCCCATCATCCAACACAATCCGCTGGCATTCTGGAATGGCTAATGGATAGTGTTTATGCAGTTTTTGCGCGAATTCTGCCAGTTCCGGCCACGCTTTATGTGCCTGAATTAAATCGCTTTTACTGAGCGGGTATTTTTCAAAGCTAATGAAATGCAGCTCTTTGAGTTTTGCATCGGGATTGGCTTCACGAAACTCCACAAACGCTTGCCACACTGCCAGAAAATTCAGGCCCGTACCAAAGCCGGTTTCCGCAATCACAAATCGCCTTTGGTCATCATTGTGCCATCTTTGTGGGAGATGATTCTGCTCAAGGAACACATAACGTGTCTCGGCCAAACCATTGACGTTAGAGAAATAGACATCGTCAAATTGATCAGAGACAGGGGTTCCTGCGTCGTTCCAGCCAAGCTGGGCGTGTGAAATGGATGACATAATGAACAAATTCTATGAAATCAGGCTGTATATGGGTCGAGATTGTACGAATTTATGGGAAAGCTGACCACTTCTGTTATTCTTCTTCGATATCATCTAGCCAAATTTACATAATAGGAATGTTACATGAAACGAGTCGTCATCACCGGTATGGGTATTATTTCGAGTATCGGTAACAACGTCGAAGAAGTTTTGGCCTCACTAAAAGCTGGCAAGTCAGGCATCACCGCCTCTGAACAGTTTAAAGAGCATGGCTTGCGTTCACAGGTTTGGGGTGATTTAAAAATCAACCCAGAAGAACATATCGATCGTAAGCAAATGCGCTTTATGGGTGATGCGGCTGCGTATGCATACCTATCTCTTGAACAAGCGATTACTGATGCGGGTCTAACTCCTGAGCAAGTGTCTAACGACCGTACTGGTATCGTTGCTGGCTCTGGCGGTGCGTCTTCTGAAAACCAAGTTATCGCGGTGGATACTCAGCGTGAAAAAGGCGTGAAGCGTGTGGGTCCTTATATGGTGCCACGTACCATGTCTTCAACCGTTTCTGCATGTTTGGCTACGCCATTTAAAATTCGCGGTGTGAACTACTCAATCAGCTCAGCTTGTGCGACTTCGGCGCACTGTATTGGTAACGCAGTTGAGCTGATCCAACTGGGTAAGCAAGACATCGTTTTTGCCGGTGGTGGTGAAGAGCTGTACTGGTCACAAACCATGATGTTTGATGCGATGGGCGCACTATCAACCAAATACAACGAAACACCAGAAAAAGCCTCACGTACTTACGATGCCGATCGTGATGGTTTCGTGATCTCTGGCGGCGGCGGCATGGTGGTGGTTGAAGAACTGGAACACGCACTGGCTCGCGGCGCAAAAATTTACGGTGAAATCGTCGGTTACGGCGCGACCTCAGATGGCTACGACATGGTAGCACCATCGGGTGAAGGCGCAGTACGTTGTATGAAGATGGCGATGCAAGGCGTTGATAAAATTGACTACATCAACACTCACGGCACTTCAACACCAGTCGGTGATGTGAAAGAGCTTGGCGCAATCCAAGAAGTGTTTGCAGGTAACAGCCCTGCGATTTCTGCAACCAAAGCGATGACTGGTCACGCACTGGGCGCAGCAGGTGTACATGAAGCCATTTACTCAACTCTGATGCTCCACCACGGCTTTATTGCTCCAAGCATTAACGTTGAAACGTTAGATGAAGCAGCACATGGTCTGGATATCGTGACGGAAATGCGTGAGCAAGAGCTGACTACAGTGATGTCTAACAGCTTTGGTTTTGGTGGCACAAACGCAACTTTGGTTATCAAAAAATACCAAGGTTAAGCGCACCAAATCCATCATAGTTTCCAGAACAGATTAGTATCGCTAATCGAACAGACGCAGACTCTGTCCCATGGAGAGCGGGATAGGATCCTTTTGTTCTGGATGTTTGCCCGGCGGCTTAGGTCGTCGGGTATTTTTATTCTCGACAGCCTCCGTGCTTTTCTGCACAATGCCTGCAACTTTGATTGCCGCAAATTCCCACTATGAAAATTCTGATTGATGAGAACATGCCTTACGCACAAGCGCTGTTTAGTCAGCTTGGCGAAGTGATCTTAAAACCCGGCCGTAACTTAACCGCCGATGATCTGATTGATGTCGATGCCTTAATGATTCGCTCTGTCACCAAAGTCAATGAAGCTCTCCTTGCTAAAGCGAATCGCTTGAAGTTTGTGGGTACCGCGACGGCGGGTATGGACCATGTTGACCAAGCTCTGTTAGCAGAACGTGGCATCTTCTTCACGGCTGCTCCTGGCTGTAACAAAGTCGGTGTTGCAGAATACGTGTTCAGCGTGCTGATGGTACTGGCGCAGCAACAAGGCTTCTCGGTTTTCGATAAAACGGTAGGCATCATCGGTGCAGGTCAAGTCGGCAGCTATCTTGCGAAGTGTCTTTCTGGGATTGGCATGAAAGTGCTACTCAATGATCCGCCTAAGCAAGCACAAGGCGATGAGAGAGAATTTACCGAACTGGAAACCTTACTTAAAGAATCGGATGTGATCACTTTGCATACACCGATTACTCGCGATGGTGAGTGGCCAACCCATCATTTGATTGATGCAGCGATTCTTGAGCAATTACATAGCGATCAGATTTTGATTAATGCGGCGCGTGGTCCTGTGGTGGATAACGCGGCGCTGAAAGCGCGCTTGCAAAAAGGCGATGGTTTTACCGCTGTATTAGACGTGTTTGAGTTTGAACCGCAAGTGGATATGGAATTGCTACCGCTGCTCGCATTTGCCACTCCGCATATTGCCGGTTATGGCCTTGAAGGTAAGGCGCGTGGTACCACCATGATTTTCAATAGCTACTGCGAGTTTCTTGGCAGTGCACACTGTGCAAACCCAGCAAGCTTGTTACCCAAAGCGCCTGTGCCCAAAGTTTATCTAGAGCGAGCATGGGACGAGGAAACACTGCGTACGCTAACTCAAATTATTTATGATGTGCGTAAAGATGACGCACAGTTTCGCCGCGAGATTCACCAACCCGGAGCGTTTGACTTGATGCGCAAACACTATTGGGATAGACGTGAATACAGCGCGGTGACGCTAGCTGGAGGCGCTGATTGCCATTTGGCTCCTTTGGCTAAACTCGGTTTTCAAGTAGAGGTATGTGATGAGCCAACAATTTAATGTTGCCATTTTTGGCGCAACCGGCGCTGTAGGCGAAACCATGTTGGAAGTACTGCAGGAGCGTGAGTTTCCTGTGGATGAACTTTTCCTGCTGGCCAGTGAGCGCAGTGAGGGAAAAACCTATCGCTTCAACGGTAAAACCGTGCGTGTGCAAAATGTCGAAGAATTTGACTGGTCGCAAGTGCATATTGCGCTGTTTTCTGCCGGTGGTGAGCTTTCTGCCAAGTGGGCTCCGATTGCCGCAGAAGCGGGTGTTGTGGTGATCGACAACACTTCACACTTCCGTTACGACTACGACATTCCTCTTGTGGTACCTGAAGTGAACCCAGAGGCGATTGCCGAATTTCGTAACCGCAATATTATTGCTAACCCAAACTGCTCAACCATTCAGATGCTTGTCGCGCTAAAGCCGATTTACGATGCGGTGGGGATTGAACGTATTAACGTGACGACTTACCAATCGGTCTCAGGTGCTGGGAAAGCTGGGATTGATGAGTTAGCAGGACAAACCGCTAAACTGCTCAACGGCTATCCAGCGGAAACGAATACTTTTAGCCAGCAGATCGCGTTTAACTGTATTCCACAAATCGATCAGTTTATGGACAACGGTTATACCAAAGAAGAGATGAAGATGGTGTGGGAAACCCAGAAAATCTTCAATGATCCTTCGATCATGGTCAACCCAACGTGCGTACGTGTACCGGTATTCTATGGTCATGCTGAAGCGGTGCATGTGGAGACGCGTGCTCCTATTGATGCAGAGCAAGTGATGGACATGCTGGATCAAACCGACGGTATTGAGCTGTTCCGCGGTGCAGACTTTCCCACTCAAGTACGTGATGCTGGTGGCAAAGACCATGTATTGGTTGGTCGTGTGCGTAATGACATCAGCCATCACAGCGGTGTGAACCTGTGGGTAGTGGCAGATAACGTGCGTAAAGGTGCGGCAACCAACGCGGTACAAATTGCAGAGCTGTTAGTGCGCGACTATTTCTAAGTAGCGCGACCCATAGCATAAGCAATAAAAAACCCACCGTTTGGTGGGTTTTTGCTATTTGGTTACTAAGCGATTATTTCTTTGGCTTATGAGCGTTAGGATTGTCTTTGCAGCTACCATCACTGCCACATTTGCCGTACAAATAGAGGCTGTGGTTAGTCAGTTGCACATTGTATTTCGCCGCGATCTCTTTTTGACGTTGTTCAATCACATCGTCAGAAAACTCGATGACTTCGCCACAATCTAAACAGACTAGGTGGTCATGGTGATGCTGAGTTGAAAGCTCAAATACTGACTTGCCGCCTTCAAAATGGTGACGAGTCACGATACCAGCATCATCAAATTGGTTGAGAACACGGTACACTGTGGCAAGACCAATCTCTTCGCCGAGATCAATCAACTTTTTGTACAGCTCTTCAGCACTAATATGTTGGCACTCTGGCTGTTGTAAAACTTCTAAAATCTTAAGCCGTGGGAGGGTAACTTTAAGACCAGCATCCTTTAGCGCTTGGTTATTGTCTGACATATACTTTCCTGTTGATGTTCTGCAGTGATACATCCGTTCTACATGAAATGGCAATCGTATTGGCTGCGTTGTCAAACCCACCTCAACCGTTGCTGTAGTGGGGATCACTCACTTGCCGTCTACCTGCATCTCAATTCGTTTGGGTATAACAGAAGTCAATGTTGCTTTGCATTATAGGTGAGTCACCGCGAACAATAAACCACGAACTTCAAGAGGTTAATGGGAAACCTGCAAAGTCGAGGCAAATCACTGAACAAAGTGCTCTTACCAGTTACAATTATTTAACAATGATAATGTGAATACTTGGCAGCACTGTTCATCCATTTCAGTGGCTGTCCAAACCGAAGTCTAGGGCACTCAGGGTATGAATAAAACACTCTCTAAGCTTTATCAACCGAATATTGTGAAGTGGGCACTAAACTCTTGGCCTCCTTTTTGGGGGGCAGGAATCCATATTGACGCGATCAGTGCCGATTTTCGTGAAGTGACCATTCGTTTGAAATTGCGTTGGTGGAATAAAAACGCCAACCGGACTCAATACGGCGGTAGTATTTTCTCACTGACCGATCCGGTTTATGCCTTGATGCTGATGGGCATATTGGGTGAGCGTTATTACGTGTGGGATAAAGAAGCGAGCATTAACTTTATTAAACCGGGCGATACCGATTTATTTGCAGAATTTCGCATCACTCAAGAGATGTTAGATTGGATTCTGGCTTCAACGGCAGAAGGTGATAAATGCTTTCCGGAGTTTATTGTGCATGTCAAAAATGCTCGTGGCGAAGTGGTTTCGGAAGTGCAGCGTAAACTGTATGTACGCAAAAAACCGCAATATCGCGAGAGTTCTATCGAGTGTATTGAGTGAGTTAGAGACTCTGACGGCGGCATAACGCAATCCAAGCTTCTACGGTTTTTGAAACATAACGTTCGCGATGCCAAACCACGCCCAAACGCCAGTCTATAGCCGGTGCGATGGGGTAGATTAATACGCCATCCCCTTGAATCCTTTGACAAAGTGGAGCTGGAAGAAAGCACACGCCAACCCCGCTTTTGACTAATGCCACCAAAAAATCCCACTGGCTACTGCGCGCGGCGACTTGTGGTGTATAGCCCGCCGCTTGGCAGCAGGTATGAATGTGGTCACTTAGAGTAAATTCATGGGTAAACAGATAGAAAGGCTCTTGGCTGATCTGCGTCCAAGTGAGTGTGGTGAGTGATCGCCAGCGAGGAATATCGGGGACCACGGCAAAAATAGGGTAGTGATCGAGGGCAACCGTATTGAGATCGGGATGCTGATTAGGGGAGAGCATGGTCACCGCCACATCAATATCACCGTCTAAGATCGCTTGTTCTATCTTACGTCCGCCATACTCCACCACCGTTAATTCGACGTTAGGGTACGTTTGACGATATTGACGAAATAACCGTGCGTAAACATGCCCCACCATGGGCGGGATGCCTAAACGCAAATGGCCGCGCTGCAGTTGGTTTAAATCCGTGAGTTCCGCTTCCAGTTGCTGCATTTGGGTTAAAATCTGCTGCGCTCTTTGATAGACAATCTCTCCGGCTTCAGTCAGCCAGAAGCGTCGTCCTTCACGATGTAGAAGGGGCTGTTCTAACTCCTGCTCCAAATTACGGATCATCTTACTGATGGTTGGCTGAGTCACAAACAGGCGCTCAGAGGCTTTGGTAAAACTCTGCTGGTTAACCAGTTCAACGAAGTAGCGTAGGGCGCGGATATCCATCAAAAGTCTCTTTGTATGCCTAAATGGCATGAATTAAATAAATTTAAGTCATTTTATGCTGGTAATCACCCGGAATACAATGTGACCCAGTTCCCATTTTATCTAGGCAACCTTAATGCAAAACGTTACGCGTACTTTTCAGTTCAAGCATAGCCTACTGATTGTCGTTCAAGTGGCGGCACTTTCACTGATTTGGTTTTTCTCCGATTGGTTGGTCAATCAGTTTCACCTGCCGTTACCCGCCAATTTAACGGGAATGCTGATTTTGTTGTTACTGGTCATGCTCAGAGTGGTAAATGTCGAGTGGTTTCGGCGCGGGGCGAGCTGGTTGCTGGCTGAAATGTTGTTGTTTTTTGTTCCGGCTGTCGTGGCGGTAGTGAATTACCAAGACTTAATGCGCCAAGAGGGGATGAAAATAGGTGTGGTGCTCGTGGCGAGTACCATTTTGGTGATCGCTTCTACTGCTTGGGTTGTCGATAAAATGCATCGGGTAGAGCTGGTTTTAGCCAGACGCAAACGTCGCCAAATGATGTTTGCTCGAAGTGTGGAGAAGTAGAACTCATGTCGACGTCATTACTTAGCCTTTTCTGTTTCCTGCTCACGTTGCTGTTTTACTATGCGAGTAAATTTCTTTATCGACGTAAACGCAGTTTGTTGCTGATGCCGCTGTTACTCGCGCCATTGCTGCTCGTCATCGTTGTGATGATGTTTCATATTCCTTACCAAGCTTACATGGCCGATGCCCATTGGCTATTGTGGTTACTCGGTCCTGCAACCGTGGCTTTTGCGGTTCCGGTTTACGATAACCGAGCCTTATTGCGTCAGCACTGGTTATCGCTGTCGGTTGGTGTGATGGTGTCTGTGTTAGTCGCGATCTCAAGCACGGTTTTGCTAGCGCGTTGGCTCAACCTTCCTGAGTTGTTACAACGCAGTCTGGCTATGCGTTCGATCACGACTCCTTTTGCCGTTGAGGCCACCAAATCAATTGGTGGACAAAGTGATCTGACCGCACTGTTTGTGGTGTTGACTGGCGTGATAGGAATGGCGGTGGGTGAGGTGATCCTCACGGTGCTTTCTATTCGCTCTCGCTTGGGGAAAGGGGCTAGCTTGGGGGCTTCAGCTCATGGGGCTGGCACTGCAAAAGCCTATCAAATCGGTAATTCAGAAGGCGTGGTGTCCAGCGTTGTGATGATGCTGGCGGGCATGGTGACTGTGGTGATTGCCCCTTGGATTGGGCGCTGGTTTTGGTGATAGGCAGAGATTGAAACTCTCCCCTAATAAAAAATCCCCTACTGGGCAGGGGATTTTTTATTTTGACTCTGCAAATTAGTCTTCAAGTTCAGCGAGACACATCTCTTCATAAACTTGGTTAACCCATTTGGTTACGCGTTGCTCTGTCAGTTCTGGCTGGCGATCCTCATCGATACACAGACCGACAAAGTGGTTTTCATCAACCAGAGCTTTAGATGCTTCGAACTCGTAGCCTTCTGTTGGCCAGTTACCGACAATGGTTGCGCCTTTGGCTTGAACGATGTCACGAACAGTGCCCATCGCATCACAGAAGTACTCTGCGTAATCTTCTTGGTCACCACAACCAAAAATAGCCACAAGCTTAGTTGAGAAATCAATGGCTTCCAGCTCAGGGAAAAAGTCGTCCCAGTCACACTGTGCTTCACCGTAATACCAAGTTGGGATGCCCAACAACAGCAGGTCGAAGTTATTGATGTCTTCTTTACTGCTTTTGGCAATATCTTGTACGTGAACGAGTTTTTTACCGAGTTGTTTTTGAATCATCTTTGCAATTGCTTCGGTGTTGCCGGTGTCGCTGCCAAAGAAGATACCTACACTTGCCATAGAGTCATTACCTTTAGATTGTTATAGAGTTGCGAAGCCTCGTTGAGCTTAACCTAGCCCACTGCCTTCCCAAGTCAATTGAATTATGCCTTTGGCGACAAAGCCTGCGCACCCCAAAAAGAGAACTAACCACACAATACGACGCCCGAAAGCCGGAACATTGCCTTGTTTCAACACATCTTTAATTGCCATACCGATCAAGAAAAAGATTGAGGCAAACAGCAGATCGAGTCCCACCGACTCCAGCATGTTCATATAGTCGTAAAGCATGATATTCCTTTATGCCAAATTGCTTGCGCGCACTATACCACTGTTATCCGACAAAGTTAATGCGTCGAATGTTTCTCAATTCACACTTGTTAGCCTGAAATTGGTGTATCAATAAACTTGCGTATAGCGCGCAGTACTTCAGCCGGTTTCTCCGCATGCAGCCAGTGCCCCGTGTTGGCGATCACATGGGCTTTGGCTTGGCTAAATTGGGCTTGAACCATAGGCTGATGTTGTGTCGTGAGATAATCGGAATCCGCACCTTTGATAAATAGGGTTGGAATTCGGCATTTGGCGATAATGTTCCAACCCAGAATCTCTGCATAATGTGCTTTCAAAGCAGCAACATTGAAACGCCATGTCATCACGTTTTGATCTGACATCAAAGATTTGCCGAGAAACTGGCGTACACCTTCCATTCCAATATGTTGAGCAAGGATTGACATCACTTCGCTGCGCGACGTTGGTTTCTGCGCTAACACGGCATCGAGTCCGGCAAACACATTATCGTGACGACGTTGGGTATAAGCGACCGGTGACATGTCTAAAACCACCAATTGGCTAATTTTCGGTGCGGCGATATCAGCTAATTTCATCGCCACTTTGCCACCCATCGAGTGGCCAATTACGATGACAGAATTGAGATTGAGATGCTCAAGTAACTGATTCACATCTTGCGCCATCAGATCATAATTGTGTTCATCACTGTGGAAAGAAAGCCCGTGGTTACGGAGATCTAGACTCAGTACCTGATGATCGTTTTTTAGATCGCGAGCAAGCAAGCCAAGGTTATCTAAGCTGCCGAATAGACCGTGGATCAGAACGACTGTCTGTCCATTGCCCTCTAGTTTGTAATTTAGAAGTGCTGACATTTTATCTTATTAGTGATTGGTTTAACGTAGAGTCTCAGTAAAGATCTCGCTATAATCCCCGAAAGTTTAAACATAGAGATTGTGAAAAGCGAATGAAAACAATTGAGGTTGATGAGGATCTATACCGTTACATTGCGAGCCAGACTCTGCATATTGGTGAAAGTGCCTCCGATATTTTGCGTCGTCTTCTCAATGTGGATGGTAGTGAGTTAGCCACTGCTACACCTGTTGTTGAGCCAAAAGGCATTGTGGTGAGCAAAGACGCAGCGTTAGATACCAAAATTGATGGTGTTAAAGAAATGCGTTCACTGCTGATTTCCGATGAATTTGCAGGCCTGAAGAATGCAATCGACCGTTTTATGTTGGTGCTGTCTACTCTTCATCGCATCGACTCTGCGAGCTTTTCTGAAGCGACTATGGTGAAAGGCCGTAAGCGCGTTTATTTTGCTGACAATGAACAGACTTTGTTAGCCAGTGGGCAAACCACTAAGCCGAAAGCGATTCCAAATACACCGTTTTGGGTGATCACTAATAACAATACCAGCCGTAAGCAACAAATGGTGGAGCAGGTGATGGTACGCATGGGCTTCCCAAGCGACATTATTGAGAAAGTTACCCATTCTATTTGATTTTTGCTGATTACAGCCAAAAACTCTGATTCAAGCCTCATAATGCGTAGCGTTACGCCGTTATTATGGGGTTTTATTTTATGTGAAATTTAAAGAAAGGATGTCACTATGGCTATGCACCCTCGTGCAGGACAAAAGGCGCAACAAGAGGATCTCCACAATATCCCGGCGCTGGTTGCAAATTATTACCTACTCCAGCCAGAAGCTGGAAATATGGCGCATAAAGTCGAGTTTGGTACATCGGGACACCGAGGTACAGCAGATAAAACGACGTTTAACGAACATCATATTCTTGCGATTGCACAAGCCGTGGCAGATGTACGCCGCGAGCAAGGCGTTACAGGCCCAATCTTCATTGGCAAAGATACACATGCGCTTTCTGAGCCTGCATTTAGCAGTGTGCTCGAAGTGCTGATTGCCAACGACATTGAAGTGATTGTTCAAGAAAATAACGGCTATACACCCACGCCAGGTATTTCACACGCGATTTTAACTTACAACCTGAAGCATGCAGATAAAGCAGATGGTATTGTAATTACACCTTCGCACAACCCACCACAAGATGGTGGTATCAAATACAACCCTCCGCACGGTGGTCCAGCCGAAGGTGAGTTAACCCAAGCGATTGAAGATCGTGCTAATGCATACATCGGCAATCACTTGGCAGGTGTGAAACGTATGCCGATTGCGTTGGCTAAACAATCCGAGCTGCTCAAGCAAGTCGATTTGGTCAAACCATACGTAGACGATCTGGTTAATGTGATCGACATGGCGGCAATTCAAAAAGCTAAGCTCAAAATGGGTGTAGATCCACTGGGTGGCAGTGGCATCGATTACTGGCGTCAAATTGGTAAAGCCTACCAACTGGATCTGACTCTGGTGAGTGAAGCTATCGATCCAAGCTTCCAATTCATGTCATTAGATAAAGATGGCGTGATCCGCATGGATTGTTCTTCACCTTATGCGATGGCTGGTTTGCTGGCGCTGAAAGATGAGTACGATTTAGCTTTTGGCAACGATCCTGATTACGATCGCCACGGCATTGTTACGCCAAAAGGTTTGATGAATCCTAACCATTTTCTCGCGGTGTGCATTGATTATCTGTACCGCCACCGTAAGGGTTGGGCAGAGAATGTTGCGGTAGGTAAAACCCTCGTTTCTAGTGCCATGATTGATAAAGTGGTCACCGATCTAGGTCGTGAACTCTGTGAAGTGCCAGTGGGCTTCAAATGGTTTGTAGATGGTCTGCACTCAGGTCGTTTTGGTTTTGGCGGAGAAGAGAGTGCGGGCGCATCTTTCCTACGTCAAGATGGTACACCTTGGTCTACTGACAAAGACGGTATCATTCTATGTTTGCTAGCGGCCGAAATCACCGCGGTAACAGGTAAGAATCCGCAACAATACTATGATGAGCTAGCGGCTAAGCACGGTGATTCTCATTACAGCCGTATTCAAGCTGTGGCAAATGGCCCACAGAAGAATGTACTGAAAAAGCTGTCTCCTGAAATGGTTGCTGCACAAACCTTAGCAGGAGATCCAATTACAGCTCGTTTGACTCATGCGCCAGGCAATGGTGCGGCGATTGGTGGCCTGAAAGTGACAACAGATTACGGGTGGTTTGCGGCTCGTCCTTCTGGCACAGAAGATATCTACAAGATCTATTGTGAGAGCTTTAAAGGTGCAGAACACTTGAAACAGATTGAGTCTGAAGCTCAGCAGATTGTGAACCAAGTGTTTAAAGACGCGGGTTTATAATCAATTGTGACGAGATGAACAAGGGGCGATGATATCGCCCCTTTACTTTTATAGCACTTAAATAGCAGGCCACTGGTCAGGCACGATAAACCAAAATTTACCGGATTCAGATTGGCAATGCACAAAACCTTCGGTTTGCCCTGAATAAGATGGTGAGCTAGGTTGGCGTCCCGTCAACCAATCGGCTTTCTCAAGCAGATACAAAGGTTCATCAATTAAATGCTGCTCACGCTGAAAACACCAATAACCTTGGATTTGGCTTGCATTGAGCGTGTAACCAAGGCAATCCGTCGGAATTGGCTCATTAGAGAAAGGATTAGTATAAAGACGGCCTTGCATTAGTAAGTGTTGTGATGCTCCAGCCCATAATGGATGTTTTTCTAGAAATAGAGGGTTTTGAGACAGAGGAAGCTGTTGGTTAAGCATATGATCGAGCTTGATATCCAAACGATCTTCAGGATTAGGTCCGTACCATAGCCCTTGATGAAGCAGATAGAATTTGATGGCCACTTCCCAATGCTCGTAGTGTTCTGTTTTACGGTTTTTGGCTAAAAAATCTATCGAACCTAAGGTTTTTCCCTCATTAACTAACTGAATTTCTTCCGAAACGGCAGTATAAAATGGAGTGGCGGTGAATAATTGACCACAGAGATGCTGATAAAGAAAGCCTAAACGCGGATTTCCTTGATAATCAGACCAATGTTCTCGTACCGTTTTGCTAAACGGGGTTCTACCAACTAAAGGTGCTTTGGCTTGAAACAGGGTAGGGGTATGGGTCACCCAATCCATTAAGTGTTTTAACTCCATTCTATCTTCACCACTCTTTTCACATATTTCGACATTCTAGCCTGAAATTGTTATAACCACGCCACCTCTGTTGCTCAATGGATTACAAGATGAACAATTTACAGCTAGAAGCTTTGCTAAATGAGACATTGTCCCCACAGTTAATTAAAGATTATTGTCCCAACGGTTTACAAGTCGAAGGTAAAACGAAAGTAAAACGAATTGTCACCGGTGTGACCGCTAGCATGGCTTTAATTAAAGCTGCGATTGAGTTGAAAGCTGATGCTCTTCTGGTTCACCACGGCTATTTTTGGAAAAGTGAGCCGGAGGCGATTCGCGGCATGAAAGGTCGCCGCATTCGAGCCCTGATCCAAAATGATATTAATCTGTATGCGTACCATCTGCCTTTAGATATCCATCCACAATTGGGCAACAATGCGCAGCTCGCGCTGCGGCTTGGAATCAGTGTTGAAGGTGGTTTGGAAGGGCATTCACAATCGGTGGCTATGTTTGGACGTTTTTCTCAACCATTAACGTGGCAAGAATTGGCGAATCGGATTGGACAAGCGCTGAATCGTAATCCGCTACATATTGCCCCTGAGCAAGCAGACAAACTGATCGAAACCGTAGGCTGGTGTACCGGTGGTGGACAAGACTACATTGAGTTGGCTGCGAGTCGTGGTTTGGATGCGTTTATTTCTGGGGAAATCTCGGAGCGCACGACGTATTCAGCACGAGAACAGTCAATCCATTATTTTTCGGCAGGACATCATGCTACCGAGCGTTATGGGATTAAAGCGCTAGGGGAATGGCTTGCGGAACATCACGGTTTTGATGTGACCTTTATTGATATTGATAATCCAGTTTAGAGCAATAAAAAAGAGCGAGATAATCTCGCTCTTTTGTTCTTTCTAAATCATGCACTAGCTGCGTTCATGCAGTGGAGTGAAATCACGCAGTTTTTGACCTGTGTACAACTGACGAGGACGGCCGATACGGTTGTCTGGATCGCTGTGCATTTCATTCCAGTGCGCAATCCAACCGATGGTACGAGACATCGCAAAGATCACGGTAAACATTGAGATTGGAATACCAATCGCTTTCAGAATAATGCCAGAGTAGAAATCGACGTTTGGATAGAGTTTCTTCTCGATGAAGTACTCATCAGACAGAGCAATGCGCTCAAGCTCCATCGCGACATCGAGCAGCGGATCTTGAATGCTCAATTCTTTAAGAACTTCATGACAGGCTTCACGCATTACCGTTGCACGTGGGTCGTAGTTTTTGTAAACGCGGTGACCAAAGCCCATTAGACGGAATGGGTCATCTTTGTCTTTCGCACGTCTTACGTATTCAGGAATCTTATCAACAGAGCCGATCTCTTCCAGCATACGTAAACAAGCCTCATTTGCTCCACCATGCGCAGGACCCCAAAGAGAAGCGATACCCGCAGCAATACAAGCAAATGGGTTGGCACCGGATGAACCAGCCAGACGTACAGTAGACGTTGAAGCATTTTGTTCATGGTCCGCATGCAGTGTGAAAATTTTATCCATTGCACGTGCCACGATTGGATTAACTTCATACTCTTCACAAGGTGTTGCAAACATCATGTGCAGGAAGTTTTCCGCATAGCTTAAATCGTTACGTGGGTAGATAAATGGTTGACCAACCGAGTATTTGTAACACATCGCCGCCAGAGTTGGCATTTTTGAAAGCAGACGATAAGCCGCAATCTCTCGGTGTGTGTCATTATTGATATCGAGTGAATCGTGATAGAAAGCGGCTAACGCACCAACCACACCACACATAACAGCCATCGGATGAGCATCACGGCGGAAACCGTGGAAAAAGCTCGCTATCTGTTCGTGTACCATGGTGTGACGAGTAACGATTTTCTTGAATTCTTCATATTGCTTACGATTAGGGGCTTCACCGTAAAGAAGGATGTAACAAACTTCCAAGTAATCAGCGTTATTGGCTAACTGATCGATAGGGTAGCCGCGGTGCAACAAAATGCCCTTAGCGCCATCGATATAAGTAATTTGAGATTCACAGGATGCAGTGGCAAGAAAACCCGGGTCAAAAGTAAAGTAACCGTTTGAGCCTAAAGTACGAACGTCAATTACTTGTGGACCTAGGGATCCGTCCATAATTGGCAATTCGATCGGCGCTTTACCTTCAATGTGAAGGGTCGCTTTCTTATCCGCCATAACCATCTCCTTTGTTTATTATTTAATCCGTCCAGGATGTTTTGTGTGTGATTCTTGTACGTCCGATCTTAATTAAAGTCAATGATTCTCCTCTGATGTGTGCACTCACTTTGATTTTTTATACATACAAAGTTAAAAATCTGTTCTGTGTAGCAAAAATTGTTACAGCAATTGTATTAGAATGTTGCAGTCCGTATAGTGACACAGAAAATTCTGTGAGAGACCTTATAAATTCAAGGCTAGAAAGAAATTTAACTCAGAGATTTTAGACTTGAGCTTAACATTTAAACTACAATTAACTCGCCAATTTGGTGGCTGAAATGTTGAATAAATGTTAATTTATGCGCGTTATCGACCAGAATTCATCCATAACTATAAATGCTCAATGGAGCTGAGTGAGCAAGCCCGTGAAAGAAAGAAAGTCAAGACCTGTTAATTTAGATTTGCAGACCATCCACTTTCCGATCTCAGCAATCGCATCCATCCTCCACCGCGTGTCGGGGGTGATTACGTTTGTTGCGGTTGGGATTTTGCTTTGGTTGCTATCCCTCTCTCTCTCCTCACCCGTAGGATTCATGGAAGCGAGCAACATTGTTGATAGCTTTCTCGTGAAATTCGTGCTGTGGGGAATCCTAACTGCTCTGGCCTACCACATTGCTGGTGGCATTCGTCATTTGTTGATGGACCTTGGCCATTTTGAAGAGCTGGAATCCGGTGCGACAAGCGCCAAGGTAGCTTTTGCTGCTACCGCTGTATTGTCTCTGCTGGCGGGGGTTCTGGTATGGTAAAACATGTTTCTTCATTTGGTCGTAACGGTGTGCACGATTTTCTATTGATTCGTGCTTCGGCGATCATCATGGTGTTATACACCATTTATATCGTAAGTTTTTGCGCGTTCACGGACATCTCGTATGTTGCGTGGACTCAGTTCTTTGGTAGCACGTTCACCAAAGTCTTCACAATGTTGGCATTAGTTTCAGTATTAATCCATGGTTGGATTGGCTTATGGCAAGTACTGACGGATTACATTAAGTGTTCCAAATTGCGTGCGGGACTACAGTTAGTTGTCATCGCGGTATTACTTGGATACTTCTTCTCTGGCCTATTTGTATTGTGGGGTGCCTAAGTGACTATTCCAGTTCGTTCCTTTGATGCCGTAGTAATCGGCGCGGGTGGTGCAGGCATGCGTGCTGCATTACAAATTTCTGAGCAAGGCTTAACTTGTGCTCTGCTTTCAAAAGTGTTCCCAACTCGTTCACACACCGTATCAGCTCAAGGTGGTATTACTGTGGCGTTGGGTAACTCACATAAAGATGATTGGCAGTGGCACATGTACGATACGGTAAAAGGCTCCGACTATATCGGTGACCAAAACGCTATCGAATACATGTGTAAAAATGGCCCAGAATCTGTGATTGAACTTGAGAAAATGGGTTTGCCATTTTCTCGTTTCGAGAACGGCACTATTTATCAGCGTCCTTTTGGTGGTCAGTCAAAAGAGTTTGGTGGTGAGCAGGCTGCACGTACGGCAGCAGCGGCAGACCGCACTGGCCATGCTTTATTACACACGCTTTACCAACAAAACGTTAAACATAAAACCACCATTTTCTCGGAATGGTATGCGCTGGATTTGGTGAAAAACCAAGACGGTGCGGTGCTCGGTTGTACCGCTATCTGTATGGAAACTGGCGAAATTTGCTATTTCAAAGCCAAAGCGACTGTACTTGCTACGGGCGGCGCAGGCCGTATTTACGCTTCAACGACTAACGCACACATCAATACTGGTGATGGTGTTGGTATGGCATTGCGTGCTGGCGTACCAATGCAAGATATGGAAATGTGGCAATTCCACCCAACGGGTATCGCTGGCGCGGGTGTACTGGTTACTGAAGGTTGCCGTGGTGAAGGTGGCTATCTACTGAATAAAGACGGCGAACGTTTCATGGAACGCTACGCGCCGAATGCCAAAGACTTGGCCGGTCGTGACGTAGTTGCTCGTTCAATGATGATCGAAATCCGTGAAGGTCGTGGTTGTGACGGCCCTTGGGGTCCACACATTAAACTGAAACTGGATCACTTAGGCCGTGATGTTTTGGAATCACGCCTACCGGGTATCTGTGAACTATCACGTACCTTTGCTCACGTTGATCCAGTGAAAGAGCCAATCCCCGTTATCCCAACCTGTCATTACATGATGGGTGGTGTGCCGACACAAGTTTCGGGTCAAGCGATTAAGCAAGACCGTAGTGGTAAAGATGTGGAAGTACAAGGTCTGTTCGCTTGCGGCGAGATCGCTTCTGTATCGGTACATGGTGCGAACCGTTTAGGCGGTAACTCACTACTTGACCTCGTAGTATTTGGTCGTGCGACAGGTCTGCATCTTGGTGAAACTCTGCGTGCTCAAGCAGAAGCTCGCCCAGCAACCGCATCGGATATCGAAGCTTCTCTGGCTCGTACCATGCGCTGGGAAAACAGCAAAGGTGGTGAAGACCCAGTGGTTATCCGTAAAGATCTGCAACGCTGCATGCAAAATAACTTCTCGGTATTCCGTGAAGGTAAAGCGATGGCCGAAGGTCTTGAAGAGTTGAAAGTGATTCGTGAACGCCTAAAAGATGCTCATCTGGCTGATAAATCATCAGAATTCAACACTCAGCGCATCGAGTGCTTAGAGCTGGATAACCTGATGGAAACCGCATTTTCTACGGCTGTAGCAGCAAACTATCGTACTGAAAGCCGTGGTGCTCATGCTCGCTTCGACTATCCAGATCGTGATGATGAAAAGTGGTTGTGTCACTCAATCTACAATCCGGAAACGGAACAGATGAGTAAACGTGATGTGAACATGACACCAGTTCACCGTGATCCATTCCCGCCTAAAGTGCGTTCATATTAAGGGAGGTACTCAAAATGAAACTCAACTTCTCTTTATATCGTTACAATCCGGATGTGGATGCAAAGCCATACATGAAAGACTACATTCTTGAGGTAGAAGAAGGGTCTGACATGATGTTGTTGGATGCGCTGATTCTACTCAAAGAACAAGATCCAAGCATTGCTTTCCGTCGCTCATGCCGTGAAGGGGTTTGTGGTTCAGACGGTCTGAATATGAATGGTAAAAATGGTCTGGCTTGTATCACGCCATTGTCTGCACTCAAAGGCGACAAAATTGTGATACGCCCTCTACCTGGATTGCCAGTTATTCGTGACTTGATTGTCGACATGACTCAGTTTTACGATAACTACGCGAAAGTTAAGCCTTTCTTGATTGCTGATGATGCACTTCCTCCATCAAGAGAGAACTTGCAATCCCCAGAAGAACGGGCACATTTAGATGGTCTGTACGAGTGTATTATGTGCGCTTGCTGTACGACCTCTTGTCCTTCATTCTGGTGGAATCCGGATAAATTTATCGGACCTGCAGGCTTGTTGGCTGCTTATCGTTGGTTGATTGACAGCCGTGATACAGCAACAGATGAACGCCTATCGAATCTTGATGATGCATTTAGCGTTTTTCGTTGCCACGGTATTATGAACTGTGTCAGTGTTTGTCCGAAAGGATTGAACCCGACGAAAGCGATTGGGCATATTAAGTCCATGTTGATCAATCGTTCAGTTTAAATTGAAAATTGCAGGCCTTCGGGCCTGCCTTTTATAGCTCGGCGATAAGACCGCAGCAAACGTGAAAACTACTGGTTAAGGGAAAAAAATGCACAACGGCGTGATGAAGGCATGGCTCGAGTCTTCACACTTGGCTGGCGCCAATGCAACTTACGTAGAAGACCTCTACGAACTGTATCTAAGTGATCCCGATCTGGTAAGTGAGGAGTGGAAACGTGTTTTTGATGGGCTGCCTACGCACCCAACGAATGTGGTTGAACAACCACACTCACGCGTCCGTGACTACTTCCGACGACTCGCCCAAGAGACAAAGCATTACAATGTCCAAGTTAGTGATCCTGAAGTCGATGCAAAACAAGTTAAAGTACTGCAGCTAATTAACGCATACCGTTTCCGCGGTCATGAGGCTGCCAAGCTTGATCCTCTTGGTTTATGGAACCGCCCTGAAGTGGTGGAACTGAATCCTGCTTTCCATAACTTGACCCCAGAAGATATGGAAGAAACCTTCAACGTGGGCTCTTTTGCGATCGGCAAAGACACGATGAAGTTGAAAGACATCTACCAATCCCTGCAAAAAATCTACTGCGGTTCTGTCGGTGCTGAATATATGCACATCACTGACACTGAACAAAAACGCTGGATTCAGCAGCGCCTTGAGCCAGTCATTGGCAATCCGCTTTTCACAAAAGATGAAAAGCGCACTTTCCTTGAAGAGTTAACCGCAGCAGAAGGCCTTGAGCGTTACCTTGGTGCTAAATTCCCAGGCGCGAAGCGTTTCTCTCTCGAAGGTGGTGATGCCTTAGTTCCCATGACCAAAGAACTGATCCGCCACGCTGGTGCTAGTGGTATGCGTGAAGTCGTGATTGGTATGGCTCACCGCGGTCGCTTAAATATGCTGGTTAACGTTCTGGGCAAAAAGCCTCAAGATCTGTTTGACGAGTTTGCGGGTAAGCACGGTGAAGGTTGGGGCACAGGTGACGTTAAATATCACCAAGGTTTCTCGGCTGACTTTGCGACACCAGGTGGTGACGTACATTTAGCGTTGGCTTTTAACCCATCGCATCTTGAGATTGTTAACCCAGTAGTGATGGGTTCGGTGCGTGCGCGTCAAGATCGTCTCGGCGATGAAGATGGCAGTAAAGTTCTGCCTATCACAGTGCACGGCGACTCAGCGATTGCGGGGCAAGGTGTGGTTGCTGAAACCTTCAACATGTCTCAAGCTCGTGGCTTCTGCGTTGGTGGAACAGTACGTATCGTGGTGAATAACCAAGTGGGTTTCACCACTTCAAACCCACGCGATACTCGTTCAACCATGTACTGTACTGACATCGCCAAGATGGTGCAGGCTCCGATTTTCCACGTTAACTCAGACGATCCAGAAGCGGTGGCATTTGTTACACGTTTAGCGCTGGATTACCGTAATGAATTCAAACGTGACGTGGTCATTGATCTGGTGTGTTATCGCCGTCATGGTCACAACGAAGCGGATGAGCCAAATGCAACTCAACCGCTGATGTACCAAAAAATTAAGAAACACCCAACTCCACGTAAACTGTATGCCGATGTGTTGACTGAGCGTGGCGAGTGCGATTTAGAAACCGCGACTCAGCTCGTAAACGAATATCGCGATGCCCTAGATCACGGTGAAGTGGTAGTTAAAGAGTGGCGCCCAATGGCGATGCACTCGGTTGACTGGTCTCCATACCTTGGCCACGATTGGAATATTCCATGGAATAACGAATATGTTATGGAGCGTTTGCAAGATCTCGGTCGTCGAATTTGCCAATATCCAGAAAGCCATGTTCTGCATAGCCGTGTAGAAAAAATCTATCAAGATCGCCTATCAATGATTTCAGGTGAGAAGATGCTGGACTGGGGGATGGCGGAAACGCTGGCTTACGCCACTCTAGTTGATGATGGTAAACGTATTCGTATCTCAGGCCAGGATTCAGGCCGTGGAACATTCTTCCACCGTCATGCGGTTCTACATAACCAAAATGATGCCAGCACTTATATTCCGCTCGCGCAAATTCATGCAGGGCAAGGCCCGTTTGAAGTGTTTGATTCGGTATTGTCCGAAGAAGCAGTGTTGGCATTTGAATACGGTTACGCAACAGCAGAACCAAGCGGCTTAACCTTGTGGGAAGCGCAGTTTGGTGATTTTGCTAACGGAGCACAGGTTGTAATTGACCAGTTTATTTCCTCTGGTGAGCAGAAATGGGGTCGCCTGTGTGGCCTAACTATGTTGTTGCCGCATGGCTATGAAGGCCAAGGCCCTGAACACTCTTCTGCACGTTTAGAACGCTATTTGCAACTATGCGCTGAGCAAAACATGCAAGTTGTGGTTCCTTCAACTCCCGCTCAGGTTTACCACATGATTCGTCGTCAAGTGGTTCGTCCAATGCGTCGTCCATTGGTGGTGATGTCGCCTAAGTCTCTACTGCGTCATCCACTGTGTGTATCGAGTATGGAAGATCTTGCCCATGGTACTTTCCAAGCAGCGATTGCGGAAATCGATGCATTGGAAGCGACACAAGTGAAGCGTGTCGTGTTCTGTTCCGGTAAGGTTTATTACGATCTACTGGAACAGCGCCGAGCCAATGAGCAGAAAGATGTCGCGATTGTTCGTATTGAACAGTTGTACCCGTTCCCTCAAGAAGAGGTACAAGCGGCCATTGCGAATTACACCAATGTGGTGGATTACGTTTGGTGTCAGGAAGAACCACAGAACCAAGGTGCTTGGTATAGCAGCCAGCATAATTTCCGTGCTGCAATTCCAGCGGGTGCTGATTTGAAATATGCAGGTCGACCAGCTTCTGCATCACCTGCAGTTGGCTATATGTCGGTGCACATGAAACAACAAAAAGCGTTGATTGAAGACGCTCTGACCCTAGCTAAGAACTAGAAGTATAAGGAAGATACCATTATGACCATTGAAATTCTGGTTCCAGATTTGCCTGAATCAGTTGCGGATGCCACTGTTGCCACGTGGCACAAAAAACCGGGCGATGTGATTGCTCGTGATGAAGTGATTGTTGAAATCGAAACCGACAAAGTGGTGCTGGAAGTTCCAGCGCCAGAAGCGGGCGTACTAGAAACGATTCTGGAACAAGAAGGTGCGACCGTACTTTCTAAACAACTTCTGGCGCGTTTGAAGCCAGGTGCTGTGGCGGGTGAACCAACACAAGATACTCCGGATGCTACTGAGCCATCACCAGATAAACGCCATAAAGCATCACTAACTGAAGAAAGCAATGATGCCCTGAGCCCTGCGGTTCGTCGCCTGCTTGCAGAACACAACTTGGAAGCAAGCCAAGTCAAAGGTTCTGGCGTGGGTGGTCGTATCACTCGTGAAGACATCGAAGCTCATTTGGCGGCGAACAAAGCCAAGCCTGCCGCGAAAGCAGAAGCACCTGTTGCAGCTATCGCTCCAGTGGTTGGTCGTACAGAAAAACGCGTACCGATGACTCGTCTACGTAAGCGTATTGCTGAGCGTCTGTTGGAAGCGAAAAACAGTACAGCAATGCTCACGACGTTTAACGAAGTGAACATGAAACCGATTATGGATATGCGTAAGCAGTACCAAGATGTGTTTGAAAAACGTCATGGTATCCGTCTAGGTTTTATGTCGTTCTACGTGAAAGCGGTGACTGAAGCACTGAAACGTTACCCAGAAGTGAATGCGTCTATCGATGGCGATGATCTGGTTTATCACAACTACTTTGATGTAAGCATTGCGGTGTCAACGCCTCGTGGTCTGGTAACGCCTGTACTAAAAAACTGCGATACCTTGAGCTTGGCGCAAATTGAAAAAGGCATTAAAGAGCTGGCAGAAAAAGGTCGTGACGGTAAATTGACTGTGGACGAACTGACTGGCGGTAACTTCACTATCACCAATGGTGGTGTGTTTGGTTCTCTGATGTCAACGCCTATCATCAACCCACCACAAGCGGCGATTCTGGGTATGCATAAAATCCAAGACCGTGCGATGGTGGTGGATGGCAAGATTGAAATCCTGCCAATGATGTATCTGGCGCTGTCTTATGACCACCGTTCAATTGATGGTCGTGAGTCGGTTGGTTTCTTGGTGACAGTTAAAGAGTTACTAGAAGATCCAGCACGTCTGCTGCTCGATGTTTAAACTGTCTATTGCTCAAATTTCTGAGTAATGGAGAAAAGGGTCGGACACGCTCAACGTCCGACCTGGCTTTGGCCAAAGATTGGCTACTCGCTCAAGAGTGACCCTACAAACGTAAAGTTCAGCTCAATGGACTCTATGGAAGAACAATAAACAAATGGAACAACACAATGAATTTGCATGAATATCAAGCTAAACAGCTGTTTGCAGAATTCGGTTTGCCTGTACCGGAAGGTTATGCTTGTGATACGCCACAAGAAGCGTTTGAAGCTGCAGGACGCATCAGCACAGCCAAGAAAGTCGTAAAATGCCAAGTTCACGCAGGTGGACGTGGTAAAGCAGGTGGCGTCGAACTGCACGATACTAAAGATGGTGTAAAAGCCTTTGCACAAAAGTGGCTAGGTAAAAACCTAGTAACTTATCAAACAGATGCGAATGGCCAACCTGTTTCAAAAATCCTGGTTGAAGAAGCATCTAACATCGCGAATGAACTCTATCTTGGTGCGGTGGTTGACCGTTCTACTCGCCGTATCGTTTTCATGGCATCGACTGAAGGTGGTGTGGAAATTGAGAAAGTCGCAGAAGAAACTCCAGAACTGATCCACAAAGCAGCGATCGATCCACTGGTTGGCCCTCAAGCCTACCAAGGCCGTGAGTTGGCGTTTAAGCTGGGCCTGCAAGGTGACCAAATCAAACAGTTCGTGAAAATTTTCATGGGCTTGGGTGAAATGTTTGCTCAATACGACCTCGCGCTGCTGGAAATCAACCCGCTGGTGATTACGGCTGAAGGCAATCTGCTGTGTCTAGACGGTAAGATCAACATCGACTCCAATGCCATGTACCGTCAACCTAAACTGCGTGAAATGCACGATGCTTCTCAAGAAGATGCTCGCGAAGCGCATGCGGCTAAATGGGAACTTAACTACGTTGCGCTAGATGGTAACGTCGGTTGTATGGTTAACGGTGCTGGCCTAGCAATGGGTACCATGGACATTGTTAACTTGCACGGCGGAAAACCAGCAAACTTCCTCGATGTGGGCGGTGGCGCGACCAAAGAGCGCGTTGCAGAAGCATTCAAGATCATTTTGTCTGATACCAATGTAAAAGCCGTACTGGTGAACATCTTTGGTGGCATTGTGCGCTGCGACATGATTGCAGAAGGCATTATTGGTGCGGTTAAAGAAGTTGGCGTAAGCGTTCCTGTGGTTGTGCGCCTTGAAGGTACAAACGCAGAACTTGGACGCAAAGTGCTGGCAGAATCTGGTCTAGATATTATTGCAGCTGTATCTTTGACAGACGCAGCGCAAAAAGTAGTTGCCGCGGCGGAGGGCAAATAATGTCGATTCTTATCAATAAAGACACTAAAGTCATTTGTCAGGGTTTCACCGGTGGTCAGGGTACTTTCCACTCTGAACAGGCGATTGCTTATGGCACACAAATGGTTGGTGGTGTATCACCAGGTAAAGGCGGTACAACTCATCTAGGTTTGCCTGTATTTAATACGGTTCGTGAAGCCGTTGAAGTGACTGGCGCAACTGCCACAGTTATCTATGTACCAGCACCATTCTGTAAAGATGCGATTCTGGAAGCGATCGATGCGGGCATCAAGCTTATCGTGACGATCACTGAAGGCATTCCTACCACTGACATGATTGATGTCAAAGTGAAACTGGAACAGACTGGTGTTCGTATGATTGGCCCGAACTGTCCAGGTGTGATCACGCCGGATGAGTGTAAGATTGGCATCATGCCAGGACACATTCATAAGAAAGGTAAAGTGGGTATCGTTTCTCGCTCTGGTACTTTGACTTATGAAGCGGTTAAACAAACCACAGACGAAGGTTTCGGCCAGTCAACCTGTGTGGGCATCGGTGGCGACCCAATTCCGGGGTCAAACTTCATCGACATCCTGAAGATGTTCCAAGAAGATCCAGCGACTGAAGCGATTGTGATGATCGGTGAAATTGGTGGTACCGCGGAAGAAGAAGCAGCTGCTTTCATCAAAGCCAACGTCACAAAACCTGTCGTTTCTTATATCGCAGGTGTAACGGCTCCTCCGGGCAAACGCATGGGTCATGCTGGTGCGATCATCTCTGGTGGTAAAGGTACCGCTGAAGAGAAATTTGCAGCACTTGAGTCTGCGGGCGTGAAGACAGTAAAAAGTCTTGCCGATATTGGCAAAGCGCTGCGTGAAGTGACTGGCTGGTAATCTACCGCGATTACTTACTCAGATAATAAAAAACCCCGAACACAGCTTCGGGGTTTCTTTTTACTAAAAGCCAATTCTTTTTACTAAAGGCTAATGTGATACAGCGTTAAGCGATCCGTTTAAACTGGGTGAGTACAAACAATACCGCAGCAGAAACCACCACTGACGGACCTGCAGGTGTGTCAAAGTGCCAAGATAGCGCCAACCCACCGATCACACTTAATACACCCAGTCCAATTGCCCAAAACGCCATGGCTTCTGGGGTGCGTGAAAGACGGCGAGCAGTAGCCGCGGGGATGATTAACAGCGAGCCCATAATCAAAGCCCCGACAAATTTCATCCCGACGGCAATCACTAAACCGATAAGTAGCATCAAGATTAAACGCATCAAGTCAGTGTTGGTTCCTTCAACAAAGGCTAACTCTTCATTCACGCTAGTCGAGAGAAGAGGTTGCCAGAGGAGATATACAATCACACTGACGGTGAAGACACCTAACCAGATAAAGGTAAGATCGGAGGTGCTAATCGCAAGTAAGTCACCAAACAGATAGCTCATCAAATCGATGCGAACATTATCGAGAAAGCTCACCGCAATCATACCGAGCGATAGCGCACTGTGCGCCATGATACCAAGTAGGGTATCGGTCGCGATGAGTTTTTGCTTTTGCATCGCCACTAAAATGGCCGCCATACCTAAACAGCAAACTAACAAGGCGAGATACAAATTGATGTCGAGTAAAAAACCCAAGGCTAGGCCAAGTAAGGATGCGTGCGCAAGGGTATCTCCGAAATAGGCCATTTTGCGCCATACCACAAAAGAACCTAAAGGTCCGGCGATAATGGCAATACCAAGACCTGCCAATAGAGAAGGCAAAAGAAATTCAATCATGTTTGTGGTGACCATGTGAGTGGTGCGAGCAAGCACTTGCTTTGCCTTTAACCGGTAAGCCTGATAAATCGTGGTGGTGATGCTCGTGGTGGTGTTGATAAAAAGCGAGGGTGTCTCGGCTACGGTGGCCAAACATCGCTAAATAGCTCGGGTGTTTGGCGATGTTCTCGGGGGAGCCAGAGCAGCATACATGGTGCTGCAAACAGATGACTTCATCCGTTTTCGCCATCACCAAATGTAAATCGTGAGATACCATCAACACGGCGCAGCCAAATCGGTTGCGTAGAGTATGGATGAGATCATACAAGTCGATTTGTCCTTGGACGTCCACTCCTTGCGCGGGCTCATCTAATACAAGTAAGTCGGGTCTTTGTAATAATGCTCTCGCTAACAGAACTCGCTGAGTTTCGCCGCCAGATAACTTATGCATGTCGTTGGTTTGTAGGTGCTCCCCCCGACAAGGCGTAGTGCTTCAGACAACTCTTGAGGACTAAAGCGCCCTGCGAGTTTTAAAAATCGATTCACAGTCAGCGGCAAAGTATCGTTAAGTTTGAGTTTTTGTGGAACATAACCGATGCGTACACCCGCTTGGCGGACGATTTTACCTGAACTGATGGTTTGTAATCCTAAGATGACTTTTACCAACGTTGATTTACCTGCACCGTTAGGGCCAATAAGCGTTGTAATATTGCCTTTAGTCAGATTTAAACGGATATTGTCAAGCACGCGTCGTTGTTCAAAATCGACGCAGATATCCTGCAATTCAATCAGAGTAGCCATGAATAGAACTCATTTGCAAAATGGTTATGTTATAAAGTAACATCTTGGCAAAATAAAAGCCACTAACTGGAGAGCGGCGATCATGTTACCGAGATTTGTTTTACTGAGTGCTCTTTCACTGTTTGCTCAAATGGCCAGTGCCATTGAGGTGCTGACGAGCATCAAGCCGATACAAATGATCACTTATGAATTAATGCTAGGCACTGGTACGCCCGATGTACTGTTACCCTCGGGGGCTTCGCCGCACGATTATGCGCTCCGTCCTTCAGATGTAAAGCGGATTCAACAAGCGGATTTGGTTATTTGGTTTGGTCAAGATCTTGAACCCTTTATGAGTAAGTTATTAGTTGATCGTGAATCTGCGTTAACATTAAGCCAAATCCCGAATTTAGTCCTCCGCGAATACAATGAAGAAGGGGGGCATGACCATGATGGACACCATCATGGAAACCACGATCCTCATTTTTGGTTGGGAATTGAGCAAGCCGGGCAAGTCGCCCGTTCTATCACTGCGCGGTTAATTGCACTTGATGAGGTTAACCAACAACAGTATCAAGCAAATTTGGTTCGCTTCTTAACAAGCTTAGCGGAGTACGATAATGCTATTGGTGAAAAACTAAAACCCGTCACCACCGTTCCTTATTATGTATTCCATGATGCTTATGGTTATTTCGAGCAGCATTTCGCACTCAATAATCTTGGGCATTTCACAGTTAGCCCTGAACGCAAACCAGGTGCCAAAACACTAATCGCCATCAAGCAAACGCTTAATTCACAGTTAGCGAAGTGTGTTTTTGCCGAGCCACAATTTGAGCCAGCAATTATCGATACCGTGGTAAGAGGCACACCGGCGAAGATTGGTGTACTGGACCCATTGGGAAGCTCAATAGAGTTGAATGCAGGCAGCTATTTTGTTTTTCTCAATCAACTTGCTGAAAGCTACTACCGTTGTCTGTCTCAGTCTTGAGTAAACTATGAACAACGCTAAGATTTAAATGCGGCTTTAGCCGCATTTTTTTTGATCGCACTTTAAAAAAGTCGCGCTTTCTAAGCCTTTCAAACTGCATAGAGTTCAGTGATTCGTTAGAATGCATGAGAGTTTGTGCTGCTATTCACTCTTCGATTTATTAAGCATGAATTCTAAATTGTCGCTGACAGGGGAACTCGTGTTTCGCACATTGTTATACAGCTTCTTGCTGAATCTTATTTTTCCTTCATTGGTGTTGGCCTTAGATAAGTCAATGTCGGTTTTTTATCCTTTGCCGATCCAAGAGCAGGGGAAAGTCATTGTTGCTCAAAACCTCTATCTTGGAACGGACGGCGGTATCTGGATGCATGATGTGCATGGAAAAGTCATGTATTTTGATGGGCAAAATATCCTGCCACGTCGAGGTTCTGTACTTCCGCAAACGTCGAGTCACATTGTTTACGCAAATAGTGCTTTCTGGACATTTGAACAACATGAATTGTTTCGAACCTATCCTGCGGGGCACAAAGAGTTGATGTTAAGCCTCACACCTGGAACCCAAATCAATCAGATTGGTTCATCGAACGGCATGATTTGGATGACGGATAATGACAATTTCTACAGCTATGAAATTCGAAGTGGGCGAGTATCGACGCTTTCACTGCACGAGTTATATCAGTTGAATAGTGCTAGTACGGTTGTCATAAACGATGCGCAGTTCTTGGTTTCAAAGTGGGCGCTAGCGACGAATGTTGGTGTTTATTTGTCTGATGAGCAAGGCTTTTCTCATGTGAAAAAATCCGGAAAACATTTTGTTCAGAAGCTTTATTTTTCTCATAAACGCCGAGAGTTATTAGTTGGCTCTAAGCGCGGTGCATTAATTATTGATATTGAGAACAAGCGCTCACTACCCGATCGAATTGGCTCATCGCATGTTCTATCCATTGCGGAGACAGAAAAGGAGTACTGGGTTGGCACTGAAGAGGGGCTTTATGTTTACTCCTTTATCACGGGAAAAGTAGTTCAATTAGAAAATAATAGTAATAATGAGTACGCTTTACTGGGTAAGAAAATCTATGCAATGGTGAATGATTTTCAAGGGGGAATGTGGATCGCAACTGATAAAGGTGTGTTTTACTATTCTTTATTTGGGCAGCAGTTTACGCGTTACCCTACTCAAGCATTATCGAACGATGGTAGTAAAGCACAGATCAGTAAAATCAAGGCATTAAACTCTGATGGTGATTATTTGGCCATCACACAACAAGGGTTGTATAATTTCAATGTCGCTGATGATTTACGTAAACACCTCATCTATCCCGGTAAGATCAACGACTTTGCTATCAACGGTGAGAATATATGGATTGCAACAGACAAAGGGTTGGCTCGTTATAATCTTTCTCGTCGTAGTATCGATACTCCTCATCTACCGCTAGCATTGCTACAAACATCCGTTGAACACCTCACTATTGACGGCAGCGGTAACTTATGGGGTTCAAGTAATCATCAGATTTGGTCATATTCAATCATTCAACAAAGCTTTGTGGATTATGGTTCGGAATGGATTGTTAAACAATTTTCACCTTCTCGAATCACCCTTCTTGCTGCTGTAGAGCAAGGCATTGTTATTGGTACTGAGCATGGTGCTTACTCTTTATTTGGAAAACAGATTCGTTTCGATTTTTCTAGTCATCGCTATGGTGAAATAGTGCAAGTAGCGCAAAATGCTTTGGGTGATGTTTGGATTATTGGCGCTTATGGCGTTTTTTTGTGGCATAAAGATAAACCTGAAGCAGTGCCAGTAGAATTAATTGAAGAGAATATCCAACCACTGTGTATTGCTGAATCCAAGCAAGGTATGTGGTTTATTTCGTCACAGGGAATAAGTCACTATAGCGACCAAGGTCAATTGAATAAAAATTATAGTGCCCCTTATGGCTTAATCAGCCATGAATTTCTTCCCGCCTCTTGCGCAGTAGGCGAAGAAAAAGAAAGTTCATCTTTGGTTATTGGATCGCAATTGGGAATAGTGAAAGTAAACACGGAAGAGCTAGCAGTATCGAATTTACCTAATATTCAGGTGATGTTTAGCCAAGTGAGTGTCAACCATAGGCCTAAGCTACTGGGGTATCGTACACCTCATCCACTGAAGATTAACTATGGCGATGCGATTAGTTTCCAGTTTGGTGCTCTACCTTCTGCTCGTAGCCAATCGTTAGAATATAAATTGAACGACGATCAACAGTGGCAACGATTTGATTGGACACTATTGAGTTTTGATAAGTTATTACCCGGTAAATATCGCCTAAAAGTACGTAGTGCAAACCCTACTCAGCGCTATCGAACGGAAGCCTTGTTTGATTTTGAAGTTATGGAACCTTGGTACATGACTTCTGTGGCCATTGTTGGTTATGTTGTGGCTTTATTTGTGCTACTTGCCGTAGCGTTTTGGTGGCGAACTCGCATGATTGTTGGCGCTAACCGAAAGTTAAAGGCACAAGTTGATTTGAAAACGAGTCAATTGCGCCATCAGAGTAAAATAGTATTGAGTAATAACCATCAATTACGAAAACAACTGCAACTTCACCACAATTTACTAGGAAAGGTTTTAGAAAGCGTAGATCCATCGCTGCGGCATCTCTCTTCGTATGCCAAAGTACGAGGCTGGAATGAGTTTGATGCGCCTCTGAACAAAGTAAAGCAAGAATTAGCACAATTACACTTTATGCATCGCGGTGATGCTGAAGAGAGTAAGTTTCATGACTTACACTTATTGATAGAGTCAGCCTTAAAAAGTTGGCAGGAAGAGTACAGTAAAGCGGCGATCAAGCTTATTTACCAAGGTGAAACACGCTTTATCGAAGTCCGCCAATTTAATCTTGATGTACTGTTTAACGCGATTTTGACGGATGCGATTAAACGACTTTATAAATATCAAGAATTACAGATCCAACTAGAAGCGAGAGATGAACAAGCCGTTCTCGTTTTTTCTGATTTCGGTTCACCGATTCAAAACCTTGGATCAATGTTGGTGACATTAACAGGTTTTGGAACCTATCCATTACAGGAGCTCATTAGCCGAAGTGGGGGGGAACTGCGAGTATTCGTTCTGAAAGAGCGCAATGTGATTGAGCTCGAGTGGCCACTCGCCTCGATTCCAGAGATCGAATCGTTCAAGCAAGAAGGGGCTGAAATCGAACAGAAGTCAGCAATTGATGATGTGGAAAAAGAGTGGTTAAGTAAGCTAGAAAAGCTTATTGAGCAAAATTACAGTGATCCTAACTTTACGACATCAACGGCAGCACAATCCCTCTATGTTTCCGAGCGTAGTTTGCAGCGTCGCTTCAAAGCTGCAACAGGAAAAACATTTAAAGAATCACTGAATGAGGTACGTTTGGAGAAAGCCTGCCAGAGTTTATTGAGTGGGGCAAAAATTGCTCAGGTGGCCTTTGACTGTGGATTTAATGACCCTTCCTACTTTAGCCAACGTTTTAAACATCACTTTGGTTTATCTCCGAGTCAATTTATTGAAGATCAAGAATCTTAGTGAGTATTCATTCAAGGCGTTGTTTTATTGTCGTGAAGTAGGAACCAGTGCGGTTTTGAAGAGATAGAGCCTAGAAAAAAATATCGTGGTATAGCCGGGGGGACTATACCACGGGTGTCAACGACACCTTCGCTTGCTGCCGGAGTGATACAACATAGTCATATCACCTCTGGAATTCTTGTCTCTAGGAGGGATGTCCTTTCAACGCTTTCACTATAATCCCACCGACTTATTTTACTTATAAAATTAACGACAACGTTACATAGAAAAACGACAATGTTTATTGTCGCTTGTTATCTTTTTGATTTTTATGGTTTATTTTTATTTTGTCGGATTTCTTATGTACTTTGGCTGCATGTAAAGATTTTTCTTACATCTCCTTTGACGTTTTTAACGGGAATTCTTTTGACGAAAGTGACGTTAGGAATGACTTAGCAAACTTTGTTTTCACGCAAAAAAACGTTATGTCCTTTATGATAATGTGGCTTATCATTAATGGTAATATTTCTTATTAACACTTTCTTTTATTAAAAAGTAACGAACATGAAATTGTCACAGCTGAAAGCGGGCGAGCGTGGTGTTGTTCTCGCATTAGAAGGTCTTTCTGAAACCATTAGAAAGAAACTCATGGTCATGGGAGTCCTACCCAACACGGAGGTGGTGTTAATCCGACGAGCGCCTATGGGCGATCCTCTTCAAATTGAGGTTCGAGGCGTGTCGATTGCTTTGCGTGAAAATATCGCGGCCAGTATTGAGGTGGAGAAAGCGTCATGAAATATCAAGTGCTTACTGTTGGTAACCCTAACAGCGGTAAAACAACGCTTTTTAACGGCCTGACTGGAGCGAAACAGCAAGTAGGTAACTGGGCTGGGGTGACCGTTGAGAAAAAGACGGGACGTTTTACTCATGCGGGTGATGAGTTCTTGCTAACCGATTTACCCGGTATTTATGCTTTAGACAGCGGTAATGATGACAACAGTATTGATGAATCGATCGCTTCACGTGCGGTGCTTACACATCCTGCCGATGTCATCATTAATGTGGTTGACGCTACTTGTCTTGAGCGCAGTCTCTATATGACGCTTCAACTGCGCGAATTACGTCGTCCTATGATCGTCGTGCTCAATAAAATGGATGCGCTGAAACGAGAGCGTGTTCATCTTGATCTTAAGCAATTGGAACAGTTTCTCGGCTGCCCTGTTATTGCGCTTTCCGCTAACAACAAAGAGCAAGTACGCCGTTTTCAGGAAAAGCTACATAAGATTGTGGTACAAGGTATCGCGCTGAAACAATTTGATTTGAATTATGGCGATGACTTTGAGCAACTCATTACCCAACTGGAATCCATTTTTGTTGATCAAACGGTGACATCACGAGCGCTATCAATCCGAGCTCTCGAAAATGATTTGTTAGTGATCAACAGCCTAGAAGAAAGTGATCGCCAGAAAGTTCGTGAGGTTCAGAACTCGGCCGCGATGGACATCGATTTGCTGGTTGCGAATGTGCGTTACACCTATTTGCATGATTTGTGCACTCATGTGCGACGTTCAGAAGGCAAGTTGAGCCATAAATTCACGCAGAAAGCGGATCGCATCATTCTCAATAAATGGGTAGGAATTCCTTTCTTCTTTGCGGTGATGTATGTGATGTTTATGTTCTCGATCAATATCGGCAGTGCCTTCATTGATTTCTTCGACATAAGCGTTGGTGCGCTTCTGGTGGATGGCGGCCATTATTTGCTTGATGACCATTTGCCAGTTTGGTTAGTGACTTTGATTGCTAATGGGGTCGGTGGAGGTATCCAAACTGTTGCCACCTTTATTCCTGTGATTGCTTGTCTATACCTTTTTTTAGCGGTGTTAGAGAGTTCTGGTTACATGTCGCGCGCAGCGTTTGTACTAGATAAAGTGATGCAGAGAATCGGTTTGCCGGGCAAAGCGTTTGTACCACTTGTGCTTGGTTTTGGTTGTAACGTCCCTTCTATTATGGCAACCCGAACATTAGATCAAGAGCGTGAGCGTAAGCTTGCAGCATCAATGGCTCCCTTTATGTCATGCGGTGCTCGCTTACCCGTTTATGCCTTGTTTGCCGCCGCATTCTTTCCGCAAAGTGGTCAGAACGTTGTGTTCGCACTCTATTTATTAGGCATTGTGGCAGCCGTATTTACAGGCTTGATTCTGAAAAAAACCTTGTACCCTGGTGTAAGTGAAAGCTTAATCATGGAAATGCCAGATTATGAAATTCCGACTTTGCAAAACGTGGTACTCAAAACGTGGCAGAAGCTAAAGCGCTTTGTGATGGGGGCAGGAAAAACAATTGTGATTGTGGTTACGATCTTGAGCTTTTTGAACTCAGTGGGTACTGATGGTTCATTTGGTAATGAAAATAGCGACAAGTCAGTGCTTTCTAAGGCTGCACAGTTTGTAACTCCGGTTTTTGCGCCAATGGGAATTTCTCAACAAAACTGGCCTGCGACCGTAGGTATTATTACGGGTATTTTTGCTAAAGAAGCGGTAGTGGGAACCTTGAATAGTCTTTATTCCACGTCAGCTGATGCTGAAGAGGCTCCTGAATATGATTTACTTGCGAGCCTTCAAGAAGCCGTAATGACTATACCGGAAAACTTAGCCGGACTCAGTTTTAGTGACCCACTGGGGATTGAAGTTGGTGATCTGACCGATACGAATGCGGTCGCGCAAGAGCAAGAAGTTGATGCGTCGATCTTTGGCAACTTGCACACTTATTTTGTGAATGGGCATGTCGCGTTTGCTTACCTGATTTTTATTCTGCTTTATACCCCTTGTGTTGCAGCTATGGGGGCTTATGTGCGTGAATTTGGGGTGGCTTATGCTCGCTTTATTGCGATGTGGACGATGGGGCTTGCTTACGGTTCAGCCGTAATGTACTACCAACTAACGCATGTTTCTGAACATCCGGTGTCAAGTTTGGCTTGGGTTACGACCATCACTCTGATTGCTTTTGCCACCTATTGGATGTTGAAGAAAACAGGGCGTAAGCAGCGAATGATCGAGGTTCCTGTCGCGTGATATTAACGGATCTCAAAGCCGCGATTGAAGCGAAAGGTAGCATCACCCGCCAAGAGTTAGCTCGGCGCTTTTCTTTGAGCGAAGATGGTGTAGATGCCATGCTTTCGGTCTGGATTAAGAAAGGGGTAATATCTCGTCAGCAATACACAAATGCAGAAGATGCCATCGTTCGGGTTCGTTATGTCCTCAATCGTGTCGGCGACTTGTCGGTGAGTGTTACCATGTAGTTGAGTCCTGATATGAATAAAAAAGCCGCGTAATGCGGCTTTTTTATTGTCACTTCTAAAAATTGGCTTATCACGGTAATGATTTTTCTAGCACACCGAAATGTTTAAGTAAGCTGAGGCGAAAAGTGTGGACTTTGTGCAAGATATTGTTGGATAGCCGTGATCAGTGTTTGTTGCTCTAGCTCTGAGCGGAATACTCCTTGAGTTCGCCCCCAAACGGGTCCCGGCCAAGCCATATCATCAGTAAAGCGAGCAATGTGGTGAATGTGCAGTTGAGGCACCATATTACCCAGTGCGCCTAAGTTGAGTTTGTCTGGAGTGAACAGGGTTTCTAAGGTTTGGCAAATGATTTGCGATTCCACTAGAAATTGTTGTTGCTCATTCATAGGCAAGTGGTGCAGCTCGCGTAATCCTACTCTTTGTGGAACTAAGATGATCCAAGGAACGGTAGAGTCTTTATGTAACAGAGCAACACAAAGTGGAAAATGTCCGATGACATTTGTATCTTTTTGCAGTTGAGGGTGCAGTTCAAAATGTGCCATGAGGTTGCGCCTCCGAGTCAGAATCTGTTTTCTCGCTTTGTCTAAACGAGATGGGGGAGATAAAGAAAAGGTTGGCGATTGGCCAACCTTTTCCCTGCTTCAATTACATTCTTTCTAGAGTGTCAATGCCCAAAAGTGCTAAGCCTTGCTTGATGGTTTTAGCAGTCAGGGCCGCGAGTTTCAAACGACTCTGCTTAACGCTTTCTTGCTCTGCGACTAAAATTGGGCAAGCTTCGTAGAAGCTAGAGAAAATACCCGCGAGTTCAAACAGGTAGCTACACATGATGTGCGGTTGACCTTCACGAGCCACCGATTGAACTGCTTCTTCAAACTGCAGCAGTTTAGCGATCAGCGCTTTTTCTTTCTCTTCTGTGATTTGGATATGGCCAGCTAGTTCATTCATATCCACGCCTGCTTTTGCAAACACAGAAGCAACACGAGTGTAAGCGTACTGCATGTAAGGTGCCGTGTTGCCTTCAAACGCCAGCATGTTGTCCCAATCGAACACATAATCGGTGGTGCGGTGTTTTGAAAGGTCAGCGTATTTCACCGCCGCCATTGCCACTGTGTTGGCGATGTTGGCTTTCTCTTCTGCTGACAGTTCTGGGTTTTTGGATTCAATCAGGGCTTTGGCGCGATCTTCTGCTTCATCCAGTAAATCGGCTAAGCGGACGGTGCCGCCTGCACGAGTTTTGAAAGGTCGGCCATCTTTGCCTAGCATCATACCAAACGCATGGTGCTCTAAGCTGACCTCTTCTGGGATATAGCCCGCTTTGCGTACGATAGTCCACGCTTGCATCAAGTGTTGATGTTGACGTGAATCGATGAAGTACAGTACACGATCGGCCCCCAACGTTTCATAACGGTATTTAGCACACGCAATGTCAGTGGTTGTGTACAGGAAACCACCATCACGTTTTTGCACGATAACGCCCATAGGTTCGCCGTCTTTATTCTTGAATTCGTCCAAGAAAACCACTTGCGCACCATCGTCTTCGACTGCCAAGCCTTTGGCTTTCAGATCGCTAACAATTAACGGTAGCATGTCGTTGTACATGCTTTCGCCCATGACATTTTCACGAGTGAGGGACACGTTCAAGCGGTCGTAGTTACGCTGGTTTTGAATCATGGTGACATCAACCAACTTCTTCCACATCTCTAGGCAGAATGGGTCGCCACCTTGCAATTTCACTACGTAGTTACGCGCAGTTTCTGCAAACTGTTCATCTTCGTCATACAGCTTTTTCGATTCACGATAGAAAGCCTCGAGATCAGAAAGCTCCATCGAAATTTCACCCGATGCTTTCTGCACGCGCTCAAGGTTGGCGATCAGCATGCCGAACTGGGTACCCCAATCACCAATGTGGTTCGCGCGGATCACGTTATGACCCAAGAATTCCAAGGTACGAACTACCGCATCCCCAATGATGGTTGAGCGCAGATGGCCTACGTGCATCTCTTTGGCAACGTTAGGTGCAGAGTAGTCAGCCACGATGGTTTTTGGGGTTTCTTGCGCAACGCCTAGACGCTCATCGGCAAGAGCCGCTTCAGCTTGAGCGGCGAGAAACTCTTCGCTCAAGAAGATATTGATAAAGCCAGGGCCAGCAATTTCAGTTTTGCTTGCAATGCCTTCAAGGTTTAGAACATCCAAGACTTTCTGTGCAAATTCTCGAGGATTGGTACCCAACTGCTTGGCTGCACCCATAATGCCATTCGCTTGGTAATCACCAAATTGTGCTTTTGCTGATTGACGAACCAGTGCTGGGGTGCCAGCGGGTGCGCCTGCGGCTTCGATAGCCTGAGAAACTCGATCATTGATTAGTGCTTGGATATTCACACGTTTGCCCTTCAATTCAAGGAAATAGGTGAGGAATGCCATCATTTTTGGAGTGAGGCATATCACAATAACATTGGTTAGATGGCGGCCATAATAACAATTTTCAGCTTAACCACCTAGGGAGAAACGCAGGAAATTTTCACCTTTTCCCGCCAATCTTGATAGTATCGCGTTCAAATAGCGATTTTAAGGCCATGAGATGCATCAACAACTTTGTGAGACAGGGCTTACCCCACAACAACTGCTTGGAAAACTCGATCGTTTTATCTCGAAAATAGAGCAGTTACTTGCTCTTTTGGGCTTAGATTTACGTTCTCATCAGCTAGATCATATTGCATTGCGAATTAATGATCAGGAACTGGCACAAACAGCCCATCAGGCATGGTTGGCTTATGGCCAGGAGATCTCTTGTGCGCAGATTAATGGTCGCCCGATCATCGTGATTCTTTTTAACGAGCCACTGCAATCAAGCCATTGGCGGATTGAATGCTTAGAACTGCCTTATCCTGCTCTCGGCAAAACTTACCCTGAGCAGAGTTGGGAGCATGTAGAGTTTGTCGTTCCTTCACAAGCACAGAGTGCCCAAGCATTTTGTGAGGAGTTGAAAACGAATTATCCCTCACTAGCGGAAAAATGGGATGGGTTTGCTGATGAGGGAATCAAGGTTAAGTTGTCGAGCCCGCAAGGAGAGGGGGAGCGTTTAGCGAACCCAACGGTGGCGTTTCAATGGCAGGGGGTGTGTATCAAACTGCACCCCCACCCGCTGCAAAAGATTGTTGAGTCAGAAGCTGAAATGGTGCGTTAACCAACATCATAAGCTTTAGCACGCAACTGGAATTCTTGCACTGAGCCGATTTCTTGACCAAGTTGTAGGGCGAGCGCATCTTGATGCGCCTTGCCTTGCGTGTGCATGATCAAACGATGCGCAGTCCGTGGTTTTAGCTCATTAACCACAAAACGAATCATATCGGCACGGCTGAGGTTTTTTAGCTCCTCCAATACCTTTTCTCGTTGGTCGAACGTGAGATCCTTGTTACCAATCGCGACCCATAAGCGCTGAGCACGAATTCTCAGTGTTGGATCGGGAGCGGATATTTGATTCCATAATCCGCGCTTACTGCTATGCCATTCATATTCGTTTAACTCTAACAGCACCATGTATAGCGCATTCAAAAACTCATCGATTGAACGGATTAACTCGCTAGGCGGCGCTGAGGGGGATTGTACGTAAAGAATCAACCCAGGATGGCGATTTAACGGCATATTACCCGTTCCAACCATATAACCGAGTTGCTGTTTGGTACGAATTTCGTGGAAAAATGTGGCTGACATCAAATGGTTGGCTAGGGAATACAATGCAATACTCCGCGGACTGACTTCTTCACACTGGTAGTAAACGACAATCGCAGAATCATCTTGTTGGCAATCAACTTCGCGTTGAAATGTCCCATTTTTGCCGAGCATGATGAGAGGGCGAAGTGACTCTTCGTAAGTTTGCCCTTGTACACGCAGTGCATCCTTGAGTACCTCTGCCATTTGTTGAGCCGCATGGGCTGACCAGTCGCCGTATACAAACATTTCAACATGCAATTGCGACAAAATGGCCTCGACAAAAGCTGCGAGCTCTTCTACGTGTACATCATCAATTTCGGCCAGCAAATCGGCATACGGCGGGTTATTGGGTTGCAGTAACCCAGTCATCGCATTAAACAGTTGAGAAATGGGTTTATCATGGGCTGCATTGCGCCAGTTACGGATCATCTGCTGTTTAATGGTGTCAAACCGTTTAGGTTGAAAATCACGTTGAGCAAATTTGCGCAAAATGACTTCCATCAGCTGTGGGAGTTTTTGGCTAAAACCAGAGAGCGTGAGGGTAACACCACCTTGATGAGCATAGAGGTTATAACCCATTCCTGCGATTTCCGCTTGGTAAGTCTCTTTGGCAAGGGCATCCAAAAACATTTCAACGCATAAGCGAGTCATGACGATATTACGGCAGTTGGCTACAGCGTGTGGGCTATCGATGGCGACATAAATGACGCCTTTGGGAACTCGAAACTCAGTATCTTGTTGATGCCATAGCGTAAATCCAGGCAAATCCTGCAACACTTGCGGTAAATTGCTCGCGTCTTTGATATCGGAAGGGTCAAGTTCATAACAGATAAATGGGTTTGGTTCCGGTAGTGCCAGTGGTAAATCTACCGATTGGCGGAACTGGTTCAGCTGCTTCGTACTGAAGGGTTGCACTGAGTAAGGGGTAAAGTACCATTGTGCTGTTCTATCAAAACCATCACCTTTGGCAATCAAGGTTGCACGCAGATTTTCTGGGGTAAGATAGCTGAGAATATGCCGCAGGAGTGGTTCGTCATACCCCATCATCATGTAGTCCCCATACGCCGTATCTTCGGGGGCGTAATGCTGCATATTGACCACTAAGTGGCTGACCATATCCAGTGGGCGCTGAGTTTCTTGAAAACGGAAAGCGGATTCCAGTACGGCGCGTTTTTCTTGATAACGCCATTCCTGCAATCCTTGAGTTGCAATTAAATTCAAGGTTTGAAAAAGGCTTTGAATGATGTCATCGACATGCTCTAGCCCTTCAGGCGTGAGCACGCAGCTGACCGCAAACTCGCGGTAGTTACTGCCACTGACCCCACCACCGGCAGAGAGAGTAGTGATCCAGCCTTTATCTTTCAGTGCTTGCAGCAAGCTGCCTTCACCTTCATAACCAATTAAATGCGCAAAGTAGGAAAGCGGCTTTTTCTGATAGTAGCTTTCGGTACTTGGCATCGGAAAGGCCATGATCAGTTTGCGAATTTCTTTGAGTGGCTCAACTCGGATCAGAATTCCGGTGTGCTCATCGCAAACAAAAGGTGGCAAAGGTGAGATGTCTCGTGTCGGGCTAGGAATGGCTGCGAAGTAAGTGTGTGCCCACTGTTCCAGTTCTTCAAAACTCTGCGGACCAATGAGCGTCAATGTCATTAACTCTGCAGAGTAGTGAGATTGGTAGAACTCAATAATTTCATCACGAATGGAGCTGTTTTCGCGATCACTTAGCGTTTGCTGATTGCCTACCGAGAATTTGCTGAAAGGATGTTGGGGGTTAATCGTTTCTTTCTGTACCTGATAGAGGCGGCGTGACTCATCTTTAATTTTGAGTTTGTATTCGGAGTCGACAGCTTGGCGTTCTTTATCTAGAGCTTCAGCATTAAAAAGCGGCGCAATGAAAAATTGGCTGAATCGGTCGAGGGCTTTAGCAAAGGCATTGGGAACAACATCGAAGAAAAAACAGGTGTGCTCGGTACCAGTCCAAGCATTATTTGAGCCCCCATGCTGACTGATAAAAGTTTGAAATTCGCCGACTTTCGGGTATTTTTCTGTACCCAAAAAAAGCATGTGCTCAAGGTAATGAGCTAAGCCTTGGCGTTCATTCGGATCGTCAAAGTGTCCCACGTTGACTGCTAAAGCCGCGGCGCATTTGGGGGCTTCAGGACTTTGGATCAAGAGAGTCCGTAAGCCATTGTTCAGCGTGAGATAGCGGTACTGATTGGTATCATTGGGGCTGATATGCACAGCATTTCTCCGGATTAATAAGGTCAAAGACGAGTCACAGAACACCAAGTTGACACATCGTACTATTATTATTCCTGTCAGTTTAGTCTGTCGTTTGGCTTTTTAATAGACTGTTAACGAAGTCGAAGTCTTTGCTCAGACTGCTGTTATAATCACAAAAACCAAGCAGCCAGAGACTGCATAGCGTAGGTAGTGTACATGAAGATTTATATTATGCGTCATGGAGAAGCTGAGCAGTTTGCTTCCAGTGATGCGGAGAGAGCATTAACCGATCGAGGTCGCCATGAATCAGAAGCGGTGGCTCGGGCATGTGCGGACCAACGAGGTGTTAGCGACTTTGACCTTGTACTGGTTAGCCCTTATTTGCGGGCGCAACAAACATGGGAGTTGCTGGCGGAACATTTTTCTGCCCGAAATGTAGAAAGTTGTGATGGTATCACGCCTTATGGGCAGTCAGATCGGGTGTTTGATTATCTCTCTGCTTTGATCGAGGTTGAACAGCTTGAATCCCTGTTGCTCGTTTCCCACTTACCGCTCGTGGGATATTTAGTCTCGGAATTTGTTGATGGCATGATCCCACCGATGTTCCCTACGTCAGGGGTTATCTGCATTGAGTACGATCCCGCAACCCAAATGGGGCAACCTTTGTGGAATGTTCATCCTTGATTGAATAGTCCGAGTTTCACGATGAGATGAGAGCCTTAATTGGCTCTCATTGATTTTAACTCTTTGTTTTTACAATTCTCATTGGATAATTCGTATTGCCATAAAATTGACGTCTGTACTGGACTGAAAATTGCATTGAATGGCAATGCGTTTTGCTGCGCTCGACGGATGTTCCGATTAACCATTAAGTGATAACCAGAAATCTATGAAGTTTACTCTTCCATTTGCAGACAAATTGCCTTCTATTCCACAGCGTAGCATGCCAGCCATTGGGGCTCCGGTTATGGTGCTGGCGGCATTGGCGATGGTTGTCCTCCCAATGCCGGCATTTCTGCTCGACTTATTCTTCACCTTTAACATTGCGTTATCGCTCGTGGTGTTATTGGTTACTGTGTATACCCGTCGACCATTAGATTTTGCGGCATTTCCAACGGTACTGTTGATCGCGACATTGCTGCGTTTGGCACTGAACGTTGCGTCAACGCGAGTGGTTTTGTTGTATGGTCATGAAGGTCCTGGCGCTGCGGGCCATGTGATTGAAGCCTTTGGTAATGTAGTGATCGGTGGAAACTATGCCGTTGGTTTAGTGGTGTTCCTCATTCTGATGATCATCAACTTTATGGTTGTTACCAAAGGTGCAGGACGTATTTCAGAAGTAAGTGCTCGCTTTACCTTGGATGCCTTGCCAGGTAAGCAAATGGCAATTGACGCAGACTTAAATGCTGGCCTGATTGATCAAGAACAAGCCCGTGTGCGCCGTTTTGAAGTGACCAAAGAAGCGGACTTCTATGGTTCGATGGATGGTGCGTCAAAATTTGTTAAAGGCGATGCGATTGCCGGTATTCTAATTCTCTTTATCAACATCATTGGTGGCCTGACGATTGGGATGATCCAATACGGTTTGGGTTTCAAAGAAGCGATTGAAATCTATACCTTATTGACCATCGGTGATGGCTTAGTAGCTCAGATTCCGTCACTGCTGTTGTCGATTGGCGCGGCCATCATGGTTACGCGTCAAAATACTGATGAGGATATGGGGCAGCAGGTTATCTTCCAGCTGTTTGATAACCCGAAAGCCTTAACCATTACTGCGGGTATTCTTGGTGTGATGGGTATCGTACCGGGAATGCCGCACTTTTCATTCCTATTTTTGGCGCTGTTGGCGGGTGGGGCTGCTTATTGGATGCATCGTAAGCAAAAGACCAAAGCACAGAATAAAAATCTGCCTGCTAAGAGTGATGTAGAAGCGCCAACCCAACGAGAACTGTCATGGGATGATGTACAACCTGTTGATGTGATTGGGTTAGAAGTGGGTTATCGCTTGATTCCGTTGGTGGACAAAGATCAAGGTGGTGAACTCCTTGAACGAGTCAAAGGTGTGCGTAAAAAACTTTCGCAAGATTTTGGCTTTCTAATCCCACCGGTACATATTCGTGACAACTTAGAGCTCACGCCAAACAGTTACCGCATCACCTTGATGGGGGTCGCAGTGGGCGAGGCGGAGATCCGCCCTGACCAAGAGTTGGCGATTAACCCAGGACAAGTATACGGAATGATTGATGGTGAGCGCACCCGTGACCCAGCCTTTGGTTTGGATGCGGTGTGGATCCGTGAAGAACAGCGTGAACACGCACAAGCTTTGGGTTACACCGTTGTTGACTCATCAACGGTATTGGCCACCCATCTTAGCCAACTGCTCACCAATAATGCGGCGCAACTCATCGGCCATGAAGAAGTGCAAAATTTGTTGGAAATGCTTTCGCGGTCAGCGCCCAAATTGGTAGAAAATTTCGTACCGGATCAGCTCTCATTGGGTGTGGTCGTCAAAGTGCTGCAAAACTTGCTGCATGAAGCGATCCCGATTCGTGACATTCGCACCATAGTGCAAACCCTTTCGGAATACGCGAGCAAGAGTCAAGAACCTGACATTCTTACCGCGGCGGTACGTATCTCGCTAAAACGATTGATTGTCCAAGAAATCAATGGGGTAGAGCCAGAATTGCCCGTGATTACACTCATTCCTGAGCTGGAACAAATCTTGCATCAAACCATGCAGGCTTCCGGTGGTGAATCAGCAGGAATTGAGCCAGGATTGGCTGAAAGACTGCAAATGGCATTGAGCCACGCCACACAAGAGCAGGAATTGAAAGGGGAACCAGCAGTATTACTGACATCTGGTGTACTGCGTTCGACACTGGCGAAGTTTGTGAAAAATACCATTCCCAACCTTCGCGTGCTCTCCTATCAGGAGATCCCCGATGAGAAACAAATTCGAATTGTGCAGGCCGTGGGTAATTAATCGTCCGCACGTTTTTTAAAGACGGAAATCTGCTTTGAAAATAAAACGATTTTTTGCCAAAGATATGAAAACCGCGCTGCTTCAGGTCAAAGAAGAACTGGGCGTAGACGCGGTGATCATGTCGAATAAAAAAGTCGCGGGTGGGGTCGAAATTGTGGCTGCAGTCGACGGAGATACCGCGCCTGCACCTGCAAAACGGTACAACTCGCAGCCGAGACATGCTTATAGCCAAGTGTCGCCTTCAGTTGCACCGACAAAAAGTCGAGAGTTGATTGATGACCGAGTGAGCCTGCAATCAAGTGCAGACAATGGTCGGTCGATGACTCAACGTTTTGCCAACATGCTAAAGCAATACAGTAATGGCACAGCGGATGAACAAGATCATCGAGCAGAAAATGAAGATTCGCTTTCAGCCTTACTCAAGCGACAATCAGAGAATCGAGCACCGCAAAGAAATAACGCGGAACGTCAACGTCCTGACTCTGCGCTGAGTAAGTTGTTGCAAGACGATACCAACTCACGACGCAAACCTAGGTTAGACCCGACACGCTATGACCGCAATACTCCAGACGAACCCACGGTGGCGGTGAGCGAATTAGAGTCGATGCGCGAAGAAATGACCTCGATCCGACGTTTGCTCGAACACCAAGTCTCTGGATTAATGTGGCAAGAAGTCGAGCGCCGTGAGCCTCTGCGAGCTATGTTAATCAAACGTTTAGAACGTATGGGGGTTTCATTGGAAATGGCAGACCAATTGGCTTGTTACATTCCAGAAGAAACGCCACCGCCTAAAGCATGGAAAGCACTGCTCGGTCTGGTTTCAGACCAAATCCCCGTTATCAAACACGATATTCTTAAGCGTGGTGGAGTCGTGGCACTACTTGGGCCAACAGGCGTAGGTAAAACCACGACGGTAGCTAAACTCGCCGCTCGTGCGGCGATGGAGTACGGATCAGATAACGTTGCCTTAGTGACGACAGATACCTACCGCATCGGTGCTCATGAACAATTATCCATTTATGGCCGAATTATGGGGTGTCCTGTAAGAGTTGCTAAAGATTCCAACGAGTTAGCCGATGTAATCTATCAGCTACGTAATCGCCGCCTGATTTTGGTCGATACCGCAGGGATGGGACAGCGTGATGTCCGGCTGTCTGAACAACTGGATACCTTGATGCAAGAGAGCGGAGAGACCATCCATAGCTATCTCGTGTTGCCTGCTACAGCGCAACGCAAAGTATTACAAGAAACGATTGAGCATTTCAGAAGAATTCCACTTTCTGGATGCATTATGACCAAGCTCGATGAGTGCCTAAGCTTAGGTGAATTCGTGAGCGTGGTGGTACAAAACGCGTTGCCTGTAGCGTACATCGCCAATGGACAACGAGTACCGGAAGATATCGTAATCGCGCAACCCAAATACATGGTCGCAAAGGCAAACGAATTGCTAGAGAAGTCGACTGAAGATGAACCTCATTACTGGACCAGTGATTCAGAGAGATTCTAGGCGGCGGACAGGTATGACAAATAAAATGATATATGACCAAGCAAGCGGCCTACGTCGCTTAACCCAACCCTCAGTGACCAAAGTGATTTCGGTTACCGGGGCAAAGGTGGTGTAGGGAAATCGAATGTCACCCTAGGCATGGCTATTTGCATGGCAAAACTGGGTAAAAAAGTCATGGTGCTTGATGCCGACTTGGGCCTTGCCAATGTGGATGTGATGCTCGGCATACGCCCTAAACGCAACCTAGGCCATGTTTTAGCCGGAGAGTGTGAACTTAAAGATGCCATTGTTGAAGGTCCGCATGGTATTCGCATCATCCCCGCAACCTCGGGTACTCAGTCGATGACCGAGCTATCACATGCACAGCACGTGGGGCTGATCCGTGCGTTTGGCACACTAGAAGATGAAATGGATATTCTACTCATCGACACGGCGGCTGGGATCTCCGATATGGTGGTCAGCTTCTCACGTGCCGCACAAGATGTAGTGGTTGTTGTGTGTGATGAACCGACCTCTATCACCGATGCTTATGCACTGATTAAGCTATTAAGCAAAGAGCATCAAGTTCAACGATTTAAAATTGTTGCTAATATGGTGAGAAGTTATCGTGAAGGTCGCGAATTATTTGCTAAATTAACATTAGTGACAGAACGGTTTTTAAATGTGAGCTTAGAACTTGTCGCTTGTATCCCTCTCGACGACAATGTGCGTCAAGCGGTGAAACGACAAAAAATCGTAGTGGATGCGTATCCACGCTCGCCGGCGGCACTGGCGATCAGCTCACTGGCAAATAAAGCGTTGACTTGGCCGATACCAAAAACACCAAGTGGACATTTAGAGTTTTTCGTTGAACGCTTACTTAATCGGTCAGAAACAGTAGGGGAACCTTTCGGTGAATAAAGCGCTTACATACGATCAATACGGAAATCTTAATAGCCAGCAGCTATTTCTTGAGAAGTACTCTGTATTGGTTAAGCGTATCGCTCATCATTTAATTGGCCGTTTGCCCCCAAGCGTGCTGATCGAAGACCTCATTCAAGCAGGTATGGTTGGCTTACTTGAGGCACAAAAAAATTATGATGGAAGTAAAGGCGCAAGCTTTGAAACCTATGCCGGAATTCGGATCCGTGGAGCAATGCTCGACGATATCCGACGTGGTGACTGGGTTCCGCGATCTGTGCACAAACATAATCGGGAAATCAGTCAAGCGATAGCGGTTCTTGAAGGAGAGCTGAACCGTGATCCAACGGATGCTGAAGTGGCTAAGTTTTTAGACATGTCGCTAGAACAGTATCACAGCGTACTGATGGACATTAACTGTTCACGTATCGTTGGGATAGAAGATCTCGGCGTTTCTGATGATGCAATTTCACCGTTTGAAGAGGGGGAAGATAACTCTCCTTTTCACGGCGTCGCTGAAGAATCTTTCCGTAAAGCACTCGTTGAATCAATAAAATCACTTCCGGAGCGTGAAGCTTTGGTACTTTCGCTCTATTATGATGAAGAGCTAAACTTAAAAGAAATTGGTGAGGTACTTGGAGTTAGTGAATCTCGCGTCAGCCAAATACTCAGCCAATCTATGCAGCGACTAAGAACAAAGTTAAGTTCTTGGACTCGGAATGACTAAATATCACTGATCTCAAACTCAGTGGAGGCAATTTTGAATAAAAACATGAAGATCCTTATTGTTGATGATTTTTCAACAATGCGCCGAATCGTTAAAAACCTACTTCGAGATCTGGGGTTCAATAATACGCAGGAAGCGGACGATGGCCTAACGGCATTGCCTATGCTCAAAAAAGGTGAGTTTGACTTTGTTGTCACAGACTGGAACATGCCTGGTATGCAAGGCATTGACCTGCTCAAAAACATCCGTGCTGACGAAGAGTTGAAACACCTACCTGTGCTTATGATTACTGCAGAAGCTAAACGTGAGCAAATTATTGAAGCCGCTCAAGCGGGTGTTAACGGTTACATCGTAAAACCATTCACCGCAGCTACGCTTAAAGAAAAACTAGAGAAAATATTTGAGCGTTTATAAGGCTTTTGCTGCGGCAAAAGGTGTTCTATTCACACGCGCAAAAGGCTGATGCAGGATGATTTCATTAGAACAGGCTAAAGAACTCGTGCAACTTTTGGAACAAGGTCAAAAGGACGAAGCTAATCGTCTTCTTACCTATGTTTATGAGTCTGCGAGCAATCCTATGCTCAAAGAGATAGGGATGTTGACGCGGGATTTACACGAATCGCTGAAAAACTTTCACATTGATGAGCGCTTCAGTGAAATTGCGACCGATGAGATTCCAGACGCACGGGAAAGACTGCATTACGTTATACAGAAAACGGAAGTTGCAGCAAACAAAACAATGGATGCAGTTGACCGGTGCATGCCGATTGCCGACAAATTACATGAAAGCCTACTGCTGATTCGCCCTGAATGGAACAGTTTGATGAATGGCCGAATTGAGCTGATGCACTTTAAGTCGCTTTGTCACCGGGTCGATGACTTACTTTCTCAAGTGGAAGGTGACAGTAGTGAATTACGCGGAGAGCTGACGGAAATTTTGATGGCACAAGACTTTCAAGATTTAACCGGGCAAATCATCAAACGCGTGATTAATCTGGTGAATGAAGTCGAAAAACGATTAGTAGAAATACTGATGGTATTCGGCGCAACGCAAAAAGAACAAAAAGCAGATAAGACGACCGTGGCATTGACTGAGCCTGAGGGGCCAATTATTAACCCTCATGAGAGAATTGATGCTGTCTCATCTCAAGACGAAGTTGACGATTTGTTATCGAGTCTTGGATTTTAGGGGTAACCTATGAGCTACGAATTAGACGAAGACATCCTGCAGGACTTTCTGGTAGAAGCCGGCGAAATTTTAGAGTTGCTTTCTGAGCAGCTCGTTGAACTGGAAAATAACCCCGAAGACCGAGATCTGCTGAACGCCATATTCCGTGGTTTTCATACTGTAAAAGGCGGGGCGGGTTTCTTGGCATTATCTGAGCTAGTGGAAACTTGTCACGGTGCGGAAAACGTATTCGACATTTTACGAAATGGTCAGCGACACGTTTCCCCTAGCCTGATGGACACCATGCTTAAAGCATTGGATACCGTTAACGAACAGTTCCGTGCAGTACAAGATCGCGAGCCACTTCAACCTGCAGATCAAGAGCTACTTGATGAACTACACCGCTTGAGCAAACCCGCTTCTGATGATGAGGATGAACAAGAGCACGTAGATGAAGCAGAAGAAATCATTGAAGATGTGGTTGAAGAAATCATCGAAGAAGTGGAACCAGAAATAGAAGAATTGGTTGAAGCTCCTGCACCAGTCAACACCACAGTGATTGATAAAGGCTCCATTGACGATATCACCGACGATGAATTTGAAAAACTGTTGGATGAATTGCATGGCAAAGGCAAAGCGCCTGGCACGCATGCAGAACAACAAGCTTCAGCAACACCAGCCCCTGTAAAAGCGGCTCCTGTTGCTAGCTCTCAGATGAGTGGTGACATCACCGACGATGAGTTTGAAAAGCTGCTTGATCAACTACATGGTGTCGGTAAAGGGCCATCGGTTGAAAATGCAACACCTGCTGCGCCAGTGACACCAACCGCACCCAAAGCGGCGGATGTCGCGAAACCTGCTGCTGCGAAATCAGCGCCAGGTGGTGACGATTTAATGACGGATGAAGAGTTTGAAAAGCTGTTAGATGAACTTCACGGATCGGGCAAGGGTCCATCTGTGGAAGAGCTAGAAATCGCAACTCGTCCAGTAGCAACTTCTCCAGCGAACGAAGCGAAAGCTGCGACAGATAACGCTGCGCCAACGGTAAAACCCGCCGCGAAGGCCGCAGCTCCAGCAAAACCCGTTGCTAAACCTGCGGCGGCAAAACCCGCCGTTGCCAAAGAAGCACCAACGAAAGTGCCTGCACCTGTCGCGAAAGAGGCTGACGATTCTCGTGAAGTCGCGGTTGCCAGTGGTGCCAAGAAAGCACAAGCCGAATCTACCGTACGGGTTGATACTTCAACACTCGACATCATTATGAACATGGTTGGCGAGTTGGTACTGGTTCGTAACCGACTATTAAGCCTAGGCTTGAATAGTGACGATGAAGAGATGTCTAAAGCGGTCGCCAACTTAGATGTCGTTACGGCAGATTTGCAAGGCGCGGTCATGAAAACGCGCATGCAACCGATTAAGAAAGTCTTCGGTCGTTTCCCACGTGTGGTTCGTGACTTGGCGCGTAGCTTGAATAAAGAGATCGATCTTGAGTTGCGTGGTGAGGAAACGGATTTAGATAAGAACCTCGTTGAAGCTCTGGCAGACCCATTGATCCACTTGGTGCGAAACTCGGTTGACCACGGTATTGAGATGCCTGATGAGCGTGCTAAAAATGGCAAGTCTCGTACAGGTAAAGTGATTTTGTCTGCTTCACAAGAGGGAGATCACATACAGTTAGCTATCGTAGATGACGGTGCAGGTATGGATCCCGACAAGCTGCGTGGTATCGCCGTTAAACGGGGAATAATGGATGAAGATGCCGCGAACCGACTTACCAATAAAGAATGCTTTAACCTCATTTTTATGCCTGGTTTTTCTAGTAAAGAGAAGATCACCGATATTTCAGGGCGTGGTGTGGGGATGGACGTAGTAAAAACCGCTATCAATACACTGAACGGCTCGATCGATATTGACTCTACCATGGGTAAAGGGACAAAGATCACCATCAAAGTGCCTTTGACACTGGCGATTTTACCAACGCTAATGGTCGGAGTTGCGGGTCATCCATTTGCCCTGCCTTTAGCGAGCGTGAATGAGATTTTCCATCTTGATCTACGCCGTACCAACGTGGTTGATGGTCAGCTAACCATTATTGTGCGCGAAAAATCTATTCCGCTGTTCTACTTACAAAACTGGTTAGCACCGAAAAAAGGCAAAGTACAACTGCGCCAAGGTCATGGTCATGTGGTGATTGTACAAATTGGTAGCCAGCGCGTTGGTCTTGTGGTTGATACCTTAATTGGCCAAGAAGAAGTCGTGATTAAACCACTTGATAAATTGCTACAGGGTACACCTGGTATGTCTGGAGCAACGATTACGAGTGATGGTCATATCGCGCTGATTTTGGATGTACCAGATCTGCTTAAGCAGTACGCAGCTGCATCACGAATCTGATTAGTTGCACAACGATAAGGATAAACATGGCGATTAAAGTATTAGTTGTTGATGATTCAAGCTTTTTCCGTCGTCGCGTGAGTGAAATCATCAACTCCGAATCGCGCTTAGAAGTCATTGATGTTGCTGTAAATGGTAAAGAGGCGGTAGAAAAGGCTGCTCGATTAAAGCCAGATGTGATTACCATGGATATTGAAATGCCGGTTATGGATGGCATTTCAGCTGTGCGTGAAATTATGGCAAATAATCCAGTGCCGATTCTCATGTTCTCTTCGCTGACGCACGATGGTGCGAAAGCCACATTAGATGCTTTAGATGCTGGTGCGTTAGACTTTTTACCTAAGAAGTTTGAAGATATCGCCCGTAATCGCGATGAAGCGGTCACTCTGCTCCAACAGAGAGTCTTGTCGATCGCCTCTAAAAAGATTTTTTTACGTCGTCCAACGATGAGTCGTGCAACTTCTACGTTGTCTACGTCATCAACCAGTACGCCGATGACCCAAGAACGTGCAGCTCCATCGGTATCATTAACTGGAAATCGTCCCGCTGCGGCTGTTGCTACGGCGGCTCGATTTAAAGCGACGGGAAAGAAATATCAGCTCACGGCAATAGGTACCTCCACTGGAGGACCTGTTGCATTACAGAAAATTTTAACCAAGCTGCCCACTAATTACCCACATCCGATTGTTTTGATTCAACATATGCCAGCGACGTTCACGGCTGCTTTTGCAAGTCGCTTAAACTCACTGTGCAAAATTGAGGTAAAAGAAGCGGAAGATGGCGATACCTTACGACCAGGTGTCGCTTACTTGGCGCCAGGTGGTAAACAAATGATGCTTGATGGTCGTCCAGGTGCCGCAAGACTGCGCATCATCGATGGTGGTGATCGCATGAACTACAAGCCGTGTGTGGATGTGACTTTTGGCTCTGCTGCAAAAATCTATGGCGATAAAGTATTGTCTATGATTCTAACTGGCATGGGAGCTGATGGACGTGAAGGCGCTCGAATGCTTAAAGAAGCTGGTGCCACCATCTGGGCACAAGATGAAGAGAGTTGTGTTGTGTATGGAATGCCACAGGCGGTAGCCAAAGCGGGAATCTCTACAGAAGATTTGCCGCTCGACAGAATCGCAGAGCGAATGCTGGTAGAAGTAGGGCTCGCATAAGGAACCTCAATGATCGTTTGGAGTGTTGCAAACCAAAAAGGTGGAGTAGGAAAAACCACCACAACGATTACATTGGCTGGCTTGTTAAGTCAGCAGGGTAAACGTGTCCTGCTGGTTGATACGGATCCACATGCTTCGCTGACCACCTATTTGGGCTATGATTCCGATGGTGTTCCAGCTAGCTTATTCGACCTTTTTCAATTGCGTGAATACAATGAGGCATCAGTTAGACCTCTGATTTTAAATACTGATATTCAAGGCATCGACCTTATTCCTGCTCATATGTCACTTGCGACTCTAGATCGTGTCATGGGGAATCGCAGTGGTATGGGGTTGATTTTAAAACGAGCTTTGTTAGCCCTGCGGCACGCTTATGATTATGTCCTGATCGATTGTCCACCGATTCTGGGGGTGATGATGGTCAACGCCCTTGCCGCGAGTGATCGTATCCTTATCCCGGTTCAAACAGAATTTCTGGCGATGAAAGGCTTGGAGCGGATGGTGCGTACGTTGGCTATTATGCAGAAATCGCGCAGTCGTGAGTTTAAAGTAACGATTGTCCCGACCATGTATGATAAGCGCACGAGAGCTTCTCTGCAGACGTTGAATCAGTTGAAAAAAGACTATCCGGATAAAGTTTGGACCTCAGCGGTGCCTATCGATACTAAATTCCGCGATGCTAGCTTACAGCGTCTACCTGCCTCACATTTTGCAGAGGGAAGTCGAGGCGTTTTTGCCTACAAACAGCTGCTGCTGTTTTTAGAGAGGCTAGCCATCGATGAGTAGTGCGTTGATTTCCAGCGAACAAGCGCTTAACGATTACTTCACCGCGTTGTTGGATGAAGAAACGGCTGATTTTGAGTTAACTCAAATCAAAGAGGAGTCAGTGTTAGAACTGGCTCCTGTGGTGCAGTCTGTACCTAACAAAAGCTATTTTGAGGCGGAAGTTGAAGAGTTTGATCTGCCTAATTTAGAGGATGTTCAGCGCTTACTGAGCCAACTCGAATCGAGTAATCCGGTGGCGGATTTGGATCTTGAACAAATCTTGGAAGAAAATACGGCCAAGATTGCTCGAACGGAACCTATTGTTCCACCAGTTACCGTCGTTGACGAGATCCAAGAGTGGGATATTGAAACTGACTCGGACTATCTCGAAGCTGAGCTCCTTACTGAAGAAGAACTTGAGCCTGCTTACTTCAACGTTGAGCCAGAGATCGAGGTTTTCGTTGCAGAGGTGGAGCCTGAGGTAGTGGTTGATACCGCACCGACTCTAGAAACGCAAACTGGCGGTAACAAACTGGGCTCGTGGACGAATACCATTCGTGAAAAAGACTTCCAAGTGCTCTATTTTGATGTCAATGGTGTCACTTTTGCTGTGCCTTTGGATGAACTGGGTGGTATCCATCGGATGACGGCGCTCAACCATTTAATTGGGCGCCCTGCGTGGTATTTAGGTTTACAAACTAACCGGGATTCGCAACTTGATGTGGTGGATACGGCGAAATGGGTAATGGCTGAGAAGCTACATGATGAGAGTTATAAGCAAGCTTATCAATATATTGTCATGTTGGGTGAGAGTGCTTGGGGGCTCGCCAGCACTCAACTTATGGGCACAGAATTACTCAGTACAGATAAAGTGCGGTGGCGTGAACAGGTCGGTAAACGTCCTTGGCTCGCTGGCATGGTGAAAGAAAAAATGTGCGCTTTGATCCATGTTCAAGCATTGATAGCTATGCTTAATGCAGGGCTTGATGTAAAAGCACTGGAAAATTAAAACATTGGGTGTCGGAAACGACTCAGAGAGGGAAAGTTATGTCTCAGGCGAATGAAGTGAAAGTCAGAAAAGAAAAGTCGAACGATGAAGTACTTCAATGGGTGACGTTCCAATTGGAAGAAGAAACGTACGGCATTAACGTAATGCAGGTACGTGAAGTACTGCGTTATACCGAAATTGCTCCAGTTCCTGGAGCGCCTGATTATGTGTTGGGTATTATTAACCTGCGTGGCAACGTGGTGACGGTTATCGACACTCGTTCACGTTTTGGGCTAATGCAAGGTGAAATCACGGATAATACCCGCATCATTGTGATCGAGTCAGAGCGACAAGTGATCGGTATTCTGGTAGATAGCGTTGCGGAAGTTGTTTACTTGCGTTCGTCAGAAATCGACTCAACACCAAGTGTGGGTACGGATGAAAGCTCGAAGTTTATCCAAGGGGTGAGCAATCGCGATGGTAAATTGTTGATTCTGGTTGATTTGAACAAGTTCCTAACCGATGAAGAATGGGACGATATGGCTCATCTGTAATGGTTGATTTGACTTGGTTAACCCCTCCTGTAATGGCAGGAGGGTTGGTTTTTGTTGTTTTGTGCATAGTATTGGCGCTGTGGCGTCTTAAGCGTGGTCAACTACGCCAAAGTGAAACCTTACGCCAACAAGTACGTAATCTCGACCGTGAGCTACAAAAATCAAACAAACAACTGTTGGAAGTACGTTCAGTTATGGTGGGGCTCGGGCAGAAAGTCAGTGAGCAACAAGATGTTATCCGCCATTTGAACGAACGCGTACTTGAGTTAGAAAATACGGATGCCGATGCGCGTCTGTATACCCGCGCCAGTAAAATGGTCCAACTCGGGGCTGATCTCAATGAACTTATCCAAGAATGTGAGCTGCCGAAAGCTGAAGCTGAGTTGATGATGTCTTTGCAAAATAAGCTAGCCGGCAAAGAAGCGATTCCTCCTCTCGCCAGTCATCCAGATGGGAAAACTGGTAAGGTAAAGTCCTGATCTAACATCACTTATTATTTTAAAGGAAGCTCAGGCTTCCTTTTTTATTATCATCTATAAATCTTTGTTTGAGTCGTTGTGATTGTTTGATTGATGGTTAAGTTATTCGCGATAGTGCCCCCATTCATAATGATGCAAATCTTTGCTTATTTAAGTTGTGCTGATTTCTCCCTCATTGATCGTGTGCTGGCATTGATATGGTTTAACGCGGGTGTGCAGATTGGATTATTGTTGTAACTATAAAGAGGTAGTTGCGAACGAAATGGGTGAATTTTTAATAGTTTCTTACTTAGTTTCGTGATTCGTAATAGAGTTAGCGGCTTTAGTCTCCTCGTTGCTGTGGTAATATAGCCCTCCCAACGTTCTCAGTAGATCAGCATGTTAGAAGTCAAAAATCTCACCGCCATTCGTGATGAGCGGATTTTATTTGAATCCCTCTCATTCGAAATCCATACCGGCGAATTAGTCCAGATTGAAGGTCGTAATGGAACGGGTAAAACCACCTTACTACGTATCATTGCTGGCCTTGGTGAGAGTGACTCAGGTGAAATCCTCTGGGATAGCAATAAAATTCAAAGTGATCGTGAAAACTATCACCAAGATTTACTGTTTTTAGGCCACCAGACAGGGATTAAGCGCGAACTGACGGCCGCTGAAAATTTACGGTTTTATCAAGCTGTGCATCAACAAGCGGTGAGTGAAGCGGACATTTTCCAAGCACTGGCGAAAGTGGGATTAGCTGGGAGGGAGGATGTGCCTGTTGGGCAACTTTCCGCAGGGCAGCAGCGTAGGGTAGCGTTGGCAAGATTATGGCTGAGCCAAAAGAAACTATGGATTTTAGACGAACCTCTAACCGCTATTGATAAGCAAGGCGTGAAAGTTCTTGAAGCACTGTTTTTAAACCATGCAGAACAAGGGGGATTGTGATTTTGACTACGCATCAAGATATGTTTGCTGACAATCCTAAACTCCGCAAGATTCGACTCGGTGGTGACATTTCATGATTACTGCTTTTACTCAGTTTATCCGCCGAGAACTCTTAATTGCTTTTCGTCGCCAAGCCGATGTATTCAACCCTTTGTGGTTCTTTATTATTGTTATTACCCTGTTCCCTTTGAGTGTGGGACCTGAACCCGCCTTATTAGCGCGAATTGCTCCGGGTATTGTTTGGGTAGCGGCTTTGTTAGCGGCGTTGCTTTCCTTAGAGCGTTTATTTCGGGATGATTTCCAAGATGGGGCGCTTGAACAGGCAATGCTTACTCCGCTGCCTTTATCGGTTGTTGTATTGGCAAAAGTCACTGCCCATTGGATTCTGACGGGGTTACCGCTGATTTTAATCAGTCCGCTGCTGGCGGTTTTACTCTCGTTTGATAGTTCAACCTGGCTAGCGGTTGTGTTGACACTTTTACTGGGAACGCCAACCTTAAGTTTTATTGGCGCAATCGGCGTTGCATTGACCGTGGGGTTACAAAAAGGTGGGGTGTTACTGAGTTTATTGGTTTTACCGCTGTTTATCCCAGTTTTGATATTTGCTACCTCGGCAATTGATGCAGCGGCACTTGGTATGCCGTATAACGGACAACTGGCTATTTTAGCGGCGATGCTAATGGGGTCGATGACGTTAACCCCTTTCGCGATCAGTGCGGCGTTACGAGTAAGTGTTCATTGATTGTCTTCGATCAAGCACGAAAATGCTGCGTTAGATAAATTATAATAAGTTAGTTAAAACTCAATAAATTGAAAGCAAAGTGAGATCAACATGTGGAAATGGCTTCACCCCTATGCCAAACCCGATGCAGCTTACCAATTGTGCGGTAAGTTGTTGCCTTGGTTTGCCAGCTTAGGATTCCTGTTTCTCGTGGTAGGGACGGTGCTTGGATTAGCTTATGCACCGGCAGATTACCAGCAAGGCGATAGTTTTCGAATTATCTATATCCATGTCCCTGCGGCGATATGGTCAATGGGTATTTACATGTCGATGGCTATCGCTGCATTTATTGGCATTGTTTGGCAGATCCGTATTTCAGATATGGCAGCTTTAGCGATGGCTCCCATTGGTGCCGTGTACACGTTTATTGCGCTGATCACTGGTGCGATTTGGGGCAAGCCAATGTGGGGGGCTTGGTGGGTATGGGATGCACGCCTAACTTCTGAGCTTGTACTCCTGTTTCTCTATTTAGGTGTGATTGCGCTTTATCATGCCTTTGATGATCAAAAAACGGCTGCGAAAGCTGCGGGTATTCTAGCGATTGTCGGCGTGATTAATCTACCTATCATCCACTTCTCGGTTGAGTGGTGGAACACTTTGCACCAAGGTGCCACTATCACAAAATTTGCGAAACCATCGATTGCGCCTGAAATGCTATGGCCGCTTTTGGCATGTATTTTCGGTTTTGCATTCTTTTTTGCAGCACTGACTATGATCCGTCTGCGTAATGAGATTCTAAGTCGAGAAAGTCATCGTCCTTGGGTCTGCGAATTAGCAAACCAATCTTTGCGAGGAAAGCAGTGATGCATTTTGAATCCTTTAGTGATTTTCTAGCAATGGGTGGTTATGCCAGCTATGTCTGGGGAGCCTTTGGCTTAACTTATCTGTCGATGGCGGTGTTGTGGATCGTCAGCGTTCGACGTAAAAACACGTTACTCAATCAAGTGCGCAATAAATTGGAGCGTCAGGCTCGGATTGATGCCGCAAAACATATGGAGAACACACTATGAACCCAAGACGTAAAAAGCGGCTCGGTGTTGTTTTAGCGATCTTACTTGGACTGAGTGCCACGGTTGGACTGATCATCTACGCCTTAAATCAAAATATGGATTTGTTTTATACCCCAAGTGAGTTGGTGTATGGAAAAGAAGGAAATAAACCTGAAGTGGGGCAACGTCTTCGCATTGGTGGAATGGTGGTCGTCGGTTCTGTAAAGCGTGATCCTAATTCTCTGAAAGTCAGTTTTGATTTACATGATGTAGGCCCTAGCGTCACGATCACCTATGACGGTATTTTGCCGGATCTATTCCGAGAAGGTCAGGGTATTGTCGCTCAAGGTGTTCTCGTTGATGCAACGAATATCGAAGCATTTGAAGTATTGGCAAAACATGATGAGAACTACATGCCACCAGAAATTGCTGAAGCTATGCAAAAAACACATGCACCACTCCAGTACACCGAAGAACAACAAGGAAGTGCACAATGATTGCTGAAATTGGCCATTTTGCACTGATTGTTTCGTTAGGTTTGGCGATTTTATTGAGTGCACTCCCTCTGCTTGGCGCATCACGCAACAACACGCTATTAATGAATACCGCTCGCCCCTTGTCATGGGGCATGTTCTTGATGCTGTTGACCTCTTTTGTGATTTTATTGTGGGCATTTTATAGCAACGATTTTACCGTGCAGTATGTGGCAAGTAACTCAAACAGTGAGCTGCCTTGGTACTATCGGTTGACGGCGGTTTGGGGAGCTCACGAAGGTTCGTTATTACTTTGGGTATTGATTCAGTCTGCTTGGACTGTCGCTGTCGCCACGTTTAGCCGTGGAATGCCGCAAGAGTCTGTGGCTAGAGTATTAGCGGTGATGGGCATGATCAGCGTCGGTTTTCTACTGTTCATTATCGTTACCTCTAACCCATTTTTGCGTACTCTGCCTTACTTCCCAATCGATGGGCGTGATTTAAACCCACTCTTACAAGACCCCGGTTTAATTATCCACCCACCGATGTTGTACATGGGGTATGTAGGCTTCTCAGTGGCTTTCTCGTTCGCGATTGCTTCTTTGATGACTGGTCGATTGGATACGGCATGGGCTCGTTGGTCACGTCCTTGGACGATTGGTGCTTGGCTGTTTCTCACTATGGGGATCGTTTTAGGTTCTTGGTGGGCATACTACGAGCTTGGTTGGGGTGGCTGGTGGTTCTGGGACCCAGTAGAAAACGCCTCATTCATGCCTTGGCTCGCTGGCACGGCTTTAATGCACTCATTAGCGGTTACGGAAAAGCGTGGCACTTTTAAGGCATGGACGGTTCTGCTGGCCATTTCAGCTTTTTCTCTGAGTTTGCTAGGCACATTCTTAGTGCGCTCAGGTATTCTGGTTTCCGTGCATGCATTCGCATCTGATCCTGCCCGCGGCATGTTCATTCTCGGTTTCTTGATCGCGGTGATCGGTGGTTCATTGCTGCTGTTTGCAATCAAAGGTGCCTCGGTACGAGTGCGTGGTAACTTTGAATTGGTCTCACGTGAAAATAGCTTACTGGCTAATAACGTATTGCTGATGACCGCGCTAGCGGTAGTGCTGATTGGTACTTTGTTACCTTTGGTGCATAAACAGATCGGTCTTGGTTCTGTCTCTATTGGTGCGCCGTTCTTTAACATGCTCTTCGCATGGCTAATGATTCCATTCGCGTTTTTGTTGGGCATTGGTCCATTAATTCGTTGGAAGCGTGACCAAATTTCAACCTTATTTAAACCTATGTTAGCTACCGCAGTGGCTTCATTGGTGCTTGCCGCGCTAATGATGTGGCTCAATGCCCCTACTTTCAGCCCGATGGCCTATCTCGGTTGGGTAATGGCATGGTGGATTGTGCTACTGCATGGTTATGAGCTGCATACGCGTGCGACTCATCGTCATCCGTTTATGGTGGGTGTGAAAAAGCTACCACGCAGCCATTGGGCGATGATGCTTGGTCACTTAGGCTTAGCGGTGAGTATTATCGGTATTGCGATGGTGCAGAATTACAGTATTGAGCGCGATGTACGCCTTGCTCCTGGTGATAATTTCCAGCTGAATGAGTACAACTTCTACTTCCAAAATGTGCGCGACAAAGATGGCCCGAACTACGATGGATACATTGCTGATTTTGAAATCACCAGCCAAGGTCAATATGTCAATACGTTGCATGCAGAAAAACGTTTCTACCGCACAGCCAAATCGATGATGACTGAAGCCGCGATTGATCGTGGCATTACGCGTGATTTGTATATTGCGATGGGAGAACGTTTGGAAGATAACCGTTCGTGGGCAGTTCGCATTTATTACAAACCTTATGTGCGTTGGATTTGGGCTGGTGGTTTGTTAATGGCATTGGGTGGCGTATTAGCGATCAGTGACAAGCGTTACCGCTTCAGAAAAAATGCACATCAGGAGGCTTAAGTGAATAAGAAGATTTTATTTATCCCACTGGTTGCGTTTTTGCTATTGGCAGGCGTGTTTGCTACTCAGTTGGTAAGAAACTCATCGGGAGATGATCCAACCAAGCTCGAATCTGTATTGGTCGGCAAGTCGGTACCTGAGTTTCGTTTAGAAGATTTGGCGGAACCGGGTAAGTTATACGATCAGTCCATTTTCAAAGGTGAACCTTTATTGCTCAACGTTTGGGCGACTTGGTGTCCAACCTGTTACGCCGAACACCAGTACCTGAACAAACTGGCTGGGCAAGGTGTGAAAATTATTGGTCTGAATTACAAAGATCAACGCGATAAAGCAACCCAGTGGCTCAATGAGCTCGGTAACCCGTACCTAATCAGCCTATTCGATGGAAACGGTATGTTGGGGCTGGATTTGGGAGTATATGGCGCTCCAGAGACATTCTTAATTGATGCGAATGGCGTGATCCGTTATCGCCATGTGGGGGATGTGAATTCGCGCAACTGGCAAGAAACACTTGCGCC